>NZ_SCTC01000059.1 GCF_004299445.1 Phenylobacterium sp. | reverse complement strand
TCGAAGGTGGTGGTGGCCACGCCCCAGCACGAGGTGAAGTCCCTCGATCGTCCCGAGCACAACGAGGCCGGCGACGAAGACTGAGGCTCCCGACCCGCCCGGCATACGCCGGGCGGGTCTCTTCAGTCGGGACGTGCAGAAGGCCTCGCCTTGAGGTGCGATTTCTCCTAAAAAGGGCCGTGTCGGACGGCGCGGGGGAGGGCGCCTTGAAGCCGGCCGATCGAGAACGCCGCATGTCCAGTCGCCTTTCGCGCGCCACCCTGCCGTCCCTTCGCCCCCTGCTCGGCGCAGGCCTCGCGCTCGCCCTGGTCATCGCGCTGGCGAGCTCATTCGGCCCGATGCTGCTATGGAACAGGACCGAGAGCGAGCCCCTCGGACTCTATGCGCGGACGGGCCAGGCGCCGGACGTGGGCAGCCTGATCGCCTTTCCCGCCCCGGCCGCCGCCTTCCCTTACGCTGACGGCCGGATGGGCTACCTCCGGCACATGCCGATCCTCAAACAGGTCGCGGCCGCCGAGGGAGACCTCGTCTGCACTCAGGGCTCCAGCCTGGCCGTGAACGGCCGCCGCCTGGCGCCGATCTACACGGTCGATCTACGCGGTCGGCGACTGCCGCAATGGCGCGGCTGTCGCCGTCTGGGCCCGGGCGAATTCTTCGTCTTTTCCAACCGCATCCCCAACAGCTTCGACAGCCGCTACTACGGCCCGGTGAGCGCCCAGCAGGTGCTTGGCGTCTACCGGCCGTTGTGGGGCGCGTCCGAGGCCCCTGGAGCCCTCTGATGGATCCTGCTGCTCTCGCGGGCCTCTGCGCCCTCCTGGCCCGTGGCGCGACCGCCCAGCCGCTTCCCGCCGGGGTCAGTTGCCCGCCGCCGGCCGCCGCCGCGCCGCGCCTGACGCCATCGCCGCGCGCGCCGGTCCCTGCGTCCAGTATGGCGACGCAGCTAGCCGATCCAATGGCCCGCGAGGCCATCACCCGGGTCGCCTACGCCGAGGCGGCGAACCAGGGCGACTCTGGCCTCGCCGGCGTGGTCTACACGATCCTCAACCGCCTTCAGGACGGCCGCTGGGGCGGCACGGTCGAGGCGGTGGTCAACGCCCGCGGCCAGTTCGAGCCGGTGATGCGGGCCGGCGGTTCCTGGCGCAACCTTCGGCCGGTGTCGGACGCCCAGCGGGCCCGGATCGACACCATCCTCAACCTGGCGCTTGACGGCCGGCTGCCGGACCTGACGAACGGCGCGCGGTTCTTCCAGAACGCCTCGATCGTGGCCGCTCGGGAAGCGGCCGGCACGGTGTCGCCGGGCCTGACCAATTTTGGCGGCGCACCGGCCTCGGCGATGATCGGCGACCACACCTTCTATGCCGAAGCGGGGAGGGGAGGGGGCGGCGCCAGATCCGCGCCGCAGGCCCCGGCGGCGGCCGCCCCGCCGATGGTCATCTTCGTCGGCGCGAACCGGGCCGCCGAGCGCTCGGCGCTGCTACCCAGGACGCTGGATTCCTCCGCTGTCCCTGCGCCCCTCGTGGCCCCCGAAGAGGCCGCATCTCCGGCTCCGGAGATGGCGGTTGCGGTCGATCCGGCGCGCGTGATGTTCATCCTTCCGGACGGCCGCGGAAGCGATCGCGGCCGGCGCTAGGACGGGGCCTCCCAGACGCCGTCCAGGTCTGCATAGTCGGGGTCGATTTCGCCGGGGTTGAGACCGTCATCATCGTCGTCGGCGAGCGCTGCTTGGGCCATGGCGTCGAAGTCCGGGAGGACCTCGCCGGCGGCGGCCAGCGCGGTCTCGGCGTCCTCGTCGAGATCGCCGCCGGGCCGCAACGGCAGCGGCGCGTTGCCGAGGAGTTCGCGAACGGTGAGCCGGTCGCGCACACGCTCGACGCGCCGGTCGAGAATGTCGACCAGGCGCTCGAGCAGGGCATCGCGATCCTCGACCTCGAAGTCGGCGGCTTCGGCCAGAAGGGCGCCGCCGATGATGATCTTGCCCCGGGTCTCACGCTTGCGTTGGTTGATCGCCCAGAGCGCTTCGAGGCGTTCGACCCGGGCCTTGAGGACAGCGAAGCGTTGGACGTCGTCTTCGATCTCGTCCAGCGGTGTGACGTGGCGGCGATTGTGGATTCCGACGTGGCCCTGATCCCGGAGCGCGGCCTCGAGCTCCTCCAGGCGCAGGGTGAGGGCCTCTTCTTCGGACAGGCGGCGACCGGCCTTGCGGTCGGCTTCGCGGGCGGCCCAGAGCTCCTTGCGGCGCTGCTTCTGGGCGTCGGTGCGGGGCCGGTATTTGGAGCGGCGGGCATTGCGGCGGCGCTTATCGACGGTCGCCATGACACGCACCATCCGTGGCGAAAAAGAACGTGATGGGCTGCCTCTACCAAAATGCGGCGGGATGGTCGATAGTGGTCGGCAGAGCAGTTTGTGGACAATGGCGCATATACCCATCGGTTGGGCTACGCCCACCGACGGATGCGGTCAGGCTCCGCCCGACACCCTCAAACCCCGCTGCGGCCGGCGACGGCCGGGGTTTGAGCCAAGGGCCAGGGCCCTTAGCGATCCGCCGGCCAAGCCGGCCTGAAGAGAGTGCAGCGTGGCGTCATTCCTGTGCCAGGTTCAGACCATCCAAAGGGCCGCCGGCCGGTCCGCCGTGGCGGCGGCGGCCTATCGGTCGGGCGCGGCGCTGGTCGACGAACGGCTGGCGATGGAGTTCGACTTCGCCAACAAGGATGGCATCGAGCACGCCGAGATCATGGCGCCCGAGACGGCGCCGGCGGCGCTGCAGGACCGCGAGCGGCTGTGGAACGCGGCCGAGGCGGCGGAGTCCCGGCGGGATGGGGTGCCGGCCCGGGAGCTGCTGGTGGCCTTGCCGCATGAGCTCGACTTCGAGCAACGCCGCGAACTGGTCCGGGCCTTCGTCCAGGAGCACCTAGTGGCCAAGGGGATGATCGCCGACATCGCCATGCACCGGCCAGGGAAGGAGGGCGACCAGCGCAATTTCCACGCCCATATCCTGGTGACCACGCGGCGGGTCGGGCCGAAGGGACTTGGCCTGAAGGACCGCAGCTGGCGCACGCCCGAGCAGGTGCGGGAATGGCGTGCGGGCTGGGCCAAGATCCAGAACGAACACCTGCGTCGACACCTGGGTCCGAACGCGCCGCAAGTCTCGCATTTGAGCCTCGCGGAGCGCGGCGTGGACCGCGCACCGACGGTGCATATGGGACCGGCGGCGACGGCGCTGGAGCGCAAGAACATCGCCTCCGAACGAGGCGAGCAGAACCGTGACGTGCGGGCCCGCAACCGCAAGGTTCGCGAGGTGCACGTGGCGCTGGAGGAGACCATCGACAAGCTCGCCGCGCGCGAACCGATCATCCTGGTTCCGGTGCCGAAACTGGTGACCGACGCCGCGAAAGTCCGCGACGATTTGGTTGCGCAGCGAGACCAATGGGCGCGGGATCGCGATGCGCTTACGCCGCCGAAAGTGCTGACCGAACGCCAGGCCGAGCGTGAGCTGACGGCGGAGGCGGCGATCGCTCTGAAGGGCGCACGGGCGCGTCTGCAGCACACCGAACAGCGGGTCAAAAAGACCCGCGAAAAGCGTCTGCGATTGGTCCAGTGGATCCGCAATCCGGCGCGGATGATCTGGGCCAAACATGCCGAGCTGAACGCCCTGGCACGGGCCCGGGGAGACATTCGGCGCCACGAGGCGGCGCTGCAGGTTCGCCAGGCCTGGGCCCGCTCGGAGGCCGGTCTGGCGTTCATTGCGGCGCGACGTCAGCCGAGCGTCGCGGCTGCGGCTGATGTCGCCCGGCAACGCCGCACGCTGGAGCGAAAGATCAAGCGGATGGACAAGCGCATCGTCACCGCGACGCGCACCTACAACGACCTGCGCGTCGCCCATGAGCTCGGTCAGGTGGCGTTGAGCGTGCCGCGTACCTCGCCCGACGCGACACGGTTCGTGCGCGATGTCGGGACGCCGGCCAGGGCGGCGATCCAGGCCTATCCAGCCCAGGCGCGGCAGCTGGCGGTGGAACGGCTGAACCGAGGGCAGGGGCGGTCGATCGGCCGCAACCTGTTCCCCGGCCGGTAGAGGAGCGCGTGCGATGACCAAGGCCCAGAAGGCGCGCATCCTGCTCCCGGTGACCGCGGTGCTGCTGCTGCTGGCGGGGTCGTTCTCGACGCAATATGTGGCGCATGTCTTCCACTATCCGCGCGAGTTCGGCCCGGGACTGTTCGACGTCGGAGCGGTGCGGATCTATCCGCCCTGGGCCTTTATCGGCTGGTACGGCCGCTATGCGCGAACCTATCCCGACGCCTTCGAGATGGCGGCCTTGCTGCCGCTGGCGGTCCTGTTCATTCCGGCGATGGCGGCCATCGGCCTGAGCCGTCGCCTGCGGCGCTCGCCGCCGAAGTTCGGCAAGGGCGCCTGGGCGACGATGCCCGATGTCGAGCGGGCCAAGTTGATCCAGGCCGGCAAGCAGCTGAGCGGCCGAGTGCTCGGCCGGTTCGGCGATCGCTACCTCGCCTATCGCGGCATCGAGCACGCCATCATCGTCGGCGCCTCGCGCAGCGGAAAGGGAGCCGGCCACGTGGTCCCGACCCTGGTCTCCTGGCCGGAAAGCGCCTTCATCTACGACCGCAAGGGCGAGCTCTGGCACATCACCGCCGACCATCGAAAGACCTTCAGCCACGTCTTCTATTTCGCGCCGACCGACCCCAACACCGTGCGCTGGAACCCGCTGTTCGAGGTTCGCAAGGGGCCGATGGAGATCGCCGACATCCAGAATGTCGTCGGCATCCTGGTCGACCCGCTGGGCCGCAAGGCCGGCGACCTGAACTTCTGGGACCAGAGCGCCACGGACTTCTTCACCGCGGTGATCCTGCATGTGCTCTACAGCGAGCCGGACGACCGGAAGAACCTGGCCCAGGTTCGCCGGCTGCTGATCAACATCGATGCGACCCTGCACGCTATGCAGCACACGCTGCATCGGCATCGGCCCGACTATCACTCACCCGACGGCAAGGCCCGAAGCCCCGACGGCCAGCCGATCGCCGAGGTGCATCCTGAGGTGCTGCTGGGCGCCACGGCGCTGGCCAATCTCGACGAGCGGGTGAAGTCGAGCGTGCTGGCCACTTGCCGGGCCTCCTTGTCGCTGTGGGCCGATCCGCTGGTCGAATACGCCACCAGCTGGTCCGACTTCTCGATCGGCGACTTGGTGTGCTCGACCGCGCCGGTGAGCTTCTACATGATCACGCCGCAGGCCCACGCCGACCGGCTGGCGTTCCTGGTGCGGGTGTTCACACGCCAGACCATCAACAGCCTGATGGAGAGCGAACACGTCGACAGCCGAGGGCGCAAAAAGCTGCATCGCTTGCTGTTGATGCTCGACGAGTTTCCCAAGCTCGGCAGCCTGCCGTTCCTGGAGAACGCCATGGGCGAGATGGCCGGCTACGGCATCACCGCCCACCTGATCTGCCAGAGCTTCAACGACGTGTTTTCGAAGTACGGCGACCGCACGCCCCTGTTCGACAACATGCACATCACCGCGGCCTTCGCGACCTCGGAGCCGACCAGCATCGAGAAGGTGGTGCGGCGCGCCGGCAAGGCGCTGGAGATGCGCGAGAGCTTCAGCGATCCGCGCACCCTGTTCGGCCGGGCGCATCGCTCGACGTCGCAGTCGGAGCAGCAGCGCTACATCCTCTCCGAGGAGGACGTCCGCGGCCTCGACGACCGCAAGCAGTTCCTGTTCGTCAACAACTGCAAGCCGATCCTGGCGGACAAGATTCGCTACTACGAGGAGCCGTTCTTCCAGGATCGCACGGGCGACTATTTCCACGGTGTGCCGGCCAAGGTCCGGCAATCCCGGGGCCAGGCGGACCTGCCTGGGACAGCGACCATCGACTGGAAGGGGGTGCGGCCGGTGAAGGCCGCGCCCGCGCCGCACGAGGCCATCACACCGATCGCCACGCCGGCCGAGCCCGCCCCGACGGAGGCGATCGACGCCGGCGAGTACATATCAGCGCACTCCATCGAAAACCTGCGGCCCGACGAAGACGACAGTCTGCCCGGCGCCGCCTAGCGCCTTCTCGATTTACCTGGAGTTTCCATGGCCGTTTCGCACCCGATCGCTCAGGACCGCAAGGTCGCGGCGCTGAAGCAGGCCATGGGCCCGGTGATCGCCGCGGCGCTCGCCGACCGAATGGTGGTCGAGGTAATGGTCAATCCCGACGGCAAGATCTGGGTCGACAAGATAGGGGAGGGGCGTTCGTTCACCGGGCAGAGCCTGGCCAGCGCCGACGCCGATCGAATCCTCCGCCTCTTGGCGGACCACGTGGGCGAGGTCGTCACCCGTGACCGGCCACGGGTCAGCGCGACCCTGCCGGAGACCGGCGAGCGGTTCCAGGGCGCCTTCATGCCGATCGTGCCGAGCCCCGCCTTCGCCATTCGGAAACGCCCCGAGGTGGTGTTCACCCTCGACGACTACGTCGAGCAGGCGATCATGACGGCCGGCCAGGCGGCTGCGATCCGCGCGGCCGCGGTGAACCGCGACAACCTGCTGATCGTCGGCGGTACGGGATCGGGCAAGACCACCTTGGCGAACGCCATCCTCGCCGAGCCCGCGTTCGCGACCGACCGCGTGGTGCTGATCGAGGACACGGCGGAGCTACAGTGTTCGGCCGAGGACAAGGTGCAGATGCTGACCAAGCGCACTGAGCCGGTGGTCACCATGACGGATCTGGTCAGGGATACGCTGCGCCTGCGACCCGATCGCATTATCATCGGCGAAGTTCGCGACGGCTCGGCCCTGGATCTGCTCAAGGCCTGGAATACGGGCCATCCCGGCGGGCTGGCGACCATCCACGCCAACAGCGCGCTGGAGGGGCTGACGCGGCTCGAGGATCTGATCGGAGAGGCGACGCCGCGGATTCCCTACCGGGCTATCACCCAGGCGATCAATGTGGTGATCTTCATCGAGCGAGCGCCAAATGGCCGACGGGTAAGGGAGGTCAGCCGGTTGGTCGGCCGCGAGGCGGAAACCTACCTCCTTGAGTCTGTCAGCCTTTAGGGCCGGGGATCGCGAGCGCGTGAATCTTCAGAGGCGCGGCGCCCAGTCTGCGATCTTGGCCAGGATATCGTCGAAGTCCGGCTGACCCCGGAAATAGAGCGCGCCTGAAGTAACGTAGGCCCTCTGCAGTTTCCGACGGACGTCAGGGTCGCTCAGGGCGAAGGCTTCGTTCTCGGCGATGACCGGGTTGTCCGCCTTGGGAAACCGCTTGGCCTTGTGGTCGAGGTAGGCTTGCGTGCCGATGAAGGCTTGGACAGTCGGGTCCTGGAGCAGCGCATAGACGTCGTAATGGTGGCGCATGAAGTTCGGCGGGAACGCGCCGGTCTCTTGCTGCTGGCGGAACTTTGTCGAGATCGCCTGCAGCTTTTCGACCAGGGTGTGGCCAGGGTGATAACAGGCGACGCCCAGGGCGCGGTTGTCGATGACCGCGACCTGGCTGGCGGCGTAGTCGTAGGCCCAAGAGCTGATGTCTCGCGCTTCGTTGGGTGCGACGTCGTCGAATCCCACCTCCAACAGGACCCCGTCCTTCAGGCCCTCGACCGAGCCGTTGGCGCTGGCGTAGGTCAGGCGGATGCCGGCGCTGCGGTATTGCCGGGTGTCGTCGAAGGCCGTGTCGCGTTCGACGGAGGTGATCCCGTCGATCGTGATGGTCTGGGCGAGGCGGTCGTAGAAGTCCTTGCGGCTCCCGATGTGCGCCGGCTTGTCGTGGTTGCGGCCAGTCATCACCGGCGGGTCCGCCGGCGGTTCGATGCGGATGTCGATGTCCTCCGAGAACCGGCTGATCAGTCCGTATCCTTTGGACAGCGAAGTTCCGCCCTTCAATTCGAAGGTCAGGCCCAATTGCTGCAGGCCGTAGAGGCTCTGCATGATCCAATAGTCCTTCTCGACCAGCGCGGGTGCGATGCCCTGGTCGTCGGCGACGATCCGGATCAGATCGGTGAACTGGGGGTGGCTGTGCAGGAAATCACGCGGCATCCTGCGCCCCGACCTCGGCCAGGGCCCGGGCGAAGAACTTCTTGGCCCGTTCGGAGCCGTAGGACTGGGCGGCCCGCTTAACCCGCGCCCGGTCACTGGCGGCCAGGCGCGCCTTGACGCGCCCCAGGACCTCCTCGGCGCTCTCCCCCAACTGGTCGAGATTGTTGACCAGATCGACCAGCAGAAACTCAGCTGTGAGCTTCTTCGGGAAGGCGGGCTTCATCCGGAAGTCATAGGTCCGACCGCCGAGCGCGAACTTGCCGTGGCGCTTGTGGTTATAGACCACGGTCTTGTTGTGCAGCTGGGTCGTCCCGACCCCGAGCGCGTTGTAGGCGTTCGGTGAGGCCAGCAGGAACGGACCGCCCTTCAGGAAGGTCGAGACCAGTGTCTCGTCCCCGGGTGGGGCCTTCCCGAAGGCGGTGTGCTTGGGCGCGTAGTAGAGGCCGCCGGCGAGCTTGGTCAGCACGCCGGCCTGCAGCGCTTCCTTGAGGTGGCGATCGACCGCCGTCGACCATGGGGCCAGATCCGCCCGGCGGTAGGTCTGCCCGGGGCGGAGCTTGGCCTTGAACTGGTCGAACTTGCTCATGGCTCCAATCTAGGCCTCCGAGGCCAGTTTGCAAGGAATGCCATTAAGAATTCATGCAATGTGGATGAGTGTGGGCGCCCCAGGGGTGCGACCTTGGCGTCCTGGGCCACATCGCGTCTAATGGCTGAATGATCCAGTCGACCACTCGTCTTAGCCGCGGCGCGCGCCTGCGGCGCCGGCGGTCGCTGTGGGTCTATGGGGTGATCACCTTAGTCGGCGTCGTCTTGGGTGGTCTCGCGCTACTGATCTTGAAGCCTTAACGCCAATTGGGGAACGTCTTCCCCCAGGGCGGAGCCGTGCGTCTCGGCGCCATTTTCGAGCAGGGACGCCCCCGCGGCCCCCGAGTCGGAGAGCGGCCGGCGGGCGTGCTCGGTCCCGCCGCTAACGCGGCTCCTGCGGGTCCGCCCCTTCGGGCGCCCTTTGGGGCGCCGGCGGCCGCTCGACGGCGCTTCCCGCCACGCGCGGTGCGCGGGCTCCTCGCAGCCTTCATTCTAGGTTTGGCGCCAGGGCGGCTGCGCCCTGACGCGCGACCAGCATGGTCCTAGCGAAACCCGGCGCGCTAGCCCGACCAAGTCGACCGATTAGACCGATACCCGGTCGGCCGGCTTGAGGCTCATGGCGCGGCCGAGCGCGCAGCAGACGCTCGCGCCCTACCTGGACCTGACCCTGTCGCACAATCGCGGGGTGACCTTCGGCCTCTTCAACGCCGCCGGGACCTCCAGCTTGCTGATCATCGGCCTGACGGGCGCCATCGTGGCCGTCCTGGCGGTCTTGATTCTGCGCAGCCGCCGCCTTGTTCCAGCGCTCTGTCTTGGCCTTGTGCTCGGCGGGGCGATCGGCAACATCGTCGATCGGGCGCGCGACGGGGCCGTGACCGACTTCTTGGACTTCCATATCGCCGGAGCGCACTGGCCGGCGTTCAACATGGCCGACATTGGTGTCGTCGGCCTGGCAGGCTTCCTGATCTCCGATCTGGCTTCTGCGCGGCGGCGCAAGCCCGCGTGACGAACTGGGACCGCTCGGTCAGGACTCTTGCGACGGAAGGCCGGCCCCGGCGGCCGGGTTGGGCGGCTGGCGGCAAACCGACCATCGCCCATCGATAGGCGGTCGCTGTTGGGTGAAATCAGGGCTTGATCCTCTACCGACTAGAGGTGTTACGCCAAGGCCATGACTGATGACGCCGACAGCTGCGGATGCCACGGGGATACCGAACGCGCGCAGCACGACCCCGCCTACCGCCGCGCGCTCTGGATCGTGGTCGTGCTCAATGTGGGCTTCGGCCTGTTCGAGATCGTCGGCGGCTTCCTGGCCGGGAGCCAGGCGCTGAAAGCTGACGCCCTGGACTTTCTCGGCGATGGCTCGATCACCTTCGTCGGCCTCCTGGCCCTCGCCTGGACCGAACGTGCGCGGGCGCGGGTGGCCTTGGTCCAGGGCCTCTTCCTGGCCGGACTGGGCGTCGTCGTCATCGGGATGGCGGCGTGG
Organism: Phenylobacterium sp.; assembly: GCF_004299445.1. GTDB lineage: Bacteria > Pseudomonadota > Alphaproteobacteria > Caulobacterales > Caulobacteraceae > Phenylobacterium. Next base: position 26,320 of record NZ_SCTC01000059.1, on the reverse strand, counting down.
CGCGCTCTGAACGCTATTCCCCCCGAGGCGGAGCTGATGGGCGGGATCGGCATTGCAGCGCTGGCGGTCAACGTCGTGGCCGCCTGGATCCTCTCTCGCTTCAAGGAAGGCGACTCCAACGTCCGCGCCGTCTGGCTGTTCTCGCGCAATGACGCCCTGGCCAATGTCGCCGTGATCGTTGCGGCCGGCCTGGTCTACTGGACGCACAGCGCCTGGCCCGACTTGGTTGTGGCCGCGGCCATTGCGCTGCTGTTCCTGCATTCGGCCACTGAGATCATCAAAGACGCCCGCCGCGAGCTGAACGAACCCGCACATGTCAGCTGATTGCGCGCGCCTGCCCACTTCGATCGAGTGCGGCCTTCGAAGGATACTGCTTCTCAGTCTCATCGTTGTCAGCTGGGCTGTGTTGGCCGGCGGGGCCCGCGCCGAGGCGACGCCCGCGGAGACGATCTGGCGGCTGCTCGACTATGTGGCCGTGGACTATGCGGGCGCCGTCGAGAACGGCCGAGTGTCCAACCCGGCGGAATACGCCGAGATGGTGGAGTTTTCGGGTTCCGTCCGCACCCGCTTGAAGAGTTTGCCCGGCATCGCGTCCAAACCGGGGCTCGAACGCGGCGCCGTCGAACTCGAGAAAGCCATCTCCCAGAAGGCCTCGCCGGCGCTTGTGGCGACCAGGGCGCGGAGCCTGGCTGCCGAGCTCCTGGCGGCCTACCCCGTCGCGCTCGCGCCGCAGGGCACTCCGGACCTTCAGCGTGGCGCGGCGCTCTTCGGCGAGCAATGCGCCTCATGCCACGGCGTGAACGGCGACGGGAAGGGGCCCGACGCCAAGGGCATGGACCCGCCGCCGATCGCTTTCGCCGATCGCGCGCGCGCCGATCACCGCAGTGTCTTCGCGCTCTACCAGGTGATCGATCAGGGTTTGGACGGCACGGCGATGGCGAGCTTCGCCCACCTGCCGGCCGAGGACCGCTGGGCGCTGGCCTTCTATGTGGGCCGCTTCGCTTATGACGCCGAGGCCGCGCAGCGCGGGGAGCGTCTGTGGCGTAGCGATCCCGAGGTTCGCGCGGCGTTTCCAGATCTGGCGGCGATCACCCGTGTTACTCCGGCCAGCTTGGCTGCGACCCTCGGCGCGAAGAACGCGGGGGACCTCACAGCCTTCTTGCGTCGGTCGCCCGAGGTTGTGACCACTCCCTCCGATGGTCCAGTGTTGGACGTGGCGCGGGCGAAGCTCGCCGCGACCGTCAGGGCCTATGCGGCGGGAGACCGGCGGGCGGCCACCGATCTGGCGCTTTCGACCTATCTCGACGGCGTTGAGCCGGTGGAGCCGGCGATCGCCGCCCGCGACCGCGCCCTGCTGGCGCGAATCGAGGCGGCCATGGGCGAGTTCCGGCAGCGCATCGCTCGCGGCGTCCCGGTCGAGGCTGTGCGAGAACAGGCGGTCCTCATCGAGGACTTGTTCGGCGAGACCGAGGCGATCCTCGCGCCGGCCAAGGCCGACATGGCTTCGGCGTTCCTGGGCGCCTTCACCGTGCTGCTCCGCGAAGGCCTGGAAGCGCTGCTCATCGTGGTGGCCATGATCGCCTTCCTGCGCAAGGCTGAGCGGCAGGACGTGCTGGCCTATGTCCACGGTGGCTGGGCGAGCGCGCTCGCCGCCGGCGTCGCCACCTGGGTGGCGGCGACCTATTTGATCACCATCAGCGGCGCGAGCCGAGAACTGACGGAGGGCTTCGGCGCCCTCTTCGCGGCGGTTGTGCTGCTCAGCGTCGGAATCTGGATGCACGGCAAGAGCCAGGCCGACGCCTGGCAGCGCTACATCCGTGAGAAGCTCTCACGCGCGCTCTCGCGCCGCTCGGCTTGGTTCCTGTTCCTGCTGACCTTCGTCGTGGTCTACCGCGAGGTGTTCGAGACCATCCTCTTCTACGCCGCGCTCTGGAACCCTGCGACCGCGCCGGCTGTCCTGGCCGGTGCGGGTGTCGCCGTCGCCGCCTTGGGCGCCGTCGCCTGGATCATGCTGCGGTACAGCCGCAAGCTGCCGATCGGGAAGTTCTTCGCGTTCAGCGCCGCCCTGGTGGCGGTCCTGGCCGTGGTGCTGGCGGGCAAGGGCGTCGCTGCGCTGCAGGAGGCCGGGATGATCAGCGTCTCCGCGGTGCGGGGCTTGCCGCGCATCGAGGTGCTCGGCTTCTACGCCACCCTACAGACGCTGGCCGCGCAGTTCTCTGCGCTGGGCGTGCTGATCGCCGGCTTCCTCCACAACCGTCGCGCCGCCGCGGTCCACGCGGCGGACGCGCCCTAGCGGGGAGGGCGATCCATGGCCGCCCGCCATCCGTCCGTCCGCGGCGCGGCGTCGGCCCGCCCTGAATTCGTGCAGGCTGTCGGCCGGGCCGTCGATCACTACAATGCCGGGCGATGGCGCGCGGCCGAGACCGAAGCCCGCCTCGCCCTTGGCTTCGCGCCTGCCGATCCGTCAGCGCTGAACGTCGTGGCCGGCGTGGCGATGCAGGAAGGGCGGACAGCCGAGGCCCTCGCGCTCTTCCAACGCGCGTTGGCGGGTCAGCCCAAGAACCCGTTCATCCAGTTCAATCTCGGTGAGGCCCATCGACGGGCCCACGCCTTGGCCAAGGCCCTGCCGTACTTCGAGCGCGCCGCAGCGCTGAAACCGGACTTCGCCGAAGCCTTCGCTTTCGCCGCCGAGGCGCTGCGCGGCCTTGGACGGGGGCAGGCGGCCGAACAGCGCTACCAGACCGCGCTACGCCTCTCGCCGAGGTTGCCGGTGGCGCTCAACGGCTACGGCCTCCTGCTCCTTCGGCGCGGTGAGCCGTCCCGGGCTGGGCCGCTCTTCGCCACAGCGCTGGACGGCATGCCCCCAAGCCATCCGATGGCCCCGGGGTTGTGGTCGAACCTCGGGGTGGCCCGCCTGCAGCTCGGTCAGGGCCTCGAAGGCCTCGAAGACCTGGCCCGCGCCGTGGACTTGAGCCCGCAGACGCCGGGCCTGTGGCGCCTGCTGGCCAGCAGCCTGCGGCACACCAAGGTCGCGCCCTCCGGCGAGATGTTCCGGAGCGTCCTGCTGCAGCTCTTCGATCACGACGACGTCAATCCGCGCAATCTGGCTACGGCGACCCTGGCCGTTCTGCGGCAGGACGCTGAGATCGACAGGCTGCTGCACGCCATTGAGGCGCGGCCGGCCGACATCGCGCGGATCATCGCCGAAGACGGCGCAGTCGCCGCGCGGCTGGTCCAGGATCCGCTGTTCCTCGCGTTGCTCGAAGCGGCGCCGATTCCAAGCATTGCGGTCGAGTTGCTCATGGTGCGGCTGCGTGCGGATCTGCTCGCGGCAGCTGTTGAAGCGCCCGAGGCTCTGGACGACGAATTAGCCCTGGCGGCCCGCTTGGCCCGCCAGGCCTTCCTCAACGAGTACGCCTACTTCGTCAGCCCTGACGAACACCGGGGCGTCGAACAGCTCGGCAAGTTGCTCGACCGCGATGACTTGGGCCGCCGTCCGGGCGACGCTGTCCGGATCGCCATCCTGGCGGCTTACCGCCCTCTGAGCACGACCCCGCACGCGGCTAGACTCTTGCGCGATCTCGTTCCGGCCATCGCCGACCTAGTCCGCGAGCAGGTCGCCGAACCGGCGCTGGAGAGGGAATTGCGCGCCGGGTTGGCGGTGCTCAAGGCGGCCACCGACCTCATCTCCGTTGCGGTCCAGCGGCAATACGAAGAGAGCCCCTATCCCCGGTGGACGCGGTGCGGCGTCGGCACTCCGCTTGCCTTCGCCGACGCCGTGCGCATCGCGCTGCCACATCTTGGGGAGGGCCAGGCGCCGGAGGTCGAGCGCCCGCGTGTCCTCATCGCCGGCTGCGGCACCGGACTGGAGACCATGCGGGTCGCCAACACCTACAAGGACGCGTCGATCTTGGCCGTCGACCTCAGCGGCGCGAGCCTCGGCTACGCGATGCGGAAGACCCAAGAATACGGCCTCGCGAACGTCGAGCACCTGCAAGCCGACATCCTCGACCTTCCGGTCCTCACCGAGCGGTTCGATCTCATCGACAGTTTCGGCGTGCTGCACCACATGGCCGACCCGGCCGCGGGCCTGCAGGTGCTGTCGGATCTGCTCAAGCCCGGCGGCCTGCTGTTCATCGGCCTCTACAGCGAGCTCGGACGCCAGGGCGTCGTCGAGGCCCGGGCCCACATCGCCGCCCGGGGCTATCCCGCCACACCCGAAGGGGTCCGCGACCTCCGCCATGACCTGATGGTCCGACCCCGCTCCCCCGAACTGGAGACGGTGTTGAGCCCCGCCTCCGATTTCTGGACCACGTCGGACTGCCGCGACCTTGTCTTCCACGTCAATGAGCATCGTTTCACCCTGCCGCAAGTGGGTCAGCTGCTGGACGACGCCGGCTTGGAATTCCTCGGGCTACAGTTCGGCCACGCCGCGGACCGGACGCGTTTCCTCGCCGAACACCCTGCTCTAGGGGCGATTCAGGACCTCACGGCCCTGCATCGCCACGAGCTGAACCATCCGGAAGTGTTCGGCGACACCTACCGGATCTGGGCGCGGCGCTCGCGCCATCGGCGGCGGCGATGACCCGAACGCCGCAACCGCCCAAGGTGGATCTTCCTCTCGAACAGAGGCGCGTGAGGCGCCGTTCGCTGATCGCCTTCCTGGTCTGCGCTCCGACACTCGCCTTGGTCACCCTCGCTCTTCCGGTCTGGTTCAACTTCCCGACCGGCGTGGCGGAGCGGCTCGCCCTCGTCCTGCGCGCCGACCTGGTCGTGGCGCTCTGGGTGGTGATCGCCATTCGTATGGTGGCGAAGGTCCGGTTCGAGTCGAAGGACGACAACCCCGGCTCCGCCTTCGGCGCGCCCAGCGCCCGACTGGCGGTGCCCGCGGCCTTCCTGCAGAATACCTTGGAGCAGGCGTTCATCGCCATCGTCGGCCATGTCGCGCTCGCCACCGTCGAGGGGGAGGCGCCGATTGCCTACGTCCTCGGCTCCGTGGCGCTCTTCTGTCTTGGCCGCGCGACCTTCCTTCTCGGCTATCCGCACGGGGCCGGCGGCCGCGCCTTCGGCGTCGCCACCACGGCCCTCCCGATGCTCGGGGCCTATGCCTGGGTGATCATCGCCATCGTCCGGGATGTCATCGGGAAGGCTTGAGCGGCGCCCTTGGCGACCCTCCTGGGCAGTCTACGACCTCCAGCCTGTGGAAGGTCGCGGCGGTATCGGCGTCGAGCCGCAGCAGCCTTTTCCATCCTGTTGGACCGGAGGGCAGGGCACGTCCGCATAGGAGCAGAACACGCAGCAGTCGCCGGGCTTGGGTTTGAGGACGGCGCCGCAGCTTGGGCAGTCGAAGAAATACTGGCACGCGTCGGTTGGCATGATCTGGGTCGTCCGGGCTGCGCAGGCCGGGCAAGTAAGGGTGGAGGCGAGCTGCAACGTCGTAGGGGTCATCCGAGGGTCCTGAGGATTGCGAGCAGCCTGGGCTCCAAGAGCGGTTGCCAGGCCAAGGCCGCGAGGGTCAGAAGGGTGGCGACGGTCAGCAGGCCTACCGTCAATCGGGAAGGGACGGCGCATGAACTGGCGCGCGCGCAGGCCCGTCGGCGACGCCAGGTCATCACCCAACCCAGGGCGAGCACCGCCAGCGCGGCGAAGGTCAGCCATGTCCTCTGGCCGGCCAACCACGCGGTCCCGGCGAGGCTCAGACCAGCGAGCGACAAGGCGATCGGGAGCACACAGCACGAGATCCAGGCCAGCAGGGCGGCGCCAGCCCCGACAGCGGCCGCCCAGCCCACGGCGGCTTCGGCCGTTCCGCGGGGGCGCCGCTCACTTCCCAATGACATCCAGACCTCCGTCGCGCTTGATGCTAGTCTGCAACCTGTAGCCACTACAGGAACAAGGACTTTCTGCGCCATGGGACATGGACTGACGCGCGGCCGCCTGGCCGCGGACGCCGGGGTGAATCTGGAGACTGTTCGCTACTACGAACGCGTCGGCCTGATGCCGGAGCCCGACCGCACCAGCGGCGGTCATCGCGACTACCGGCCGGAGCACCGCCAGCGCCTCGTTTTCATCCGGCGCGCGCGCGAGCTCGGTTTCAGCCTGGACGACATCCGCGCCCTGATCGCCCTTTCCGAGCCTGGCCGCCGGACCTGCGCGGAGGTCGAGCCGATCGCCGCGGCCCACCTCTTCGCGGTCCGCGCCAAGATCGAGGATCTCCGCCGTCTGGAGATGGTGTTGGACGACGCCGTCGGCCGGTGCGCCGGCGGCACGGCGCCATCCTGTCCGGTCATCGAGGTTCTTGGCGGTCGCTAGAAGGTGCGGAGCGCCGGCCGCCACAGCCTTGCGCTGGCCCCGACAGGATGTGGACAGCTTTACCACGACAGGCTTAACCTGAACCTGATCGCAGCGGGTGTGGCCACGGCGCTCAGCCTGCCATCCGACGCCTTGCGAGACTTCCCCGTTGACCGTTCGAAGCGACCCGTTCTTCCTCAGCGATCAAGAGACGGCCGTCGACCTCCTCTACTACGAGGCGGTCGCGCGAACGGTTGTGCGCCTGATCCGACAGAGCGCCACCGTGCCGGTGACCATCGGCGTGCATGGCGACTGGGGCGCGGGCAAATCCAGCGTCCTGAAGATGACGTCGGCCGCCTTCGAAGGCGACAAGCGCGTCGTCACCCTCTGGTTCAACGGCTGGGTCTTCGAGGGATTCGAAGACGCCAAGGCTGTGGTGATCGAGACACTGGTCTCGGAGCTGCGCCGCGCGCGGCCGACCTCGACCAAGGTGGCCGAGGCGGCGAAGAAGGTGCTCAAACGCGTCGACTGGTTCAAGGTCGCCCACAAGGCGGGGGGGCTGGCGTTCACCGCTGCAACGGGCATCCCGTCCCCCGATCTGCTGAAGGCGCTCTATGATGGCCTGTCCGGTCTGGTCGCCAACCCCGCCGAGCTGATCACCGCGGAGAACCTCAAGGCGGTGACCGAACAGGCCGGCGGGCTGCTGAAGGCGGCCGATTCCGCGTCCGAGACTGTCCCCGATCAGATGCATGCGTTCCGCAAGGAGTTCGACGAACTCCTCGACGCCGCCGACATCGACCAGCTGGTGGTGCTGATCGACGACCTCGACCGCTGCTTGCCCGAGACGGCCATCGCCACACTCGAAGCGATCCGCTTGTTCCTGTTCGTGCCGCGGACCGCGTTCGTGATCGCCGCCGACGAGGCGATGATCGAATACTCAGTCCGCCGCCATTTTCCCGAGTTGCCGGCCACGACCGGTCCGATGAGCTACGCCCGGAACTACCTGGAAAAGCTCATCCAGGTTCCGTTCCGGATACCCGCCCTCGGTCTGGCGGAGACCCGGGCCTACGTGACGCTTCTGCTCACCCAGCGCGCGCTAGGGGAGGGGGCTCCGCAGTTCCAGGCCTTGCTCGCCGCGGCCCGGGAAGATCTCCGCCGGCCCTGGGCGAGCCGCGGCCTCGATCGCAAGGCGGTCCAGGCCGCCTTGGCGGGCGCCATACCGCCGCCCGTCGACGAGGCCTTGCGCATCAGCGCACAGATCACCCGCCTGCTCACCGACGGGACGCGCGGCAACCCACGGCAGATCAAGCGTTTCCTGAATTCCATGGCGCTTCGGCGCGCGATCGCTGAGGAGCGCGGCTTCGGGGACGAGATCGAGCTACCGGTGTTGGCCAAGATCATGCTCGCCGAACGGTTCGCGCCGGACCTGTATGAACAGCTCTCGCGGCTGGCCGCGGCGGCGTCCAACGGCAAGGTGCCGGCTCTGGCCGCCCTCGAGACGGCGCCGAAGGAGGCCGAAATCGCCGAACCGGCGGGCCGATCTCGCGCCAAATCGACCTCGCGCTCAGCGCCCGAGATCGACGATTGGCTCAAGAGCGACTGGGCCAAGGGCTGGGCCGCCATCGATCCGCCCCTGGCCGACGTCGATTTGCGGCCTTACGTCTTCGTCACCCGCGACAAGCGCAGCTTCTTCGCCGGCGTGATCGCCGCCGACCATCTGGAAGCCCTCGTCGATCGGCTCAGCGGTTCAGCGATGGCTGCGCGGTCGGCCGAGCCGGAGGTCGGCCGGCTCACCGAACCCGAGGCTGAACAGGTCTTCGACGCCCTACAGGCGCGTATCCTGTCTTCTGACAAGCTGGTCACGGCTCCGGCGGGCGTCGCCGGCCTGGCGCTGCTCGCGCGGCTGCGCGCGCCCCTGCAGCGGCGACTGCTCTCCTTCCTACAGGACCTCCCGACCGAGAAGGTCGGCGGCTGGGCGGCGACGAGCTGGGGCGGGGCTTTCGTAGAGCCTGGCCTGGTCGCTGAATTCGCCGCCTTGCAACAGGTCTGGGCCACGACGGCGGGCAGCGCCGGGCTGAAGGCGGCGGCGGCTGCCGCCGCTAAACTCAAGCGGCCGGGCTGATCATGGGCACGTCCAGCGCCTACGGCGGCCCTCAGATCGGACTCATCCCGAGTTGGGTGGACGACCCTGCGGCGGGCGTCGCCGCGCTCGACCCGACCCCGCCCGTCGCGCCGGCGGTTGCGCCGCCGGCGCTGCGCATCACACCCGACGTCAGCGGCGCCGGCTCCTTGCGCGGCGCCAGGACGGCCTTCAACCAGTTCGCCCGGACCGGCAATCGCGACGCCCTGGCGCGGGGCGTCTCGCGCTATGTGCGCGACGGGGTAGGGGGAAGCGACCGCGCCGCCCGGCGCATGGGCGAGGCTCGAGCGTCGGCCGGCCGTCTCCTCGGCGTCGTCCGTGATTTCAGCCGTGACGGCCCGGCGGAAGCGCTGCGCCGAGTGAACCTGGGCGATCTGGCCGGTCGGCCCGCTGAAGATGTCTTCCTCGCGCTGCTCGAAGTCATCTGTCCGCCGGGCGGCTCCCTGGACGAAGCCATCGCCCGCCAGGGCATGCTCGAGGCGATCGACGCCCTGGCCGAGGAGGGACTCGGCCCCTTCGACGACCTGACGGCCGGCCAGCTGGAAGAGTTCTTCCTGGACGTGGTCGCCCGCACGATCGAAGCCCGGATCCTCAACGACATCGGCGCTAAGGGCGTCAGTATTCCCCACGATGTGGGCGCCATCGACAAGCTGCAGGCGCAGCTGCACGACTTCGTGGCCGGCACGGTGCGGAGCGAGTTGGCGGGCCGGCTCGATGGGGTCGCGAGCCTCAGCGACCGGGCCGTTGTCGGCGCCGCGAACGGTATCTATGCGGCCGCGTTCGAGATGCTGGCCATCCTCGGAGATGACGCATGAGGCCGCACAGCGTGGTTTGCAGGCTCGGCGATCGGGACCGGACCCGCATCCCGCCAGCCACCGGGACGCTCAGGACGGAGATCTCGTTCATCAGCGGGGACCGCCGTCTCGATTTCGGCCTCGGTCAGGCCCTGGAGCAACTGGCCGCGGTCGGATTACGGCCCAGCGAGGTCGCGGTCGACCTGGCGGTGCTCGCCGCGGCCCTTACCGCCGCCGATACGCGGGTCAACCGGCATTCCGAGTCCCAGGACGGTTGGACCCGGCAGATCGCCCTGGAGCTTCCGGTCTCCGACCCGGGCCTCTGGGCGTCCGTGGACAGTCTCCTCGTCCAGATGCTGAACTTCCTGACCGGTGATCGCTGGTCGCTGCGCTTCCGCGCCCGCGCCGCGGGGTTGAAGCGACTGGCGCCGGCGCCGACTCGGTTGGCGATGTACCGACCCCCGGACGTCTGCCTGTTCTCAGGCGGCCTCGACAGTTTCATCGGCGCCATAGACCTTCTCGCCGCCGGCCGATCGCCGATGCTGGTGAGCCACTATTGGGACGGGGTGACGAGCGCGCACCAGACCTTCTGCGCCGACCGGATCGAGAAACACTACCCCAAGTCCGGGTTCATGCATCTACGGGCCAGGGTGGGTTTTCCGACCGATGTCGTAGCGGGCTCGGCAGTCGAGAACTCGCTTCGTGGACGCTCATTCCTGTTCTTCGCCCTGGCGGCCTTGGCCGCCGACGCGATCGATGACGACGTGACGATCCACGTGCCGGAGAATGGGCTGATTTCCCTGAACGTGCCGCTCGATCCGCTGCGCCTCGGCTCCCTCAGCACCCGCACGACCCATCCCTTCTACATGGCGCGGTGGAACGAGTTGCTCGCTCGCCTGGGCATCCGCGCGACCCTGCTCAACCGATACCGTCATCAGACAAAGGGCGAGATGGCCCGCGGCTGCGCCGACCAGGCCTTCCTGCGAAAGTCCGCCAAGGAGACGATGTCCTGCAGCTCGCCGGCCAAGGCCCGCTGGTCCGGCGCCCCTCCGCAGCATTGCGGGCACTGTGTCCCCTGTCTGATCCGCCGGGCGGCGCTCCAGGCCGGTCTCGGTGCGGACGACACCGCCTACACCCTGGCCAACCTTCACGCCGGGCCGCTCAATTCGGCGAAAGCGCAGGGGGAGCATGTACGGTCCTTCCAGCTGGCGATCACCCAGCTGGCGGCCCGCCCGCGCTCGGCGCGATTCCGCATCCACCAGCCCGGTCCGCTCAACGACGCTCCGGCCGAGTTGCCGGCCTATGAGCAGGTCTATGTTAATGGCCTGCACGAGGTCGGAGCATTGCTGGCCGGCGTGGTCGCACGGCCCTTCTGATGTCGCCCATCGTCCCTCGACTGATCGACATGCACTGTCATCTCGATCTCTATCCTGATCACCCTGCTCTGATCGAAGAATGCGACCGCCACCAAGTCGCGACCTTGGCGGTGACGACCACGCCGAAGGCTTGGCGGCGCAATATCGAGCTCGCCAGTCGCTCGAGCCATGTCCGCGTCGCACTCGGGCTCCACCCGCAGGTCGTCGCCGAACGGAAGTCAGAGATCGCCCTGTGGGAGGCGCTGCTGCCCGAAGCGACCTATGTCGGCGAGGTCGGGCTGGACGCCGGGCCGCGATTTTACCGATCGTTCGAGGATCAGAAGGCCGTGTTCGAGCGGGTGTTGAGCGCCTGCGCCGAGGCCGGCGGGAAGATCCTCACCATCCATAGCGTCCGCGCGGTCGGCCAAGTTCTCGGCCATCTTGAGAGTCTGTTGCCGCCCGATCGGGGCCGGGCGGTGATGCACTGGTTCACCGGGACCAAAGCCGAGGCGAGGCGGGCGGCGGAATTGGGCTGCTACTTCTCCGTCAACGCCCAGATGCTGCTCCAGCCGCGCCATCGCGAGGTGGTCGCGGCGTTGCCGATGAACCGCCTTCTGTCCGAGACCGATGGACCCTTTACCCAGAATGACGGGCGGCCGAGCCGGCCGGCAGATGTCTCCCGGATGATCCCGGAATTGGCTGCGCTACGCGGGGTCCCGGCTGAGACCATGCGGCGGGCCCTGGTCGACAATCTGAAGGCCCTCGTCACACCATAGCTGGCGCGTCCGCGAAATTGGCGGCCGGGGTCCGCGCCCGGCATCGCAGGGGAGGTCCATGGCGTGGCTGTGTTTTCGCAAATCGAGGTCGAAGGGATCGCGGGCGCCCTGGGCGATACGACGCTGGGGCTGACCGGCACCGAGATCGGTCACGTCCTCAACACCTTGAAGATGGCGGATCCCGATCCCACTGCCAACAAGCGCAATCGGTTGCTGGCGGCCTTCGCCGCCGATCAGAACAAACGCCAGAACCGGACCGCGATCCTCGAAGTCATCAGGCGCGCGATGGCGCCGGTCCGGTGGCTCGGCAAGCGCGAGGGGTACGAGCCCCTGCGACTACGCCTGAACGAGACGCTCGTCTTGATGGGACTGGAAGTCGATGCTGCGGGCAAGCTCTCGAACGTCGCCGTCGCCTCGACCATTGGCGAGGCCGAGAAGCGTGCTCGCGATCTTCGGGCCGACCTGCTGAGGCGCAACGTCCATCCCGACGTGCTGGCTTTCTGCCGACCTGAGTGGGTCGCGGAGAACTATTTCCACGCAGTCTTGGAGGCGGTGAAGAGCATCGCCGACAAGCTCAGGGCGAGGACCGGCCTGATCGACGACGGCGCGCCACTGGTGAACCGCGCATTGGGCGGCGACACGCCGATGCTCGCGATAAATCCTCGCCGGACGAAGAGCGAGCAGGACGAGCAGCGCGGCTTTGCGAACCTGGTGATCGGAACCTTCGGCATGTTTCGCAACCCGACCGCCCACGAGGCGAGGATCCGCTGGGACATGAGCCTGGAGGATGCGGAGGATCTGCTGTCGCTGGTCTCCCTCATCCATCGACGATTGGACACCGCCGCGATGCCGTCTCGTGGCTGAGGAGCGACCAACTCGGGCGGCATACTGTTCTCGTCACGGGACGCCCGGGCGCGGCGCCCGAGCGTCTTCCTGGGTGAGCTATTGCTTCTGAATCGCCGTGATTTCGCCGGCGCCGCCTTGCAGCTTGAGGTCGAAGGCCACCTTGTCGCCGACCTTGACCGACTGGGCTAGCGCCGGAGTCGCCTTGAAGCCCATGGTCATCGCGGGCCACTCGGCCTCGGGAATGGGCGCATGGTCCACGGTGATGGTCCCGGCGGTGGCGTCCACGGCGGTGACCGTCCCCGTGCCCTTGGCCATCTTGGCGTCCGCAGGCATCGCCATGCCCGTCATGTTGGAGCCGGAAGCGACCGGCGCGGCCGCCGCCGGCGCGGGCGGCGCCGCGCCAGCCTCGACCGTGGCCGCCTCCTTCTGGCCGCAGGCGGCGAGGGTTCCGGCCAGACCGAGAGCGGCGGCGGTGAGGATCAGGTGCTTCATGGGGTTTCTCCTTGGGTTGAAGCGGTGAGGGGAGGGTTGGCGGGCCATCGGCGGCGCAGCAGCAGGTATCCCGCGGGGATGACCAGCATCGAGAGCAGCGGCGCGGTCAGCATCCCGCCGATCATCGGGGCGGCGATCCGGCTCATGACTTCGGAACCGGCGCCGTGGCCGATGAGGATGGGCGCGAGGCCGGCCAGGATGACGGCCACGGTCATGGCCTTGGGGCGGACGCGGAGCAGGGCGCCTTCGCGTACGGCTGCGGTCAGGTCGTCGCCGCTGGGATTGGGACCGCGGTCCGCCAGCGCGTGCTTCAGGTAGATCAGCATCACCACCCCGAACTCAGCCGAGACGCCGGCCAGCGCGATGAAGCCGACGCCGGTGGCGACGGACTGGTGGAACCCGAGCAGGTAGAGCGCCCAGATGCCGCCGGTCAGCGCGAAGGGCAAGGTGGCCATGATCAGGGCCGCCTCGTCGAAGCGGCCGAAGGTGACGTAGAGCAGGACGAAGATGATCAAGAGCGTCGCCGGCACGACGATCTTCAGCCGCTCGACGGCGCGCTGCAGATATTCGAACTGGCCGGAATAGGCGATCGAGACGCCCGGCGAGAGCTTGACGTCCTTGGCCACGGCGCGCTGCAGGTCCTGGACGACGGCGTTCAGGTCGCGGCCGCGCACGTCGATATAGACCCAGGTCGAGGGCCGCGCGTTCTCGGTCTTCAGCATCGGCGGACCGTCGGCGATCTCGATCTTCGCCACCGTGCCGAGCGTGATCTGTTGGCCCGCGGGCGTCAGGATCGGCAGGCTTCGCAGGCCCTCCAGGCTGTCGCGGATCTCGCGCGGATAGCGGACATTGATCGGATAGCGGGCCAGCCCTTCGACGGTCTGGCTCACCGTCTCGCCGCCGATCGCGCCGGAGACGATCTCCTGCACGTCGGCGATGTTGAGGCCAAAGCGCGCGGCCGCGGCGCGGTCGATGTCGACATCGACATAGCGCCCGCCCGTCAGCCGCTCGGCGAGCGCCGAGCTGACGCCGGGGACGCGCTTGGCCACCGTCTCGACGTCGTGGGCGATGCGGTCGAGCTGGGCGAGGTCAGCGCCCGAGACCTTCACCCCGATCGGGCTCTTGATGCCGGTGGCCAGCATGTCGATGCGGTTGCGGATCGGCGGCACCCAGACATTGGCGAGGCCGGGGACCTTCACGGTCCGGTCCAACTCCTCGACCAGCTTTTCGGGCGTCATGCCGGGCCGCCACTCGCTCCGCGGCTTGAACTGGACGGTGGTCTCGAACATCTCCAGCGGCGCGGGATCGGTGGCGCTCTCGGCGCGGCCGGCCTTGCCGAACACGCTCTTCACCTCCGGCACGGTTTTGATCAGGCGGTCGGTCTGCTGCAGCAGTTCGCCGGCTTTCTGCGCCGAGATCCCCGGCAGGGCCGAGGGCATGTAGAGCAGGTCGCCCTCGTCCATGCTCGGGATGAACTCGCCGCCGAGCTGGCTGAGCGGCCAGGCGGTGGTGGCGAAGGCCAGGGCGGCGATGAGCAGGGTCACCCTCGGCTTGCGCATCACCCAGTCCAGCACCGGCCTATAGGCCGCGGTCAGCCAGCGGTTCAGGACGTTGCTGTCCTCGCGTGGGATGCGGCCCCGGATCAGGTAGCCCATCAGCACCGGGACCAGGGTCACCGACAGGATCGCCGCCCCGGCCATGGCGTAGGTCTTGGTGAAGGCCAAGGGCGAGAAGAGGCGCCCCTCCTGGGCCTGCAGGGTGAAGACCGGGACGAAGCTGAGGGTGATGATCACCAGGCTGAAGAACAGGGCCGGCCCGACCTCGGCGGCGGCGTCGGTGATGACCCGCCAGCGGGTCTCGCCTTTCAGCGTCTGGTCTGGATGGTCGTGTTCCCAGCGTTCGATCTTCTTGTGGGCGTTCTCGATCATGACCACGGCGGCGTCGACCATGGCCCCGATGGCGATGGCGATGCCGCCGAGCGACATGATGTTGGCGTTGACGCCCTGGATCCGCATGACGATGAGCGCGAACAACACCCCCAGCGGCAGGGTCAGGATCGCCACCAGGGCTGAGCGCACGTGCCAGAGGAACAGGGCGCAGACCAGGGCGACGACGATGAACTCCTCGATGAGCTTTTCGCGCAGGTTGCCTATGGCCCGGTCGATGAGCTGCGAGCGGTCATAGGTCGTCACCACCTCGACGCCGGGCGGTAGGCTCTTCTTCAGCTCGACGAGCTTGTCCTTGACCGCGGCGATGGTCTCCCGGGCGTTCTTGCCCGAACGCAGGATGACGACCCCGCCCGCGACCTCGCCCTGACCGTCCAACTCGGCGACGCCGCGGCGCACTTCTGGCCCGAGCTGGAGGGTCGCCACGTCGCCCAGCCGGACGGGGACCCCGCCCGCCGCCGTCTTCAGCGGGATGGCGCGGAAGTCGTCGAGGGTCTTCAGATAGCCCGAGGCGCGGACCATGTACTCGGCCTCGGCCAACTCCAACACCGAGCCGCCCGTCTCGCTGTTGGCGCGTTGGATGGCGTCTGAGACCTGGGCGTGGGTGACGCCGTAGGCGGCGAGTTTCACCGGGTCGAGCACCACCTGGTATTGCTTGACCATGCCGCCGATCGAGGCGACCTCAGCCACGCCCGGCAGGCTCTTCAGCTCATAGCGCAGGAACCAGTCCTGTAGGGACCGGAGCTGGGCCAGGTCGTGGCGGCCGGTCTTGTCGACCAGGGCATACTCATAGACCCAGCCGACCCCGGTGGCGTCTGGACCCAGCGCCGGCTTGGCCGTGTCCGGCAGGCGGCTCTGGACCTGATTGAGATATTCCAGCACCCGCGAGCGGGCCCAGTAGAGGTCCGTCCCGTCCTCGAAGATCACATAGACGAAGCTGTCGCCGAAGAAGGAATAGCCGCGCACCGTCTTGGCGCCCGGCACCGACAGCATGGTGGTGGTCAGCGGATAGGTGACCTGGTTCTCGACGATCTGCGGCGCCTGGCCCGGATAGGGCGTGCGGATGATCACCTGCACGTCGGAGAGGTCGGGGAGGGCGTCGACGGGCGTGGAGCGCAACGCGACCAGGCCGGCGGCCAGCAGCGCCAGGGCGCCGATGATGACGAAGAAGCGGTTCTTGACCGACCAGCGGATCAGGGCGGCGATCACCGGGCCGCCTCCTTGACGAGGCGGCGCACGACGGGGCCGTCCGGCCGCTGCTCGAAGCCGAACGCCACCTGGTCGCCGACCTTCAGGTCCTTGGCCAGGGCGGGTGGATCGAGCTTGAAGGTCATGGTCATGGCCGGCCAGCCGATGGCTGGCACGGGTGCGTGGCTGAGCGTGATCGAACCGGCCGACAGCGCCTCGATGCGGCCGCGGCTCTCGTAGAGGGTGGACGCGGCCTTGGTCGCAGGCGCGGACGCAGCGCCGAGCGGCTTGGCCTGGATGCCGGCGAGACTGGCTTCGGAGTCGATCAGGAACTGCCCGGAGGCGACGACCTTCTGGCCCTCGCTCAGGCCGGCGAGGATCTCCGTCCGTCCATCATCCTCGCGGCCCGGCTGGACCTCGACCGGCTGGAAGCGGCCGCCCTCGCCGGCGACCATGACCAGGACCCGCTTGCCGGTGCGGATCACCGCCTCGGACGGGATGAACAGGGCCGGCCGTGCCGCGCCGCCCACGTGGACGGTGGCGAACATGCCCGGCTTGAGCCGGCCGCCTGGGTTGGCGAGTTCGACGCGCACGGTCAGGGTGCGGCTATCGGCCTGGGTGGTCGGCAGGATCGCGGTCACGCGGCCATTGAAGGCTTCGCCCGGAAAGGCGGCGAGCTCGGCGCCGACCGGCTGGCCGACGCGGACCTGCCCGGCCTGCGCCTCGGGGACCGCGGCGTTGAGCCAGACGGTCGCCACGCCGGCGATCTGGGCCAGGGTCTGACCCATGCTCACCGTCATGCCCTGGCGCACGTCCAGCGTCTGGATGACCCCGCCCATCGGCGTGGCGACCGTGACGACGTTACGCGGACGGCTCGACCGGGCGACCTGGTCGATCAGGCCCGGCGGCATGCCCAGCAGCATCAGCCGCTGCCGGGCCGCCGCCTCCAGCGCCGGGTCTCCGGCGCGGCGTACGGCGAGATATTCCACCTGGGCGCCGCCCCATGAGGGTATGAGCAGATCGGCGATCGGCGCGCCGGCGGCGACCACGTCGCCGGGCGCGCGGGCATAGACCCGCTGCACGAACCCGGCGGCCTTGGCCTGGACGATGGCGACATCGCGCTGGTTGAAGTCGAGGACACCCGTGGCGTCGAGGTTCTGGGCGAACTCGCCACGCTGGACGCTAACCAGGCGCACGCCGAGGCTCTGGACGGCGGCCGGATCGATCCGCACGCCGCCCGCGCCGGTCGGGCCTTCATCGGCGTAGCGTGGCTGGAGCTGCATATCCATGAACGGCGACTTGCCCGGCTTGTCGAAGTGCTGGGCCGGGACCATCGGGTCGTACCAGTAGAGCACCTTGCGGTCGCTCGACGCGGCGGCTGCGGCGGTCGGCGCCGGCGGCCTTCCGAGTTGCGCCAGACCATAGCCGCCGGCCGCGGCCAGGACGGCGATGACGGCGGCCGACAGGACGAGTTGAGCGCGGTTCATGGGGCGTCGCTTCCGTAGGTCAGGACGATGCGGACCGCGTCGCGCTGGACGTCGGCTTCGCGGTCGAGGAGATCGATCTTGGTCTCGGCCAGGGCCAGAAAGGCGCCCAGCACATCGGACAGGCCGGCGGCGCCGGCGGCGTAGCTGGCGGTCTCCAGATCTGCGCGGCGAGCGGCGAGCGGCTCCAGCGTCTGGCGCGCGCGCATCATCCGGTCATGGTGCATCGTATGGTCGGCGAGGTCGGCCTCGAGCGAGGCGGCCAGGCCACGCCGCGCCGCCTCGCGTTCATAGCGCACGCGGGTGGCGCTCGAAGCGCGGGCGGCGATCGCGGGATCCTGCCGGGTGCGGCCGAACAGCGGCAGGCTGATCGCCGCGCCGACCGAGATCATGTCACCGTACATCGGATCGCGACGCTGGTAGGTCACGTCCCAGCTCCAGTCGGGACGCTTACCGGCCTTGGCCAGCGCCACGTCGGCGTCGGCCTGGCGGCCCATGGCGTCATAGGCCTGGAGCGACGGATGGGCGTCGAGGCCGGCGCGCAGGCGGGTGGGATCAATGCTGTAGCGGGGCAGGTCGCCGGTGACGTCTGCGGTCGGATCGCCGGTCCAGCGGATCAGCTCGGCGCGGGCCTTGCTGACGGCGGCGACCAGGTCGGCGCGCCGGTCGCCCAGCGCGGCGGTCAGTTGTTCGGGCTCCAGGGCCTGGCTCGGGCGCGCCGAGCCTGAGGCCAGCTGCGACGGGGCGCTGGTCCGCAGCGGCGCGAGCGCGCGGTCGACCTCGTCCAGCGCAGCTAGTCGCCTCTTCGCATAGTAGAGATCGATCCAGGCCAGGGCCGTGTTCAGACGGACGTTGCGGGCCTCCGCCGCCAGGGCGTTTTCGGCGACGCCGATATCGGCGGCGGCCCGTTCACGGGCGGCCGCGCGCTTGGCGCCGCTGGGCACGTCCTGGGTCACGCCGACGGTAGCCATGGTCATGCTGTCGCGGCCGAAGGTTCCGGCCGGCGGACCCGAGATCGGGAAGTTGCCGAGGCCGACCGCGAGCTTCGGATCGGGCAGCCGGCCCGCGGCGATCGCAGACGATCTGGCCGCCGTGATGTCAGCGCCCTTGGCCTCGAGGCTGGGCGCGGTCTGGTCGGCGAGCTTGAGCGCTGCGTCGAAGGTCAGCGGCGCGGCCTGGGCGGCGCCGGCGGACAGCGTCGCCCACATCAGTGGAAGAATAAGGCGCATCATGGTTTCCCGCTGGAAAGCTGCTCGGAACCGAGGGGCGAGCCGGAAGCGTCGGCGACGTCGTGAGCCGCCGACGCCCCTCCGTCCCCGCGCCCGGGGATAAGTCAGGCGCAGGGTTTGGAAGCGGCTAGCCCTTCGGCGACGTGGTGGGAACGCCCATCGTGGTCATGCACATGTCGCGCATGGCCGCGTCGCCCTTCATCATCGGGCAGTCGCAGTTGGCCATGCGCATGCGTGCGGCAGCCTCCGGCGTCCTCGGCACCTTGATCAAGGTGCGGAAGACATCGTGCGGGTTCGAAGACGGCGGCGAGGTGCGATAGGTGAAGTCGCCTTGGGGCTCCGACTGGGCCGCGAAGGCCGTCGCCGAGAGGCCGAGAGCCAGCGCCGCGGCGCCGATCGCGATGAGATTGCGGGAGGTCATGGGACCATCCTCCATTCCGATTTGAGCGCCCGCCGTGAAGATTTCGGACGGGCAATTCTGGGCTGACGGCGTCATGCACACGTCGGCGGGCGCTCAAGGCGAGCCCACGCCGACGCTGACGCCTGCGGTCAGGCCAGCGGTCTGGGAGGGTGGTAGAGGCGGGGCGCGGTGACGCCCTCGCGCATCTGGTCGATGCTGGCGAAGGTCACACTCTCATAGGCCGCGGGGCCGAACACGCCGATCGAAGCCGGGGGCGGCGTCGCCACCGTCGCGCAGCCCATCTTGCCGATGCAGTCGGCCGTCATGCCCGTGCAGGGCGCCTGGATCGGCGCCTTGGCGGCTGGCGCCTTGGCCATGCCCGGCATGTCGGCGCAGTTCATCATGGCTGGCGCAGTCTGAGCAGCGGCCGAGACGACGTCCGTCATAGCAGTCATGGTCATCGGCATGGCGCGCGCCGACGTCTGGCCGATAAAGCCCGTCAGGGCGAGCACCACGAAGAGACTGCGGATCAGGTTCCACATGAGACGACAGACCTAGGCCAGGCTCCGAGCTTGGGCAAGTTTCGTTTCGGTAAGGTAGCCGGCACGGCGTTAAGGGAGCCTTGCACGAAGGCGCCGACCCCGGCATGGCGCCCTTGGCGGGCGCCATGCCGCTGGCCGTCAGCGAGGACGCTCTTGCTCGACCGCGGCGGCGTCTGCCGCAAGCGGCGTCCTGACCACGGTGCGGAAGACGTCCTTGGCGTTCGAGGGCGGCGGCCCGATGCGGTAGGCGGACGCCCCGTCCATTCCTGAGGCGGCGCAGGCCCCGATCGCCAGCGGCAGGCTGAGCGTCAGGGCGGTGAGGATTAAGCGAGTGATCATGGGGGTTTCCCCGAAATCTATGGTTTCGCCAGACGGTCGGGCCGTCTTGGCGGGACGACGCCGGGGCGGAACCAGGTCTCACGCCTGACAGTCCAGGCGCGCGACCGCACCACCAGCGGCGCGGCGGAACCGACGGCGGCCGCCGTCGGCTTCAGGCCAGCGATTTCGGAGGTCGTTCAGGCCCAATGAGCACGTGGGAACGCCAAGCCGAACTTTTCGGCGGGTCGAGCGTCATGGCGGTTTGGAATACCGCGATGCTCGACAGCGCCACTAGAACAGCCAGGCCGCTCGTGCAGGTCATCGAACAGGTCTTGGCGCAGCCGTTTAACACCTTGTCGCAACACGGATCGGACTTGACGGGCGCGACGTGCCGATCGGCGGACGGATCCATCGACGCCATGCTGGACGTGGCGCCCTGGGGGCTATCCATGCCGCAGGCCATCGGCGCCGCCGAAGCGGTGATCGGGCTGGCCGCGAGGGCCAGAAGGGCAAGAATGGCGATAAGAATGCGCGCCATGAGACCATTTTCCGCCCGTCAGGCCGTCCATTCCCCATCGGGACGTCGAACGACGCCGCCCCGTGGGATTACGCGCGACTGCGTGGCCCATGCCCATCAGCGCGAGCGTGATCCCGCTGAAGGCCTGGAACACCGGACACCCCGGCGGCCTCCCCACGCTGCACGCCAACGGCGCGGCGGAGGCCTCAGCCGCCTTGAAGATCTGATCGGGGAGGTGACCCAGCGTATCCCGCACCGCGCCATCGGCCAGGCCATTGATCTCGTCATCCACATTTCCCGCACCCCTGGCGGCCGTAGAGTCTCAGACATCGTGCGGGTGACGGGCTGGGGGAGGGCGGCTACGAGTTGTGGGCCGCTTAGGCGCTGCGACTCGCGCGGCCTACGGCGTGTCAGGCTTGCGGGGACAAAGCCTTGAGATCCTGAAGGCAGCCGGTGATCAAGGCGTAGGCCTCGGGTTGGTCGTGGCTCCAGATCAACCGCTCCACCACGGCCAATCTGGCGACGACCGAGGGGAGGTTCGCGGAACGGGTCGGAAGGCTGTCTAGGAGCGCTTCACGCTGTTCGAATAGAAGATCGAGGCAACCGTCGATGTCGTGCAGTTCTCGCGACCAGGGCAGCGCCTGCTGCTCGGCCGGGCTGAGCGTGAGCCAGCCGTGTTCCCGGGCCAGCCAGGCTTCAAGTTTCGCCCAGCGATCTTGAAGACGTTCGATACGCCCGTTCAGATGCAGCCAGCGGGCGCACTGCCGCGTGGCGTCGTCGGGTACAGTTGGCGTGGTTGGCGCTGCTAAGGCGGACTGTGGGGCCAAGGCGGCGACTGAGGTCCCGCCAAGGACGGCTCTTCGGGACATTCGAGGCAGGCGCAGGCTCTCGCCCCCGGTCTCTCGACGCGAGCCCATGACCAAGCTTCTCCGGCTGTGTTAGTCTTTTAGTATCGAGGATCACTCCGAAAGATCAATCTAAAAATACCATGCGTGACGTTAAAAGTGCTCCAAGATGGTGACGGCCTCGCAAATCCGTGCGGCGCGCGCGCTTCTGGGCTGGAATGGCGCCGAACTCGCGCACGCCGCGGGACTATCCCTCCAAACAATTCGGCGCATGGAAAGCGAGCTGGGCCCTGGCCGTAGTTCGGCGGCCAATGTCGATGCGGTCCAGCGCGCTCTTGAGACCAACGGGGTGTTATTTCTGGGCGCAGACGAAATAGGCGGACCGGGCGTCCGGCTCCGGGGCGCTGAACGCCAGGGTGTCTGACGGGGCGCTGGCATAGGCCTTCTGGAGTGTCTGGCGGACGCCGGGGGCGCTCAGGACGACGGCTTCGTTCTCGGCGATAACGGGGTTGTCGGCCTTAGGGAAGCGCTTGGCCTTGTGGTCGAGGTAGACCTGCGTGCCGATGAAGGCCTGGACGGTCGGGTCCTGCGGCAGCAAATAGCGCGATCGGCGCCGCTACGCACGCGGTCGGTAGCGCTCGATCGCCAAGTAGGCGGCTATGGCCAAGCCGGAACCCACGACCCAAAACGGCATCCATGCGGAGGCGTCCGTGAGGATGCAGGCCATCACGCCGCCGAGGCCAGCGAGGGGCATCGCTTAGAGTAGGTCTCTGCGACGAAACTTCACTTGCTCACTCAGGCTTTGACCGGCCCTTGGGATTGGGCGACGGGTCATCATTGGCGGCGATTTCCCTGGCCAGGTCGGCGAGACCTTTTCGGACGCTTCGCCTTCGGATGCTCAGGAAGGCCTCCGCCAGCGCCTTGCCGTTGGGTTCCGCGAGAAGCTCCTCGACCACGCCGCTCCAGGCCTTCGCATAGGCGTCGCCATCGGGCGTCGCCGGATCCCTCAGACCTTCGAAGAAATGACTGACCGGCACCCCCAGACATCGGGCGGCCTCATAGAGTTTTGAAGCGCTGATGCGGTTCGCCCCACGTTCGTATTTTTGGACTTGCTGGAAGGTCAGGCCAAGACCGCAGGCCAAGCGTTCCTGGCTCATGCCGAGCTGCCGACGCCTCAGCCGAAGGCGATTGCCGACGTGGATATCGACCTGAGCTGGCTCCGAGCCCATGTGAAACCTCTTCTCGGGGGCCAAATCCAACCGCCATCCCACTGATAGGACATATATGTCCTAGAAGTTGTCGACGCACCGTTAAATCCATCGTGCATGAATTGGAATAGGGTCGTCGGGCGCAACGTGCGGCGTCTCAGGTTGGCGCGCAAGTTGACCCAGGAGGACCTTGCCGGGGAGGCTGGCCTGGCCATGCGGCACTTGGGGCGGATCGAGCGTGGGACCAGCAGTCCGACGGTCGCCATTCTGGCGCGGCTCGCAGAGGCCATGGGCGTAACGCTAGCAGACTTCTTGGCGGCTGAGGATTTACCTAAGTCGGGCCAGTGACGCGCGCTTGGGCCTCAGACCTCCCGCAACTGGAAACCGGGCAATTTGATACGTCGCGCCGCTTCTTGGTGATCGCGGCTACGAAGTCGCTGGCGGAGATTCCACAATTGATTCATCCTTCTAGGCGCAAGCTAAAGGGGCCAGGGGGATAACGCCGTGGGCTGGGCGCTCGGACGTCATGTACTGATCATCGAGGACGAGGCTCTGATCTCAATCGAGATCGAGGCGCTTCTCAGTGACCAGGGCTTTGAGAGCTTTGATTGGGCGACATCGCCGCGTCAGGCTCTGCAGTGCGCGAAAGACCATCGCCCCGACCTGATCACCGCGGACCTGCGGATCCTCGATGGCACCGGCCTTGAGGCGGTTGACGCAATCCTGGCTGAGATGGCTGACATTCCCGTGGTGTTCGTGACCGCGAATTCGGACATGCTGAACGGGCAGTCGCAATTTCCCGTGGTCACCAAGCCCATCATGCCGGCGCAGCTAACTGCGGCGTGCCAACGGGTGTGTCAGCAAGCCGGGGTCTGATACGTGACATCTCTATCCGGCTACAGACATTTCGCGCCTAATATATCTTATGCGAAATCAATGGCGTGGAAGGCCTGTGGGGCAAGGCGTTTCCCGATCTGCTGTGGATCGACGTTATCAGAAAACTGGTTCCGCTTGACTGACGACGTCAGGCCGCCAGAGGCGCGCGAGATCCTCAAACTCTGAGCGAAACCTATAACAGAGACATCACCTGCCGCCGCCATACGCTACCGGCGGTTCAGGTTTCCGGCTTGCTACGAGCGTTTCGCGTCCCTAAGCAGGACACTATGGGACGGGGTCTAACACCGCCAGCACGATCATGGCTCGCGACGCTCTGCGTGGCGCTCGCGGTCGTGTTCGCGGCGATGTCGGCCGCCGGCGTCGTGAACCGTGTCCAGCACGCCGCGCAAACACCCCATGAGCATGACATGCAGCTCACGCTCATCGCAGGGGAGGACAACCACCAACCAGATCACCAGAGCGACGGTGATCGGGACAGCCCAGGTCAGTCCCCTAACAATCACCAATCCGGCCCTGGCCACCACCATGTCGATGGACCTACAGGCTCAATCAACAGCACCGGCGAAACCGACGCCTTGGTGTTGATCGTGGCGGTTTCCCAGCCCTACCTTGGCGACGCCTGTGCCAGGGGAGTCAGGCCTGGAGGCCTGGAACGCCCTCCCAAGGCCAACGCAATCCGCGTCTGAAACGCCCGCGTCTCGTGATGCGGCGCGCCCTGTCACGACCGTTTGCGAGACATCTCCCATGCCTACGATTTCTGGCGCACCCTGGCCGCCGCGCCCCCGCGCCTGGCTGGCCGGCGCAGCGCTCGCCGCGGGCGTCCTGGCCGCCTCCGGCGCCGGCGCTCAAACCCCGGCGCCGCTCAGCCTCTCCGAGGCCCTGGCGCGCGCCGCGGCCTTCGACCCCAGCCGCGCCGCGCTTGACGCCCGTGTCCTCGCCGGTCAGGCGGCGATCCGGCAGGCCGGCCTGAAGCCCAACCCGACCCTCGGCGTCGAGCTGGAGAACTTCGCCGGGACCGGCGCCTATTCCCTCGTCGACCGGACCGAATCCACCGTCTCCTACCAGCAGACGCTGGAGCGCGGCGGCAAGCGGGAGGCGCGCACGGTCCTGGCGCGCGGCCAGCTGGAGGTCGCGCGCTGGCGCGGCGCCGTCCGGACCCTGGATGTGCTGCGCGACGTGCAGGTCGCCTACGCCGAGGCCCTGGCTGCGGACGCCGAGCTGGTGATCGCCGACGCCCGGCTGATCGCCGTGCAGGGCGCCCAGCGCGACGTCGACCGCCGGGTGAAGAGCGCCCGCGACCCGTTGTTCGCCGGCAGCCGGGCGGAAGCCGTCACCGCCCAGGCGGAGATCGCCCGCGACGAGGCCCGCGCCGCCGCCGAGGCCGCGCGCGCCCGGCTGGCCGCCTATTGGGGCGCTGGCGCAAACTACAGCCTCGACCTCAAGCTGTTCTTCGAGGTGCCCCCGCCGGTCGCCGCGCCCACCGCCGAGGTCGCCGACCTGCAGTTGCTCACGGCCGAACGGGACCTGGCCATCGCCGCGGTCCGCGTGGAGCAATCCAAGACGGTGACAGACCCGACGGTCCGCGCCGGGGTGCGCTACCTGGGCCAGGGCGACGACGTGGCCTTCGTGGTTGGCGGGTCCATTCCGCTTCGGCGCTACGACACCAACAAGGCCGGCGTCGAGCGCGCCCAGGCCGAGCGCACCGCCGCCGAGGTGGAGATCGAGGCGGCGCGGCTCTCCCGCGAGCGAGAGATCGCCCGCCTCACGCGCCGCATGACCGCGTCCGCCCGTGAGTCCGAGCGCATCCGCACCGAGGTGATCCCGGCCGCCATCCGCGCGGTGGAGCAGGTGCGCGCGGGCTTCACTCGCGGCGGCTTCCAGTACCTCGATGTCGCCGAGGCGGAGCGCGCCCTCTTCGACGCCCGCGCCCGCCGCCTCGCGGTGCTCAGGCAATACCATCTCGATCAGGCCGCCCTCGACCGCCTCACCGGCCGCCACGCCGCCTTCGTCACCCAGACCGCCAGCGCGGAGCCCCGCCGATGAACACCCTCTCCTCCTCCAAGGCGGCCTCAGCGCCGCTGTTCATCCTCCTGACAGCCCTGGCGCTGACCGGCTGCGGCGAACCGGCCAAGCCGGCGGAGGCGCCCGGCCATGCCGCCGCTCCGGAATACGAGCGCGGCCCCCACCGCGGCCGCATGCTCCGCGACGGTGAGTTCGCCCTGGAGGTGACCATCTTCGAGGACGGCGTGCCGCCCGAGTTCCACGTCTACGCCTACCGCAAGGACAAGCCGGCGGACCCCAAGGCCGTGCAGCTCACCGTCGAGCTGGGGCGACTGGGCGGCCGGACGGACCGCTTCGCCTTCACCCCGCTGGAGGACTACCTCCGCGGCCAGGGCGTGGTGGCCGAGCCGCACTCCTTCGACGTCAAGGTCACCGCCGTCGAAGGGGGCCGCACCCACCGCTGGGCCTATGCCTCCTACGAGGGCCGCACCACGATCTCGGCGCAGGCCGCCCAGGCCGGCGGCGTGAAGAGCGAGCGCGCCGGACCGTTCGCCATCGCCGAACTCATCGACCTCTCCGGCCGGGTGGAGATCGCCCCCGAGGGCAAGGCCGAGGTCCGCGCCTGGTATCCGGGCCGGGTCATGTCGCTTGCCGCGGAGCTGGGCCAGCCGGTGCGCAAGGGCCAGGTGCTGGCGCGCGTGGAGTCCGCCAACAGCCTGCAGACCTATCCGATCCCGGCCCCGATCTCCGGCGTGATCGTCGAGAAGAACGCCAATGTCGGAGGGGTGGCCGGCGAACAGCCGCTCTACGTCGTCGCCGATCCCAACCGTCTCTACGCCGGGTTCTTCGTCTATCCGCGCGACGCCGAGCGGGTCCGCGTCGGTCAGCCGGTGGAGGTCCGCAGCCTGTCGGGCGATGCGCGGGTCACCAGCTGGGTCGACGCCGTGCTGCCCACCGCCGACTTCGCCAGCCAGACCCTGGTGGCCCGCGTCCCGATCCGCGGGGGCGAGGCCTGGCGTCCAGGCCTCGGCGTCGAGGGCGCCTTCGCGGTCAA
>NZ_SCTC01000089.1 GCF_004299445.1 Phenylobacterium sp. | reverse complement strand
GGGGCGCACATCTGCATCGGCGCCCCGCTGGCAAGGCTCGAGGCCAAGCGTGTGTTCCTGCGGCTGGCTGAACGCTTTCCCCGCCTGCAACTCGCCGAGGCGGGCCCACCGAAGTGGCGGACCCTGCCCTTCTTCCGCGGCATCGAAACTCTGACCGTCGTCGGCGAGCCCGGCTGAACCTGGCTCACCCCGTCGCTCTTTGACCGACAGACCGTAGAACTCAACTCCTCAAAATTGGCGCGGAGTTCCAGGCCGACGTTTGTTGCTGCTCGAAGACCCATATCCGCGAGCTCAATGACCACATGTTGGTGTCTGGCGGTGACATATATATGCTACGCTGCGGATCCAACGTCACCGTTGAAAGCACCAATTCCTCAGCCGAGTGGGGTCGCGAATGATCAAGAAGCCGATATCCGCGGACTCGCACATCACCGAGCCGCCGCATTGCTACGTGGACTACATCGACCCGAAGTTCCGCGACCGCGCCCCGCGAATGGAGCGTCTCGCCAAGATTGGCGACGTGTTCGTCATCGAAGGCTTGGCCTCGCCGATTCCGATGGGACTGGTCGCCGCCGCAGGCAAGGACCCCGCGGAAATCACGACCCACGGCGTGGCGTTCGAGGACCTGTGGCGGAGCGGCTGGGACGCCAAGTTTCGGGTCGCCGACCAGGAAAAGGACGGGATCGCCGCCGAGTTCATCTACCCCACGGTTGGAATGATGCTCTGCAATCATCCCGACTTCGACTTCAAGAAGGCCTGCTTCGAGGCCTACAATCGATGGCTGCAGGAATATTGCGGTGAAGCTCCGGACCGCCTTTACGGTCTGGCGCAGGTTTCCATGCGGACACCGGAGGACGGCGTCGCGGAAATCCTTCGCGCGAAGGAGATGGGCTTCAAAGGCGTGATGATGCCCGGCAACCCCGCCGTCGAAGACTACGACTCCACCGTCTACGACAAGGTCTGGGGGGCCGCCGTCGAGTGCGACATGCCGCTGTCGTTCCATATCCTGACCGGCAAGTCGGACAGCCTGGGAAACCAAACGCGCGGCCCGCGCATCAACAGCTTCCTGTCCATCATCCGTGGCTGCCAGGACGTGATGGGAACGTTCATCTTCGGCGGCGTCTTCGACCGTTTCCCCGATCTGAAGCTGGTCTGCGTCGAGGCCGACGCGGGCTGGGTGCCGCACTACATGTATCGCATGGATCATGCGTACAAGCGCCACCGCTACTGGATGAAGGCGCCGCCGCTCAAGCGGATGCCGAGCGAGTACTTCATGGAGAACATCTACGTGACCTTCCAGGACGACTGGGTGGCGTTCAACATGAAGGACATGTGCAATGTCCGCCGGCTGATGTGGGCCAACGACTTCCCGCACTCCGACTCCACCTGGCCCCTATCGCAATCGATGCTCGAGGAACACACCAAGGGCCTGAGCGAACAGGAACGGAACTGGATTTGCCACGACAACGTGGCGGAACTGTACGGGATCGCCGTCTGACGACTACGCAGTCTAAACATGGCCGTTCTAGCGAGGTTGGAAACTGATCGCGTCTCTTCAAACAATGGAGTTCTTCTAGTGGCTGACGGCGCAGAGCAGACTATCGAGGTTTTTCGCCAGGAAGTGCGCAGCTGGGTCGAGGTCAACTTCCCCCCGGACCTTAAGGGGCTAGGCAACCCGATCATGCTTGAAGAACGGCCGAAGCCGACCGAGGAACAGGTCGCTTGGCGCAAGGCAGTCGGCGAAAAGGGCTGGGGAACGCCGACGTGGCCTGCGCTATATGGCGGTGCGGGACTTTCGCCGGCCGAGGCCCGCGTTATCCACCAGGAATTTGCGCGTGCGGGCGCCTACAATCCGATCGGGGGAATGGGCGTCATGATGTTCGGCCCGACCTTGCTCGAGTTCGGCACCGAAGAACAGAAGCTGGAGCACATTCCGCCCATCTGCCGCGGCGAAGTTCAGTGGTGCCAAGGCTACTCCGAGCCCGGGGCCGGCTCTGACCTGGCGTCGCTGCAAACGCGGTGCGAGGACATGGGCGACCACTATCGGATCAACGGCCAGAAGATTTGGACGTCGGGCGCCCAATGGGCGGACTGGTGCTTCTGTCTTGTCCGAACCGATCCGACGAAGAAGCATGAAGGCATCTCGTTCGTGCTCTTCACCATGCGCCAACCGGGTGTCGAGGTCCGGCCCATCAAGCTGATCGCCGGAAGCTCGCCGTTCTGCGAAACCTTCCTGAAGGACGTCCGCGCCGAGAAGAAGGATCTGGTGGGCCCGCTGAACGCCGGCTGGACGATCGGAAAGCGGCTCCTGCAGCACGAGCGCTCCAGCATATCGAGCATGGGAAACGCCCTCGGCGGCTCCGCGGCCCTCCCAGATCTCGCCAAGGCCTATGTCGGCGTCGACACGCAGGGTCGCCTCGCCGACCGCGACCTACGGACCCGGATCGTAGCAAATGAGATGGACGGGCGCGCCTTCCAGCAGACGGCGATGCGGGCGATGGCGGAAGCCAAGGGCAATTCCGGCCCGTCGGCGGCGACGTCGATCATGAAGAACGCCGGCACCCGCTGGATCCAGGACCGGGCCGAACTCACGCTCGAGATCATGGGTCATCAAGGCCTGGGCTGGGCGGGCGAGGATTTCGCCCCAGCAGAATTGGAGGCCGTGCGCAGCTGGCTGGGCGGAAAGGCCAGCACGATCTATGGCGGCAGCCAGGAAGTGCAGAATAACATCATCTCAAAGCGGATCCTGGGCTTGCCCGATCTGACCTCGACCCACTGAGCGAGTGAGCGAGTGAGCGTGGCAGAACTCGCGAGGGGCGAGCAGAGGCTTAAGTGTCAGCCGTGGTTGGACAATTGTTCAGCCTGGATTTCCACTGCCTCGATGCGGCTCGCGACCATGACCAACGGGAGGCCGCGATGCTGGGTTGGCAAGTTGGGGCGGTGAAGATCACCCGGATCGTGGAACTCCAGATTCCGATCCCGTACAATCGAGCCAGCCCCTTCTGGGCCGAGGCGACGCCCGAGGCGTTGCGAGCCATCCCGTGGCTGTACCCGAATTTCGTCAACGAGGAGGATCAGTTGCTCCTGTCCATCCACGCGCTGCTGGTGGATGCGCCGGGCCTGCCGCTGGTGGCGGATACTTGCATCGGAAGCGATCGGCCCCGGTCCATTCTGCGTGGATAGCCGCTGGCCACCGGCTTCCTGCAGTCCATGGCTGAGGTCGGATGCCGTGGTCTGCACCCACCTGCATGTGGATCACGTGGGCTGGAACACCAAGCTTGAGGATGGCGCGAGGGTTCCGACAGTTCCAAATGCCCGCTACGTGCTCGGCAAGACGGAATTCGCCCACTGGAGCGCGGGAGGCGACGAGGAGCAGCAGGAGATTCTGTGGGATTCCGTGCAGCCTATTCTCGACGCCGGCCTCGCCGAGTTCGTCGAAATGGATCACCGCATCTCGCCCCACCTGCGGCTCGCGCCCAGAACAGGACACACGCCTGGCCACGTCAGCGTGATGATCGAATCGGAAGGCGAGTCTGCGGTCATCACCGGCGACATGAGCCACTACCCTGCCAGATGGCCCATCCCGACTGGTCTCCCTCGTTCGACAGCGACCCAAGGGCGGCGGCAGCGACCCGCGCGCGACTGTTTGCCGAATGGGCCGACAAGCCGATCCCGGTCATCGGCGTTCACGACGCGGCGCCGACGGCGGGATACTTGTTGCGGGAGGGCGCCGGGTTCCGATTCAATGCCGCGGCGATGGACGGACAGCAGCGTGACGTCAGGCGAGTCCGACAGCCTCGAAAACGACATCGGGTGGAGTTCAATGGATGATCTCGTGCTCCGCGCTGATCGGGCCGGCATCTGCCAGCTGACGCTGAACCGGCCGGACAAGCTCAACGCGCTGAATGTCGATCTCTTCAAGGCGCTAGACTAGGGGCCCACGTCGCCGACCTGGAGGCGGTGCCGGGCGATGCTTCTCGGCGGGCCACGATCTCGGCGACGTCGCCGCGGGCGAAAAGCTTTCCCGCCCCAACTACCAGTCGCATGTGATCGAGCGTCTCGCCGACCTTCCCTTGCCGGTCGTCAATGCGGTGCACGGCCGAGATGGTGCTCACCGAGAACACTCGATCGCGCTGGCGGGCGGTTTGTCGCTTCGCCGTAGGAAGGTGATGGACCGCTACCGGCTGGAGATCGTCGGGGCCGCCTCGCAGCGGTCGATCTTTACCGTGCTCGGCTGCTTCGTCGAGATCATCAACTAGGCCAGGACGCAACCGGCGGACCCGGCACCCACGATCACATAATCGAACTGATCCAGCTTATCCGCCACGTCTCGCCTTGCCCGGTCGGGAACCGCCTCAACCGCCAATCGCATCGGGCTGTCTCGACTTGCTGATGAGGTCCTTGACGATTGGGCCGAGTTCGTTCGGGTCGAAACGCCGCTTCGGATTTATGGCCGGCCCGCGACGCCAGCGCTCGAAGACTGTCAGCCGCCCCCCTGTGGATTCGAAGACCTGGCCGGTTACCTCCTTCGCCTCGCTGCTCCCGAGCCAGACGACGATCGGTGCGATATTGGCCGCATCACGGGGGTTCCATTCACCCGCGGGCACATCGATGGCGTAGCCGAGATCTTCCGTCATCCGGGTAAGCGCCCCCGGCGAGATGGCGTTCACCGTGACGCCGTAGCGCGCGAGCTCCATCGCCGCGGTAATCGTAAAGGCGGCAATGCCCGCCTTGGCCGCGCCATAGTTGCATTGCCCCTGATTGCCCAGTAACCCGGAAACAGAAGTAGTATTGATGATCCGAGCATCGACTGGATTGCCTTCCTTGGCGCGCGCCCGCCAATAGTCAGCGGCGTGGCGAGCTGGACAAAAGGTGCCGCGAAGATGGACCTTGATGACCGCATCCCATTCGTCGATCGCCATATTGGCCAGCATGCGATCGCGCAAAATGCCAGCGTTGCTCACGAGAACATCGAGGGTGCCAAAAGTCGCGGTCGCCTGATCGATCATCCGTTTGGCGCCCTCCCAGTCCGATACGTCGTCGCCATTGGCGACCGCCTCTCCACCCATCGCCCTGATTTCCGCCGCCAGGGCCTCGGCGGGCTCGCTCGATCGGCCCTCGCCAGTCCGCTCGCTACCGAGATCATTCACCACAATCCTGGCGCCTTGGCGCGCGAACTCCAGGCAGTGCTCCCGCCCGATACCCCTCGCCCCACCCGTCACAATGACGACGCGCCCCTCGCACAATCCAGCCATGCCCAGATCCTTGTTTCGTTGGATTTTAGATCTTCTTCTCGCCCTGCCAGTATCTATCGCGGACCGTTCGTCGCACGATCTTGCCGGTCTCAAGCCGCGGAAGATCATCGGCGAAATCGACGGTGCGCGGGCGTTTGTAAGTGGCGAGGCGCGCTGCCGCGAAGGCCAGTATTTCTTGGGCAAGCGCCTCGTTGGGTTCGTATCCTTGGTTGAGTTGGACCACGGCCTTGACTTCTTCGCCCCAGTCCGGGTTAGGCACGCCCACCGTCGCCACATCCTTGACCGCCGGGTGTTGGAGGACCTCCTGATCGATTTCCGACGGATAGATATTCACTCCGCCAGAGATGATTACCTCGGCGCTTCGACCGGTGAGAAAGAGAAAACCATCCTCATCTACGTAGCCCAGATCGCCCATCGTATAGAACGCTCCACGGTAGACGCTTGCAGTCTTCTCCGGAGCTTTGAAATACTCGAACCTCCCGGTCGCAGGCGCCTCGAAATAGACGGTGCCAACCTCACCCTGCGGTAACTCCTTACCATTTTCATCCTGAATCTGCATGACGACCCCCGCAGTGGGCCTGCCTACCGAGCCAGGCTTGTTCAGCCATTCGGCCGGCTCGATGAACACCCCGCCGCCTTCGGTCGCGCCATAGTATTCGAAAAGAACGGGTCCTAGCCATTCGAGCGCCGCCTGCTTCACATGAACCGGACATGGAGCCGCGCCGTGAAGCACCCAGCGCAGGGATGAAGCTTCATATTTCGAGCGGATGCTGGGGGTGAGCTGGAGGAGCCGATTGAGCATCGTCGGCACAACGTGGGTATGGGTGACGCGATGCTGATCGACCAAACGGAGCATTGCCTCCGCATCCCATTTGTCCATCAGTAACGTGTGAACCCCCGCGGAGAGCGGGAGCAGGAGATTCAGGCTCAGAGGTGCGGCGTGATAAAGCGGTCCGGTCACCACCGAAACGTCGTCTGCGCCACTGAACTGCGCGGTCTCGACCATTTTTGCAAAAAGAGAGGAAGCCGGTGGCGCGCTCCCTCGATAGACTCCCTTAGGATGCCCCGTCGTACCCGAAGTGTAGAGCATCTGACTGCCCAGAATCGGATTTGGAACATTCTTGCCGGATTCGCGCGCCATCAACGTGTCGTATGACGCGAAACCCTTGATCGGCCCGCCCACCGCGAGCTTGACGTGCAGACCAGACGTTGCGGAGGCCGCTTGGATCGCGGCTGCCGCAAGGTGTGCGTCAGCGACGAAGGCCTTAGCCTCGCAGTTCTCGACGATATACGCGACTTCGTCAGCAGTAAGGTGCCAGTTGACCGGCGTTAGTCGGAACCCGGCGCGTTGGCAGGCGATGACCGTTTCGACGAATTCGGGTCGGTTAGCGCAGAGAAGCGCCACCCCATCGCCGGGCACCAAGCCGGCGCCCCGCAGCAACTCGGCGAGACGATTGGCCTGAGCGTTCAACTCCGAAAATGTGCGGTCGCCTCTTTCGGACGAAATCGCAAGGCGGTCTGGTGCGCGCGCGGCGTGCCAGGCGACAACCATGCCGTTGGCCGCAGCGTCCTCGAACGACATCCTAAGCATGGGTCACACCGTTTAGCCTCAAGCCGAGCAACGGCTTATTGGATTGGGGAGCGATCTGAGATGGTCGCGCCATATCCGATCGCGGAAGGCGCTTTCGATTCGGCGAGGCGGTCATAGAGGGGTGAACATCGGAATTGCGCAGCCGTCTTCGGCCTCGACAAAATGAACACGGACCCTTTGCCCGATACAAAGCGCCCCGGCATCGCAGTCAACGATGTTGGTCAGCATCGTTACGCCCTCATCCAGGGTTACGTAGGCGATGATGTATGGCGGATCCGCCTGGCGCGTGACGGCGAAACTATAGATTTGACCGAGGCCCGATGTTTCCTTGAGCCCGGTGTCAGTTGAGTAGCAGATTGGGCACATCGAGCGCGGGTAGTAATGGTTTTGGCCGCACGCATTACAAAACCCGACCATCAGCTGGCCTTGTCCCGCCGCCTTCCAGAACGATTTATTCTCGGCGTTCGTGACGACGCGGCGCTTGATTTTGTTCAGATTGCTCATGCGTCCTGATGTCCGAGAACAAGGGTCGCGCTTCCCATGCGGGAGCCAAGAAGCCCTCCGGTTCCGTGCGCCAGGGCGATGTCACAGTCGGGCACCTGGACGCGAGGATGGGCCTCGCCCCGGACCTGACGAACCGCTTCGATGACTTTTGTCATGCCGCCACGGTTGCCCGGGTGGTTGTTGCATAGCCCTCCTCCGTCAGTGTTGAACGGCAAGCGCCCAACTCCGGAAATGAGGTTGCCGTCGGAGACGAACCGCCCCCCCGCTCCCTTTTCGCAGAATCCGAGATCCTCAATGGTCTCGAGCACCGTGATCGTGAACGAGTCGTAGATCGATGCGTACTTGATGTCCTTCGCCGTCACGCCTGCCTCTTCGAAGGCCTTCAGACCCGACCAGCGCGCGCCAGAAAACGTCAGATCGACCCGTCCCGCCGAGAGATGTTTGGGCGCCTCGCCGGCGCCCAGAACCTTGACCAGGGGGCGTCGCAACCCTCTGGCTACGGCTTCGCTGACGACGACCAAGCCTCCCCCGCCGTCGGTAATCACGCAGCAATCGAGCCGGTGAAGCGGATCCGCGATCATCGGAGAGGCCAACACTTCGTCGACCGTCACTATGTTTCGTAGCCTGGCGTTCTCATTGTACTGAGCATGATGCGAGGCTGCGACCTTGATCCAGGCCAGCTGCTCGGACGTTGTTCCGAACTCATGCATGTGGCGCTTTGCGCACATCGCATACATGTTGGCCACGTTTGCGCCAAACGGCGCCTCGAACGGAAAATCCGGCGCTTCGGTGTTGTGAAACCTGCCCGACTTGCCCTCTTTTGCGTCCGCTAAGGGGCGCCCCGCTAGCGTGATGAGCGCGATGTTGCAGTGACCGGCCGCGATCGCTTGCGCCGCATGATTGACATGGACCAGATAAGAGGAGCCGCCGGTTTCGGTGCTGTCCATGTGCCGTACGTTCTGCAGGCCGAGGTACTCGATCATGTTGAGCGGACCCAGGCCAGGCGCATCGCCGGCGCAGAAGTAGGCGTCCACATCACCCATGCTCAGCCCGGCGTCAGCGAGCGCCGCCTTCGCAATTTCGGCATGCAGTTGCGCGAGCGTCTTGTCCGCCGCCCCCCTGCAGGGATGCTCATAGATACCTGCGATGAAGGCCTTGCCTCGAATGCTCACGTCCCGCCCCTAACTCAGTCGGCCCCTGAGGCCACATCACGGCGAAGGGATTGCCTGCGACCCACGATTTTCAATTCTTGGCTAACCCATCGCCAGGCTGGCCGGGTTCCATCAACGCGAATCTGGCAGCCCGTCGGTGCGATCCCTGTTTCCCATGTACGAGAATGAGAAAAACACATATATGTCAGATTGGGTCAAGACTCCGGATGGCGACCCGAATTGCTCTGGTGGTCGCCAAGGGGTAGGCGCCGCCCCGATCACCGTGGGCAGCGTGGGCATTGGAGAGCCGCGCCGGCGGACCTCGCGCAGTAGGGTGTCGTTGCTGGCGGGCCGCTTAACTCCGCCCGCCCGCAAGCCGCCCTGTTCTACCCCTGATCAGACCGCTGCCGTCGGCTCGATCCTCTGTGCTGAGCCCTGCGACTTGAACTTCTCCTGTTCCTTCTCGTCGCATCGGAAGGTGGCCGTTCTCAGCCTTGTTGTTGGCCTTCGGTCCGCCCTTTCAGTCCGAGTTCGCGCAAGGCCACGCCGTAGGACGTCAGCTTGTCGGTGGCGATCGCCGCCGGCGGCGCAAGTTCGCCGCGATCAGCGCGCCAAACTTGATCGCCCAGCAGCGGGCCGTCTCGCGGCTGACTTCGATTCCGCGCTGGACCAGGAGTTCCTCGACATCACGAATGCTGAGCGTGAACCTGAAACACAGCCATACTGCTTGCTGGATCACTTCGGCCGGAAACCGATGACGCTTGAACGATATCGGCTTCACCAAAATCTCCACCTCAGCGCCTGACCACGCCGAGCTGGAGACCTTTACCCTTTGCTGCCAGCACCTATGGGGAAGCGATCAACCTGGAACGCGGCGCGCCCTCGACCATGACCAAGGTCATGGTGTCAATGCAATGGCGGGCATCGCTTGACGGTGTCGTTCTCCCCCGCGCCAACGGTGTTGGGCATTGCCTGTGGCAGGACTCATAGCCAGGCCGGCAAGCTGCGAGCCGCCGCGACCGTTCGGGGCAGCAGGCCATCCATCGCCTGGGCAGCGAAAGGTGATCGTCAAGCGATCAGTTTGGGGTGATGACGCCATTTTTCGGTCGCGCACCGCACTTTGGCGCGCACTCAGTTCCGCGCAGGTATGATTACCGGCAGGCTCTCGTAGCCGTGGACGAAGGCGGAGTAGTTTAGCACAGGATCGCCGACCACCTTGATCTCCGGGAAGCGCTTGAGGATCTCTTCCCAGATGATGGTCAGCTGCATCTCGGCCACGCGGTTGCCGACGCAGCGGTGGATTCCGAAGCCGAACGACATGTGCTGCCTGGGCCGCTCGCGATCGATGATGAACTCGTTGGGCCGGTCCACCACGGTCTCATCGCGGTTGCCCGAAATATACCACATGACGACCCGGTCGCCCTTCTTGATGGTTTTTCCGCGCATCACAACGTCGCGCGTCGCCACCCGGCTCATGTGGGCCAACGGCGTCTGCCAGCGGATGGTCTCGGAGACCATCGACAGGATCAGGTCGGGATTGGCCCGTAGCTTGGCGTATTGGTCGGGGTTCTTGTTCAGTGCGAAGACGCTGCCAGAGATGGTGTTGCGGGTGGTGTCGTTGCCGCCCACGATCAGCAGGACGACGTTGCCCTGGTAAGCATCCATGGGCATGTCCCGGGTGGCCGGATTGTGCGCCAGCATCGAGATCAGGTCATTGCCGGGCGGAGCATTGACGCGCTGGTTCCACAGTTCCTGGAAGGCGCCGAAGCACTCGAAGATCGCCGCGCCCTTGTGCTCCCAGCTTTCCACCGGCCCGTGGCCCGGCATATTCGTGAACATATCCGACCACCAGGTCAGCTTGCGGCGCTGCTCGAACGGGAAGTCGAACAGGGTGGCCAGCGTCATGGCCGTCAGCTCCTTGGACACTAGGTCGACCCAGTCGAACTCCTTGCCGATCGGCAGGGAATCGAGGATCTGGCCGGCGCGTTCACGCACCTGGGGCGACATGGCGTGCAGGTTGCTGGGCGCCAGCGTCGGGCTGACCGCCTTGCGTCCCTGACTATGCTCCGGCTCGTCCATCGTGATGAAGCCCGCGGCGCCGCGGCGCCGCTTGCCCATGATCTTCTCCTGTTCGATCTGGGCCTCGAGGTTGGGCAAGCCAATGCCCTCTGCCGAGGAGAACGCCTCATGGTCGGTGTCCACCGCCATGATGTCGTTCCACTTGGTTATCGACCAGTAGGGTCCGTATTCGCTGTCCGGCGTCAAGTGGACGGGGTCTTCCCGGCGCAGGCGCTCGAACACCGGCCAGATGGTGTCATTGTAGAAGCGGTCCACCCGGGCAGGGTTCAGCTTCTCCAGGGGCGTGGCCGCGACCTCGGCGGCGGCGTCGGCTGCTTTGATCTTCGTCGCTATGTTCATGACTTCCATCCCCGTCCGTGGCTCGTCCGTCGAACAGCAGGTCGGCCCGCAACCCGCGGCGGCGACCCTGACGAGGCAGTTTGACGCCGGCTCACAGCCATGTCAACGATCATTGACTTGGGTCGGTTGCGGCCATTTCCCTGATGCCCAGCCTGTTCTCCCGCGTCGGCTTGACGTACAGGAACGGACTGAGCGCCAACCTGGTTCGAGGGGGCTTTTGCGGATGAATGACACTATGTCGCTCGTTGATCCGCCGGCTGGTTCGCGCAAGCGCGACGCCGAGGCGACCCGCGCGGCGATCCTCGAGGCGGCAAAGGCCCAGTTCGCACTTCTGGGCTATGATTGCACCGTGCTGCGGGACATAGCCCGCGAAGCCGGCGTCGATGTGGCCCTGGTCAAACGCTACTTCGGGGGCAAGGAGGCTTTGTTCCTGGCGGCGTTGAAGGCGTCATTCGGGACGGATGACGTTCGCGGGTGGGATCGCGCGACGTTCCCTCATGAGGTCGCCACTGTGTTGGCGGGTAGCCCCCACATCGACGAGGCCAGGACCCACAGATTTCAGTTTCTGCTCCGGGCCGCGACATCGCCGACAACCGCCCCGCTCCTGAATGTGCTCGTCCAGGATCGGCTTTTGGGGCCGATCCGGGAGTGGCTAGGCGGAGCAGGCGCCGGCGCGCGCGCGCGAATCCTCGCGGCGACCTATATCGGGTTCCTTGTCGAACGCCTGATCCGCGGCGCGCCGCTGCTGGGCCGAGAACGGGAGGAATACTTGACGCGGGTGACGGCGATTTTCACCGCGTTGATTACTGAGGGCGACGAGCCGACCTGAACTAATGCTGACTTTCCGGCATTCTGACGACCAGGCCATCCAGATCATCCGCGATCCTGATTTGACAGGAAAGGCGGCTGTTGGCCTGAACGTTCTCGGCGAAGTCCAGCATGGAAGTCTCCATGGCCGTCTTGGCGCCGGTCTTCTCAAGCCAGCCGTCCTCGACATAGACGTGGCAGGTGGCGCACGCGCAGGCGCCTCCGCAGTCGGCGTCGATGCCCGGAACGCCGCTCTTCACAGCGCCCTCCATGACGCTCATGCCGGTCTTCAGTTCGATGACGTGTTCGGAGCCATGGTGCTCGATGTATGTGACTTTGGGCACTTGCTTGTTTCCGCCGGGCCTTCGCCAAGCAGCCTTTGTTCTGACGTTAAAGATGAACTGTCGGGGCCGATCCGTGCTCAGTGCGCTAGCACGGCATTCCGGCTGGGTATGACGACCGGCATCGAGGCATAGCCCCGGATCAAGACCGATGGCACCCGACGGGGCTCCTCCAGGACGCGGATCTCCGGGAACCGCGGCAGAATCTCCTCCCAGAGGATCCGCAGCTGGAGCTCGGCGAGACGGTTCCCGACGCAGCGATGGATTCCGAACCCGAAGGACAGGTGATTGCGAGGACGCTCCCGGTCGATGACATAGGCCTCGGGATTTTCGATCGCCGTCTCATCGCGGTTGCCGGAGGCGTACCAGATCAATACCTTGTCGCCCTTCTTGATGAGCTTGCCGCCCAACTCGAAGTCCCGGGTGGCGGTGCGCCGCATGTTCGAAAGCGGCGTCTGCCACCGAATGGTTTCCGACACCATCGAGGGGATCAGGCTCGGGTTCGCCTGAAGCTTGCAAAGCTGATCGGGGTTCTGGTGCATAGCCAGGATCGATCCTGTCATGGTGTTGCGGGTGGTGTCGTTGCCCCCGACGATCAGCAGCAGCAGGTTCCCGAGGTACTCCATCCGGTCCATGTTGCGGGTGGCCTCGCCGTGGGCCAGCATGGAGATCAGGTCGCCTTTCGGGGGCGCGTTGACCCGCTCGTTCCACAAGCGCGTGAAGTAGTCGACACACTCGAACAGCTCCGCCCTGCGCTCCGACTCCGGATCGTCGGTGGTGAAGAGCCCCGAATCCAGGCCGCCGGTCGCCACGTCGGACCAGCGGGTGAGCTTGCGCCGGTCATCCCACGGGAAGTCGAACAGGGTGGCGAGCATCTGGGTGGTCAGTTCAACCGACACCCGATCGACCCAGTCAAAGGGCTCGCCAATCGGCAACTCGTCCAGGGTCTTGACGATACGGCTGCGTATCAACGGCTCCATCAGGTTGAGGTTGGCCGGGGAGACGATCGGGCTCACAGTCTTGCGCTGGACGTCGTGCTTCGGCGGGTCCATCGCAATGAACATCGGTAGCTTGAAGTCCTCCTTCGGATCGAAAATCGTGATCGATGGCTCGGACGAGAAGACCTCGTGGTTGGTGTCGACCGCCATGATGTCAACGTAGCGGGTGATGGACCAGAAGGCGCCGTCGGGATGGTGATGCGCCGGGTGCAGGTGCACCGGATCTTCGTGGCGCAGGCGCTCCAGGTAGGGCCACGCCGTGTCGGTCCGCCACAGTTCGGTGTCGGCGAGGTTGATGTCCTCCAGGGGCATTGCGTAAGCCTTCGCCCGGGCTTCGGCCCGAAGATCGATCGATCCGTCGCTCATAGTCTTCTCCCATCCGGTTCCGCCCGACCAACAGGTTGGCGGGGGTTCTGCTTTTCCAGCACGAAGCCGGCGTAGCCTGCGTCGGCAGAGGCCTGGCACATCTGCAGATACAGCGGCAG
Organism: Phenylobacterium sp.; assembly: GCF_004299445.1. Lineage (GTDB taxonomy): Bacteria > Pseudomonadota > Alphaproteobacteria > Caulobacterales > Caulobacteraceae > Phenylobacterium. The sequence continues at coordinate 14,880 of NZ_SCTC01000089.1, read as the reverse complement.
TCCGCCCGGATAATTCAGTAATTCTCGCGGCTTACCCGGAATATTGGCCCCCATGTACCAAGAGTCGGCCAGGGGAAAGAGCGTCATGGCGCCAACTGCCTCAACATGGTCCTTCCAGGTCTGTTCGGCGGCGGCGGTCGCCTCGAACCGGCTAACGCCCGCGTCGCGCATGCGTCTCAGGAATTCGACCACCCAATCGCCCTGCAGTTCGGCGCAGGTCGGGCCGTTGCAGAACCCCGAGGGGCTCTGCGGCCCGTAGAGGAACAGCAGGTTGGGAAAGCCAGCGCTCGCCATGCCCAGGTGAGTTCGCGCGCCCTTGGCCCACTTCTCCTTGAGCGTGAGCCCGTCCACGCCACGTATGTCGATTTGCGTCAGGCCCCCGGTGACCGCATCGAAGCCCGTGGCCAGGACAAGGATGTCGAGTTCACACTCCCCTTCCGCGGTCCTCACGCCACTCGCGGTGATCTCAAGGATCGGGGTGGCCTTCAGATTCACCAGGCGTACGTTGTCCTGGTTGAACACGTCGTAATATGTCTGCTCGAGCGAGGGACGCTTGACGCCGAACGGGTGCGGCGGCTCCTTGGGGGCTAGCTGTTCCGCCAGCTTCGGGTCGCGGATTCGCGCCTGGACCTTCTCGCGCCAGAAATCGTAGGCTGTGCGATTGGCCTCCAGGTTCATCATCACGTCGTGGAAGGTCGAGGCCCAGAAGCTGAACCCGCCGGCCGCCCAGCTCGCCTCGTAGACGGCCCGCCGCTCCTCCGGGGAGACTTCCAGCGCCGCCTTCCCGCTGGCGTGGAAATCGAAGCCGCCGAAGCTCTCGCGCCGGCGCGCGAACCGCGCGGGATAATCTCTCTTCATGTCGCGCTGGGTTGCCTCGTCCAGGCTGCACTGTTGCATAGCAAGGGCAAGGATCGGCGTACGCTGAAAGACGGTCAGCTGAGCGGCCACGCGTGCGGCCTCCTGCACGACCTGGACGCCGCTGGCGCCGGTGCCGATCACGCCGACGCGCTTGTCCTTCAATTCGAGGCCGTCCTGCGGCCACCACGCGGTGTGATGTTTGACGCCTTCGAACCGGTCCAGGCCCTCGAGGTCCGGGATGTACGGCTTGGCGGCGAACCCCGTGCAGAGCACCAGGAACCGCGGGCTGACAAGGCCGCCGTCCTGCGTCCGAACCACCCACCGGCGGCTGTCCTCGTCGAACTCGGCGCCTTCGACGCGGGCGTTGAATCGGATGTCGCGGCTCAGCTCGAGCTTCTCATCGACGTGATGGAAATAGCGACGCAGCTCGTCCCAGGCTGGGAAGCGCTCGGTCCAGGTCCAGTCGCGCCAGAGATCCTCGCTGGAAAACTCGTACATCGGGACGTGGGTGTCCACACGAGCACCGGGGTAGCAGTTCCAGTACCATATGCCACCCAGGTCGGCGCCGGCCTCAAACAGCCGCACCGAGAACCCCAGACGGCGAAGGCGGTGGAGTTGGTAGAGGCCGGTGAAGCCAGCCCCGACCACAACGACATCGACCTCCTCGACGGTGTGAGTTTCGGGCCGAACAGCGGATTGTGTTTTCATAATTTCAGGCCAGTCCCAGATCTCGTCGCGCGAACGCGGTGACCGTCCTGTAGTCCGCCTTGCCATTCGAAGCCCTGAGGGGCACCTGCGCCACCAGGACGCGCTTGGGGGTCTTGTAGCCAGCCAGGCTGGCGCGCACGTGCCGACGTACATCATCCTCGTCGAACGTGACACCGCTGGCCAGCACCACCACGCCTGTGACGGCCTGGCCCCACTTGTCGTCGGGCACGCCAACCACGAGCGCGTCCTCGATGTCCGGGTGGGTCTTGAGCGCCTCCTCGACCTCCTCGGGATAGACCTTCTCACCGGCGGTGTTGATACAGGCGCTGCCCCGCCCCAGCAGCGTCATGGCCCCGTCGGCCTCCACCGTGCACCAGTCTCCCGGGATCGAGTAGCGCTGGCCGGCGATGGTGCGGAAGGTCTTGGCGGTCTTTTCAGGATCCTTGTAGTAGCCTAGAGGAATCGGGCCGCCGATGGCGATGATCCCAGCCTTTCCGCTGCCGGGCTCGACAAGGTTTTCCTCCTCGTCGAACACCTTGCACCGGGGGCCGATCTGGAACGTCGCGGTCCTGACCTCACCGTCCTTGGTCATGGCCGAAGAGCCGAAGCCGAGCGCCTCCGAGGCCCCGAAGGAGTCCATCAGCACTACCTGCGGAATGTGTCGCAACAGTCCGGACTTGACTTCGCGGCTCCACATCACGCCGGAGGAGACCACTGAGATCAAGCTTGAGGTGTCGTAGCGTCCGGGTTGCTCGTCCAGCGCCTTTAGCATCGGCTTTGCAAATGCGTCGCCCACCAGGGCGATGGACTGCACCCGGTGGCGCGCGACAACCGACCAGAGTTCGTCGGCCTCGAACGAGGCGTTCTGAAGGGTGACCACGCAGCCGCCGTTCATCATGCATCCGATCGTGGTGATGAGACCGGTTCCGTGCATCATCGGGCAGGCTGGAAGGGTTCGGCTTCCGGGACCGGCGGCGCGAACGAAGTCGAGATGCGCCTCGAGGGTTTCCGGGGCTGGCCCGAGCCGCCGCACCGCGTCGAGCTGGGCCTCACGCAGGTCTTCGTGACGCCACATCACCCCCTTGGGCATGCCCGTCGTACCGCCCGTATAGATGAACAGAAGGTCGTCTGGAGACCGCTCGATCCCTAAGGGCGCGCCCTCGCCGGTCGCGGCCAGGTCTTCATATCGCTCCGAGAAAGGCGCCAGCGGATCGTCGTCGCCGATCTCAATGAAAGTGGCCACCTTGGGCAGCCGATCCTTCAGCTGGAGAACTGTGTCGCGAAACTCGGAGCCATAGATGACGGTCTGCGCATCCGAGTCATCGAAGATGTAGAACACCTCGTCGGGCTTGTAGCGGTAGTTGACGTTGACGTGCGTCAGGCGACCCTTGAAGCAGGCGGCCAAGGCCTCGCCGTATTCTGGGCGGTTGCGCATATAGAACGCAACCTTGTCGCCCGGCTTCGCGCCCCGGGCCAGGATCGCGCGCGCAAGATTGTTCGACCGACGCGACGTCTCCCCCCAGGTGATCGTTCGATCCCCATGGATGAAGGCCGGCGCGTCCGCCGGGAGGGCCTTCGGCAGCGCATCCAGGATATCGCCGAAATTCCAGGTCATGGGCATGCTTCCTAAGCGGCGATCCAGCCCTGAACGCGGGCGGCCTCGTTGCGGACGAGTTCCGGCCCTCCGAGCAGCTGGCGATCCAGGCCGATGCGCTTGAACCAATAGTGCAGCCCGGCGAGGTCGGTGAAACCCATGCCGCCGTGCACTTCGGTGGAGGTCCGAGCGACAAACCGGCCGACCTCGGAAAGGTGTGACTTTGCGTGGCATGCCATCAGTGTCGACTCCTCCGGCGCATGCTCGAAGGCGTGCGCCGCGTACCAGACCAGTGAGCGGCAGGGCTCGAGCGCCGCCGCCATCTCGGCGCACATATGCTTGACCGCCTGGAAGGACCCGATCGGCCGGCCAAACTGCACGCGCACACCAGCGTAGACCACGGCCTGTTCGATCATCGCCGTGCCGGCGCCCAAGATGTCGGCTGCCAGCATGATGCGCCCCGCGTCGATGATCCGGCGGGTCGTCTCGCTTCCGCCGCGGGGCAACGGATCGGCCTTGACCCCCGTTAGCCGGAGCTCTCCGACCGAACGCGTCTTGTCGATGGTCGTCAGCGGGATTTGCGTCAGACCGGGCGCGTCGGCTGCGACCAGGTGCAATGCGCCGCTGGTGTCCGCCACCACGAACAGGTCGGCGTCCGCAGCATCGAGCACGAACAACGCTGTCCCGTCCAGCCACCCGTCCCTGGCGATCACCCCGGCCCCGTCCCGGCCCTCCACGGCTTGGCTGACCGCGACGGCCGCCCTCGCCGCCCCGATCGCCAGCTTCGGCAGCCACGCCTGCTGTTGGCTGTCAGACCCGCCGAGCAGGATCGCCAGCGGCGCCATGACATGCGCGCCCGCGAAATGCACCGGCGCGACGCTGAAGCCGAGCGCTTCGGCCACAAGCGCGGCTTCCAGCAGGCCAAGGCCCATTCCACCGAATGCCGCGGGGATGATGACCCCCGGCACGCCGAGATCGGCCAAGCCCGCCGCGACATCGGGGCTGTATGGCGTCGCCGCGGCGGCGATGTCGCGCACATGCCCCAGAGGGGACTGTTCGCTGAGGTAGCGGGTCACCGCATCCTGCAGCATGCGCTGTTCGCTCGAGAGACCGAAATCCATCAGAGGCGCCCCTCTTCCGTCGCGAGCTTCGGCTCACGCGGCATGCCGAGCCCCCGCTCGGCGATGATGTTCTTCTGGATCTGCGCGGTGCCCCCGCCGATGATCAGGCCAAGCTGGAACATGTAGGCCTGCTGCCAGCTGCCGTGGGAGCGCAGGTGGGGGCTGCCGTCGTAGAGCGCGCCCAGCTCGCCAAGGGCGTCGATGGCCAGCGCCGATATCTGGTGGGCCAGCTCGCAGGACTGTAGCTTGACGATCAGCCGCGCGAGCCCTGCGTCGCCACCGTTGGCCGAGGCGCTCAGCACGCGAAGTCCGTTGAATTTCATCGCCGCGAGTTCCGCCTGCAGCCGCAGCAGACGATCTCGCAGGATCGGGTTGTCCATGATCCGGCCATCGCCGGCCGTCTCAGTCCGCATCAGCTCCGCCAAGGCAAGGAAGCGGCTTTCAAGCTGGCCCGGGTCCCCCAGCATTCCGCGTTCGTGCTTGAGGGTGGCATTGGCGACGAACCAGCCCTGCCCACGCTTTCCCACGATCTGGGTCTTCGGGACGCGCACGTCGGTGAAGAAGGTCTCGTTGAACTCGGCGTGCCCGGTCATGGTGACCAGGGGGCGGACCTCGATCCCCGGCGTTTTCATCGAAAAGATCAGATAGCTGATCCCGTCGTGCTTTCCCTTGTCCGGCTCGGTGCGCACGAGGCAGAAGATCATGTCGGCCTCGCGGGCCGTGCTGGTCCAGATCTTCTGGCCATTAATGACGAAGTCGTCGCCATCCTCCCTCGCGCGCGTCTGAAGGCTGGCCAGGTCGGACCCCGAGCCCGGCTCGGAGTATCCCTGGCACCAGACAACCTCGCCGCGGATCGTCGGCCCGATCCATTGCCGCTTCTGATCTTCGGTCCCCAGTTCCAACAGCGTCGGAACCAGCATCGAGATGCCCTGGTTCTGCAGGCCCGGCGGTACGCCGGCCCGGGCGAATTCCTCGCCGATGATGCGGGACTTCAGGATGTCCGGCGCAGCCCCATACCCTCCATATTCTTTCGGGATGGTCCGCGCGGCGTAACCATGGGCGATCAACAGTTTCTGCCAGGCTACAGCTTCTGCTGAGGGCCGCTGCGCAGCCCCGCCGCCCCTGGGGGCGGCATGACGGTGCGCTTCAAGAAAGGCGAGCGCTTCGCGCCGAAAAGCCTGGTGTTCGGCGCTGTAGGTGAGATCCATCAGCCTGCCCGTTCAAGAGGATCGTGGCGCTTGAGCGCGGCGCAGCTCATGGCGCGACCTGTTCGGATGGCTGGAAGCAAGGTAGGCGGAAGCCGTCCTCAAGCTCTCGGAAGACCAGTTCGACAGGGATGCCCAGTTTCAGCGTGTTGTGGTCGCAGTTCAGCAACCGGCTCGCCATCCGCACGCCTTCATCGAGCTCCACCAGCGCAGAGACATAGGGGATTTCCGCGGCGAAGGCAGGGTGAAGCGCCTGATGGGTGACGGTCCAGGAATAGAGGCTGCCGGTCCCCCGGACCGGGGTCCAGGCGAACTCGGGCGATCCACATTGTGCGCACATGTAGCGCGGCAGGAACCGCCACGCGCCGCAGTCCGAACAACGCTGGAATCGCAGCCGCCCATCCTGGCATTGCTGCCAGAAGGCCTCGTCCATGGGATCCTGGGTCCTGGGAAGCGGTGCGGAAATAGTGGGGGGTCGCATGGGTGTCAGTTCCTCAAGATCGCCAGACTGCCGTCACCCAGATCGCCCCATCCGGTGACCAAGCCGATACTGGCCCCCGGCACCTGTCGAGCACCGGCGTCGCCGCGAAGTTGGCGCACGGCTTCCAGCACATGATTGAGTCCCCAGACGTGAGCTTCGCTAAGGAGACCTCCGTGGGTGTTCAGCGGATAGCGACCGCCGAGCTGGATCTCTCCGTCTTTCACAAAGTCGTAGATGCCGCCGGGCGCGCTGAACCCCAGCGCCTCCAGCTGCAGCAGCACGACATAGGTGAAGCAGTCGTAGACCTGCAGGAAGTCCATGTCGCGGGCGGTGACGCCGGCCATCTCGAAGGCTCGGGGCGCGGCGTAGGACAGGCCGATCTTGAGCATGTCGGGCCGGGAGGGAATGTCATCTGCCGGATAGGGGTGGCCCTCCGCGGCGCCGGCGATCAGCACGGGCCGGTGCGGCATGTCGCGCGCCCGCTCGGCGCCGGTGACCACAACCGCGCAGGCGCCATCCGTCTCGAGGCAGCAGTCGTACAGACGGAAGGGCTCGGAAATCCACCGCGCGCCCAGGTAGGCGTCTATGTCCAGAGGTTGGCCATAGGTCACGGCCCTTGGGTTGAGCTGGGCGTGCGCACGGCAGGCCAGGGCCACCTCGCCCATCGCCTCGTCGGGCACCCCGTAGAGGTGCTTGTGGCGCATGGCGATCCAGGAATACATTTGCGCCGGCATCATCACGCCGTAGGGCATGTAGAAACCCTGGATGGTGCGGGTCAGGGTGTTCATGTTCATGGTGCGCTGCGGCGGCCGGCCCGGCTTCGGACGCAGCGCCGAGTAGCCGTTCCACCCCAGCACCACGAGCACATTGTCGGCGATGCCGGCGGCGACGGCCATGGCGGCGTTCTGCAGCGCCGTCGTCGGGCTCGCCCCGCCCATATGGACGGTCGAGGCGTAGCGCAGCACATCGACGCCCAGATTGGCGGCCAGCTCCTCGGAGGTGGTGTAGATCGGCGGTGGGACCATGCCGTCGATCTGCGAGGGCTTGAGCCCCGCGTCGGCGATGGCCTTGCGGGCCGCCTCCAGCATCAGGTCCACGGCGGTGCGTTCCGAGCCTTTGACGTATTCGGTCTCGCCGATGCCAACGATGGCGGCCTTGTCGCTGAAACTCACGGCTCTTTCCTGTCTTCCGAACATCGGCGAAGCGTTACGACCTGGAGACTGTCGCTCTAGGTGGGCGGGATCAGGCACGAGTGAATGGACTCGTCGCCCGGCACCTGACGGGCAAGCGTCCGGATCGCCAGTTCGGCGTCCTTCAGCTCAAAATTATGGGTGTGCATCAGTTCCAGGGGGAGCGACCGGGCTTCGATCAGGTCGATGGCCTTGCCGTATCCCGACGAGGTCACCCCGATAGCGCCCTTGATCGTGATTTCCTTGAAGACGATCAGATCGGAGACGAAGTCGGGTATGGGCTTGAAGCCCTTGACGCCCGCCAGCACGATCGTCCCGCCGGCCTTCACATAGCTCAGGGCTTCGCGCACCGGGTCAGTGGCGTAGGACGTCACCTCCACCACCACGTCGGCGCCTCGCCCCCCGGTCAGTTCATGGATGCGCTCAATGGCGTTCTCGTTCTGGACATCGATCGTATGGTGCGCCCCGAAGGCCCGGGCGAGATCGAGCTTCCGGGCGTCTGCGGCCATGCCCGTCACGATGATTTTCCCCGCACCCGCCTGCCGCGCGGCGATAACGCTGGCCAGGCCACGCTGGCCCGGCCCCAGTATGACGACAGTGTCGCCGACCTGGGTCTGGGGAATCTCGACCGCCCACCGGAAACCCGCCCCCAGCGGATTGAACATCACCGCGATCTCCGGCGGCAAGGTCTTGTCCATCTTGTGGACGATCGAGTTCGGCGCGAGGTACATATACTGGGCGTAGGCGCCCCAGAGGCCGGACATATTGGATAGCGGGATATAGGAATAGATTTGCCGATCCGCGCACAGATGGTAGCGGCCGCCCAGGCAGGTGTCGCACCCGTGGCAGGACAGCATCGTCTCGACGGCGACACGATCCCCGACATCGACCCCCCAGCGGCGGGCCGCCTTGTCGCCGATCGCCTCGATGATCCCCACCGGCTCATGCCCCGGGATCACCGGCATGGGCGTCTTCAGGACGCCTTCGAACTGCTCATAGTCGCTGCCGCAGATGCCGCAGGCCTCGATCCTGAGAATGGCGCTGTCGGCCTCGATGTCGGGGATCGGAAGATCCTGCATCACCAGGGTGCGCGGCGCCGTTTGAACCATGGCGAAGGTCTTGGCTGGGATCACGGGCGAGGCCTCCGTGGACACGCGGAACGCTATAACACATACATGTCGCGAAAGCCGCATATCTGTTATATGGTCGTCTGGGCAAGCGCTTTTCCGGGCGTCGGGCCCTCTGGCCGCCATCAACTGGATTCAAAGCATGACTTCCGAGGCCCCGAGGGTTGCTCTCCTCAGCGCGGATGACGCCGCGAGCGCGGCGAAGCTCGCGGGCATTTCCGAGCAGATGGCGCCGCTGAGCGTCTTTCGCGTGCTGTTGCGGCATCCGGCCGTCGCCGGGGAACTCGCCTCGACGCTCACCACCCTGCTGTTCCGCGGCAATAAGCTCGACGCGCGCCTGCGAGAACTGATCATCATGCGGATCGGCTGGCGGACAGGCTCGGTCTATGAGTGGACCCAGCACTGGCGCGTCGCCCGCGGGCTCGACATCCCCGCGGCCGACCTGGCCGCCACGCGGGACTGGCGCGGCGCGAACAATTTCTCCGATGCCGACAGGGCGGTGCTGCAGGCGACGGACGACACGCTCGACGAGGGTATGATCTCAGACAGGACCTGGGAGGCGTGTTGCCGCCACCTGTCCACCGAGGCCGAGCGTATCGAGCTTGTGATCGCGATTGGCAACTGGACCATGTTCTCCCAACTCTTGAAGAGCCTGCGCATTCCGCTGGAAGACGGCGTCGAGGCCTGGCCGCCCGACGGGGTCGGTCCCTAGACCCGGAATATCAACTCCAATTTCGGAAAACTCATGACACGCAGGCCCATCTCCCCCGATCTCGTCGGACTGGAGCTCCCGCCCACCACCCAGACCTGGACCTCCAAGGACACCATGCTCTACGCCCTCGGCGTCGGGGCGAGGCCGGCGGAAGACCTGGACTTCATCTATGAGGGCTGCGGCCCCAAAGTCCTACCTACCTATGCCGTGATCCCGGGCGGAGCGGCGCTGAGCGGACTCATGCGTTCGGTCGAGATGCGACTGGAAATGCTGCTGCACGGGGAGCAGTCCATCGAACTGTTCCGCCCACTTCCCCCGGAGGCCAGCGTGCAGGTGACTGGCCGCATCACCGAGGTGTGGGACAAGGGTAAGGCGGCCGTGCTGGGCGTCGAGGGCGTAGCCTCGGATGCGGAGGGCGACCTGTTCCGCACCCACGCCACGCTGTTCGTTCGCGGCGCCGGGGGCTTCGGCGGGGAGCGCGGTCCCTCGGGACAGGAGTCCGCCGCGCCCGACCGCGCGCCCGACCTGGTCGCCAGCTTCGAGACCCGACCCGAGCAGGGCGCAATCTATCGCCTGTCCGGGGACCGCAATCCGATCCACATCGATCCGGCCTTCGCCAAGATGGGCGGGTTCGATGCGCCCTTCATGCACGGCCTTTGCACCTACGGAATCGTAGGTCGCGCGATCCTGCAGGCGCTTTGCGCGAGCGATCCGAGCGCCTTCCGCTCCTTCTCCGGCCGGTTCGCCGACCGGGTGCAGTATGGCGACACCATCGTCACCAAGATGTGGCGCACCGGCGACGGCGAGGCGATCGTCCAGGGTGAGACGGGGGATGGTCGAGTCGTGCTATCTCAGGCTCGGGCCATGTTCCAGAGCTGAGCCGACGTCATGCAGAAGGCCGACCCATCCGTCGTAAAGTCCGCCGCCCGGACGCTTGAGATATTCGAGTATTTCGACGAAGTGCGGCGACCGGCCCACATTCAGGATGTCGCCATAGCGCTCGGGTATCCGCATTCCAGCACGGCGGCGCTGCTCCGCAGCCTGGCGGAACTGGGCTACCTTGAGTTTTCCCCGGAGGACAAGACGTTCTTCCCCTCGATCCGAGTATCCTTGCTCGGGCACTGGGTCGGTGACGAAATCCTCCCTCTGCGGCGTATCCAGCAGCAGATGCGCGACATCGCCCATAAGACGCAGATGACCGTGGTGCTGGGCGCGGCGAGCGGCGGCTATTGCCAGTACGTGCGGGTCATCGAAGGGACCACGCCGATCCGCTACCACGTCAAGGCCGGCGCGCGGCGATGCCTCGTCCGCTCGACGTTAGGCCGGGCGCTTCTGGCGACCGAGTCGCCGGTTCGCCGGGCCGCGCTGATCGCCGAGGCCCTGACCGTCTGGGACGGCGACGAGGCGCCGCCGAGCCCTGAGGACATCGCCCGCGACGTCGCCCAGGTCGCCGCGCGCGGCCATGCATTCAACACCGGCCTGGTGAACGCCCAGGCGGCGATGCTGGCCATTCCCCTGGCGATCAGTCCGCCGGCGCGTCCGCTGGCTTTGGGGCTGGCTGCGCCCAAAGACCTGTTCCGGGGGCGCCGCCAGGAGGTGCTCCAGATCATGCGGGATGGGCTGGGCAGCCTCGGAAGTGGTCCGAGTTCGGTCCAGCAGAGCGCGTAACGCCCGCCGCCTTAGGTCGGCCTTGGATTTTGGATGAGCACGGTTCCCTGCGCGGAACAGCAGAGCCTGCCCTCGTTCTCCATCTCGATCCTCACGACCGCGGTCTGCTTGGTCATCGAGATGATCTCCGCATGGGCGGTGACCGTTCCGCGGCTGACCGGAGCGAGCAGGTTGATCTTGAATTCCGTCGTGGCCGCCCACTGGCCCTTTTCCATGTGCGGGTAGCAGACGCAGCCCAGCACGTGGTCGCAGGCGGCCGACAGGACGCCGCCATGCATATTTCCAAAGCCGGTCAGCAACTTGGGCTCAACGGCCATCTCGGCGGTGAGGCGTCCCGGTTCCATCGACAATATGCGGAGGCCCAGATACTCGGGAAGTCCCGTCATCCGGTTGCTGGAATCCATGAACGACTTGACGATCTCAGGTTTGAAGTCTGGCATTCTGCGCGGAATCATGACCGTTGCTCCCGTTGTTCAGCGAAAAATGTCGGCGCGGGACAGGGCGGCCTCGGCGCCGTCGACCAGATCCTCCAGGACTTCGCGGGCGGGGCGGATCGCCTTGATGAGTCCCATGCCCTGGCCGGCGAACCCGGGCGCGATGTCCTTTCGTTGATCCTGCGTCGCCGCGGCGAGCACCGGGCCGGCGACCATCGACTGGAAAGGCATTGGCAGAGGGGTCTTGTCCGCGTCCACCCAGGCCTGGGCCCACTTGTTCCGGATGATCCGGGCGGGCTTTCCGGTGACAGACTTGGACACCACGGTGTCGCCGTCTCCGTATTCGACGAGGACCTCCTTCTGGAACTGATGGATCCCCGCCTCTTCCGTCGCAAGGAATGCCGTGCCCACCCAGGCGCCCTCGGCGCCAAGCATCATGGCGGCGGCCACGCCGCGGCCATCGGTGATTCCACCCGCGCCCAGAACCGGTATGCGACCGGCCATGGCGTCGACGACCTGGGGGATCAGGGCCATGGTGCCGATCGGCGAATTGTGGCCGCCGCCGTCATGCCCCTGCGCGACCACAACGTCGATGCCGGACGCGGCGACCTGCAACGCATGTTTCACCGAGCCGATGACCGCCATGATCTTGGTGCCGTTCTCCCGAAGGCGCTCCATCCAGGGGCCGGGGTTGCCGAGGCCGGCGGCATAGACTGGGACCCGTTCCTCGATCACCACCTCCATCTGCGCCTCGAAGAAGTCCTTGGAGAAGAAGGCCGGTCCGCCCCGGGCCGCCGCGTTGGACGCCTCGCGGGGCCTGGCGACCTTCTGCAGGCCTTCCTGGCGCATGAAGTCGGCCGCGAACGCCTGGTAGTCGCCCAGCAGGTCCATCGGCGATGGCTTGCCGCCGTCACCCGCGCCCGCAGCGTCCGCCGCCTCGCGCCGCACCGAGGCCGGCAGGAGCGTGTCGACGCCGAACGGCTTGTCGGTGAGCGATCGGACCTCGCGGATCCAGGCGCGCAGCTCCTCCGGGGAGCACGCCGCCGCGCCAAGGACGCCCAGGCCGCCCGCGTTCGAGACGGCGGCCGCCAGGCGGGGAACGCTGGCCCCGCCCATCCCGGCAAGGACGATGGGGTAGCGGATGCCGAATATTTCGCAGATGCGGCTGTGCAATGCCATGATGACGGTCCTCCTATGGGCGGCGGGCGGTTTTCGCCCCGCGCCGGTCAGCGTCCATGAAAGACGGGCTTTCGCTTCTGCATGAAGGCCAGGGGCCCCTCGCGGGCGTCCTCTGTGCGAAACACGGGCGCGGCCATCTCGGACTCGATCTGCATGGCCTCCGCTTCAGGACGTCCCAGGCACGCCCGGGCGGACCTGCGAATGGCCTGCACGGCGATGGGGCCGTTGGCGGCGATGCGCTCCGCCAGTTCGAGCGCCACGGGAAGCACATCGGCCTGGGGAACCACGCGGTTGAGGAACCCCAGATCCAGCGCGTCGGCGGCGGTTATAAGGTCGCCGGTCAGCAGCAGCTCCATCGCCCTGGCGTAGGGTATCTGGCGCGGAAGCCGCACCGTCGAGCCTCCGCCGGGGAAGATGGCCCACTTCACTTCCTGCACGCCCAGCTTGGCGGTGTCGGAGGCGATCCGCAGGTCTGTCCCCTGGGCAAGCTCCATGCCCCCGGCGATCGCGTGGCCGTTGATCGCCGCGATCACCGGCTTGACCACGTCGAAGGTGCGCAGAAGGCCGCGCCCGAGCATTTCGTTGTCGGCCAGCAGGCGCCTGTCCCACTCGTCCTCCGGCGCGCGGGCGCGGCTCATGAGGGGTATGAACCGCCCAAGATCCGCCCCTGAACAGAAGGCCTTGTCGCCGGCCCCGGTCACCACCGCGACCCGGATCTCGGGGTCGTCGCGCACCACGGTCCAGGCATCCGCAAGCCGCACCAGCATCTCCGGAGAGATGGCGTTTCTAGCCTCCGGCCGATTGAGCGTTATCAGCGCGATGTTGCTTCTGCGCTCGAGCGTGACGACCTCGCCCATGCCACCTCCGACACATATGTGTTTTTCTGTGACACTTTTCTGCTACGCTGGCTAGCCTGTCGAATCAGAATGCGGAACATTCAGCCGCGGCCGGAGGGGACCCTCTCCGCCGGCGTGGCCCGCTGGCGCGCTAAGGAGTCAGGATTGTCGATAGTCGAACCGCAAAGGATCGTCTTCGCTGCGGCGGGCGATAGCGTGAATCTGGTCGCCGACGCCTATGGAACCCTCGGCCGGCCCGGCATTCTGCTGGCCCACGGCGGCGGCCAGACACGGCATGCCTGGGGCAAGACCGCGGCGGCCTTGGCGGAACGCGGATGGCGCGCCGTCGCGCTCGATCTGCGCGGTCACGGCGAAAGCGGCTGGTCCGCGGACGGCGACTACCAGATGGAGCTCTTTGCGGCCGATCTCGCCAGCGTGGCGCGTCAGATGGGGGGTAGGCCGGCATTGATCGGCGCTTCGCTCGGCGGTCTTGCCGGTCTGCTGGCGGAGGCGGAGGTGGCCCCCGGGAGCTTCAGTTCGATCACCTTGGTCGACATCGTGCCCGACATGAACCTCGAGGGCGCAGCCAAGATCATGGCCTTCATGAGCGCCAATGCCGGTCAGGGCTTCGAGAGCCTTGAGGCGGCGTCGGACGCGATCAGCGCCTACCTCCCCCACCGTCCCCGACCCTCGGACCTGTCGGGGCTCGCAAAGAACCTTCGCCTCGGAGAGGACGGCCGATACCGCTGGCACTGGGACCCGAATTTCGTCGCCAGCGCCAACCGTCAGAGATCAAGTCGTGATCGGGTCGCCTTCGAGGCCGGCCTCGCCGACCTTCGCCTGCCGATTCACCTGATCCGCGGGCGGCAGAGCGAACTGGTCAGTCGCGAAGCAGCAGAAAGCTTCGTCGCCCGGCTCCCCAACGCGGAGTTCACAGATGTTGCGGGCGCCTCGCACATGGTCGCGGGCGACCGCAATGACGCCTTCCTCGAGGCCGTCGTCAGCTTCTTCGACCGGCTGGAGCCGTCGATCAAGAGCTGAGGCGCGCCAGCCCTGGAGACAAGTCGACTGCTGACTGACAGCACCGCCAATCAGGCTGGTCCAACCGGCTCCCGTTTCCTCAGGCCCTGAAACCCCCCGGAATTCTCGGAGGGATTTCCCATGCTTCCGGGAGTTTGGCCCTTCGCAAAGCCCGATTTTCAGAGGCGCTTCTGGGCCTTTTCGGGCCCTTCGTCTCCGCGGCGGAAGGATGCGCTCCGGATTGCCTTGAACAGGGAATTCAACTGGGAAAATGATGCGCGCAGTTGGCGCCGGCGACGATCCGGCAGCCAACACCATTCGATCGAACAGCAGCTTACCGCCCGGAGGAGGCTATAGGGCTGAGGAACAGCTCGGAAGTAGTGCGTCAGAATAGGGAAGCGCCGTCGCTCAACTGGGATTTTGCGCCGCGGTCGTGAATCCGAACATCCGACGCTGGCCGTCCCAGGCGACGGGATTTCGGTGTTGATCAACTGCTGCAATATCAGCCCCGCAGGCTGGCGCGCCATCGATGATGGCCCGCTGGATGTCAGGCGCCAGCAACGCCGGCGGGGTCAACCGCCGCACATAAGAGTCAGCAGCCGCTCTCGCGGTCCGCAACCCGGCGGCGGGGCGCACATCTGCATCGGCGCCCCGCTGGCAAGGCTCGAGGCCAAGCGTGTGTTCCTGCGGCTGGCTGAACGCTTTCCCCGCCTGCAACTCGCCGAGGCGGGCCCACCGAAGTGGCGG
>NZ_SCTC01000085.1 GCF_004299445.1 Phenylobacterium sp. | reverse complement strand
GGAAGACGGCGTGGGACGCCTGGATGTTGTTGCGGTGATGCGTGAGTGAGACGGCCGCAGGCAGTCACGCTGATCCTGGGTCAAAGCTGCACGCGCTGCCTTAGGATGCCTGCCGCGCTCAGCGGGGTTGACCGATGGCCCTGCATCTATTCACTACCAGCCAGATGCTGCCGAGGACATGAACAAACGCCGAGTTGCCTTCCGCCTGCCGCTGCTCGCAGGGCTGTATTGCCTACTGGCCGCGGGACCGGCCCACGCGCAGATCTGGTCGGCCGCACCCTATGCGGCTTCCGATGTCCCGCCCGGCAGGGAGGCAGCGGAGCGGTTCCGGAGCGCGGCCGGCGGGCAGGTCGACGGCAGCCCGGTGCCGATGCTCCGGCGCGGCGGTGCGGCGCCGCTTCCCCAGGATGCATCGGGCTTGGCGGTCCGCCAGAGGCCGGATCAGGTGCAGCAGGAGCGGCTTGCGGCCGAGCGCCCGCTGCCGCCCAACGACTTCCAGAAGTTCGTACTGGAGAGCACCGGGCATGCGCTGCCGCTGTTCGGCGCTTCCTTCTTCGCCGGAAACGGCGGCTTCGGCCAGACCCCGACCGCCCCGGTATCTTCGGACTACGTCCTCGGCCCGGGTGACGAGGTGCTGGTGCGGGGCTGGGGCTCACTCGACGTGGATGTGCGTGCCGTCGTCGACCGCAGCGGGCAGATCTACCTGCCGCGCGTGGGCGCTGTCAGCCTGTCCGGCGTGCGCTACTCGCAGGTCGAGGCCGTGCTGAGGACGGCCGTGGGCCGCTACTACAAGGATTTCCAGCTCAGCGCGACGATGGGCCAGCTGCGCGGCATGACGATCTACGTCGTGGGCCAGGCGAAGCGCCCGGGGGCCTACAACCTCTCCGGAACGTCCACCCTGGTGTCTGCGCTGTTCGCCAGCGGCGGGCCCAACCCCACGGGCAGCCTGCGTCAGGTGCGCGTCAAGCGCGGCGAGAAGGTCGTTGCCGAACTGGATCTCTACGCCTTCCTCGCGCGCGGCGACAAGTCCGGCGACATCCGGCTGCAGGACGGCGATACGCTGGTGATTCCGCCCGCGCGGGGCCACGTGGCCTTGCTGGGCAAGGTCAACGTGCCGGCCGTCTACGAGCTGGCGGCCCACGACACCATCGAAAGCATTCTGGCGCTCAGCGGCGGCCTGCCGGTCGTCGCCGATCCCAAGACGGCCTATCTGGAGCGGGTGGACCCGGCGAGCAAGCCGGCGCGCAGCGTCGATCGTTTCGCGCTCGATGCCCGCGCGCTGAAGACACCGCTGCGCAACGGCGACCTGCTGACCGTCTTGCCGTTGACCACCGAGTTCGGCAATGCCGTCACGCTGCGCGGCAACGTGGATCAGCCGGTGCGCCTGCCGTGGCGCGAGGGAATGAAGGTCCGCGACCTGATCCCCAGCAAGGCGGTCCTGATGTCGCGTGCATCGGTGCAGCGGCAGAACGAGGTGCTGCTGTCTCCCCTGGAACGCCGCCGAGCCGCCAGGGCGTTCGCGGCGACAGAGGGCCGCCCCCCGTCCGCCGGAAGGGACGACAGGCGGCCGTCCCGCGACGGCCTGCCGCAGGACGACGACCCGGACCTGTCTCCCGGCGACATCCAGCGCCGCGAGACGCGCCTGAACGCGGACTCGCTGGCGGAAAGCGTGGGCAACCTCGTGGACGAAGTGAACATGGAGTACGCCGTCATCGAGCGTGTGGACAGCAAGGACGTGAGCGTGCAGCTGCTGCCGTTCAACCTGGGGCGCGCGTTGTCCGATGCGAACAGCCCGGACAACCTGCCGCTGCAGCCGGGGGACATCCTCACGGTGTTCTCGGTCAGCGACGTGCGCGTGCCCCAGGCCAAGCGCCAGGTCTTCGTCCGCGTGGAGGGCGAGGTCCTGCGCCCCGGCGTCTACCAGATGAAGCCCGGCGAAGGCCTGCAGCAACTGGTTGCGCGCGCCGGCGGCCTGACGCCCGACGCCTACCTGTTCGGCGCGGAGTTCTATCGCGAAGAGGTGCGCCAGGCCCAGACGGTCAACCTGGACAGGACGGTGCGCCGCCTCGAGTCGGAACTGCAGTCGCGCCTGAGCACCTCGGCAGCCAGCGTATCCACCGGCCAGGACAACGCCACCGCCGCCCAGCTGCGCCTGTCCGCGGAGACCGCGGCGCAAAAGCAGAGCCTGGAGCGGCTGCGCAACCTCCGGCCCAGCGGCCGCATCATGCTGGGCCTGCCGCCTGACGCCGCTACGGCGAACGCGCTGCCGGAGCTGCGGCTGGAGGGCATGGACCGCCTGGTGATTCCCAGCCGGCCGGACTTCGTCTACGTGCTGGGCTCGGTCAACACGGAGGCTTCGCTGATCTGGCGCCAGGGCCGCACGGTGCAGGACTACCTGAACCTGGCCGGCGTGACCAGCGGGGCGGACGTCGACCAGCTCTTCGTGATTCGCGCCGACGGCAGCGTGGCCTCCAATGCCAGCCAGGGCTGGTTCGGCGGCGTGACGCGCACCGAGGTCATGCCCGGCGACACCATCGTGCTGCCCGAGAAGACCGACCACGAGACGGCCTGGAGCGCGTTCACCCGCAACGCCAAGGACATCACCCAGATCGTCTACCAGTTCAGCCTGGGTGCAGCGGCCATCAAGACGCTGCGCGATTGAGGTGAGCATGACGCAAGCGCATTCTTCCGTGGCCGTGGTGCAAGACAAGGCCCTCGATGACACCCGCGACCGCGGCGTGGGACTGCTGGACTTGGCGGTCGTCCTCGCGGAGAACCTGCGGCTGCTGGTGGGCGGCGCGCTCCTGGCGGGCATGGTGGCCGCCGGGGCCTCCTTTCTCATAACGCCCGAGTTCACCGGCCGCACCGTCATCCTGCCGCCACAGCAGCAGCAAAGCGCCGCGGCGGCGGCGCTTCAGACGCTGGGGCCACTGGCTGGGCTGGCCGGCGCGGCGGCCGGCATGAAGAACCCGGCGGACCAGTACGCCGCCTTGCTGCAGTCGAGGACCATCGCCAACCGGATCATCGACGGCTACAAGCTGCGCGACATCTACCATGCCTCGACCTACCAGGACGCGCGCCAGCGTCTGTCAAACAACGTGCGCATCAGTGCCGGCAAGAAGGACGGGCTCATCACCATCGAGGTGGACGATGCCGATCCCGAACGCGCGGCCGGCATGGCCAACAACTACGTCGAGCAGCTACGCCGCCTCACCAACGAGCTGGCGCTGACGGAGGCCCAGCAGCGCCGCGTCTTCTTCGAGAAGCAGCTGCGTCAGACGCAGGACCGGCTGGCCAATGCACAGCGCAGCCTGCAGGGCAGCGGTATCAACGAGGGGACCCTGCGCGCCGAGCCGCGCGCGGCCGCCGACGTCTATGCCGCCCTGCGCGCGCAAGTGACGGCCGCCGAGGTGCGCCTGCAGGCCATGCGCGGCTACGTGACCGAGGACGCCGCCGAGTTCAAGCTGGCCCAGGCCAGCCTCATGGCCCTGCGCACCCAGCTGTCCAAGGCCGAGGGCGCCAACCAGGACGCCGAGTCCAACGACTACATCAGCCGTTATCGCGAGTTCAAGTACCAGGAGACGCTCTTCGAGCTGTTCGCCAAGCAGTTCGAGGTGGCCAAGCTGGACGAGAGCCGCGAAGGCGCGACGATCCAGGTGGTGGACGCGGCGACGCCGCCCGAGCGCAGGAGCTGGCCGCAGAGGGTGCCGATCACCATCGGCGCCACGCTGGGCGCGGGGGTCTTGCTGTTCCTGTTCGTCCTGGTGCGCAACGGCATCCGGCACATCGCCCGCGATCCCGGCAACGCCGACGGCTTGCGGCGCCTGCGTGCCGCCTGGCGCCGGGAGTGAAACTCAGCCCGGCGCGGCGCGGGTGATCTCGCGCAGCGTGCTCAGGTAGCGGTCGATCACAACGCGCTCGTCGAACTCGCGCTCCATCTTCTCCCGCCCGCGCTGTCCCATCGCCAGGCGCTCGGGTTCGGACAGGGACAGCATGGTCGCCATGCTGTCGGCCAGGCTGGTGGCGTCCCGTACCTGGCACAGCAGGCCCGAGCATCCCGCGTCGACGGCATCGCGGCAGCCCGGCGCATCGGTCGTGATGACGGGGCGTGCCATCGCAGCCGCTTCCAGCAGCGCCCGAGGCACGCCCTCGCGATAGGAGGGCAGGACTACGCAGTGGGCGT
This sequence comes from Phenylobacterium sp., assembly GCF_004299445.1. Classification (GTDB taxonomy): domain Bacteria; phylum Pseudomonadota; class Alphaproteobacteria; order Caulobacterales; family Caulobacteraceae; genus Phenylobacterium. The sequence continues at coordinate 4,077 of NZ_SCTC01000085.1, read as the reverse complement.
CGGCTATGTGCTGGCGCACGTCGTCGCTCTCGCCCAGGTAGCGCACCAGGCCTTCGCGTTGCCAGGCCTCGACTTGCTCGCGCGAGATCGCCGTGCGGTTGAGGGTGTTGAGGAAGCCCAGCAGCGCGAACTCGGCGTGCGGGAAGCGCTGCCGCAGGATGCGGGCCGCCTCCACGTACTCTCCGACTCCCTTGTCCCACAGCAGGCGGCCGATCAGCAGGAAACGGAAGGCTGCGGGCTGCCGCGGCGGCGGCACCGGGGAAAAGCGGCCGAGGTCCACGCCCGATCCCGGCAGGCGTGCGGCCTGCTGCGGGCGTACGAGGGCGCGGCCGACAAAGGCGTCGCGATCCTCGTCGTTCTGGAAGAAGACGCGGTGCGAGCGCTGCAGCGCCAGGCGGTAGAGGCGTCGGACCACGCGGGTGAGCCAGGTCTCCTGGTGGAAGGCGGTTCCCAGCCCGGCGATGTTGTTGACCACCGGGATGCCCAGCGCATGCGCGGCCAGTGAGCCGTAGACGTTCGGCTTGATGGTGTAGGCCAGCAGCACGTCGGGTCGCTCACGCCGCAGCAGGCGGTGGAAGCGCCACAGCAGCAGCAGGTCCCGGCCGGGATGGGTGCCCATGTTGTCCATCGGCAGCTCGGCGTAGCGGCAGCCCAGGGCCGCCAGCCCGTCGGCGTATTCGTCGCGCGGGGCGACGGCCACGACATCGAAGCCGGCATCCACCAGCGCCCGGATCAGGCCCGCACGGAAGTTGGCAAGGTTCCACGCCGCGTTCAACGCGATCATCACCTTGCGTTTCACGCCTGCTGCTCCCGTTCGCTGGCCAACCAGGCCTGGAACATCAGCACGTCCCAGAGGTAGTAGTGCCAGTCGCGCTGCCCCGAGAGGTGCTGCGCCCATTTCTGGCGGATGGGCGCAGGGTCGAAGTAGCCTTCCTGGCGCAGGCGGGATTCGTCGAGCAGATGCTCGGTCCACTCGCGCAGCGGGCCGCGCAGCCAGGCCTGCAGCGGCACGGCGAATCCCTTTTTGGGCCGTTCGGTCAGCGAGCGCGGCACGTAGCGGTCCAGCACGCGTCTCAACAGCCACTTGCCCTGGCCGCCGCGCACCTTCAGCGACAGCGGCAGGCTCCAGGCGAATTCAGCGATGCGATGGTCCAGCAGCGGAACGCGGGTCTCCAGGCTGACGCCCATGGCCGCGCGGTCCACCTTCACCAGGATGTCGTCCGGCAGGTAGCTCATCGTGTCCATGGCCATCATCTGGTGCACGAAGTGCTCCAGCCGTGGCCATTGGCTGGCGTCGCTCAGCAGCGTGGTGGGCTCCTGCGTGCCCAGCACCACCTCGGCTGGCGCCTTCCAGTGGGAGACCATGCGCCGGTAGACCGCCCCCTGGTCCGGGGCCGTGATGATCTCGACAACCTTGCGTGCCTTCTCCGCTCCGTCGGACATGCCGGCCAGGCGGGCCAGACCATCCCACCAGCGCACGGGCGCCGAGGACAGCGCAGCGCCGAGTTGCCGGCGCATGCCCATGGGCATCCACGCCAGCCTGTGCATCAGCCGCGTGGCCGCGTGGTAGCGGTTGTAGCCGCCGAACAGCTCGTCGCCGGCGTCCCCGGACAAGGCTACCGTGACGTGCCGGCGCGTCATCTGCGCGACGAGGAAGGTGGGGATCTGCGAGGAGTCCGAGAACGGCTCGTCGTAGAGCTGCGGCAGCCGTGCGATGACGTCTAGCGCCTGCTGGCCGGTGACCATCAGCTCGGTGTGCTCCGTGCCCAGGTGCCGCGCGACGGCATGCGCGTGCTCGGCCTCGTTGTAGGCCTTGTCCTCGAAGCCGATGGTGAAGGTCTTCACCGGGCGTGCGGACTGGGCCTGCATCAGCGAGGTGATCAGCGACGAATCGATGCCGCCCGACAGAAAGGCGCCCAGCGGCACGTCGGCGACCATCTGCAGGCGCGTGGCTTCGCGCAGTCGGGCGTCGAGCTCGTCCTCTGCCTCGGCGGGGCTGCCGGCGAAGAGTGCGGCCTGGCCGCGTTCCGCGACATCGCGGGTAGACCAATAGACGGTGGGCTCGCCGGCCTGCGCGGTGCGGGCCGGCACCGTGACGAAGGTGCCGGGCAGCAGCTTGCGTATGCCGCGGTAGATGGAGTACGGCGCGGGTATGTGGTTGTGGCGCAGCTGCAGGGCGAGTGCGCCGCGGTCGATCTCGGGTGTGAAGGCCGGATGGGCCTTCAAGGCCTTCAGCTCGGAAGCGAATAGGAAGACGCCTGCGTGGTGGCCGTAGTACAGCGGCTTTTCGCCGAAGCGGTCGCGGGCCAGCACGAGCAGCCGTGCCTGCCGGTCCCACAACGCGAAGGCGAACATGCCCACGCAGCCGCGCAGCGCCTTTTCCACGCCCCAGGCTGCGCATGCCTCGAGCAGCGTCTCGGTATCGGACTGCCCGCGCCAGGGGACGCCGGGCAGGACGGGGCGCAGGCTCAGGTGGTTGTAGATCTCGCCGTTGAAGGCGATGACGTAGCGGCCGCAGGCCGAGGACATCGGTTGGCGGCCGGCCGGCGAGAGGTCGATGATGGCCAGGCGGCGGTGGGCCAGTGCCATGCCGGCGTCGGCATCTATCCAGCGGTCGCCGTCGTCCGGGCCCCGGTGCAGGAGGCGCTCGCCCATCGCGGTGGCCAGTCGCGCGGCCTGCGCGCCGTCCAGCGGTGCAGGCTGGAGGAAACCGGCTATGCCGCACATCAGGGCGTCCTTCCGGCACGCAGGTACTGCGCTTCGTACTGGCTGACGATGGCGGGCAGCGAGTAGCGGTCGATCACCTTCTGCCGCGCGGCGGCGCCCCGTGCCTGCCACGCCTCTGCCGGAAGGCCGAGGGCCTCGGCGATGCATCGTGCGAGCCCCGTCATGTCGCCCGGCTGTACGACCCAGCCGGTGTCGCCGACGATGCCGGCGCAGTCACCCACGTTCGTCACGACGCAGGGCACGGCGCAGGCCATCGCCTCGCCGATCGCATTGGGAAAGCCTTCGCCCCAAGAGCAGCAGACCGCGACATCCAGCGCAGCGGTCAGGCGCGGGATGTCCTCGCGCATGCCGAGCAGGTGGACGCGGCCATCCAGCCCGGCTTCGCGTATCCAGCCTGCCAGCGCGCCGTTGGACGAGTTGATGTCCGTGCCGGCGAGGAGGAAGGCGGCATCGGGTGAGAGCTGCGCGACTTGGCTGGCGGCCTGCATGAAGCCGCGGTGGTTCTTCAGCGGATCGAAGCGGGCGATCAAGCCCACCAGCCGCGCATGCGGCGCCAGGCCCAGTTCCTCCCGGACGGACGCGCGGGCAGGCGCATCCGGGCTGAAGCGCTGCAGGTCGAAGCCGTTGGGAATGACGATGAACTTTCCCGGGTCGAAGCCCACGCCCTGGTGGATCGCCACCGAGTTGCTGGAATTGCAGACGATGGTGTCCGGGATCCACCGCGACAACAGCGCGTTGGTCCGCACCGTCCACAGGGTGTGTCGCTTGTTCTTGTCCGGATCCAGATTGCTATGGCGGATGTTCCAGTACACCCGCGGTATACCGGCCACCCTGGCCGCCAGGCCGCCGAGCAGGTCGGCGTGGTACAGCCAAGTCTGCACGAGATCGGGCTTGAGCCGCCGCAGCGTGGACACGAGTTTCAGGAACTTGAAGGGACTGATGCGCCCCGGCGTCATGCCGCAGGTCAGCACCTGGACGCCGATTTCCTCCAGGCGCCCGGCCATGACGCCCCGGTCACCGAGGGAAATGACCGAATGTTCCAACCCTTTGTGCTGCATGCCGCTCAACAGCTTGAGCAGCATGATTTCCGCACCGCCGGAGTTGAGGCCGGTGATGATATGGACGATCTTGCTCAAGGCGTACTCGTAGCCGACGGGCGCAAGGCCAGCCGCAGGAACCCGATCAGGGTGAATGTGGCGACCGCGTACAGGAAATGGAAACTCAGATCCATGAGTTTGGCGGAAATGCCGATGTTGAATGCGGAGTAGGATCCGATTGAGAATATGCCGATGAGGTAGGAAACATGATTGGCATCGTGCCGTGCGCGATCCAGCCAGGTGGCGTAGAAAA
>NZ_SCTC01000058.1 GCF_004299445.1 Phenylobacterium sp. | reverse complement strand
CCCTCAACGCGGGCGTGGAGGCGGCCCGGGCCGGCGATGCGGGCAAGGGCTTCGCGGTCGTCGCGTCCGAAGTCCGCGCGCTGGCTCAGCGCTCGGCCGAGGCGGCCAAGGAGATCAAGGGCCTGATCACCCAGTCCGGCGCGCAGGTGAAGGCCGGGGTCGATCTGGTGGGGCAGACCGGGCGGGCGCTGAACGCCATCGCCGAGCGGGTCACGGCCATCGACGCGCTGGTCGCCGACATGGCCGCGTCGGCCCACGAGCAGACGCGGGCCCTGAGCGAGGTCAACGTCGCGGTGAACCAGCTGGATCAACTGACCCAGCAGAACGCCGCCATGGTGGAACAGACGTCGGCCGCCACGCTTGCGCTCAACACCGAGAGCGTCGAGTTGTCCGGACTGATGGGCGGCTTCACCGTGGGCGGCCAGGCCGCCCAGCCCACGCGGCGGGCGCGCGCGGCCTGATCCGAGTCGACCGGCGGAGGTCAGGCTAGTCTGCGTCGGCCTGGGTCACGGGCAGGCGAAGGAACACGCGCCCGCCCGGCGAGGGCGGCGGCAGGGCGCCGGCGCGGATGTTCACCTGCAGCGACGGCAGGATGAGCGTCGGCGGCGCCAGCGTCGCGTCGCGGGCGTTCCGCAGGGCCACGAATTCGGCCTCGGTGACCCCGTCGTGGACATGGATGTTGCTCTCCCGCTGCGCGGCCACCGTGCTCTCCCAGCGATAGTCGGTGCGGTTCGCGGGCAGGTAGTCGTGGCCGATGAAGATGCGGGTCTGTGGGGGCAGCGCCAGGATCTTCCGGGTCGAGCGGTACAGCGTTGCGGCGTCGCCGCCCGGAAAATCGGCCCGGGCCGTTCCATAGTCGGGCATGAACAGCGTGTCGCCCACGAAGGCGGCGTCGCCGATCAGGTAGGTCACACAGGCCGGGGTGTGTCCGGGCGTGTGCAGCACCCGAACCTCGAGCTCGCCCAGAGCCAGGCTGTCACCCTCGGCCAGCAACCGGTCGAAGACCGCGCCGTCGGTGGTCACGTCATCGGCCTCGAACAGCGGGGCGAACTGCTTCTGCACCTCGGTGATCCGCGCGCCGACTACAATCTGGGCGCCGGTGCGTCGGCGGATGTAGTCGGCCGCCGACAGGTGGTCCGCGTGGGCATGCGTCTCCAGCACATACTTCAGGTCCAGGCCCTGTGCGTCGACAGCGGCCAGGATCGCATCGGCTGACCCGTGCGAGAGGCGAGCGCCCTTGGGCTCGAAGTCGGCGACCGGATCGACGATCACGGCGGCCCGCGTGGCCGGATCCGACACCAGGTAGCTGACGGTCGACGTGGCGGGATCGAAATAGGCTTGAACAGTGGGGGACATGATCGGAGCCTCCTCGGCGATGCCGTATAAATATTAGCACTTGCTAAATTAGCAATACCTAATATATGGAGTCTCATGTTCGATCTCGCGAACTTCGACATCACCCGCTTCGAGGCCAGCGCCGCGGAGGCCGCAAGGCTCCTGCGCGCGCTCGCCAATGAGCGCCGGTTGATGATCCTGTGCCAGCTCAGCGGCGGCGAGCGTTCGGTCGGGGAACTTCTGCCCCTGGTCGCCCTCTCGCAGTCGGCGCTCTCGCAACACCTCGCGGTGCTGCGGGAGGAGGGCATTGTGGCCACCCGCCGCGAGGCCCAGACCGTGCGCTATCGGATCGCCGACCCGGCCGCCGTGAAGGTGGTGGCGACGCTCGCCGAGATCTTTTGTCCCCCCGACATGAGGCCTCTCCATGAACACCGCCCTGATCCCGCTCAAACCTGACGACGTCGAACGCCGCCTCCAGCGCCGCCAGGCCGTCCTGGTCGATATCCGCGAAGCCGACGAGTTCGCCCGCCGCCATGTGCGCGGCGCCCTCTCGCGCCCCCTCTCGTCTTTCGAACAGGCCCACCTGAAGGTCGATCCCGGCACGGACGTGGTCTTCACCTGCCGGACCGGCATGCGGACGGGCGCCAACTGCGATCGACTGGCGGCGGTGGTCGAAGGGCCGGCATATGTGCTGGAAGGCGGCGTCGACGCCTGGGCGGCGGCCGGCCTGCCACTGAACGAGGATCGCAAGGCGCCGCTGGAAATCCAGCGCCAGGTCCACATCGCCGCCGGCGCGCTGGTGCTGGCCGGCGTCGCGCTGGGCTTCGTGCTGCACCCCGCGTTCTACAGCCTTTCGGCCTTCGTGGGCGCCGGCCTGGCTTTCGCGGGCGTGACCGGGTTCTGCGGGATGGCGACGCTGCTGGCCCGCGCGCCCTGGAATCGCGTTCGGGCCTGATCGCGTGGACCCGGCGCTCACCTATGGCCTGGCCGTGCTCAGCGGCGGCGTCGTCGGTCTGCTGCTCGCCGTCTTCGGCGGCGGCGGATCGGTCCTGGCGACGCCGCTGCTGATCTACCTCGTGGGCGTGCGCGACCCGCACGTGGCCATCGGGACCTCGGCGGCGGCCGTGGCGGTGAACGCCCTGGTCGGGCTGTCGGTGCAGGCGCGCGCCGGCCGGGTGAAGTGGCCCTGCGCGCTGGTCTTCGGGGCCGCGGGCCTCGTGGGCTCGCTGGCGGGCGCGCAACTGGCCAAGCAACTGCCCGGCGAGACACTGCTGTTGTGGTTCGCCGTCGCCATGGCCCTGATCGGCGGCTCGATGCTGCTGCCGCGTAAGGACGCCGGCGACCCGGCGGTGCACCTGACGGCTGGGCTGACCGCCCGTCTGGCGCCCGCCGGCCTCGTCACCGGCCTTGCCGCAGGCTTCTTTGGGATCGGCGGCGGCTTTCTCATCGTGCCGGGCCTGATGGCGGCCACGGGCATGACGTTGGCTCACGCCGCGGCCTCGTCCCTCGTCTCGGTCGCCCTGTTCGGCGCCGCGACCAGCACCAGCTACGCCGCTTCGGGCCTGGTCGACTGGCCGATCTTCGCGGCCCTGGTGGTGGGCGGCGGGGCCGGCGTGTTCGCAGCGCGTCCCATCGCCCGCCGGCTTGAGGGCCGCGCCGATCTGGCGCGCCGCGCCTTCGCGCTGATGGTGATCGCGACCGCCGGCTACGTGGCCTGGCGGTCCCTGAGCTAACGCTGCGTTCCGATCATCTGGCCGAGGTCAGGTGCGCCGCGATCGCCTCGTAGGCGGGCAGCGACACGCGATCCAGCGGGCCGTTGCCGTTGGCGGCGGTGGGGTGTGAGGCAAAGCGGGCGATGACCATCTCGGCGCCCGGCGCCACGTAGCAGACCTGGCCGTGGATGCCCCGGGCCGAGTAGGCGCCGAACCGGTTGTGGCTCACCCACCACTGGTTTCGGTAGCTCCAGCCCGGCAGCGTGACGTAACCGGCCTTGGCGAAGTCCTCGGTCCGCGCGCCGCCGGCGATGTCGTCCACGACGGCCTTGGGCACGATCTGCTGGCCGCCGGCGACGCCGCCCAACCGCATCATCTCGCCAAAGCGGGCGAGGTCGCGAGTGGTGACGTTGAGGCCCGCGCCGCACAGCGCGAAGCCCGTGCCGTCGACCATCACATAGCCGTCCTCCTCGACCCCCAGCTTCTGCCAGATGCGCTCGGAGACCAGTTCGGCGAAGGGCTTGCCGGCCACGCGCTGGGCGATCCACCCCAGAACCTCGGTGTTGCAGGTCTTGTAGGCGAAGGCCTCGCCATGCTCGCCCTGCTTCTTCAGCGTCCGGAGGAAGTCGAAGATGGTGGTCGGGCCGGCATAGCCCGGAGGCGGCCGCGACCAGCCGGCGGCCACGCCATAGAAGCGCACCTCGGCGTCGGGATCGACATAGTCCTCGCGGTAGCGCACGCCCGTCGTCATATCCATCACGTGACGCACCGTGGAGTCGCCGAAGGCCGTATCGGCCAACTCGGGCACATAGGTCGTCACCAGCGCGGCCGGATCGATCGCGCCTTCATGCGCCAGGATCGCGGCCAGCAGGCCGGCGAACGACTTGGTGACCGACATGGCCAGGTGCGGCGTGTGCGGCCCCAGCGCGCCCCGATAGGTCTCGTAGACCACGGTCCCCCGATGCAGCACCACCAGGCCGTCGGTGAAGTTCTCGTCGATGCTCTCGCCCCAGGTCATCGCCCGGCCGTCCTGGGTGACGAACCGCACGGCGTCCAGGTCCTCGCGCAGGCCGTACGGCAGCGCCGCCGCCGCCGCCGGCCCGCGGCGGATGGCGGCCGACGGGCCCAGCTCACGCTGATGGCTGAAGCTCCAGCGGGTGTTGGGGAACCGCCAGCTGGTGGAATCTGAAACCCGCACCGTCTTCTCCGCCGGCGGCGGAAAGCCCTGCATCACGGCCAGCGCCGCCGGATCGGTCGAGGCGGCGGTCGGGGCGGGCTGGGCGGAGTCGGGCATGGCAGGGGCCTCGGTCGGACAGGACCCCCATCCCATCCCCTTCGCGCGGCGGACGCAAGCCGGGGCGTCGCCCGCTAGACCATCCCTGCCTTGCGCAGCGCCTGGTACGACTTGATCACGCGCTGCAGGCGGTTCTCGCCCGAGCGGTCGCCGTTGTTGGCGTCGGGGTGCAGGCGGCGGACCAGTTCGGTGTAGCGGGTGCGGATCTTCGAGGCGTCGGCGTCCTCGTCCAGGTCGAGGTCGGCCAGGGCGTTGCGTTCGATCTTCCCCAGCTTGCGGCCTTCGGGCTCAGGTTTGCGCGCGTGCTGCCCGCCGCCGCCGAACATGTTGAAGGGGTCACGGAACTGCGGGCCTTGGCCCTGGCCCGCCCCGAACTTGGCCGAGAAGGCGGCGGCCTCGCGGCTCATCCTGCCGGCCTTCATCTCCCAGGTGGGACGCCCGCCGGTCATCTGCTCTTCCTGCTGGCGACGGCGGACCTCGCCCTCGGCCATGCCGGCGAAGAAGTTCCAGTTGCGATTGTACTCGGCCGCGTGCGGCTGGCAGAACCAGTAGTGCTCATGCAGCAGGTCGCGCGACTTGGGCGCCCGGGCCGTCGCCGCCTTGCGACACCCCGGATGGTCGCAGGCCCGCTCGCCCGGCTTCAGGGCATGCACGTCCTCCGCCGCGTTGTCCTGCTCGGACGGCGGTCGCACGCGGATATCCACGAACTTGGGCTTGTATTGAAACGCGCCGGGCATCGTCCAAGTATGGAGGGCAGAAGTTTCCGTACAAGAATTGAAGATCGGGCAGATGGGCGCCATACTTGACGCGATCCAAGACAAACTGACGGCGGCCTTTCAGCCCACGCGGCTGGAGATCGTCGATGAGTCCCACCGACACGCGGGCCATGCCGGCGCGCGCGAAGGCGGGGAAAGCCACTTCAACGTGACGATCGAATCGGCGGCCTTTGCGGGCGCGGCTCGGGTGGCGCGCCAGCGGATGGTCTACCATGCGCTCGCCGAGGAACTGGCCGGGCCGCTGCATGCGCTGTCTGTGAAGGCGCTGGCGCCGGGCGAAGGCTGACGGCCGCAAATCCTGCGGCGTGCAGAACGCCTTGGAGGCGTCGCACTTCGGGCGCTAGTCTAAACGGACGTTTGAAGAGCCGCCCCGGAATGCAGGCGCGGCCGGACATTGGGGAGAGACGGGTTGCGGACAACCATCACCGTCAACGGCGAGGTGCGGTCGCTCGACCTCGACCCGCGCACGACGCTGCTCGACGCACTGCGTGAGACGCTCAAGCTGACCGGGGCGAAGAAGGGCTGCGACCATGGCCAGTGCGGCGCCTGCACGGTCCTGGTCAACGGCGTGCGGATCAATTCCTGCCTGTCGCTGGCCGTGATGCACGACGGCGACGAGGTCACCAGCATCGAGGGCGTCGGCACGGTCGAAAAGCTGCATCCGGTGCAGGTGGCCTTCCTGAACCAGGACGCCTTCCAGTGCGGCTACTGCACGCCGGGCCAGATCTGCTCGACCCTGGGCCTCCTGGCCGAGATCGAGGCGGGCGCGCCCAGCCAGGAAACCGCGCCGGGGGCCAAGCCCACGCTGACCGACGCCGAGATCCGCGAGCGGATGAGCGGGAACATCTGCCGCTGCTCGGCCTATCCGCAGATCGTGGCGGCCATCAAGCAGGCCGCCGAGGCCCTGGCATGAAGGCCTTCACCTACGAGCGGGCCACCAGCGTCGAGGGCGCGGTAACGGCGGCCCAGGCGCCCGGCGCGCGCTTCATCGCCGGCGGCACCAACCTGCTGGACCTGATGAAGCTGGAAATCGAGACGCCGACCCATCTGATCGACGTGGGCCGGCTGCCGATGGCCGAGATCGTGGAGACGCCGGACGGCGGTCTGCGAATCGGGGCGTCGGCCAGCAACACGGCGGTGGCGTCGAACGCGACCGTCCGGGCCCGCTATCCGGTGCTCTCGGAAGCCATCGTGGCCGGCGGTTCGCCACAGCTGCGCAACAAGGCCAGCGTGGGCGGCAACCTGCTGCAGCGCACCCGCTGCGCCTACTTCTACGACACCTCCAAGCCCTGCAATAAGCGGGCGCCCGGCTCGGGCTGCGGCGCGCTGGAAGGCCTGAACCGCAACGCGGCGATCTTCGGCGCCAGCCACGCCTGCATCGCCACCCACACGTCCGACATGGCCGTGGCGCTGGCGGCGCTGGGGGCCAGCGTCGAGGTCGTGGGCGCGGGCGGGACCCACAGCATCCCGCTGCTGGAGTTGCACCGCCTGCCGGGCGAGACGCCGCACATCGAGACCCACCTGGCCGGCGGCGAACTGATCACCGCCGTCGTGCTGCCGCCGCCGCCCAAGGGCGGTCAGACCTACCGCAAGGTGCGTGACCGGGCCTCGTACGCCGGCGGTCTCGCCAGCGTGGCGGTCGCCGGCGGGCAGGTGGCGCTGGGCATGGTGGCCCACAAGCCGTGGCGCGCCGCCGAGGCCGAGGGCGCGCTGGCCTCTGGCGCTTCGCCCGCCGAGGCCATCGGCAAGGAGCTCGCGGGCGCCAGCTCGCTGGGTCGCAACGACTTCAAGATACCCCTGGTGGCCCGCCTCGCCGCGGCCGCCATCACCGAAGCGAAGGAGCAGGGCCAATGAGCTCGGTGAGCGACTGGGAAGCCACCGCCAATCCGGTCAAGGACAACCGCGCCGGCCTGATCGGCAAGGGCGTCGACCGCTATGAGGGCCCGCTCAAGGTCACGGGCACGGCGCCCTACGCCTACGAGGTCCAGCCGCCGTCGCCGCCGGCTTACGGCGTCATGGTGGGCGCGACGATCGCCACCGGCCGCATCATCGCCGTCGACACGGCCGAGGCCGAGGCCGCGCCCGGCGTGCTGGCGGTCTGGACGCACCTGAACGTGCCCGCCCAGCCGCCTCGCGGCGCCAAGGCGCACCCTCGCAGCACCCAGGGCTCCAAACCCGCACTCGAGAGCGACAAGGTGACCTACTGGGGCCAGCCCGTGGCCTTCGTGGTCGCCGACACGCTCGAGAACGCCACCGCCGCCTCGCATCTGGTCAAGCTGACCTACGACGCCGACACGCCGGACGTGAACTTCGCCAAGCGCCTGAGCGACGCCGGTCAGCCGCCGGGCGAACAGGACGTCGAGATCGGCAACTTCGACGAGGGCTTCGCCAACTCGCCGGTTCGTCTGGACGAGACCTGGGCCACGCCGCTGCAGAACCACTGCCAGATGGAGCCCTGCGCCTCGCTGGCCTGGTGGGAAGGCGATCGCTGCATCGCCCACACCTCGATCCAGATGGTGAAGCCCGCCCAGCACGGCCTGGCCGAGACCCTGGGCATCGGCCGCGACGACGTCCACCTGCTCACCCGCTACATCGGCGGCGGCTTCGGCGGAAAAGGCCAGACCTACGACGACCTGACCCTGGCGGCGCTGGCGGCCCGGGCGTTGGGCCGCCCGGTGAAGGTGGCCTTCACGCGCCAGCAGATGATGCACGGCACGATCCACCGCCCGGCGACGGTCATGCGGGTGCGCCTGGGCGCCGAGAAGGACGGCCGGCTGAACGCCTTCTCGATCATGACCTGGACGCACTGCCACAAGGACGGGTCGTTCACCGAGCACGCTTCCAACTTCGCCCGCGCCCTCTACGCCGCCCCCAACCGGCTCACCGGCCATCGGCTGGTGCGCCTGGACCTGCCGCATGCGGGGCCGATGCGGGCGCCGGGCGAGGCGTCGGGCACCATGAGCCTGGAATGCGCCATGGACGAGCTGGCTGAAAAGCTGGGTCTCGATCCGGTGGAGCTCCGCATCCGCAACGAGCCGCCGGCAGACCCGGAAAACGGCCGTCCATTCTCGCAGCGCCAGCTGGTCCGCTGCCTGAAGGAAGGCGCCCAGCTGTTCGGTTGGGACCGCCGCCGGCCCACGCCGGGCCAGGTGCGCGACGGCCGGTGGCTGGTGGGCATGGGCATGGCCGCCGCCATCCGCGGCAACTTCCTGCTGCCGGCCAAGTGCAGCTTCTCGGTGGACGCCGACGGCGTGATCACCGTGCGCCAGGGCATGACCGACATTGGCACCGGCACCTACACGGTGCTGGCCCAGATCGCCGCCGAGACCCTGGGGGTGCCCCTGGGCAAGGTGGTGGTGGAAATCGGCGACTCTGAGCTGCCGCCGGCCCCGGGCTCGGGCGGCCAGTTCGGCGCGGCCACGGCCGGGTCGGCCGCTCTGGCGGCGGGTATGAACCTGCGCAAGGCGATCGCGGAGATGGCGACCAGCGACCCCCACTCGCCGCTGCACGCTGGTGATCCGGCGGAAGTCACCTTCCAGGACAGCGTGATCGCGCTGGAGAACCGATCCGAGACGCTGGCCGACCTGATCCGCCGCAACGCGCCAGAGGGCCTCACCGTCGAGGGCGAGATCCGTCCCGCCCAGGACGCCCAGAAGTGGAGCACCCAGACCTACGGCGGCCACTTCGTGGAGGTGGGCGTCGATCCGGTGACCGGCGAGGTCCGCGTGCGTCGCATGCTGGGGGTGTTCGCCGCCGGCCGCATCCTCAACGCCAAGACGGCCAAGAGTCAGCTGACCGGCGGGATGATCTGGGGCGTCGGCTCGGCGCTGGGCGAGGGCAACGCCGTCGATCCGCGCTACGGCTCGCTGATCAACCAGGACCTGGCCCAATACCTGGTGCCGGTGCAGGCCGACATCGGCGACCTGGACGCCATCATGCTCGACGAGGTGGACGACAAGGCCAACCCGATGGGCATCAAGGGTGTGGGCGAGCTCGGGAACTCCGGCGCGGGCGCGGCGGTGGCCAACGCCATCTACAACGCCTGCGGTGTCCGGGTGCGCGACTACCCCATCACGCCGGACAAGCTGTTGGCGGGGTTGATCGCACAGGGGCGCTGACGCCGCGCGGCAACGTCGCGAAACCCGGGCGTGACCCGCCCGGGCGGAACCGGCTAAGCTGACGCGGAACCTTTGCCACTCGCCGAGCGCTCGATCCTCCTGATGACGAAGTCCCCGATGCTGAAGGCGCTGCCGAACATCCTGACTGGGTCGCGCCTGGTCATGGCGCTGTTCATGTTCGTCGCCTTCGCGGCGGCGGCAGGGGCGGTGCCCTACTATGCCAACCGCCTGGAGCCCGAGGCGCAGTTCGCCCTGCAACGTTGGGCGGTCTACGCCTTCATCGTGGCGGCGATCACCGACTTCTTCGACGGCTGGCTGGCGCGCAAGCTGGACGCCGAGACCGTCTGGGGCGCGATCCTGGACCCCATCGGCGACAAGGTGCTGGTGTGCGGCGCCATCCTCGGCCTGATGTCGCTGGGTCCCCAGCCGATGGTGGTTCTGCCCTGCGGCCTGATCCTGTTCCGCGAGTTCACAGTCAGCGCCCTGCGCGAAGTGGGGGCGGGCAAGGGCGTCAAGCTGCCCGTCACCCTGCTGGCCAAGTGGAAGACGACGATCCAGCTCACGGCCCTGGCCATGGAACTGATCGTAGCGGCATGGGGCGCCTTCTCGCTGCCCGACGGCACGGTGCTGCGCGAGATGTTCGAGCTGGGCGCCCACGGGATGCTGTGGCTGGCCGCCGTGATCACCCTGATCACCGGCTACCAGTACTGGGAACAGACGCGTAAGGCGCTGTCGAGCTAGCCAGCCAGCGCCACGACGCCAGTGGCGAGCGCGGCGGCGACCGCGCAGATCACCGTTCCGGTCGCGAAGCCGCGGGCGTGGCGGCCATGGTCGAAAGGCTGGAAGTCATCCAGGGTCGAGCCTGGCGGCAGGGCCCAGCGGGGCTTCAGGACCCCTAGCACGAACTCGTCCAGAATCAGCCAGTCCACGGCGTTGAACACCATCCCAACGGTGAAGGCGTGCAGGAAGACGGCGGGCAGGGGTTGTGGGCGCGCGAGCATCGACGAGGCCAGCGGCCCGCCGAACAGGAGGACGATGAGCACGATCCCGACCACGGCGCCGGCCTTCGTTTCCTTTGGCGAAAGTGGCGCAAGCCGCTGCTTCAGGGCGTCGGGAAAGTGGCGCATGAAGAGCCGCGGGTTGGCCCGCAACGAACCCATCACGACCGCTGAGGCTGCGACCGCCAGGATCGCCCCGTCGCGCAGCGCCGTTTCAAGAACGAACACTTTGCCCCCCGATCTCAGCACTCGGCCAGGTTCACCGCCAGGCCGCCCAGGCTGGTTTCCTTGTAGACGTGGCTCATGTCCTCGCCGGTGCGTTTCATAGTGGCGATCACCTTGTCGAGGCTGACCGAGTGCTGGCCGTCGCCCAGCATGGCGAGGCGGCAGGCGTCGATGGCCTTCACCGCGCCCATGGCGTTGCGCTCGATGCAGGGGATCTGGACCAGGCCGCCGATCGGGTCGCAGGTGAGGCCCAGGTTGTGCTCCATCCCGATCTCGGCGGCGTTCTCGATCTGGGCGTTCGAGGCGCCCAGCGCGGCGGCGAGGCCCGCGGCGGCCATCGAGCAGGCCACGCCCACCTCGCCCTGACAGCCCACCTCGGCCCCCGAGATCGAGGCGTTCTTCTTGTAGAGCGCGCCGATGGCGGCGGCGGTGAGCAGGAAGGTGCGCCGCCCCTCGGGCGTGCCGTAGTGGAAGCGGTCGTAGTAGCGCAGCACCGCGGGCAGCAGGCCGGCTGCGCCGTTGGTGGGGGCGGTGACGACGCGGCCGCCGGCCGCATTCTCCTCGTTCACCGCGAGCGCCCACAGGTTCACCCAGTCCAGGGCGGCAAGAGGATCGGCGATCCGCCGGTCGGCGTCGGTGACCAGGCTCTTCCAGATCTGATGCGCGCGCCGCTTCACCTGCAGGCCGCCCGGCAGGACGCCCTCGGTGCGCATCCCGCGGTCGATACAGGCGAACATGGCCGCGGCGATCTCGTCGAGACCCGCATCGATGTCGTCCTGGCTGCGCAGCGCGAGCTCGTTGGCGGCCATCAGGCCCGCGATGGTGAGTCCCGCCCTGTCCGCCTGATCCAGCAGTTCGGCGCCCGAGTCGAACGGGTAGGGCGTCGGCAGGGCGCGGGCCGGCGGCGTGTTCTGGGCGATCTCGTCCTCGTCGCGCACGAAGCCGCCGCCGATGGAGAAGTAGGTGCGCTGCGCCAGCGGGGAGCCCGCCGCGTCGAAGGCCGTGAAGCGCAGCGCGTTGGGATGCTGCGGCAGTCGCTCACGACCGGCCCAGACAATGTCCGCCGCCTCATCGAAGGCGATGTCGCGAACGCCGGCCAGATTGAGGCGTCCCGTCTCCCGCACCGCGGCGATCACTCGCTCGGCCTCGTCGGGATCCAGCGTGCGCGGGGCGAACCCGGCGAGACCCAGGATCACCGCGCGGTCGGTGGCGTGGCCGCGCCCGGTCAGCGCCAGCGAGGCGTAGAGCGTGGTCTCGACCCGGGCCACCCGGTCGCGGTCCGGCCCCAGCCGCTCGAGGAACCGGGCGGCGGCCGTCATCGGGCCCATGGTGTGGGAACTGGAAGGACCGACCCCCAGCTTGAAGAGGTCAAAGGCGCTGACGTTCATGGGCCGCCTGTGTGGACGGCCCGGCCGGCTTCCGCAAGGGCAGGGGCGGTGCGGTGGCCCTAGCCCCGCTGGCCCATGGCGGTCTTCGCCTGGTCCTCGCGCCAGCCCTTCTCCTGCGCGATGAGCTCTTCTGACGCGATGCCCTTGAAGTCCTCCGGCTCGTAGAAGGGACGGATCTCGAGGGCGCCGACGTCATAAGGCGCCTTGCGCAACCACCCGATGGCCTCGGCCAGGTCCTTGCACTGCCAGATCCAGTAGCCGCCGATCAGTTCCTTGGTCTCGGTGAAGGGCCCGTCGATGATCATGGGCTGGCCGTTCTCGAAGCTGAGCCGCGCGCCGTGCGAACTGGGGCGCAGGCCGCCAGCGTCAAGCATCACGCCCGCGGCGATCAGCTCGTTGTTGTAGACGCCCATGCGCTCGATGGCCTCGGCCGACGGCATCACGCCCGCTTCGCTGTCGGCGCTGGATTTCACGAACACCATGAACCGCATCGTCGCACTCCCTGTTCTTGGCCAGAGGACGAACAAGGACGCGCGATTCCGACTCGTCCCCGAAGAAAATCCAGAGGGCGAACAGCTCGTCGTCGGCCCCGCTCAAGCTGCAAACGTTGTCCGGACTTCCCTCAGATCGGACAGCTCGCCACTTCGAGCTGCAGCATGGCGAGCACGCGGCCGAAGCCGATGTACTGCCCCGCCATCATCGACAGCTCCAGGAACTCGGCGTCGCTGAAGTGACGGCGCATGGCGGCCACGTCGGCGTCGCCGATGTTGTGGTGGTCGATCGCCATCTTCTCGGCGAAGTGGATCGCCGCGCGCTCGCGGGGCGTGAAGCCGGCGTTGTCGGCGTCGTCCACCCCGACGGCGGCCTCGTCCTCGGCCACCACATCGGGGGCCATGCGCACGGTCTTGCAGAGCACGCAGCCGTTCAGCGTGGCGATCCTCAGGCGGATGAGCTCCTTCAGGCGGGGCTCCAGCACGCCGGCGCCGCCCGTGTGCCAGGGGTGGTAGAAGGCCTGGTAGGCCTGGACCAGCGCCTCGTTCGGCGCGAACGCGCGGGCGAAGTGGCGGCCCAGCCAGTTCTCCTCCGGCGTCGCGTCATGGATGGCCTTGAGGTAGGGCGGCAGCGCCTCGGGCTCGACGAGCGGCATGCGGGACATGGCGTTCCTCCGTTGATGACGGGCCATCTTGCGCCGGAAACTGCGTGCCGCTGCGTCAGCGGAGGCTCGGTTTTTCTTGACCTCCGTCCGGGCCGGCGGGCGCACTGTCTCGCCTGGTGAGGAGGGCGCGATGATCAAACTGGTCTATGTGATTGTCCGACGCGCGGATATGTCGGCCGCGGCCTTCCGCGAGTACTGGCTGACCCGGCACGGTCCGCTGGTGGCGGCGCAGGCTCAGGCGCTGAAGCTGCGGAAGTACGTCCAGAGCCACCCGTTCGACGATCCTGCCAGCGAGGCGATGCGCGCCGTGCGCGGCATGCGCGGCCCGGCCGATGGCGTCACCGAGGTCTGGTGGGACTCGCTGGAGGACTTCCAGTCGGTCTACGGAACGCCCGAAGGGGCCGAGGCCGGACGGATCCTGGCCGAGGACGAGGCCAGGTTCATCGACTTCGAGAAGTCGGCGGTGTTCCTGACGCAGGAGCACCTGATCTTCGACCACACGGGCGGCAAGGGCCCCGGCCCCGACGCGGTCAAGGCCACCTACCTGCTCACCCGGCGCGACGACCTCACCCAGGCGCAGTGCCACGAGACCTGGCTGAAGGATCACGGACCGCTGGTGGCGAGCTTCGCGGGCCCGCTCAGCATGGCGAAGTACGTGCAGAGCCACGCCATCGCGCCCGACGTGAACGCCGGCATCCAGGCCGGGCGCAACTACGAGCCGCCGCTGGACGGGATCACCGAGGTCTGGGTGAACTCGCTGGAGGAGATGGGCGCGGGCGGCGATGCGGCGCGCGACGCCGGCGCGGCCCTGGTCGAGGACGAGCGCCGGTTCGTACAGATGGACAAGTCGCGCCTCTTCCTCACCCGCGAGCACGTGATTTTCGACCACACGCGCTGAGGGCGCTGCCCTGGCCCGCGCTCCTCAACTCATCGGATTGGCGGGCGGCGCCGGCTCGGGCAGGGGGATGAACTCCTGGTCGTCGGCGTCGGGCAGCTTCATGCGGCCGGCCCGCCAGTCGGCCTTGGCCTGCTCGATCCGCTCCTTCGATGTGGAGACGAAGTTCCATTCGATGAAGCGCGGGCCCAGCGGTTCGCCGCCCAGCAGCATGACGATGGCGTCGGTCAGAGCGGTGAAAGTGATCGTGTGGCCGGGCGCGAAGACCAGCATCTGGCCCGCCTGAAAGGTGCGGCCGTCCACCTCAACCTGGCCGGCGGCGACATAGGCGGCGCGCTCGGGATACTCGGCCGGCAGCTGGGCCTTGGCCCCCGCGTCCAGACGCCAGTGGACGTAGAACAGCGGCGATCGGGTCGCGACCTTGGCCTCGGCGCCGAAGGCCTTCCCGGCGATCAGGCGGGCCCACATGCCGCCGCCCTCGTAGGTGGGCAGGTCGTCGGGCTTGTGGTTGGCGAAGCTGGGCGCGATCTCCTCCAGCTCGGTGGGCAGCGCCACCCAGGCCTGGATGCCATGCATGTGGCCGCCCTGTTCGCGCAGGGTCTCGAAGCGTTCGGAGTGGGTGATGCCGCTGCCGGCGGTCATCCAGTTCACCTCGCCCGGATTGATCTCCTGGATCGCGCCCACGCTGTCGCGGTGGGTGATCTGGCCGTCGAACAGGTAGGTGACTGTGGAGAGGCCGATGTGCGGGTGCGGCCGCACGTCGACGCTGCGCGGAAAGCCCGCCTGGAAGTCGACGGGCCCCATGTGGTCGAAGAACACGAACGGCCCCACCATCCGGCGCTTGGCGTAGGGCAGGACGCGCCCGACCTCGAAGCCCCCGAGGTCCTTGCGGCGCTGGTCGATGACGAGGTCGATCATGAGAACTCCCGGGGGGCGGCTGCCAGCTCAGATCAGCGCGTGATCTTCACCAACGCAAGCGTGGCCGGGCCGGGATCGGAGGCGTTGCGCACGCCGTTGGCGCTCCAGCCGGCCCACTGGCTGCCGGTGACCACGGCGACGCCATCGGGCGCGGCGGTGACCAGGGCGACATCGCCGACGGGTTCGCCCTTGAGCAGGGTCTCGGCGGCCTCCAGCCGGTCGCAGTCGGCGCTGATCCTGAGGCGCATCAGGCGATAGGGCAGGGCGCCGTTGTAGGTGGCGATCACGTCGAGGTGGTCGCGGGCGGACAATGCGACCAGCCCGTCCAGGCCCGCCAGCTTCAGACCCGTGACCTTGAGCGGACGGCTGGCGCCGCCGGCGAGGTCCACGCGGTGCAGGCCGGTGGCGTAGTCGCTGACCACCATCACATCCAGCGGACACAGCACCATGCCCTGGGCCGAGGTCGCGCCCCGGGGGCGGCTGACGAGTTCAAGGCGCGGTTCGACCGGGCCGCCGGGCGCCAGGCGCCAGATGGCGCCGGTTCCTCCGTCCGAGGCGTAGACGGCGCCGGCTGGGTCCACGACGACGTCGCCGAACTGCTTCGCCTCGCCAGGCGGCGCGGGGTAGCGGGCGAGGATCTTGCCGTCCGCGAGCGAGACCTTGAGCAGGCCGGTCCGCCTGTCGCCCGCGCCGCCGGGCAGGCCCGCGCCCCAGGCCTCGGCGGCCCAGAGCACGCCCCGCGGGGCGTCGACGGCGAGACCGAAGACACCTCCGGTCGCCGGGTCGGCTTGCAGGAACGGCGTGAGCTTGCCCTCTTCGACGCGGAAGATGGTCCTGGCGGCGACCGCCGAAACGAAGAACCGGCCCTGGTGGTGCGCAATCCCCTCGATCAGCAGGTCGCGGCGGGCGTCCTGCGCCAGCACGGTGACCGGCGGCTCGGCGAGCGCCGGCGCGGCGAAGAGGGCGAAGAGGAGGGCGAGACCTCCTCCTCCAGAGCGCGGGAGAGGCCAGCGCAGGGAATCTACCCCTGCGCGCTCACGTAGGGGCTCACCAGGCCCAGCGGGGCGGCGGTGGTGTTCTTGACCGAGCGGATGACGATGCGGCTCTCGATGTTCGAGACCAAGCCTAGGCCGAGGATCTTCTCACGCAGGAAATCGTCGAAGGCGTGCATGTCGCGGGTGACGATGCGCAGCTCGTAGTCGGCGGCCCCAGTGACGGTCGCGCACTGCACAACTTCGGCCAGCTTGCCGATGGCGGTCTCGAAAGCGTCCAGGTTGTCCTTGGTCGGCAGGCTGAGCTTGACGGTGCAATAGACCTCGAAGCCCAGGCCCAGCTTGTCGCGGTCCAGGATGGTCACGCGGCGTTGGATGACGCCCGCATCCTCGAGCCGCTTGATGCGCCGCCAGCAGGGGCTGGAGGACAAACCGACCCGGTCGGCGATCTCGGCGACGGACAATCCGGCGTCGTGCTGGATAAGATCCAGGATCTTAGCATCGACCGCGTCGAGGACCTCGGACAACTTTTCCTCCTGTTTTTGGCGCGAGAGCATATTTTTCGTGCCTCGGAACCGCTCTCCCGGGGCACGCTTTTGGCAAGCAATTGCGGCGCTCTTATAGGATTGTGCGATCCGTTAGGGGAGGCCCGAAAGGAAAAAAATTGCGATGCGCCACCAGGAAGTGACGCTCGACGACAAATTTCTGCTCACGGACGGTCGGGTGTTCATCACCGGCGTCCAGACGCTGCTCCGCGTCCTCATGGACCAGCACAGGCTGGATCAGGCGGCGGGCCTCAACACGGCAGGGTTCGTCTCCGGCTACCGCGGCTCGCCGTTGGGCGGGCTCGACCAGCAGGCCGCCCGCGCGGCCAAGTATCTCAAGTCCGCCGAGGTCACCTTCAAGGAAGGCCTCAACGAGGACCTCGCCGCGACCGCCGTCTGGGGCAGCCAGCAGGCCAACCTCTTCCCGGGCGCCCGTTACGACGGCGTGTTCGGCATGTGGTACGGCAAGGCGCCCGGCGTCGACCGCACCGGCGACGTCTTCAAGCACGCCAACTTCGCGGGCGTGTTTCCCAAGGGCGGCGTGCTGGCGGTGGCCGGCGACGATCACACCTGCAAGTCCTCCACGCTCCCCAGCCAGTCCGAGTACGCCTTCCAGGATTTCGAGATGCCGGTGCTGTCGCCGGCCGACGTCCAGGAGGTGCTGGACTACGGCCTGATGGGCATCGCCATGTCGCGCTTCTCGGGCCTGTGGGTAGGCATGATCGCCCTGGCCGACACCATGGATTCGGGCGCCACCATCGACGTCTCGCTGTCGCGCCACAGGTTCGTCACGCCCGAGAACTTCCGCCTGCCCGCGGGCGGCCTGGGCATCCGGCTCAAGGACCAGCCGCTGGACAAGGAACGTCGCCTCCGCACCCAGAAGATCCCGGCGGCCCTGGCCTTCGCGCGCGCCAATCACATCGACCGGATCATGCTGGGGACCTCGCGCCCCCGCCTGGGCATCGTCTGCCAGGGCCAGGCCTACAAGGACGTGGTCGAGGCCTTCGCGGCCATGGGCATCACCCAGGCGGAGGCCGCGTCGCTGGGCGTCGCCATCTACAAGGTCGGCATGCCGTGGCCGCTGGAGCCGGTGGGCATCCGCGCCTTCGCCGCCGGTCTCGAGACCCTGATGGTCATCGAGCATAAGCGGCCGTTGATCGAGGTTCAGGCGCGCGCGGCGCTCTACGACCTCCCGGCCCACGCCCGCCCTCTGATCATCGGCAAGACCGACGAGAAGGGCGCGCCGCTGCTCTCGGAGCTGACCAGCCTTTCAGTTGCCGAGATCGCGCTGGCCATTGCCGACCGGCTGCCCGCCGGCGGCCACATGGACCGCGTGTACGACTACCTGAACCGCGTCTCGGCCGCCTCGATGGCGGCGGTGACCTTGTCGGCGGACCAGCAGCGCAAGCCGTTCTTCTGCTCGGGCTGCCCGCACAACACCTCGACCCGCCTGCCCGAGGGCTCCCGCGCCCTGGCCGGCATCGGCTGCCACTACATGGCCAGCTTCAACGACCCCTCGACCGACCTGAACAGCCACATGGGCGGCGAGGGCCTGTCTTGGGTGGGGGCCTCGCCCTTCACCGACGAGAAGCACGTGTTCGTCAATCTGGGCGACGGCACCTACAATCACTCGGGCTCGCTCGCCATCCGCGCCGCCGTCGCGGCCAAGGCGAACATGACCTACAAGCTGCTGTTTAACGACGCCGTCGCCATGACCGGCGGCCAGGCGGCCGAGAGCGGCTTCACAGTCCCGCAGATCACCCGCCAGCTCGCCGCGGAGGGCGTGGCCAAGGTGGTGGTCGTGGCCGCCGAGCCCGAGCGCTACCAGACCGTCACCGACCTCGCCCCGGGCGTCGAAGTGCGCCCGCGCATCGAACTGATGAAGGTGCAGCGCGAGCTGCGCGACACCCCCGGCGTGACGGTCCTGATCTACGACCAGGTCTGCGCCACCGAGAAGCGCCGCCGGCGCAAGCGCGGCAAGATGGCCGCCGCCCCCATGCGGGTGATGATCAACCCACTGGTCTGCGAAGGCTGCGGCGACTGTTCTGTGAAGTCGAACTGCGTCTCGGTCGAGCCGCTGAACACCGAGTTCGGCCGCAAGCGAAAGATCAACCAGTCGACCTGCAACCAGGACTATTCGTGCCTGGACGGCTTCTGTCCCTCGTTCATCACCCTGGAAGGCGCCGAGAACGCGCACCGCGAGGCGATGCCGGCCCTGACGGCGGACGCAACCCCGTTGCCGACCTTCCAGGATCTGAAGGGCGTCCAGAACATCGTCTTCACCGGCGTGGGCGGCACGGGCGTGACGACCGTGGCCTCCATCCTGGCCATGGCCGCCCACGTGGACGGCCGCTCGGCCTCGGTGGTCGACATGACGGGCCTGGCCCAGAAGGGCGGGGCGGTCTTCAGTCACGTCCGCATCGGCGAGACCGAGACCACGGTGATCGGCGGCCGCGTGCCGGCGGCCAGCGCCAACGTGCTGATCGCCTGCGACCTGCTCTCGGCCGCCGGTCCGGACGCCCTGGCGCTCTACGCCAAGGATCGCACGGTGGCCGTGGGCAACGCCGATTTCGCCCCCACCGCCGACTTCGTCACCGACCGCGATGTGCGCTTCGATGCGGACGAACAGGGCAAGCGGATCGCCGCGGCGACCAGGAGCTACGACGCCGCTCCGGCCAGCCATCTGGCCGAGAGCCAGCTGGGCGATGCGATCTACGCCAACATGATCATGCTGGGCTTCGCCTGGCAGAAGGGCGTGATCCCTGTCTCCAGCCGGGCGCTGTATCGGGCCATCCGCCTGAACGGCGTCGAGGCCGAGGCCAACCTGCAGGCGTTCGAGCTGGGCCGGAAGGCCGCCTTCGACCTAGGCGCACGGGGCAAGCGGGAGGACGACGTCCCCACGCCCGAGACCATGCCGCTGGACGACCTCATCGCCCACCGGGCCCGCGAGCTGACGGCCTATCAGAACAAGGCCTACGCCGATCGCTACCTCGCCAAGGTGGAGAGCGTGCGGAAGGCCGAGGCGCCGTTCGGGACCGAGGCCCTGACCCGGGCCGTGGCGGTCAGCCTCTACAAGCTGATGGCCTACAAGGACGAGTACGAGGTCGCGCGCCTCTACACCGACGGCCGCTTCGCCGCCTACCGCGCCGAGACGTTCAAGGGCAGCAAGGCCAAGGTCTGGCTCTCGCCCCCGCTGCTGGCCCGCAAGGGTCCAGACGGCAAGCCGCGCAAGATGGCCTTCTCGCCCTGGATGCTGGACCTGGTGTTCCCGACGCTGGCCAGGGCCAAGGGCCTACGCGGCGGCCCGATCGACATCTTCGGCATGACCGACGAGCGGAAGATGGAACGCGCCCTGATCCGCGACTTCGAAGCCGACGTGGACAAGCTGGTGGCGGGTCTGTCGAAGGACCGCCTGGCCGTCGCCGCCCAGATCGCCGCCGTGCCGCAGCAGATCCGCGGCTTCGGCCACGTGAAGGAAGCGTCGGTGGGGCCGGCCAAGGCCGAGGCCAAGCGCCTCTGGAAGCAGTGGGACGCGGTCGTGGCGAAGGAGCCGGTGGTAGCGTAGTGCGCCACGTTCTCCCCTTGCGGGAGAAGGTGTCAGCTGCAGGCTGGCGGATGAGGGGCCGCGCTGGACTATCCGGCTCAGCGCGCGCCGCAGGCGCTGTCTTGCTCGACCACGAACCACACGAACGGAGCCTGCCGCTCGCGAGGCCCTCATGGCCCAAGGCGCGCGTTCGTGTGGTTCGTGTGGTTCGTGGTCAATACGAAGGACGCTGACGCGTCGCCGCGGTGGAGGATCAGGGCGGCGTCACCTCGACGCTCACCGCCCCGCCCGGTCCCTCGGTGATCTTCAGATCGGCGCCCGGCGGAACGTCGCCCAGGTCCACGTCTTCCCGCGGCGTAATGAGCCACGTCCGCCGCCCGGCCACCGCCAGCACGATCTTGCCCTGACCCCAGTGGTCGGCCGCAAAGCCCTTCAGCGCGCCGTACATCGGCTGCCGTCGCCAGGCCTGCGGGTTGGCCGGGTCGCAGCGGGCGATGAGGCGGGCGCCGGCCGGGTCCTGGTCCAGCATCACCTTGGTCTGGTCGGGCCGGAAGCGGTGGGGCATCTCGGGGTCCATCAGCCAGACGCACTCGAAGGTGCGGCAGGCGTGCGGCCGGTCCGCATAGATCGTGCAGCCGCCGCGGAAGTGGCCGCACATCGTCCCCGCCGGCTTGGCCAGGTCGTCCACCGCCAGCACCTTGCAGCACATGCCGCAGGGCCCGCACGACTTGGGCCGCGCGCTCACCGCGAGACGCCCACCCAGATCACGTGGCGCGGCCCCTTGCCCGACGGGCTCGCGCCCACCTTGTGCTCGGTCACCGTGAAACCCGAATGCGCGAACCGGCGGGCGAACTTGTCGTCGTGGGCGGCCGACCAGATCGCCACCACGCCGCCGGGCCGGGTGGCGCGCTTCAGGTTGGTCAGGCCGTGCAGCGAATAGAGGCTGTCGTTGGCGTCGCGGTTCAGGCCGTCGGGGCCGTTGTCCACGTCCATCAGGATCAGGTCGTAGGGCGGTTTCGCCTCGGCCAGCCGGTCGGCCACGTCGCCCTGGACGATGCGGACCCGCGGGTCATCCAGGCTGGCGCCATACAGCGGCGACAGATGGCTGCGGCCCCAGGCGATCACCTCGGGCACGAGCTCGGCCACCACTATGGCGGCATCGGCCGGCAGGTCGGCGATCGCGGCGCGCATCGTGAAGCCCATGCCCAGGCCGCCGATCAGGATGCGCGGCGCCTTGAGCGCGCCGGCCTTGGCCCAGGCCAGCTTGAACAGCGCCACTTCCGACCCGTAGAGGCGGCTGTTCATCAGCTCGATCGTGCCCGACATGATCGAATAGTCCACGCCGCGCTGCATCAGCCGAAGCTCGCCGCCGTCGGGGATCTGGGCCGTGTCGAGGTGAATCCAGGGGTTCATGCGCCTCCGTAGCGCGGTTGCGGCGCGGCGCCATCCTCGTCGTTCGCCCTTGACGTCCGCGAGGGCGCGGAGCCGACATGGTCGCCAAACAGAAAATGGGGGATACGCGCATGACGGGTCGGGTCGCAGGCAAGGTGGCGCTGGTCACTGGAGGGGCCTCCGGGCTGGGCGCCGAGAGCGGGCGCCGGCTGGCGCGCGAAGGCGCCAGCGTCGTGCTCACCGATCTCGCCGCCGAGGCCGGCCAGGCCGTCGCCGATGAGATCCTGGCGGCAGGCGGGACCGCGATGTTCCTCGTCCACGACGTCACCGACGAGGCGCGCTGGGCCGAGGTCGTGACCGCGACGACGGCCCGCTTCGGCCGGCTGGATGTGCTGGTGAACTCCGCCGGGATCAGCGGCGGCGAGCCGCTGCTCGAGGCGACGCTGGAGGGCTGGCGGCGCGTCACCGGCGTCAACCTGGACGGCACGTTCCTGGGCGTGCGTCACGCCGCGCCGGTGATGGCTGAGGCCGGACGCGGCTCGATCATCAATCTGTCGTCGATCCTGGGGAAGGTGGGCTTCCCCGGGGCGGCGGCCTACTGCGCCTCGAAGGGCGGGGTGGCGCTGTTCACGAAGGCGGCGGCGCTGGAGCTGGCGGCGGCCGGCGTGCGGGTGAACTCGGTGCATCCCGGCTTCATCGAGACGCCGATGGTCGTGAACGCCTTCCGCGAGTCCGAGAGCGAGAACGAGATGCGCGACATGGTGATCTCGCGGCACGCCATGGGCCGGCTGGGCGTCCCGCGTGAGATCGCCGATGCGATCGTGTTCCTGGCGTCGGACGAGTCCAGCTTCATGACCGGCTCGGAGCTGGTCATCGACGGCGGCTACACCGCGGCCTGACCTTTCGCCCCTGGGTCCTTCGGCTCGGTCCGCGCCGTGCGAGGCTGCCGGCTCATCGCGAACGTCGCCGGCTCGGACGGTCGCTTGTCGGGGGGCGACGTCTGGGCTTTTGCGGGCCGGGACATGAAGCAGCGGCGATCGATGGCGGCGATGGACGGCATGGGCGAACCTCCTCGGCGCCGGCATATGCCGTGCGTCGCGGGCCTGAGAAAGTTAAGCCTGCGTAAGGCGCCGGGCCTCTTGCCAATCAGTCCGAGTTTCGAGAACCTAAAGGGAACGGAGGCTGGATGTGGAATGGCTTGACCCACGCGGGAGGTGCAGCAACCGGGAGTATGTTCGGATCGCCGTGATCTGTTCCATCCTCGCAGCTCCGCTGGTTGCCCTGCTTGCGTTCGATGGGGTGGGAGCCGGGGTGCGGGCGGCTGCTCTCGGAGTCCTATGGATTCTCACGGGCGTCATGTGGTGCGTGGCGATCCGGCGAGCCCACGACGAAGACTATGCCGCAAAGGAGGCCTACGCCTGGATGGGTGGACCGACCCTCTTGCTGGTCGTCTGGATGACGCTGCCGGCCATCGGAATAACGCCTGGTCCCTGGGTTCGCGGCGTCGCCCGCGTGGTCGGCCTCCTGCTGAGCTACGTGGGCCTGTTTGCTGTTCTCCAGGGCCGGGATGGCGCGAGGCCGAACGCTTTCGGGCCCCCAACGCTCCACCGCCCGACTCGAGAGGTCCGTGCCCGTTATCGCCGGATGCAAATGGAGCGATGATCACGTCTGCATCAGGGTGATCGTCCGGTCGAAGCGCGCTCGGCGCGCGTCGTCTCGGCGAGCAAAGACGTAGAGCCGGCCGCCCCCGAAATCCGTCCCCAGGCTCGGGTCCGAGTCGATCTGAAGGACGAGGCGCCAAATCCGTGCGGCCTTGTGCGCGGCTTCCAGGTCATCGTCTTCGCCGCCGCCGTGAAAAAGGCGCTCGCACACGACCGCCATCGGCGCGTCCTGCAACTCGTCCGGAAAGCCTCCGAGCTTGTGCAGGGGCCCGTTCCAGTCCGGCGTCGACAGCCCGACCAGAGCGTCGAGCTCGGCCTCATCGACCGCTACGTCCTCGGCCAGCCAGTCGAGGCTCGGAAACGAGTCATGACGAACGAACGCGATCGGTTGCTCGTCGTAGGGCCAGGCCGAGGCGTCGCGGGGCTGCGCCTCTGCGACGGATGCCTCCGCCGGCGCGTAGAGGACGCGCACTTGATCGGGCGAGCCGTTGTCCTCGCTGTGAAAGGCGTAAATCCGCCCCGTGGCCGGCAGCCACTCCGGGCCGCCGGCTGTGCGGGCGTCGGCCAGATCGACCTGGGCAAGGAAGCGAAACTGGCCATCGCGGCCTTCGGGCCAGGTGAGCTCGCTTGGCAAGTCCGGATGTCCGCCGAGTTTCGAGAAGCCAAGCCGGCGGCCTTTTGAAAGGAGCAGGCTCGGTTGCATGTTGCGTCGCGTTCGCCGTGCGATCCGGATGGCTTCAGGGCTTCGGAGCGGTTCGCCTACGCGCCCCGCATTCGAAGCGGTCTGTCCCCTGAGGTTGAACAATATCGTCAAGCCGCCGACGACCGCAGCCATCAGGATGGCGGGCGCAAATCCCAGAAGTGAGATCGCAAGCAACTCTCTGACCAAACGCGGGGCCGTCTCCAAACCGATCCTCCGTCCGCACCTTCAAGGCAGCGCCGGGCCTTGCCGCGACACAGCCTTGCGATCATCACCTTGGAGGCCTTCCAGGTTGTCGCGCCTCGCGCGCCGACGGGTTCAGGCCCTCCTGGACACCGTTCGCTGCATGGGCCCCCCAGACCCCGTTCTGCACCTTCCACCAGTTCGGTGTTCCATAGATGTAGCGCTCGGCAGCGTTGAACTTCGGCTTCCCGTTCCGGGCGCCGCGCATTCGGGCATGGACCTCTTCGCTGGGCATAGCCTTGACGTTCCATGGCTGGTTCTTGATCGCGTCGGGCCAGGTCTTGCCCCAGCCATTTTGAGGGATCAGCCAATGATGGCCGTGTTGACCCTTCTCCAAGAGACCCCTTCCCTCGTGGCCCATCCATTTGCGGGTGTCTTTCCAAGCGTGCGAGCCGGCGACTTTCAGCCCGCCCTTCGCGAGAGACTTGAGGACATAGCCCTCCCCCGTCAGATCGGTCAGGGCCAACGCGCCGTTGCCTACAGCGCCAACCATGTCGCCCTCGTGGTAGTCGGCGATTGCCTCGCGCGCCGATCCCCAAACTGGGACGAGGGATTCCGCTGTGCCAGGATGCTTGCTCCAGTCGATACCCCGTTGCTGCGTTCTCGCGACCGCAGCTTCCTGCTTGGCGTTCTACGCCTTCTGCTTCCGGGACATGTCCTCGTACGGCCCTTTGAGGTCGTCGGGGACCGAACGCGGTTGATCACCTCGGGCGTATGAGCCTGAGCTAGCCATTCTCTCTCTCTCCTCATCGCATCGCCGTGCCGACGCTGACGGACGACGTCGAGCCCTACAGCCTCTCATGGTTCGCTTCATTTGGCAAGAACAAAACAAGAACATATAGATCGCGACCGCCCGTCGCGCCTGCCTTCCCCCACGTGAATCTTGGCGCCGCCACGGCAGGGTCCATAAGTTGTCGGCACAGACTTGGAGTTTGATCCCATGGCCGACTTCGGCGCCGACATCGACCTCGAGGCTTTCCGCAAGGAAGCGCGCGAATGGCTGGAGGCGAACTTCCCCGCCTCGCTGAAGGGCAAGGGCGCGCTGGCCAGCGCGGAAGTGCGCTCGAACGAGCCCGACCTGGTGGCCTGGCGCAAGGCCATGGGCGCCAAGGGGTGGGGCACGCCCACCTGGCCCAAGGAGTACGGCGGCGGCGGGCTCACGCCCCAACAGGCCCGCGTGCTGGGCCAGGAAATGAGCAAGGTCGGCGCCTTCAACCCGCTGATGTTCGGCATGGGCGTCACGATGATCGGCCCGACGATCATGGATTACGGCACCGAGGAGCAGAAGAAGAAGCACCTCCCGCCGATCATCCGCGGCGAAGTCCAGTGGTGCGTGGGCTACTCCGAGCCCAACGCCGGCTCCGACCTGGCCAGCCTGCAGATGAAGGCCGAGGACAAGGGCGACAAGTGGGTCTTCAACGGCCAGAAGACGTGGACGAGCGGGGCCCAGTACTCCGACTGGTGCGGCCTCCTGGCCCGCACCGACCCGTCGGCCAAGAAGCACGACGGCATCAGCTTCTTCCTGCTCGACATGAAGCAGCCGGGCGTGGAGACGCGGCCGATCGGGCTGATCTCGGGCGCCTCGCCGTTCTGCGAGACCTTCCTGACCGACGCCGAGGCGCCGAAGGACGCGCTTCTGGGCCAGCTGAACGTGGGCTGGACGGTGGGCAAGCGCCTGCTGCAGCACGAACGCGCCAGCCAGACCGGCTCGGTGATGGGCGGCCGTCCGCCCAAGCCGCTGAACGAGATCGCCAAGGGCTACATCGGGCTGGACGAAAAGGGCCGGCTGGCCGACCCCGACTTCCGCGCCCGCCTCGTGAAGCACGAGATGGACGCCAAGGCCCACGGTCTGACGCTGATGCGCGCGGCCGCCGAAGCCAAGGGCAACAACAGCCCGGGCAACGCGCCGTCGGTCCTGAAGAACTCGGCCACCTGGGTCGCCCAGACCCGCGCCGAACTGACCCTCGAGCTGATGGGCAGCCAGGGCCTGGGCTGGGACGGCGAGGCCTACAACGAGCACGAGATCGAGGCGGTCCGCGCCTGGCTGTGGGGCAAGGCGATGTCGATCTACGGCGGCAGCCAGGAGATCCAGTTCAACATCGTCTCAAAGCGCATCCTGGCGCTGCCCGACACGACCCAGAGCACCTGAGCGCAGGCTCTAGCCGCGGCTCGGCCATGACCTCGGAGGTAATCGCGGTTGCGCTGCGACCGTGATCCTCTGTGGCCGACAGCGAGGAGCAGCGCCATGGCCGAACCCAGCACCCCCACCGAGATCGTCGCCGCCTTCATGAAGGCGATGGAGCGCAAGGACTACGACGCGGGCGTCGTCTACGTTTCCGACGACTGCCACTACGAGAACATGCCCATGGGCGTCGCCAAGGGACCGGCGGGCGTGCGCGCCGTGCTCGAGCCGTTCTTCGCCCCGATCGTCGAGAACGACTTCCAGGTTCTGCGGCAGGCGGCCGACGGGCCCATCGTCTTCATCGAGCGACTTGATCGCCACAAGCTGCCCGACCGCTGGGTCGAGCTGCCGGTGACCGGGGTGTACGAGGTCCGCGACGGCAAGATCGTGTTCTGGCGCGAGTACTTCGACATCGCGACGCTCTACCGCGCCTGGCCCGAGCTGCAGCAGGCCACCTAGGCCCCCGGCTTGCGCGGCACTCGGATCGGTCGCAGCCAGCCCTCGACGATCGCGAATGCGCCGAACGCCAGGAGGCCGACGCCCGTCAGCGCCAGCACCGGTTCGCCGAAGGGGCCCCGGCCCAGCAGGTTGAGGGCGCCTTCCAGGCCGCGCGCGTCCGAGGCGCGGGTGTTCAGGCCCGCGCTCACCAGCAGAAGTCCGGCCGGCGCCAGCGCGATCCCGCGGGCGGCGTAGCCCACGCGGGCCAGCCCGCCCAGCCAGTCGGCCGTCGCGTCCTCGCACTCCAGGTCGCGGCCGAAGTGGTCGAGGAAGGCGCGCGCGAAGCTGGCGATCCCGGCCCCCAGGATGAACAGGCCCCCGGCGATCACCAGCAGATCGCCGGACGGAAGCTCGAGCGCCTTGGCCACGGCCTCGCGGCTGGCGGCCTGGTCGTCCGCCTCGCCCAGGTCCTCGATGGCGTCCAGCAGGCCGAAGACGCTGATCGCGAGCCCGGCATAGGCCACGCCGCTGATCGCCTGGCCGATGCGCCCGACAATCGCGTGCGCAGAGCGGCCCAGCCGGTCCGCGTCGAATAGCGACTGCAAGACCCGCCAGCCCGCGAAGCCGTAGAGCCCCAGACCCACCAGCCACAGCAGGACGAAGCCCGCGGGCCACGCGCCCCACGATTCCAGGGCGCCGATTGCGCCCTCGGCCTTCGGCGTGACGTCCAGCGCCGCCAGCAGGGCCATGGCCCCGATGCTGAGGTAGACCGCGCCGCGGGCCAGATAGCCGGCGCGCGCCGCCGCCTCCAGCAGCGCGCGCCACGGCGTGTGGGCGAACCGCCGCCGTAGGCGCGCGATCGGGGCGCTGAGCGTGGCCATGCGCTGCCCCAACGCGCCCATGGACGCCCCTGTTCCGCGACGCCATGTGCGAGGCAGGCCTAGCCGCACCCGGCTTGCATCGAAGGCCGGCCGGCCGCAGCCTCAGCGAAACACGCGGGAGGACGATATGGCGGATCTGGACTGGCCCTCGGTGGCCGCCGACCTGGAGCAGCTCTTGAAGCTGCGCT
>NZ_SCTC01000057.1 GCF_004299445.1 Phenylobacterium sp. | reverse complement strand
GGGCGGCGTCTCCTTATTCTGTTCAGAATAACACGACCGTCCGGGAGGAGCCGACGATGACTGGAACCCTGAACATCCGCCGCGTGGCCGGCGCGCTGGGGGCCGAGATCACCGGCGTCGACCTGGCCCAGCCCCTGGCCGACGACACGATCGCGGCGATCCGCCAGGCGCTGGTCGAGCACCAGGTGATCTTCTTCCGCGACCAGGATCTGACTCCGGCCCAGCAGGTGGCGTTCGGCCGCCGCTTCGGTCCGCTGAACATCCATCCCTACGTCGCCGGCATGGCCGACCAGCCCGAGGTTATGGAGATCATCAAGGAGCCGTCCGACCGCATCAACTTCGGCGGGGGCTGGCATTCGGACATGAGTTTCCTGGAGACCCCCGCGATCGGCTCGATCCTCTATGCGGTCGAGCTGCCGGAGTGGGGCGGCGACACGCTGTTCGCCAGCCAGGCGGCCGCCTACGACGCCCTCTCTCCCGGCCTGAAGGCGACGCTGGAGGGCCTGAACGCCGTCCATTCCGCCAGCCGCGAATACTCCGCTCAGGGCGCATCTGCGCAGAAGCGGGGCTCCATGAACGTGGC
Organism: Phenylobacterium sp.; assembly: GCF_004299445.1. GTDB lineage: Bacteria > Pseudomonadota > Alphaproteobacteria > Caulobacterales > Caulobacteraceae > Phenylobacterium. The sequence goes on along the minus strand of NZ_SCTC01000057.1, from coordinate 113,435 downwards.
CGAGGCCGATGGCTATGTGGGCGAGTACGTCCACCCGATGGTGCTGGTCCACCCCGAGACGGGCCGCAAGGCGCTGTACGTGAATCCGGCCTTCACGCTGAAGATCGAGGGCTGGAAGACCAGCGAATCCAAGGCGCTGCTGGACTATCTGTTCAACCACTGCCGCTACGAGGGCTTCACCTGCCGCTTCAGCTGGCGTCCGGGCTCCGTGGCCTTCTGGGACAACCGCTCGGTCTGGCATTTCGCCCTCAACGACTACCCCGGCCAGCGCCGGCACATGCGCCGCGTGACGGTCGACCCCTGGCCCCAGGTGGCCAAGGTCGCGGCGGCGGCGGAGTAGGCGACCTCTTCCAAATCAGCAGAACTGTCCTGCGAAAGCGGGGAGTGCGCCGAGGCCGGCCGGTCTCTACCTAGGAGGCGTCAAAGGAGAGACGCCATGAAGATCGCCCTGGCCCTGATGAGCTTCGGTTTCGCCGTCACGATGGCGATCCCCCTGGTCGGCCCGATGCTGCTGAACGCCTTCTAGGCCCCGAGGCGCTTCAGAACCCCTCGCGCGGCCGCGGACGCCGTCGCGAAGGTCGCCTGCAGGAGGTAGCCGCCGGTCGGCGCCTCCCAGTCCAGCATCTCCCCCGCCACGAACACGTCCGGTCGGGCCTTCAGCATCAGATCCTCGTCGAGAGCCCCCAGGCGGACGCCCCCCGCCGACGATATCGCGCGCGCCAGGCCTTGCACGCCGGTGAGCCGGATCGGCGCGTCCTTGATCGCGCTTGCCAACGCCGCGGGATCGGTCGGCAGGGCCTTGCCGTGCGCCTCGCGCAGCAGGTTGATCTCGACGGGCGAGAGCTTCAGCGCCTTGCGAAGCTGGTTCGACAGCGACTGGCCGCCCCGGGCGCGGCCTAGCCGCCCCGCCAGGTCGTCGACCGTCATGTCCGGGCGCAGGTCGAAGCTGACGGTCGCCGAGTCTTCCGCCTCGATCGCCTCGCGGAGCGGCGCCGACAGCGCATAGAACACCCCGCCCTCGAGGCCATAGCCGGCGATCATCGCCTCGCCCCGTACGACGCGGTCGCCGAACCGCAGCGCGATCCCCTTGAGCGGCTGGCCCGCGAAACCGCGCATGACCGGGCTCCAGGCGACGTCGAAGCCCATGTTGGCGGGTCGGAAAGGCGCGATGTCGGGCAGCCAGGCGGTCCAGGCGCCGTCCGATCCCAGCCGCGGCCAGCTGGCGCCGCCCAGCGCCAGCACCGTCGCATCCGGCCGCACGGTCGTCTCGCCCGCGGGCGTTTGGAAACGCAGCGCCCCATCGTCGGTCCAGCCCTCCCACTGGGCGCGGGTCCGGATCTCGACACCCAGGTCGGAGAGTCGCGCCAGCCAGGCCCGCAGCAGCGGCGAAGCCTTGAGCGCCCGCGGGAACACCCGGCCTGACGAGCCCACGAACGTCGGCTGGCCCAGCCCTTCGGCCCAGGCGATCAGCGCGCTGGGCGGAAACGCCTCGAGATGCGGCCGAAGCCACGCCGCTGTTTCCCGATAGCGTGCCCTGAAGGCCTCGAAGTCCTCGGAGTGGGTCAGGTTCAGCCCGCCACGCCCGGCCATCAGGAACTTGCGCCCCACGGACGGCATCTGCTCGTAGACCGTCACCGCACAGCCCGCCGCGGCCAGTCGCTCGGCCGCGAACAGGCCCGCTGGCCCGCCGCCGATGATGGCGACGGTGGTCATGGGTTCAGGCTGGCGGCGCAGATCATCCGCGCACAATGTAAGGCGAGCCGTCCTCGCAAGTCCCCGACCTGAAAGAGCTGCGCCCCGTGGCGACCGCCGTCTCGACCAAGATCCCCCTCGGGTCCCGGCTGCCGGAGATCTTCACGCCGCGCGCCTGGTTCCAGGACGTCCACTCCGCCCCGCTGACCGTCCGGCATGAGACGATGCCCGACCTGTTCTTTTCGATCTTCGGACACCATCCGTCCTGGATGAAGGCGATACTGATCGCACGGAATCGGCTCGCGGCGCGGTGGGGATTGGCTGTGGCGCCGGACGACGAGATCCTTGCCCCGTCGGTCAAGCCCACCTACGCGGTCGGAGACCGGATCGGACCATGGCCGACCTATGCGCTGGCCGACGACGAGATCATCGCGGGGCGTGACAATCGTCATCTCGACTTCCGGGTTTCGATCCTGCGGACGCGGGGTCCGGACGGCGCCGCCGTCACCGTCACGACGCTCTGCCAGCCGCACAATCTGGCGGGCAAGGCGTACCTGGTCGCGATCGCGCCCTTCCACATCGTCGGCATGCGCTGGCTGCTGGCCAACGCCGTCCGGCAGGGGCGGATCTGAGCAGACGCTCTACGTCCCCGCCATCGCCAGCAGGGCCACAAGACCCACGGTCATGCCCTTGAGGCTCTCGGGCTTGGCCACGTCGATCCATTCGTCCACCGCGTGCGCGCGGCCGCCCCCGCCGGCGCCCGAGCCGATGGTCACCGCCGGGATGCCCAGGCTGATCGGCACATTGGAGTCGGTGGAGCCGGCGCCCAGGATCGGGGTGTAGCCGGCCCCGCGCACGGCGGCGGCCGTCATCTGCACGATCTCGGCGTCCTCGCGGGTGTTTCCCGTGGGACGGTCGCCGATCAGCTTCACCTCGGCGCTGATCTTGCCCGCGGCGGTGGAGCGCGCCGCGTTCTCGGCCGAGACCGCGCCCTCGACGATCTGCAGGAACTGGCCGTCGATCTTGGCCAGCTCGTCCTTGCTCTCGGAGCGCATGTCGACTTCGAGCCAGATGGCGTCGGGGATCGAGTTCACCGACGTCCCGCCGCCCACCACGCTGGTCATGTAGGTGGTCTTGGGCTTGGCCGGCGTCTTGATCTTGTTCATCTCGACCACGGTCGCGCCCATCGCCGCCATCGGGTTCACCAGCCCATAGGCGCCGTAGCTGTGGCCGCCCGGCCCCCTGAAGGTGACGCGATAGCGCCGCGAGCCCACCGCGCCCGAGGTGACCCGCGCCGCGGACGTGCCGTCCATCGAGAAGAAGGCGGCGATGCGGTCCTTGTACTTGCCCTTCGTGAAGATGTAGCGCGATCCGCGCAGGTCGCCGGGGCCTTCTTCGCCCACGTTGCCCACGAACAGGATGTCCTTGTTCGTCTTGATCTTGGCCGCGTCCAGCGCACGAATGTAGCCCAGCAGCACGGCCAGCGAATGGGTGTCGTCGCCGACCCCCGGGGCGTGCAGCTTGGTGCCCTCGCGGCGCACCTTCACGCTGACCTCTTCGGGGAAGACAGTGTCGAGGTGGGCGGCGATCACGACGATGTTGCCGCCGGGCTTGCCCGTGCCGCGACGCAGGCCCATCACATTGCCCTCGGCGTCCATCTCGACGTCGCTCAGGCCATGCGCCTTCAGCATCTCCATGTAGGCCCGGGCGCGCTTCTCTTCCTTGAAGGGCGGCGCCGGGATTTCGGTGAGGGTGATGGTGTCGGCGACGATGCGGTCGTGCTCGGCGTCGAGAGCCGCCAGTGCAGCCTTGAAGCCGGCGCCGCCGCGGATCTTGGCGACGGTCTTGTCGGCCTGGGCAGGCGTCACCACCACGGGCATCGGGTCGGCCGCGAAGGCCGGCGCGGCGATGGAGAACGCCAGGGCGGCGACCAGCGCGGATCGCGAAACACGTAACATCGAAATGGATTCCTTGCCTGGCAACGGGGGCAATACAGCCGATCGCACCGCGCGCCGCCAGACCTAAGGGCACGAAGTTCCGGATTACCGGGAATTAATGCCCCAATCCGACCCCTGCGCCTTGCCGTCGCCGCATCGCGCCCTCTAAGCCTTCGCGTCACAAGGTGTAACGGGGACGCGTCACGTGCAGAATCGCCGGCAGATCATGATGGCCGCAGGCGCCGCCGCGGCCCTGGCCGCGACCCGTGTCGGCGCCCAGCCGAACAGCGCGGAAGCCCAGCTCACCGCCTTCCTCGACCAGGTGTTCAACGAGGCCTTGGAAGACAGCCCCGAGCTGGTCACCTCGCTGGGCCTCGACAAGGGCGAGCGCGCCGCCGCCAAGGCGCAGCTGCATGACGCCTCGCTGGCCGGCGTGGCCAGGCGGCGGGCCCGAAACGCAGACCAGTTGCGCCGCCTCAGGCAGATCGACCGCAAACAGCTCACCGGCATGGCCGCGGTCAACTACGACACCCTGCTGTTCGAACTCGAGGCCACCGACGAGGGCGCCAGGCGCTTCAAGTACGGCGGCGCCGGCACGGGCAGCCCCTACGTCCTGGCCCAGATCTGCGGCGCCTGGCAGGAGGTGCCCGACTTTCTCGACAGCCAGCACTCGGTCGAGAGCCGCGAGGACGCCCAGGCTTACCTCTCGCGCATGGACGCCTTCGCCCGCACGCTGGACGACGAGATCGAGCGGGTGCGCCACGACGTGGGCCTGGGCGTCATCCCGCCTGACTTCGCCATCGCCGGCGCCCTGGCGGGCATGAAGGTGCTGCGCCAGCCGGCCGACAAGTCGACCCTGGTGACCTCTCTCGTGAACAAGGCCAAGGCCAAGGGCGTCGCCGGCGACTGGGCCGTCGAGGCGACCAAAGTCTACGAAGGCCGGGTGCTGCCCGCTCTGGACCGCCAGATGGCGCTGCTGGAGAGCCTGAAGGCCAAGGCCGTGCACGACGCCGGCATCTGGCGGCTGCCCGACGGACAGGCCTACTACCACCACGTCCTGGCCGCCCAGACGACCAGCAAGATCACGCCCGACGAGGTCTACAAGATGGGCCGCGACGTGACCGCCGAGCTGTCGGCCCGGGCTGACGTCCTCTTCAAGGAGATCGGCTTCACCAAGGGCACGGTGGGCGAGCGCTACATCGCCCTCTACGAGAGCAAGAAGGGCGTCTATCCGAACACCGACGCCGGCAAGGCCCAGATCATCGCCGACCTGAACAAGGTGGTGCAGGCCATGCAGAAGCGGCTGCCCGAACAGTTCGGCACGCTGCCCAAGGCGCCTCTGGAGATCCGCCGCATTCCCGCCGCCACCGAGGGCGGGGCGTCCACCCACTACGAGTCTCCCAGCCTCGATGGCTCGCGCCCGGGGGTCTACTGGCTGAATCTGCGCGACACGGCCGAGAGCCCGTACTGGTTCCTGCCGACCACGACCTATCACGAGGGCGTCCCCGGCCATCACATGCAGATCGCCATGCAGCGCGAGGCCGACCTGCCGATGATCCGCCGCGTCATGGGGTTCGGCGCCTACGCCGAGGGCTGGGCGCTCTACTCCGAACAGGTCGTCCAGGAGATGGGTCTCTACAAGGGCGAGCCCCTGAACGAGCTGGGCTACATCCACGACGCCCTGCTGCGCTCGGCCCGTCTGGTCTGTGACTCAGGCCTGCATCACCTGAAGTGGAGCCGTGAGAGGGCCATCGCCGAGATGCGCGCCATCGAGGGCGATCCCGAGCCGCTGGCCGCCCAGGAGATCGAGCGCTACTCGGTCTGGCCCGGCCAGGCCTGCAGCTACATGGTGGGCAAGGTCACCATCCTGCGCCTGCGCGAGAAGGCCAAGGCGGCCCTGGGCGCGAAGTACGATCCCCGCAAGTTCCACGACGCCGTACTGCTCTCGGGATCGATGCCCCTGACCGCGCTGGAGAACGTGGTCGACCTCTACATCGCCAGGACGAAGGCCGGCTGATGGGCCGCGCCGACATCTCCAACGCTAGCCCCTCCCCCTTGCGGGGAGGGGTTGGGGTGGGGGTGTGAGCGCCGAACTCACAGGTACGCACCCCCACCCCCGGCCCCTCCCCGCAAGCGGGGAGGGGAGCAAAAGGGACACGCTGTTGAAGCAAGTCGACCGCCGCACCTTCCTCGCCACATCGGCGGCGCTTGCCGCCGCTGGGCCCGCGCTCGCCCAGCACACCGCCGAGGACGCCAGGCTCCGCGCGCTCTTCGACCGCATCTTCGAGGCGAACCTCGCCGCGAGCCCCGAGGCCGTCACGCGCCTGGGCCTCGACAAGGGCGAGCGCGCCGCGGCCAAGTCGAAGCTGGACTCCGCCTCGATCCAGGCGCTGGACGAGGCCAAGGACCGCACGGTCAGCCAACTCGCCGAGATGAAGGCCATCGACCGGTCGAAACTCAGCGCCTTCGACCAGGCCAACTACGACGCGGTCCACTTCACGCTCGAGGCCAATGCGGCGGCGGGCAAGCGCTACGCCTACGGCATGGAGGGCGCGGGCCAGCCCTATGTGCTGTCGCAGCTCACCGGCGCCTACCAGGACATCCCCGACTTCCTGGGCTCGCAGCACGGCATCGAGGTGAAGGCCGACGCCGACGCCTACCTCGAACGCCTCGTGGCGTTCGGCGTGGTCATGGACGAGGAGATCGGCCGCGTCCGCCGCGACGTTCAGCTGGGCGTGGTCCCGCCGGCGTTCATCCTGGAGCGGGCGATCGGCCAGATGCAGGGCCTGCGCGCCTCGGCGCCGGCCGCCTCGCCGCTGGTCACCCAGCTGACCAGTCGCGTGAAGGCCAAGGGCATCGAGGGGAACTACGACGCCGCCGCCCAGCGGGCCGTCGCGGCCTATGTCTACCCGGCGCTGGATCGCCAGATCGAACTTCTGAAGTCGCTGCAGCCGCGCGCCACCCAGGAGGCCGGCGTCTGGAAGCTGCCCGACGGCGAGGCCTACTACCGCGACGCGCTCAAGAACTTCACCACCACCACGCTCACGCCCAAGGAGGTCCACCAGATGGGCCTCGACACGGCCCGGGAACTCGGCGCGCGGGCCGAGGTGATCCTGGCCAAGCAGGGGATGACGAAGGGCACGGTGGGCGAGCGGATCGCAGCCCTCTTCGCCGACACCAAATACCACTACGCCAACACCGACGAAGCCAAGGAACAGCTGATCGCCGACCTCAACAAGCTGGTCGCCGAGATCCGGCCGCGGCTGCCCGAACAGTTCGGCGCGCTGCCCAAGGCCAATGTCGAGATCCGCCGCGTGCCCAAGTTCATCGAGGCCGGCGCGCCGGGCGGCTACTACAACCGGCCCGCCCTGGATGGCTCGCGGCCCGGCATCTACTGGATCAATCTGCGCGACAGCGCCGAGAACCCCTCGTGGACGCTCAAGACGCTGACCTACCACGAGAGCATCCCGGGCCATCACCTGCAGCGCTCCCTGCAGCAGGAGGCCGACCTGCCGATGCTGCGCCGGACCGCCGGCTTCCCCGCCTTCGCCGAGGGCTGGGCGCTCTACTCCGAGCAGGTCGCGCTTGAGATGGGCATGTACAGGGACGACCCGCTGGGCGAACTGGGCCAGATCCAGGCCTCGCTGTTCCGCGCCGCGCGCCTGGTGGTCGACACCGGCCTGCACGCCATGAAGTGGAGCCGCGAGAAGGCCATCGACACCATGGTCTCCATCGACGGCAGCCCGCGTAGCTCGGCGACGACCGAGATCGAGCGCTACTGCATCCGGCCCGGCCAGGCCTGCGCCTACATGGTGGGCAAGCTCACCTGGCTGCGCCTGCGCGGCAAAGCCCAGGCGGCGCTCGGCCCCCGCTTCGACATCCGTAAGTTCCACGACGCCGTCCTGCTCGGCGGCGCCATGCCCCTCACCGTGGCGGAAGGCGTCGTCGACCGCTGGATCGCCGCCAACAAGGCCTGAGACCGATGAACGCCATCCACCGCCGCAGCTTCCTCGCCACCGCCGCCGCGGCGGGCCTGGCCACGGCCGCCCCCGCCTGGGCCCAGTCGCGCGATCCCAAGGTCGCCGAACAGTCCAAGGCGCTCACCGCCTTCCTCGACGCCCAGTACGAGGAAGAGCTGCAGATGGACCCCGAGGAGCTGACCTCCCAGGGCCGCAAGGAGCACTACGACAAGCTCACCGACCGCAGCGAGGCGGCGGCCGACAAAGCGCTGGCCTGGCGCCGTCAGAGCGTCGCCAAGATGAAGGCCCGGTTCGATCCGGCCCAGCTGGATGACGCGGCCCGCACCTCGTACGACATGTGGGCGCTGGAGCTGGAGCGCTCGCAGCTGCGCGCCAAGTGGCGCCGCCACCGCTACGTCTTCGCCCGCGGCTCGGCCCACGTCGGCCTGCCGAACTTCCTGATCAACTTCCATCGCGTGGACGAGCCGTCCGACCTCGACGCGTACGTCGCCCGCATCGGTCGGATCGACGAGGCGCTGGACACCCTGCTGGTGCGGGCCAGGGCCGCGGCCGCCGACGGCGTGCGCATGCCGCGCTTCGACTACAAGCAGGGCCTGGCCGACATCGCCCGCGTCACCAAGGGCGCGCCGTTCACCGCCGGGCCGGACTCGCCGCTCTTCGCCGACTTCAAGACCAAGACCGAGGCCCTGCGCGCCGCCGGCAAGATCACCCAGGCCCAGGCCGACGGCTACGTGAAGGCCGCGGCGGACGCGATGACCGGCCAGCTGCAGCCGGCCTACGGCCGCGTGGTCGCCTGGCTCAACGAGGACATGCCGAAGACGGCCGAGGTCGCCGCCGGGGCCCACGCGCTGCCCAACGGCCGCGCCTACTACGCCGACATGCTGAAGCTGCAGACCACCACCGACATGACGGCCGACGAGATCCACGACCTCGGCCTGCGCGAGGTGGCCCGCATCCGCGGCGAGATGGAGGTGGTCAAGGCCAAGACGGGCTTCACGGGCACGCTGCCCGAGTTCTTCGTCTTCATGCGCACCGACAAGCGCTTCTACTTCCCCAACACCGACGAGGGCCGCCAGGCGTATCTCACCCAGGCCGACGCCTATCTGGCGGGCATGAAGAAGAAGCTGCCCGAGTACTTCGGCATCCTGCCCAAGGCCGACCTGGTGGTCCGCCGCGTCGAGGCGTTCCGCGAGATCCCCGGCGCCGCCCAGCACTACTTCGCCGGCACGCCCGACGGCTCGCGCCCGGGCATCTTCTACTCGCACCTCAGCGACATGAACGCGATGCCCAGTTACCAGCTGGAGAACATCGCCTATCACGAAGGCCTGCCCGGCCATCACATGCAGATCTCGATCGCCCAGGAGCTCACCGGGCTGCCGAAGTTCCGCACCCAGTACGGCTACACCGCCTTCTCGGAAGGGTGGGGGCTCTACTCCGAGGCGCTGGCCAAGGAGATGGGCTTCGACGTCGACCCCTACAACGACTTCGGCCGGCTCTCGGGCGAGATCTGGCGGGCGATCCGCCTCGTCGTCGACACCGGCATCCACCACAAGGCCTGGAGCGAGGAACAGGCGGTCGCCTACTTCCTGGCCAACTCGGCCCAGCCCGAGGCCGCCGTCCGCGCCGAGATCCAGCGCTACTTCCTCAATCCCGGCCAGGCCACCTGCTACAAGATCGGCATGATCCGCCTGCAGCAGCTGCGCGACGAGAGCCGCCGCGAGCTGGGGGCGAAGTTCGACTACCGCAGGTTCCACGACGTGGTCCTGGGCGGCGGCGCGCTGCCCCTGCCGGTGGTCGAGACCAACGTCCGCCGCTGGATCGCCAGCCAGAAGGCGGCCTGAGCATCAGCGAAGCGGGGGGCGCCTTTCAGGCCATCTATCTCGACATCCCCCCGCAAACGGCCTTCGATGCCTCCCAACGAACAAGGGAGGACGCCATGCCGCGCGCACAGGCGAACGGGATCGAGCTCGAGTACGACGTCACCGGGCCGGACGACGGCGATCCGCTGCTGCTGATCATGGGTCTGGGCGCCCAGATGACCCGCTGGCCCAGCGCCTTCGTGGACAAGCTGGCGGCCCGCGGGCTCAGGGTCATCCGCTTCGACAACCGCGACGTCGGCCTCTCCACCAAGCTGGAGGGCACGCCGGACTTCCCGGCGATGTTCAAGGCGCTGAGCGAGGGCCGGACGCCCGACGTGCCCTATCTGCTGGACGACATGGCCAGGGACGCCGTGGGCCTGCTGGACGCGCTGGAGATCGAACGCGCGCACATCGTCGGCGCCTCGCTGGGCGGCATGGTGGCCCAGCTGGTGGCGGCCGATCACGCCCCGCGCACCCTTTCGCTCACCTCGATCATGTCCACCACGGGCAACCGCAGCCTGCCGCCGGCCAGGCCCGAGGCCATCGCGGTGCTGAACGACCGCGGCCCCGACCCGCTGGTCGATTTCGAGGGCTACCTCGCCCACAGCGTGAAGGGCGCCTTCGCCGTCGGCTCGCCGGGCTATCCGCCCGACCCCGAGGAGACCAGGCTGCGCATCCGCAACGACTTCAACCGCAGCTACTCGCCCGCCGGCTTCCAGCGCCAGTACGCCGCCGCCGCGGCCTCGCCGGACCGCCGGCCCAAGCTGGCCACCATCACGGCGCCCACCGTCGTCCTCCATGGCGCCGACGACCCGCTGGTGCCGCTGACGGGCGGCCAGGACACCGTCGCGAACATCCCCGGCGCCGAGCTGGTGGTGATCCCCGGCATGGGTCACGACTTCCCGCCGGCCCTCTTCGACACCCTCGTCGACGGCATCCTCAAGGCCGTGACCCGCGCCCAAGGCGCGCGCAATGCGGCGGAGGTCGCCTGATGCCCATGCTCCAGCGTCCCGACGGCGTGAACCTCTACTACGAGGTCCACGGTTCCGGTCCCACCATCCTCCTCACCCACGGCTACTCGGCCACCTCCCAGATGTGGCAGGGCCAGGTCGCCGCCCTGTCGAAGGACCACCGGCTGGTGATCTGGGACATGCGCGGCCACGGCCAGTCCGACAGCCCCGATGATCCGGCCCTCTATTCCGAGCCGGCGACCGTGGCCGACATGGCCGCGCTGCTCGACACGGTCGGCGCCGCCAGCGCGATCATCGGCGGCCTCTCGCTGGGCGGTTACATGTCGCTGGCTTTCCACCGCGTTCACCGCGAGCGGACCGAGGCGCTGCTGATCATCGACACCGGCCCCGGCTACAAGAACGACGAGGCCCGCGAGGGCTGGAACCGCACGTCGCTCAAGACCGCCCAGCGCTACGAGACCGAGGGCCTGAATGGCCTGGAAGCGGGCAGTCCCGAACGCCGCCTGGCGCGCCACCGCAGCGCCAAGGGCCTCGCGCTGGCGGCCCGCGGCATGCTCACCCAGCGCGACGCCGGCGTGATCCTGTCGCTGCCCGACATCCGCGTGCCGTCCCTCGTGGTGGTGGGCTCGGAGGACGCGCCGTTCCTGGCCGCCAGCGACTACATGGCCGCCAAGATCCCCGGCGCGAAGAAGGCCGTCATCGAGGGCGCCGGCCACGCGGCCAACATCGACAGGCCCGAGGCGTTCAACGCCGCCATCGTGGGCTTCCTGGATGGGCTGAAGGCGCAAACCCGCGCTTAACCGCGCCCGTGTCAGCGTGGCCGCATGTCGATGGAAATCGTCAACGGCTACGTCTGCCGCAACTGCTCGGACGTGGAGCTCGCCAAGAAGGGCGTCGATCCGGCCAGGCCGAAAGAGGCGCCTCAGGCCGACGAGGCCAGGCCCGACCGTGGCCCGGCCGTGCAGCTGAGCGGCGCGCTCGCCCAGGGCGCTTCGCCGACGCAACAGGTCCAGCCCGCGGCCTACGTCCCCGGCGCGATCGCAGATCTTCGCGCCTGAGGCGCCTCCGGACGACCCGGCCAGGAGTACACTAGCGAAAGGCGCCGCTTGGGCTCAGGCTGCGCGCCGATGACTTTCGCGAGGACTCTGCGATGAACTCGAAGATCGCCCCCATCGTTGCGACGTGGGCCGCCCCCGTCCTGCTGGCGTCCAGCCTGTGGGCCACGGCCGCCACGGCCCAGCCGCACGACATGTCGAAGATGGGCCCCCAGGGCATGGGTCCCATGAGCATGGGCCTGCCGCCCATGCCGTCCATCTACGGCGGCCAGGCCGACAAGCCGGGCGCCCCGGTGTTCGCCGGCCTGGGCGTCTTCCACATGCCGGTCACCGCCAACGCCGAGGCGCAGAAGTTCTTCGACCAGGGGGTCAACCTGGTCTTCGGGTTCAACCACGCCGAGGCGATCCGCTCGTTCCGCGAGGGCGCCCGCCTCGATCCGAGCTGCGCCATGTGCTGGTGGGGCGTGGCCTTCGCGCTGGGCCCCAACATCAACCTGCCGATGCAGGACGACGCCGTCGGCCCCGCCTGGCTGGCCGTGCAGAACGCCCAGGCGCTGGCGCCGAAGACGACGCCTCGCGAACAGGCCTGGATCGCCGCGCTGGCCAAGCGATACGCTCAGAGCAAGACCGCCGACCGCGCCGCCCTCAACGAGGCCTTCGCCCAGGCCATGGGCGACCTGGCCCGCGCCTACCCCGACGACCTCGACGCCCAGACGCTCTGGGCCGAAGCCATGATGGACACCCAGCCCTGGGACTACTGGGCCGCCGATGGCGTCACGCCCAAGGGCCACGGCGCCCAGATCGTCGCCACCCTGGAAGACGTCCTGGCCAAGGCGCCCAACCACCCCGGCGCGCTGCACCTCTACATCCACGCCGTCGAGGCCTCGACCACGCCCGAGCGCGCCGAGCCCGCCGCCGACCGGCTGCTGAAGCTGATGCCGGGCGCTGGCCACATCGTCCACATGCCCAGCCACATCTACTACCGCGTGGGCCGCTACGCCGACGCCGCGGCCGCCAACGAGGTCGCCGCTGTCGCCGACGAGAACTACATCGCCGCCTGCAAGGCCCAGGGCTTCTATCCGGCCGCCTACTACGGCCACAACATCCACTTCCTCTGGACCTCGGCCGAGATGGAGGGTCGCTACCAGGCCGCCATCGACGCCTCGCGCCGCCTCGTCAAAGCCGTCGACGCGCCCAACCTGTCCAAGCAGATGTCGATCGCCGAGCTCTACAACTTCACCCCGGTGGTCACGCTGCTGCGCTTCGGCAAGTGGAAGGAGATCCTGGCCGAGCCCGCGCCCGACAGGGCCCTCGAACTCGACACCGCCATGTGGCTCTACGCCCGCGCCTTCGCCCAGGCCAACACTGGCGACCTGAAGGGCGCCCGCGCCTCGCGCGCCCGCATCGCGGCGCTGCAGAAGATCAGGTTCGACAAGTACGTGGCTTTCAACGTCCCCGCCGAGGCCATGATCCCCGTGGCCCTGGCCAGCGTCGACGGCGAGATCGCCCGCAAGTCCGGCGACCTGACCGCCGCCGTCGAACACTTCAGACGCGCCCAGCAACTCGAACGCGCGCTCCCCTACACCGAACCCGCCTACTGGCACCGCCCGGTGGCCCATCTCCTCGGCGCCGCCCTCCTGGAGGCTGGCAAACCCGCCGAGGCCGAACACGTCTACCACGACAGCCTCCACCACTACCGCCGAGACGGCTGGGCCCTGGCCGGCCTGGTGAAAGCCCTGGAAGCCCAGGGCAAGGACGCCACGCAGGCCAAGGCCGACCTCGCCGAGGCGTGGAAGCGGGCGGACACCAAGATCGAGACGTCGCGGCTCTAGACCCCCTTCGCTCCTCTCCCAGGCGCGGCAGCGCCGTGGGAGAGGCCGGGAGAGGGCGGCGCCGTCGAACCGGCGCACGCAGGTGTTGGACCCGGAGGCAGAGCGTATGGCCAAGTCTCTTCCTCATCGCGGCCCGCGCGCAGGCGGCCCAGGACGCCGACGCGGCCAACGACCGGCCCGCGGCTGCCCGCGCCCGAACTGGCGGCCGCCGCGTGAGTCTCCCTCCCCTCGGGGGAGGGACAGACGGCGAAGCCGTCAGGGTGGGGGAGTGTGGGCCAAAGCGCGGACGTCGGGCAGGATCGACACCTCCCCACCCTGGCCAATGCGCGGCCTGTCCCTCCCCAGAGGGGAGGGAAATGTCCCCTCAGAACCACCCCGCCGCCTTCAACGGCCCAGCGTTGCTCCGGCTGATGGGCACGGTGAGCCCGCACTTCAGCTTCGCCTCGCCGCGGCCGCGCCGCCACGTCACCTCGTCGATGGCGTCGGCGGCGACCCACCACGAGCGGTGGGTCTGGAAGCCGGGCGCGTCCCGGAGTTCGGCCAGGGCGTCGCCGAAGCGGGCGGTGATCAGTTCGTCGCCCGCGTCTGTATGGACGCGCAGGTAGTGATCCTCGGCCTCCACCGCGATCAGCGCCGCCCCGCGCCGCTTGGCCGACAGGCGTTGGCGGAAGGCGGCCAGCGGGTCCTCGGGCGCCTCGGGGGTTGCGACCACCACCACCGGCTCGGCCCAGGCCAGCTGGCGCAGGCACATCACCGCGAAGCAGACGACGAACACCTGGAACGTGGGCTCGACGAAGTTGGCGGCGGTCGGCCGCATGTGGCCCAGGTAGTGGTTGGTCAGGCCCACCAGCAGGGTCACGAACGGCGTCATCGCCACGCTGACCACGCCCAGCCGTAGCCAGAAGTGACCGATCCGCCGGCGGACCGGCGCGTCGATGGCGATGCCGATGAAGCCGCCGCCCACCATGCAGACCTGCCAGTAGATCAGCCGCTCGCCCAGCGAACGCTCGGACGAGCCGAACGGTCCCAGGATCGCCATCACCACGCCGATCGCCACCCACAGCGCGACCTCGGCCGCGAACCGGCGAAGGCGGCTGTCGGCGGAAAGGCGGCGGGCCGGGAGGTCGGTCATGCAGGGCTCGAAGGCGGCCTGAGTCGTTCGCGCGATCCTGCCACGACTGACGGAAATGGCGCATCCGTTCGCGAAGCCGTGGCGCCGCTCGCGCATCGGCCCCTTGGCGCGCCGCCGCCGCCCGGCCACCCCTGGCGCATCGACGCCAACGAGAGACCGACCGATGACGCGCATCCTTCCGTGGACGGGCTGGGGCCTGCTCGCCTTCCTCAGCGTGGGCGTGGCCGGCTACGCCTGGTACTTCGCGCCCCAGATCCAGCACCTGTCGCCCGCCATCTTCGGCAACCTCTTCGCCCGGCCCTGGCTGGCCCTTCATGCGGGCGGCGCGGGCACGGCGCTGATGGTCGGCGCCTTCCAGTTCCTGCCGGCCGTCCGGCGGCGGCGCACGCTGCACCGCTGGCTGGGCCGCATCTACGCCACGAGCTGCATCGCCGGCGGCGCGGCGGGCTTTATCCTGGCGTTCGGGACCACGGCGGGGCCCGTGGCGGCCGTGGGCTTCGGCCTGCTGGCGCCGGCGTGGATCTACACCACCGCCCAGGGCTGGCTGACCGCGCGGGCGCGTCGGTTCGACGCTCACCGCCGCTGGATGATCCGCTCGTTCTCGCTGACCTTCGCCGCCGTGACGCTGCGGCTCTACCTGCCGATCGGGGTCATGTCGGGGCTGACGTTCGAGCAGATCTACGTGGCGACCGCCTGGATCAGCTGGATCCCCAACCTGCTGGCGGCCGAGCTCTACATCCGCCGCGCCGCCCCGCGTGCGTCGGCTGCCGCCTGAGCGACGCTGCTGACATGGCCCTGTCAGCAGGCCGGGCGTTTAGTGCCGGTCCACAAGGAGTCCCCCCATGTCCGACCTCGTCTTCTACACCAATCCCATGTCGCGCGGCCGCATCATCCGCTGGATGCTCGAGGAAGTGGGCCAGCCCTACGAGACCCGGATCCTCACGTGGGAGAGCGGGGCGACCAAGAGCCCCGAGTTCCTGGCCATCAACCCGATGGGCAAGGTGCCGGCCATCGTCCATGGCGGCGCGGTGGTGACCGAGAGCGCCGCCATCTGCGCCTACCTGGCCGACGCCTTCCCGCAGGCCAACCTGGCGCCGGCGCCGGGCAGCAGGGATCGCGGACCCTACTATCGCTGGCTCTTCTTCGGCGCCGGTCCCGTCGAGCAGATGGCGTCGTTCGCCGCCCTGAAGCTCGAGGTGCCCGAGGACCAGCGGATGATGGTCGGCTTCGGCTGCGCCGCCGATGTGCTGAACACGCTGGAGGGCGCGCTCAAGGGCCGCGAATTCCTCGTCGGTGACAGCTTCACCGCCGCCGACCTGTACATCGGCGCCCACCTCGGCTGGGGCATGGGCTTCGGCACGATCGAGAAGCGGCCGGTGTTCGAAGACTATGTCGCGCGCCTGGACGCCCGCCCGGCCGCGGTGCGCGCCGCACAGATCGACGATGCACTCATCCCCCAGCCGCAGCCGGCTGAATGAGGTCCCACTTGTTCCCGTAGAGGTCCTCGAACACCGCCACGGTCCCGTAGGGCTCGTGGCGGGGGGTCTCCAGGAACCGGACGCCGGCCGCGGCCATCCTCCCCTGGTCGCGGCCGAAGTCGTCGGTGTGCAGGAACAGCCAGACCCGCCCGCCGCCCTGGTCGCCTACCACCCGCGCCTGATCGCCCGACGCCCGGGCCAGCAGCAGGCCGCCCTCCGATCCCGGCGGCCGCACCACGACCCACCGCTTTCCCCCGCCCATGTCGGTGTCCTCCACCAGGTCGAACCCGACCTTGCGGACATAGAAGTCGATCGCCTCGTCGTAGTCGCGGACGAGGAGGGCGGTGAGGGTCAGGCGCATCTCTCCCTCCCTTAATGGGGAGGGACAGGCCGCGCCAGCGGCCAGGGTGGGGCAGTGAGGGCCAAGCTCCGAGGGTGGGGAGGATCGACACTTCCCCACCCTGATCGCTTCGCGATCCGTCCCTCCCCATTAAGGAAGGGAAGCCCGCGTGCCCTGCGACGCCTCGTCCGCCAGCCTGCCGTGGAGCTCGCTCATGTGGTCGAAGTCGGCCTCGAACGCCCCCAGGCCCTGGGTCAGGCCGCGCAGCTCGGCGATCAGTCCCTGCCGTTCGCTCTGCGGCAGGTAGGCCTCGATGCGCTCCCAGCCGCGCCAGTCCTCGCGGGGCGCCAGCCCCAGGATCTGGCCGCGCCGGGCCGTCAGGGCCGAGGTCACGTGGCTGGCGCTGGGCGTCGGCGAGAACACTGTCAGCTTCTCGATCGGCTCGAGCAGGATGGTGCCCGTCTGGGCCATCGCCTCCTCGATCGCCAGGCGCCCCACGGTGCGGAACGCCATTTCCGAGGAGTCGACGCTGTGGGTCTGACCGTCCAGCAGGGTGACCTCCAGGTCGGTGACCGGGAAGCCCTTGGGCCCCTTGGCCAGGCCGTCGCGAACGCCCATCTCGACCGCCGGGATCCACTGCTTCGGCACGGCGCCGCCCACCACCTTCGAGGTGAACACGAAGCCTGAGCCGCGGGGCAGGGGCTTCACCTCCACCGTGATGTCGGCGAACTGGCCGTGGCCGCCCGACTGCTTCTTGTGCCGCGACCGCTGCTGGACGCCGCGGGCCAGCGTCTCGCGATAGGGCGTCCGGGGCTGGACCGCGTCGATGTCGACCCCGAACCGCCGCTTCAACCGCTCCAGCGCGAGGCGCACGTGGCCCTCGCCCTGGCCCGATAGCAGCACCTGGCGCTGCTCGGCGTCGTGGGTCAGCGACAGGCCGGTGTCCTCCTCGATCAGCTTGTTGAGGGCCCCGGACAGGCGGACGTCGTCGCTGCGGTTCTTCGCCGACAGCGCCACGGCGAACAGCGGCCGACGGGCCCGGGCCTGCGCCCGCACCGCCTGCGGCTGGCCGGTGGTGGACAGGATCTGCCCCGCCGCCGCCTGCTCGACCTTGCCGATCGCGCAGATGTCACCAACTGGCGCCTCGCCCAGCTTCTTCAGCGCCGAGCCCTGCACCTGGCTGAGCCCGCCGGCGCGGCTGCGCGTCCCGTCGGGCAGCACGAACTCGGCCCCGTCCGCCAGCTTGCCGCCGAACACCCGCGCATAGGCCAGCTTGCCGGACTGGCCCGCATAAGCCGCCTTCAGCACGTAGGCGCCGGAGGTGATCCCCAGGCGGTTGGCCGCCATCTCGGTCGGCGGCGTCTCGTGGCGCAGCGCCTTCAGCAGGCGGCGGACGCCGAACCCGTTCTGCGCCGAGCCGAAGAACACCGGCACGATCAGGCCGTCGTTCATCTCCTTGACCAGGTCGGTGAAGACCACGTCGCGGCTGGGCGTCATGTCGGACAACAGCTGTTCCATCAGCGCGTCGTCGAAGTCGGCCATCTGCTCCAGCATGTGGAAGCGCGCGTCGGCTTCCTCCTTCTGCAGGTCGGAGGGGATCTCGACCTGCTCGGATGGCTTGCCGGGCCGGTAGACGAAGCACCGCTCCAGGGCCAGGTCGATGTAGCCGGTGACCTTGTCGCCGCTCCACGTCGGGATCTGCCGCGCCACCAGCGGCGCCGACGAGACGGGGGCCAGCGCGTCCAGCAGGTCCTGCAAGGCGCCGTGGGCGTGGTCCATCTTGTTGATGAAGAGCGCGTGCGGCACGCCCAGCCGCTCCAGCTCGCGCAGGGTGGGCTGCAGAAGCACGGCCTTGGCCGGGTCGGGCTCCGCCACCACGATGGCCAGGTCCACGGCCGGGAGCGCCGGATCGATCTCGGCGCAGAACTCAAGGGATCCGGGGCAGTCGACGACGACATAGTGGTCGCCCATGAAATCGAAGCCGGCGATGTTCAGCTCGACCGAGTGTCCGCGCGCCCTGGCTTCGGGACTGGAGTCTCCCACCTCGCCGGGCCGCACCGCCTGACCGGTCGCGGCTTCCAGCAGGGCCTCCATCAGGGCGGTCTTGCCGGAGCTCGTGGGGCCGACGAGCGCAAGCGCCCGAACCGACCCCTTTTCTCGGATTGCCATGGTCACGTTCTCCCATCACCGAGGGCGCTCAGGGCGCCCCGTCTCGCGGGAGTGTCGAGCCGCCCTTGCGCGCGGTTATGGACGGTCGGCGACCGGAACTCTGGGCCGGTCAGACGCCGCCCTGTGGCAAAACTCTACGCCCGGAAATCTGCGGCGCGCGTCTCACGAAGCCGTGAGGTTTCAGGACGCTTCGCGAACCACGCCCTTCGCAAAGCTCACGTCCTGAATCGGCGTCGCCGTGGCGCGGCCGTAGAGCCATCCCTGGGCATAGTCCACGCCCGCCCGGCGCACGGCGTTCTCGGCCTCGGGCGTCTCCACCATCTCGGCGACCGTCCTGACCTTGAGCTCGCGGCACATGTTCACGAGGTGGCGCACGAACGTCGCCTCGCGCCCGCCGTGCTGCAGGTCGCGGATATAGCGGCCGTCGATCTTGACCACGTCCAGCGTGAGTTGCTGCAGGTAGGCCAGCGAGGCGGCGCCCGCGCCGAAGTCGTCGAGGCAGACGTCGCAACCCGCCCCGCGCAGCGCCTGCACGTGCCGGTCGGCCAGGGCCAGGTCCTCGATGGCGGCGCTTTCCGTCACCTCGAACATCAGGCGGCCCCGGGCCCAGGGCCGATCGCGCAACAGGTCGGTCGCGCGGGCGACGTATCCTTCGCTCATGATGCTGCGCCCCGACACATTGACGGCCAGCCTCAGCGCGGGGTCCTTGCTGAGCACCGCCAGCGTCTCTTCCAGCACGGCGCCGTCCAGCGCCTGGATCAGATCCATCTCCTCGGCCATGCGGATGGCGGGGAACGGGCTGCCGTTCGTGCCGAAGCGGACCAGCACCTCGTGGTGGTGCAGCGCGCCGCCGGCCAGCGCCACCACCGGCTGGTAGGCCAGTGTGAAGCGGCGGTGGCGGATCGCGGCGCCCAACGCCCCGCTGCGGCTCAGCGCCGCCTCCATCGCCTGCTCCAGCGCCGCGGCCAGGTTGTCTGGCAGGGGCCGGGCAAAGCCGTCCTTCAGCACCTGGTCCAGGGTGAAGCGGAGCGCCTGCGCCATCTGCCGCGGCCGCACCGCCCCGGTGAGCGGCATGGCGGCCACGGCCGGCGCCACGTCGTTCAGGCCCGCATCGGACAGCCATCGGGTCAGCCTGCCGAGCATGGCCGATGTCGGCTCGTCGCGTCCGCGGAGCAGGGCGTAGCGGTCCTGGCCCACCGCGGTCGGCGCTTCGCCCAGGTAGGCCTGCGCCCGCAGCGCGCCTGCGACGAAGGCTTCGAAATGCTGTGGCGCCCCGGCCGCCGCGGCGGCGCCGAGACCGCCGAGATCGACGAAGGCCAGTTCCAGATCCTGGGACGCGCCCGCCAAAAGCTCGGCGGCGCGGCTCGCGAAGGCCTCGCGATCCTGCAACCCGACCACACGGGGACCCCGCGCGCGGGCGACGCCGCACGAGATCGCGCCCTGGTTCTGCGGCAGGCGGATGGCCGAGAGGGCGGCGAACCTGTCCGCCGATCCTTCGACGCCCACCACGACCGGCCCGGCGCGAGCGCCATCGTCCAGACCTGCGAACAGCGCTTCGACCATCGGGTGATCGGCGGCGTCGATAAGGCTGCGCCAGGACCGGCCGGCCAGCTTTGTGTCCGGGACACCCAGCGCAGCCTCGCCGGCGCCCAGGGCGAGGCCGACCCGACCGTCGAGGCGAATCTCGAGAAGCAGGTCGGCCGCAGCAAAGCCGAAGCCGAGGAATCTGTGGGGTGTGGACAAGAGGCTTCCTTCGCTCGCCACAATGACGGGCCAGCCTTAAGACAGCGTTCCACCGGACCCGGCGCCGGAACGCGTTCCCTGGACGTGGGCGTCACGCTAGCGTCGCGAACCCTCCGCTAGGAACGACGTATGCTCGCCGCCCTGATCGCCGCCGCCGCTGTCTCCGCCGCCTGCGACCTGGAGAAGCCCTCGGGCCAGCCCGGCTGTACGCGGGCCGCCGTCGACGCCCTGCCGATGAACGCCATGCAGGCGATCGGCACCCACAACAGCTACAAGATGGCCATCGCGCCGAACGAACTTGCGATGATCCGCGCGATCAACCCCAAGGAAGCCGACGCGATCGACTACAGCCACCCGCCGCTGACCCAGCAGCTGGACGCCGGCGCCCGGCAACTGGAAATCGACATCGTTTACGACCCCGACACCGGCCTCTACGCCGCGCCGCTGGGCTTCAAGATGGCCGGCGCCAAGGCCGAGCCCTACGACTTTACGCCCTACCGCCAGCGGGGCCTGAAGGTGATCCACGAGCCCTCCGTCGACTACCGTGTGACCTGTCCGCTGTTCGTCCAGTGCCTGAAGGAAGTCCGCGCCTGGTCGCTCAGGCATCGCGACCACGTTCCGCTGATCATCCTGCTGAACCTGAAGGAAGGCGGCCCCTCGATGCCCGGCGCGATCAAGGCGCCGCTGTTCGACGCCAAGGCCATGGACCTCGTCGACGCCGAGATCCGATCCGTGTTTCCGGAGATCGATCTGATCACGCCCGACAAGGTGCAGGGCAAACACGCCACCCTGCGCGAGGCCGCCGCGGCCGGCGCCTGGCCGTCGCTGAAGGCCGCGCGCGGCAAGGTGATGATCGCGCTCGATTGCCCGCCCGACCAGGTCGCCCGCTACCGCGGGGATCGCAAGGTGCTGGAAGGGCGCGCGGCCTTCGTGAACGTCGACGAGACGTCGCCGGCCGCCGGCTACATCACGCTGAACGAGCCCAAGGAGCAGGCCGCCCGGATCGCGGCGGCGATCAAGGCGGGGCTCATCGTGCGCACCCGCGCCGACGCCGACACCCGCGAAGCCCGCACGAACGACACCTCGCGGCAGGCCGCCGCCTTCGCTTCGGGGGCGCAGTATGTCTCCACCGACTACATGACCCCGGATGTGCGCTTCGGGCCCTATGTGGCGAAGCTGCCGGGGGGCGGGATCGCGCGGCCATCGCCGGTTCGGCCCTAGCGCTCGTCGGCTACGCGGTCAGCGGCCGGCATGGCGGAGTCGGCGGCCGCCGGCGTCTGGGGGATCACTGTCAGCTCGGGCGTCTTGTCCTTGTCGCCGAACAGGCCCTGGGCGACGCGCTTGAAGATGAAGCCGCCGGCGAACTTGCCGACGGGTCCGGCCACCGCCGCGCCCGCGAGGCCGCCGGCGACGCCAAGGGCCGTCGTGCCGACCACGGTCTTGGCCCCGCCGCCCTTGTCCTCCTTGGCCACGATCACCGGGGGGACGGTCGTGGGCGGCTCGAGTTGGGGAGGCGCTGCGCCGGCTTCGGGCGCCGGCGGCGGCGGGACGGTGACCGCGTCGGGCGCGGGTCGGGTCGGCGCCAGCGTGGGCGTGGGCGCCAGGACCGCGGGATGCGGCGGCTCGGAAAGCGGCAGGGTTTGCGCCATGGCGGCGCCCGGCGCAGCGATCAGGCTACAGGCGGCGATGCTGAGAAAGGGACGCACAATCAACGCTCCACGAGGTTTCTCGCTTGGAGCGTTCTCAACGCCGTAGGGGCGTTGCGGTTCAGCCGGGGCTGAACGGGGGCCCGCTGGAGCAGGCCCCCAGGAGCGTTAGCCCGAGACCTTCAGGTTGGTCGCGGAGGTCTTGCCCGAACGACGGTCCTGCTCGAGGTCGAAGTTGACCCGCTGGCCTTCGTTGAGGCCCGACAGGCCGGCCTGCTCGACCGCCGAGATGTGGACGAAGATGTCCTGGCCGCCACCCTCAGGCTTGATGAAACCGAAGCCCTTGGTGGGGTTGAACCACTTCACTTCGCCCGAGCCGGAGCCCATCACGGCGCCGCGGTCACGACCGCCGCCGCCGCCGCCGAAGCCGCCGCCGCCGCCGAAGCCGCGGTCACGACCGCCGCCGCCGTAGCCGCCGCCGCCACCGCCGCCGTAGCCGCCGCGGTCACCGCCGCCGCCGAAGCCGCCCGAGCGACGCGGCGCAGGGGCGCCCGCCTCGGTGACCACGATGCCGGTCGCCGCCAGCTTGCCCGAGCGCCGATCCTGCTCGAGTTCGTAGGCGACCTTGTCGCCCTCGTTGAGGCTGTCGAGGCCTGCTTGATTCAGAGCCGAAATGTGAACGAAGACGTCTGCGCCGCCATCGTCAGGTTGGATGAAACCGAAGCCTTTAGCCGTGTTGAACCACTTAACCGTGCCGCTCGCCATTCGTCGAAACCTAACCGCAAATAGAAGTCCCGCGCCGCCCATGGGGATGCGCCCGGCTAATCGCCCTGACGAGCCGTACAGAAGTTGTAGCCGCGGAATTTCCGTTAGACCAGCGGTCGTGACACACGCTGGTATTCGGAATAAGGGAGCGACCCTTTCGCCACAGCTCTGCAGTCAGGCGCTGACTTGAAGAACATCTGTGTTTTCTGTGGGTCATCGCCTGGAGCGGACCCGAAATTCATGCAGGAAGCGGTCCTTTGCGGGACCGCCATCGCGCAGGCCGGACTGACCCTGGTCTATGGCGGCGGCAAGACCGGATTGATGGGCGCCGTGGCCGACGCGGCGTTGGCTGCGGGCGGTCGCGTGCTGGGCGTGATGCCGGAGGATCTGGTCAACGCCGAGATCGCGCATCGGGGCCTGACCGAGCTGCACGTCGTGAAATCGATGCACGAACGCAAGCTGAAGATGGCCGATCTGTCGGACGCGTTTCTGTGCCTCCCGGGCGGCCCCGGCACGTTCGAGGAGATCTTCGAGCAGTGGACCTGGGCGCTGCTGGGCATCCACGCCAAGCCGTGCGGGTTCGTGAACACCAGCGGCTATTACGACCTGATGGCTCAGACGATCCAGAAGATGGCCGACAGCGGGTTCATCGGGCAGCAGTACGTCGACATGCTGATCTACGCCGACGCGACAGAGCCGGCGCTGGAGGCGTTCCGCAACTACGTCGCGCCGGCGCCCAAGTGGAGCAACGCCAAGCCCCGGCCGTAGCGCCCCCTCCACCGCTTCGCGGTCCCCCTCCCCCGCAAGCGGGTGAGGAACTGGGGGGCGATCTTTCCGCATCAGTTCCTCCCCCATGCCAATGGGGGAGGGGGACCGCGAAGCGGTGGAGGGGGCGCTGGCGCGCCTCAGAGCTCCAGCCGATACACCTTCGTCGCGGTGCCCGAGAACAGCGCCGTCTTCTCGTCGGCCGAGGCGCCCGCGGCGATGCGTTTGAAGGCGTTCCACAGCACCGCGTAGGTGCAGCTGCCCATGTCGACCGGGAAGTTCGACTCGAACATGCAGCGATCGGCGCCGAAGGCTTCGATGCAGGTCTCGATGTACGGGCCCCACTCCTTCGCCAGCTGTTCCGACGGGACCCGCGGCTCGGCCAGGAACGAGGGGAAGTTGCAGAAGGCCATGGCCAGGCCGCCCAGCTTGACCACCACGTTGGGCGACTTGGCCAGCTCACGGATGTTGTCGCGCCAGATCCCGAAGCGTTCGTCCAGCTTGCCGGTGTAGGCGCCGCGGCCGATCGGGGTGCCCACGTGGTCGAGCACGATGGTGGTGTCGGGGAAGGCGCGAGCCAGGTCGATCAGGTCGGGCAGCTGCGGCTCCAGCATCCAGGCGTCGAACGAGAAGCCCATGGGCGCGAGGTGCCTGAACCCCGCGCGGAAATCGTCGCGCAGATAGTGGCCGGCCTGCATGCGATTGAGCGGGCCCAGCACCTCGGGATCGGCGTCCCACGAGGCGCTGTTGCGGATGCCGCGGAAGCGCCCGCCGCCCGCGCGGTCATGCGCCTCCAGCACCGCTTTCACGCCATCGCCCAAGGTCAGGTCGGCGCGGCTGACGATGCCGGCGCACGCGCGGGTCGGCCCGTACAGGCCGCTGGCGCTCATGGCGGCGACGCCGTTCACGAACTCGGTCTCGCCCACCGGCCGCAGCTCGACCGGGCCGTCGGCCTTGTAGAAGGCGCCGCACTCCAGGAAGACCGTGGCGATCACGTTGTGGCCGCTGCCGGTGTCGGCCAGCAGCTCGTCCAGCAGGTAGCGCTGGGCCGGCTCGATGGCGGTGGTGAACGGATGCTGCGGGCCCGTGGGCCGGGGCGCCATGCTGCGGTCCCACAGGTGGTGGTGCGGATCGACGATCGGCAGCTCGGGGTCGAGAATGGCTTCCGGCATCGTTTTCTCCCGCTTGCTTGTTGCGCGCACGGTAGCGGGCTGACGTGGCGACCTTCAACCGCCGAAGGACCAGGTGAGGTTAAGACCGATCATTCGCTGCGCCCCATGCCGCTCCAGGTCCCGGCCAGCGCGTTCACGCCTTTGGCGCTGCCGACCCGGGCCTGATCTCCGATGATCCAGCCGGCAGGGCACGCGCCCTCGCGCCGGAAGCGCCGCACCTGCTTGGCCGTCGCGCCGCTTCCGTCCAGCGCCGTCAGCGAGAAGGCGGCTGTGAAGTCGCGGCGCAGGTCGCCGCTGCGGTTGAGCGTCAGGCCGAAGCGGCGGCCGTCGATCTCGCAGCGCACGGCGTAGAGGTTGGGCGTGTCCACCGCGTCGCGATGCGGCAGGCAGGGGCGTCCCCAGATCTCGGCGTCCGCCCGGGCGAAGCCGTCGCGCATTGACTGGTCGACGCATACGTCCAGAGCGCCGTTGACGACGCCCCTATGGTCGAGGCTCTCGACGCGCCAAAGCTCAGGTGGGTCGACGTCGGCCTGCAGGTCGGTCAGCCGCGACTGGCGCTGGGGCGCGCTGCAGGCGGCCAGAACCAGCATGACAGGGACGAGCAGGATCGCAGGCGCGAGCCGTCGCGCCCGGCAGGGCAGGGTCTTCACGGGAGGCCTCCGAAGTCGGGCTTAGGGCTGCGCGGTCGGGCGGCGCGGGGCGTCGACCAGCATCACCGAGACGGGGCGTTTCGCCTGCTGCTCGAGGAAGACGATGACCGGCGGCGGATGCTTCTCGCCGGGCGGCTGGGCGTTCCAGGCCATCAGGGCGGCGGTGACGATCGCGACGCCCAGCAGGACCGGGCCCGTGATCCCGTCATGGCTGACCGGCCGGGCCAGGGTCACCACCCGCACCTCCAGCGGATGCGGCGCGGCGGCGGGCCAGTGGCAGCCGAAGGGCAGGGCCTGGGTCGCGAGCTGGGTCTTCAGCAGGGTGCGGGCATAGAGGGCGCGGTCGTGCGGGCGGGCGCGCAGGACGCCGGCGTCGCAGGCCAGCTCCTGATCCAGCCGCATCAGGTGGGCGGCCACGTGGACCAGCGGGTTGAACCAGCAGATCGCCTGGAACGCGGTGGCGAGGGCGCCGGCGCGGGGATCGGCGCGGGCGATGTGCTGGCGCTCGTGGGCGCGGATCAGCTCGCGCTCCTCGGCGGAATAGGCGCCCTCGTCGCGGGGCATGATGATCCGCGGGTTGACCACGCCCACCACCGACGGTCCGGCGCAGCCCATGCGGGCGGCGGCCATGAACTTCATCTGGGCGCGGGCGAACAGCGCGACGGCCAGCGCCAGCCCGGACACCCACAGCGCCATCGCCAGGGCCGAGTGATCCTGCGCCAGGGCGAAGGGGTCGGCCGCCGGATCGTCCAGCAGCACCGGCGGCGGCATCAGGGTGGCGACGAACGCGATCGGCGGGATGGCCCAGAGGCCGTAAGCCAGTTCGGGGCCGAAGCGGCGACGCATGGGCAGCCGCAACGCCAGCACCACCAGGATCGCCAGGGCCCCGACCAGGTTGGCCCGGATGATCGCCGCCAGGATATCACTCGCCATCGGCGTCCAACTCCGCGATGAGCTGCGTCTTACATGCGTAGCCTGATGTGAAGTTACGCATGTAAATTCCGCTGTCAAGCGACGTTGCAAGGTCACAATCGGGCGACCTGCGTGACGGCGGATTTATGGCGCAGCTGGTCCGAATTCGGGCGGGATCGGCCGTCTAGGGACGGATGGACTCGACGGTGGCGCTGACCACGGCGGAGCCGTCGCCGCGCCCGGGCTGGCCCGACCGGCGCTTGAGCAGGCCGATCCGCACCTCCAGCGGGTGCAGGCCGCGGGCGGGCCAGTAGCAGCCGAAGGGCAGGGGCGTGTGCGCCAGCTGGGTCTTGAGCAACGTTTGGGCGTAGAGCCCGCGCGCCTGCGGCCGGCTGCGGATCACCGCCGCATCGCAGGCCAGTTCCTGGTCCAGCCGCACCAGGTAGGCGGCCAGATGGACCAGAGGGTTGAACCAGCACAGGCACTGGAGCAGGGCGGCCGCCGCAGCGGCGCGGGGGTCCTTGCGCGCCACGTGCTCGCGTTCGTGCGCCCGGATCAGGTCGCGTTCCGGGGCCGTGTAGCCGCTGTCCTCGGAAGGCAGCACGATGCGCGGATAGATCAGCCCGACCACGGCGGGGCCGGCGCGACCGGCGCGCACCTCGGCCATGAACTGCGCCTGCGCCACGGCGAAGATCAACGCCAGCGCCAGCGCGCCCAGCGCCCAGACCCCGCCCAGCACCGTGGCGGCGGCGGGCAGGTCGAACAGCGCCCCGACGGGCGTGTTGGCGTGGGAGACCAAAATAGCGACCGGCGTGGCTGCGGCGGCCAGCGGGGGCAGGATCCAGAGATTGTAGGCCGCGCTGGGACCGATCAGCCGCCGGATCGGCAGCCGCAGGATGGCGACGGCTGCGACCGCCACGCCGCCCACCACATTCGCCAGCACGAACGCGCTGGCGAGGAAGGCGCCGGGCTCGGGGCCGAAGATCGCCTCGAGGCTACTGGCCATCGTCGTCCAGCTCCGCGATCAGCTTCTTCAGCCGGGCCACCTCGGCGGGCGACAGCGCACGGTGCTGGGCATAGTGGGCGACGAGCGGGGCCAGCTGGCCGCCGAACAGGCGGTCGAGCAGACCCTGGCTTTCGCCGGTGACGTACTCCTCGCGGCTGACCAGCGCCTGGTAGAGCGCGCGGCCCCCCGAGCGCTCGGACTTCAGCGCCTTCTTCTTCAGGAGGCGGTTGATCAGCGTCTTGACGGTGGCCTCGCCCCACGCCTGTTCCCGGCCCACCGACTGCACCAGCTCCTCGGCGGTGAGCGGCCCCCGGGTCCATAGGGCTTCCATGATGTGGCTCTCGGCGCCGGAGATTTTCGACATGTGTGGGTTCTTCGGATCTTACGCGCGTAGCAAGCTCCCGACGTTACGCGTGTAAATTGGACTGTCAAGCCCGTCGGGGACCTTCCATAGTCACCTGAGTCCCGGGGGCGATTTGATGGCGGAAGCGGCAGCGGCGCAGGCGAACGTCCCGTCCCACCACGGCAAGGTCGGCGTCATGGGGGCCGCGGCCCTCGTGGCGGGCTCGATGGTCGGCTCGGGCGTGTACCTCCTTCCGGCCACCTTCGGCGCCGTGGGCTCGATCTCGATCCTGGGCTGGGGGGCCGCCACGCTTGCCGCCCTGGCCATCGCCGGCCTGTTCGCCTGGCTCTCGCAGGCGGCGCCTGAGGCCACGGGGATGGGCGCCTACGTCCAGGCCGGCCTGGGCCAGTTCTTCGGCGTGCAGACCACCGTGGCGTTCTGGACGCTCTGCTGGATCGGCAACGTGGCGGTCGCGCTCGCCGTCGTCGGCGCGGGGGCCTACCTCGTGCCGGGCCTCAACGAGGCCGGCCCCCGATTGGGCGCCACCCTGGTCGTCCTCTGGATGGCCGTCGCGATCAGCTGGATCGGCCCCCGCGCCGTCGCCCGTATGGAGGGGCTGACCCTGGGCGTCGGCCTGCTGCCCGTGGCGGCCGCGGCGATCGGCGGCTGGCTTTGGTTCCAGCCGCAGGTGTTCCTCGACGCCTGGAACCCGCAGGGCCTTGGCTTCGGCGAAGCCATCGGCCGTTCGGCGTTGACCGCGTTCTGGGCCTTCCTCGGCCTGGAGTGCGCCGCCGCCGCCGCCGGCGTCGTCCGCGACCCCGTCCGCAACGTGCCTCGCGCCACCCTGGTGGGCGTGGGCGGGGTGGCGGTGCTCTACATCGCGGCCACCTCCGTCGTGATGGGCATCATCCCGGGCGCCGAACTGGCCAGCTCGACCGCCCCGTTCGCCGACGCAGCCCGCAGCGTCCTCGGCCTCGGCCTCGGCGCGGTGATCGCGGTGTGCGCGCTGCTCCGCGCCGCCGGGTGCCTGACCGGCTGGACCCTGGTCACCGCCGAGACCACCCGCAGCGGCGCCGACGCCGGCGCGTTCCCCGCCATCTTCCGGACCCGTCCAGGCGAGCGCGCCTCCGAGATCAACCTGCTGGCCGCCGGCGTCCTGATGAGCCTGATCGCCGCGCTGACGGCGACGCCCACCATCGGCGAACAGTTCGGCACGCTGGCCAACATGGCGGTGCTGCTGGCGCTGTACTGCTACATCCTGGCCGGCGTTTCCCTGATCCGGCTGGCGGGTCGGTTCGAGGGGGGCAGGCGCACCTGGGCCATCGCGACCGCGGCAGCCGCCATCGCCTGCTCGCTGGCCCTGATCGCCCAGGCCAAGCCCCTGGAGCTGGCCCTGGCCGTCGTGCCGCTGGGTGCCGCAGGCCTGCTGTATCTTTGGCTGCGTCGGCGCTAAAGGGCGCGCGATCCAGCGGAGGCGGCGCTATGCTCCCGGTCGAACTCTATCGCGGCGACGAGGCCCTGCGGACCGACCGCCAGCGCGTGATCCGGCCAAGCTGGCAGTTCATCGGCCACGAGCGCCAACTGCCCGCCCCCGGCGACTACCTGGCCGACGTTCTGGGCGGCGCGCCGGTTGTCGTGGTGCGCAAGGGCGATGGCGAGTTGGCCGGCTTCCACAATGTCTGCCGCCACCGGGCCGGCGCTCTGGTGGCCGACGGCGCCGGCCACTGCGGCGACGCCTTCACGTGCCGCTACCACGGCTGGAAGTACGCCCTGGACGGGCGCCTGCGCAGCGCGGTCGACTTCGGCGTCCTGCCAGGCTTCGACCCCCGCGAGTACGGCCTCTACCCCGTGCGGCTCGAGACCTGGCGCGGCCTGATCTTCGTGAACCAGGACCTGGACGCCCGGCCGCTGGCCGACCTGATGGCGCCGCTGGCGCGTCGCTGGGCCGACGAGCAGTCGTCATTCCCGCTGGTGGAGGCGCGCCGCCACGACATCCGCTGCAACTGGAAGGCCTACGTCGAGAACTATCTCGAGGGCTATCACATCAAGAGCGTGCACCCCGAGTTCGACGGGGACGTCGTGGTGGCCGAGTACCGGACGGAGATCGAGGACGAGGTGATCTTCGCCCATGCGCCGCTGCGCGATGCGTCCGTCTACGGTGGCCTATGGGTGTGGCTGTGGCCGAACCTGGCGATCAATGTCTATCGGCACGGCTACATGGTCGAACGGATGACGGCCGTGGGCCCGGCTCACACCCGGCTGGACTACTTCTACTTCTTTGACCCGGCCTGCGCCCATGAGCTGCCGGCGCTGTTCGAGTTCTCCGACCTGGTCACCGTCCAGGACCTGCAGATCTGCGAGAAGGTGCAGCGCAACCTCGAGGCCGGCGTCTATCAGGGCGGGGTCCTCTCGCCGAAGCACGAGCAGGGCGTGGCCTGGTTCCAGGACCGCGTCGCCGAGCGCCTGGGGCTGCCCAGGCCGCCCACGCTGGCCGTTGTCGGGTAGCGTCGACGCCTCAGCAGAAGCGCTCGGCCCGTGCTATGGTGGGCCTGCAACTACGGAGCCCGCCAATGAAGCTCTCCGACGACGATCGTGATCGTCTGGCCCTGCACAGCGCCTTCGCGGTCCATCAGATCGCCCGGTGGATCGCCACCCGGGACGACGTGCCCAAGGACATCCGCGACCGTCTGCGCGGCCACATCACTGCGCTGGAAGGCGTGATGGTGACCAGCGGCCACGATTGGATTCGCGACGAGATGGAAGCCACGGAAGCGGCGTTGAACGCCTAGATCGGATGCCGATCCGGCGCGACGCCAAGCCGAGTCCTACTCGGCCGCCAACGCCTGCGCGGGCTTTCGCGAGTGGTGATAGGGGCGGTCGCCGAGGATCGTGGCGCGGTTCATGATCCGACGGTGCGGCAGGTAGTCGTTGACCGCGTAATGCTGGGTGATCCGGTTGTCCCAGAAGGCGATAGCGTTCGGACTCCAACGGAAGCGGACCTGAAACTCGGGTTTGGTCACATGCTCGAACAGCATGCCCAGTATCGCGTCGCTTTCCTTTCGCCGCAGGCCCTTGAGCCGCTCGGTGAAGCCGAAGTTCACGAACAGCGCGTCCTCGCCGGTCTCGGGATGGGTGCGAACCACCGGGTGCAGCACGGGCGGGTGCTCGGCCATCGCCTTCGCGTGCTTCTCCGCCCCGGCCGCATTGGCGACGATGCCGCGCTGCGGAAATCCGCGGGCGAAGTCGTGCACGGCGTCGAGGCCTTCCAGATAGCCGCGGAACGACGGCGACAACGCCTCATAGGCGGCCTTCATGTTCGCCCAGATCGTGTCGCCTCCGCTGGCCGGCAGGCTCTTGGCATAGAGGATCGAGCCCATCGGCGGGGTCTCGATGAAGGTGACGTCAGTGTGCCAGCTGTCGTTGTCGGTCGGGTTGTCCTTGTGGTTGTCCAGAATGAACAGCTCAGGCGCCTCGGGCACGCCGGGATAGAGCGGATGAGTGTGCAATTCGCCGAAGCGGGCGGCGAAGTCGCGGTGCTGAACGGGCGTCAGGTGCTGGTCTTCGAAGAACAGGACCTGATGCTTCAAGAGTTCGGCGCGGAGCGCGCCGGCCAAGTCTGCCGATACGCCCTGCGAGAGGTCCAGGCCCTCGACCACCGCCCCGATCGTGGGCGTCAGCGCCCGCACCGTCATCGACATCACGCGTCTCCTTGCGTCCCAGAGGGAACGATATCCCGGACGCCACGTCAAAGGCGGGCGCTTTCCACTTGCCTGCGTGAGGTGGGCGCCGCACCGTGTTTTCCAAATTCAAACAACTGTTGGGAGACGCGCCGCCATGTCCATCGACTTCGAGATTCCCGCCGAGGCCAAGGCCATCCGCGAGCGCGTCCGCCAGTGGGTCCATGACGAGTGCATTCCCGCGCAGGAGCGGATCACCGACAAGGAGAGCTACAAGAAGGTCATCGACGAGCTGCGCACCAAGGCGCGCGCCCAGGGCCTCTGGATGCCCTTTGTGCCCAAGGAGTACGGCGGCATGGGCCTGGGCCCGCTCGCCAACGCGCTGGTCCAGATGGAGTTGGGCGAGAGCTACATCGGCGCACTGTCGATGAACTCGCAGGGGCCTGACGACGCCACGATCCTGACGCTCATCGCCCACGGCACGGAGTATCAGAAGGAGAAGTTCCTCAAGCCCCTGCTGAACGGCGAGAAGCGCGTCTGCTATTCGATGACCGAGAAGGCCGCGGGCGCCGACGCCACCGGCATGCGCACGACCGCGGTCAAGGACGGCAACGAGAACTACGTCCTGAACGGCGAGAAGTGGTTCTCCTCGGCCGCCAGCGCTGCGGATCTGGCCCTGGTCATGGCCCGCACCGACACCGAGGGCCCGCGCCATCAGCAGTTCTCGACGTTCATCGTCGAGCTGCCGAACCCGGGCTACAAGATCAAGCGCGACATCCCGACCATGGCCGCCGAGGGTCCGCTCAGCCACATCATGGGCGGCGGCCACTCCGAGATCGAGATCAAGGACCTGGTGGTTCCGGCCGAGAACATCGTCGGCGGCGTGGGCCGCGGCTTCGACATGGGCCAGCACCGCCTGGCCTACGGCCGCCTGCGCCACGGCATGCACAACATCGCCATGGCCCAGCGCGCGCTGGACCTGGCCGCGGCGCACATCACCAACCGCGAGACTTTCGGTTCGGCGCTGCACAAGCGCCAGGCCGTCCAGTTCATGATGGCCGAGTGCGCAAGCCAGCTCTACATCAGCCGCCTCATGCTGCTTCACATCGCCTACAAGGCGGAAAAGGGCATGGACATGCGGCAGGAGAACTCGATCGCGAAGGTCTACCTGGCCCACATGGTCCACCACGTGGTCGACACCGCGATCCAGCTGCACGGCGCCCTGGGCTACAGCCGCGATACGCCGCTGGCCGCCTGGTACACGCACATCCGCTCGCAGCGCCTGGTCGACGGGCCCGACGAGGTGCACCGCTGGACGGTGGGCCGCAATGTGATCAAGGCCTTCCAGGCGACGGGCACCACGGCAGGAGCCTGCGGCGGCGACCTGCTCTAGCTTGAGGCGAAGGGGCCGAGCAGTCCTGCGTTCAGGAGGCGATACGCTCGGGTATCGCCTCTTCCATTGATGCGGCGCCGATCAATGCGCCCAGCAGGTCGCGCACGTTCAGCGGCTTGGCCACGACGTCGTCCATTCCCGCAGCCCGATAGCTCGCCACCTGGTGCGGCATGGTGTTGGCGGTGACCGCGAGGATCGGGGTACGCGGGCGGCTCATCAAAGTCTCGCGGGCGCGGATGGTCATGGTGGCGGTGGGGCCGTCCATGACCGGCATCTGGACGTCCATAAGGATCATGTCCCAATGCGCCGACTCCCACGCGCGTACGGCTTCGGCGCCGTTCTCGACGAGGGTCGCCTCGATCCCCAACTGGCTCAGCAGCGTTTTCAGAACGATCCGGTTCACGTCGTTGTCCTCGGCGGCCAGAACGCGCAAGCCACTCGACGCGAGGGCGCCCGTGAGCGGGGCGGGACGATCCTCGGACGCGCCATCGTCGACCCGGCCCAGCGGCAGCTCCAGCGCAAAGGTGCTGCCCACGCCCGGCGCGCTGCTGGCGGAGATCGCCCCGTCCATCGCCCGGCACAGCTCCTGGCAGATGGCCAGTCCAAGGCCAGTGCCGCCGTAGGGGCGGGTGGAAGACTCATCGGCCTGGACGAACTTCTCGAACAGGCGGCCGATGCGGTCGGGGGGGATGCCGATGCCGGTGTCGGCCACCTCGATGCGCACCCCGGTGGCGGTCAGCGCGACCTGCACCGAAACTTCGCCGGACTCGGTGAACTTGACGCCGTTCGAGATCAGGTTGGTGAGGATCTGGCGCAGGCGGCCGGCGTCGCCGCGCCACAGGCCTTCTAGGCCCGGGTCCAATACCAGCGGGAACGACAGGCCCTTTGCGGCCGCCTGAGCGGCGAAGGCGTCATGGGCGCTGCGGACCACGGCCTGCAGGTCGAACTCGCCCATTCGAAGCGTCAGTCGCCCGGCGTCGATGCGCGCGATGTCCAGCAGGTCGTCCAGCAATTCCAGCAGGGCGCCGCCACTGTTTCGGATCACCTTCAGGCGCTCACGTTGGCGCGGCTCCAGGTGCTCGAGGTCCATCGCCTGCGCCATGCCCAGCACGCCGTTCAAGGGCGTGCGGATCTCGTGGCTCATCCGGGCCAGGAAGTCGCTCTTCGTGCGATTGGCGGCCTCGGCGGCCAGACGGGCCTCCTCCTGGACCTGGACCGCGCGCCGGGCCTCGGTCACGTCGTCATAGGCCGCCAGGCACATGCTCCACGGTGCGCCGTTCGCGTTCGCTGTGGCGCGGTAGTGAACACGGATGGTGCGAGTCGAACCATCACCCAGCACCATGGTGGTCTCGAAGGGCGGCATGGCGCCGTCGGCGTCGATGGCGTTCATCGCCTCTGCGAAGGCGGGCAGGAAGTCCTCCCCGAATCCGCCAGCGCCGCCGAAGCGCGCGAAGAGGCTCCGCGCCTCGGCGTTGGCTTCGACCATCTGGACGGCGTCGAAAACCGACGCCCGGCTGGGGTAGAGCTCCAGCAGCACGTCGCCGAGTCTCGTCCGTCCACGCGCCGCCGCCGTAAGGCTGGCGTAGAGATTCTCGGCGTTGAAGCACACCCGCGCCATGGGGCTGTGGTGGAACACCTGGCGCCAACGTAGCTTGTCAGCCTCGGCTTCGCGCATCGCCGCGCGCATGGCGTTGCGCTCGGCGGCCAGTGTGATCGTCGCGCGGACAATGAAGATCGTGTAGCCCACCCCGCCCAGCGCCATCAGCAGCGTATCGCCCAGCGGCACGTCGGCCCCGCCCGCAAACCCGACCCACAGCGGCGCGGCGATCAGGCCCATCGCCGGCGGCGGCACGAGGGCCCACATCGCCAGCCGTGAACCCGACGACTTGAGCGCATTCGCCAGCGACACCGCACACAACAGGAAGCATGCCCCGGACAGTGTGGTCGCTGTCGGGGTCATGATGATAACGGCGGCGAGACTCGAGAAGATCAGGGCGCTTGCGCACTGTGCGAGGAACGCTGAGCGTCTGTGGGTCCAGGGATCCGGCGCGGCGAGGGCGCGGCGGCTGATGATCGTCTCAATCAGCCCGGCGGCCAGGGTGGCGGCGTACCAGACGCCCAGCCAGTTATTCTGAGTGGCGAGCCAGGCCAACACGCCGACCAACCCGGCTTCGACCACCCGGGTTCGGTGCGCGCGCACGCGCCGACGCAGCACAACCTGGAAGCTTCCGCGCTCGTCCCTTGTTGGACGCACAGCGAGGCTGGCGGTCATCGAACCGTCACTTCGCAGACGCCAGAGGGGACACGCATCGCCTGATGCCTCACCGAGTTACTCAAAATGAGAAATAGGGTGGGGCGGCCTAATCTGCGGTTAATTGTGGGAATCTGGAGAGGTTTCAGGTGTAGAAAACCGCCGAGATTTCGCATCTCGGCGGATGTGTGTGGATTAACGCGTGCCTTGTCTGGCGAACATCACGGGCGCCGTAGATTTTGTGGCGCTAGTGCGACGATCTGGCGCACGCCGTTAGAAATCGCCTGAGTGGATCATCGGGGTGATCTTAACGACCAGGCAACAAACTCATGTTTGCTTGTGCGTACGAGTTCGGCGCGCCCGGCGCCACCATCGCCGGGATGCGACGTTGACCCGGCTGGAGCGCCACCCCCCGCTCCGGCCGGGTCCTCAATCTGAATCTCACCCCTTGACTTTTGCACCGGTGCGACAACCCGCCGCAACACCACCAACGGTGGCGACGTCCAGTGGTATCCACGCGTTAACGGTCGCGCCGTAACGCTGAGGGCAAGACCAAGAGGACCACCCGTGTCGCACCCCATGCTCTCGACGAATGACGACCTTCGTCGCGCCGTTTGCGCCATGAGCGCCGACATCGAAGCTGCTCTGGCGCTGAGCCGGGCTGCGCTGCACGCCGTGGCGACCCTGTCGACGGCTCATTGCGCGGCGACGGAACTGGCGCTGGATGAAGAGCTGGAGCGGGCCCACGAGTTCTCGGCGATCCGCACGG
Source organism: Phenylobacterium sp. (assembly GCF_004299445.1). Lineage (GTDB taxonomy): Bacteria > Pseudomonadota > Alphaproteobacteria > Caulobacterales > Caulobacteraceae > Phenylobacterium. The sequence continues at coordinate 77,898 of NZ_SCTC01000057.1, read as the reverse complement.
TCGAGGTGCTTGAGGACGCACGGTCGCGGCTTCAGCTGCTGCCGGCTCAGATGGCTCTGATGGGGGTGTTGGAGGAGGCTCTCCAGGCCGCGGCCGATGCGTTGCCCGATCTCGAAGAGCCGTGGGACGCTGAAACGCAACGCCCGCAATAGGCGCCCGCCCCTGTCTTCGGGACGCTAGGCGTCGCCGGCGGGGCGTCAGCCGTTCGGAAGCACCCGGGCGCGAACGCGGCGCAGGCCTTCCAGGATCGTATCGGCGCCGGCGGCTTCGGCCTTGTCGCCCAGGCTGGCGAGAAGGCGGATGCCGTCCACGTGCACATCAATCGAAGGCCAGTTCACCGACTCGCCGCCGCGGAAGCTGTCGGCCAGGTCGCACAGGCTGAACGCGGCCTCGGCCAGCCCCTTCAGGCCGAAGGTGCCCGCCAGGCCAAAGATCGCGTTGGAAATGTCGTAGATGGTGTCGAAGGCCTTGGGGTCGCTGCCGTTCTTGCCCGCGCTGACGGCCGCCGCCATAGCCTCTGCCTTCTCCACGAGAGACGCCAGCGTGACGTCGCGAACGCCCTGGACGCGAATCTCGGCGGCCCGGACGTGCTCTGCCACGGTCTTGCCGCCGGGCCTGTCGGCGAGCTTGGCCAGCTGGTTCTCGACGGTGAAGATGCGGGCGGTGGACATCAAATGACGGCTTTCGGCTTGAACAGGGCGTCGATTTCGTCCTGTCCGAGGTTTGGCGTGGAGGCGGCCCCGACTTCTGCTGACAGGTCGTCATGTCGGCGACCCTTCATGCCGACGGGCGGACCCAGCGCCTTCACGCGGCGATCCGGACCACAGTAGCCGGGCGAGGTTACGAATTTGCGTTGGTCGTTCAGCAGCCATAGAATCCGCTGCATCATCACCATCGGCGCGACCGGCTTGCGCACCACGAAGCTGGCGCCGGCGTCGCGACCCTTGAAGATCTGCGACGGCTTGGTGTGACCGGTGAGCAGGATCACCGGCGCGTAGCAGTTTGGCGCGACGTCGCAGCGGCGCAGCCAATGGATGAAGTCATAGCCGGTCTGGTCCTGCAGAGCGCTGTCGACCACGATCAGGTTCAGGATCCGCTCATTGATCGACGTGCGGGCCTCTGCGCCGGTCAGACAGCGGCGTGGTGTGTGCACGCCGAAGCCCGCGAACATCTCGGCCAGAATATTGAGCCCCTCAGGATCGCCGCAGGCCAGCATCACCTCTGCGGTCGAGAGGTTGACCCGTTCTGTTTTGGTATAGGGCAGGCTCAAGACGTTAGTCCCAGAAGGTCATCATCTCGCCCGTCTCCGGGGCGGGGCTCATGGTGGGGCCCGACAGGCGACGCGCCTGTTCGGCGAGGGTCAGGGTGCGGATCGCAGCCTCGATGTCCGCTGCGAGGCCGGCCGGCGCGGCTTCGGCCAGGGCGCCCACGAAATTCGCGAGGCCCGACAGGCGTTGACTGAGCAGATCGGCCGCCTGAGCGTCGATCAGCAGGCTGGGATCGCTGGGCAGCGCCGCGCTGACGAGCCGCGAGATCACGCCCTGGATCTGGTCGCCCAAGTTCACCAGATCGCTGGCCTCCTGGGCTACGAGGTCCAGGGACTCGCGCAGGCAGGGCAGGGCGGCTCGCCCGCTCATCAGAAGAGCTCCAGAGCGCCGGTGTCTTCCACCTTCGCGATGGGCTGGCGACGCTCGGTCGCGAAGACCTTGGACTCCGTGGGGGCGAGTAGAATTTGGCGGGCGCGGCCGCTGACCGGCCAGTACTGGATCCGGCGCGCGCGATCACCGCGCAGCGAGCCGCCCAGGTAGTTGAGTCCTTCGTCACGCACGAACTGCTCGGCGAACGCCGAATTTTGAGCGCCCACATCCGACAGGCCATCGAACAGGTGAGCCCCGCCGAACAGCTTGACTTCCATCCGTTCCCGCCGCGCGCCCTTGCGCAGCAGCGCGTTGAGCAGGAGTTCCATGGACTGCACGCCGTAACGCAAGCCTTCGTCGCCCGTGGAGCCGGGCAGGAGGAAGTGGTTCATCCCTCCGATCCCCAGCGCCGTGTCGCGGATGCACGCAGCCACGCACGACCCGAGGATCGTGGTCAGGACCACATCGTCGCCGTCTGCGACATGGAACTGCCCCTGGATCACGTGGATCTTGCGCAGCTCCGCGTCGTGTGCGGGGTCTTGGGCGTGCGAAGTGAAGCTCACGCGAGGACGCCGAAGATCGCTTCGATCTTTTCCTTGAGGGTGCCCACGGTGAACGGCTTCACGAGGTAGTTGTTGACCCCGAACTGCACCGCCCGCTGCACCAGCTCCTTGTCGGCTCGGCCGGTGAGCATGATGAACGCCGTCTTCTGGATCGGCGGATGCGAGCGAATGGCTCGCAGCAGCCCCAGGCCGTCCAGCTTGGGCATATTGTAGTCGGAGATGACGAGGTGAATCGGCCGCGCCAGCATCTGGCGCAGGCCTTCCTCGCCATCCGGAGCCTCATAAATGGTCCGGAAGCCGAGCTGTTGCAGGCCTGTGCGAACCAGCGAACGCATGGTTTGCTGGTCGTCGACGATTAGACAGGTGAGGGAAGAGCTCGCCGGCATCTCAGCGTTCCATTTCCTTGTTGGTCAGGTTTCGAACGGCCGGGCCCAGCCGCTCCAGGGGGAGTTGGCGTTCCACCGCGCCCAATTCGTGGGCGGCGCGGGGCATGCCGTAGACAACGCAGGTGGCTTCGTCCTGCCCGAGGGTGCGACCGCCGGCCTGGCGGATCGCGAGCAGGCCGTTGGCGCCGTCCCGACCCATGCCGGTCAGGATGACGCCGACGCTTCGGTCCTTCGCGCACTTCGCGACGGAATTGAACAGCACGTCGACCGAGGGGCAGTGGCCGCTGACCGGGGCGCCCCGGGTGACCCTGCACCGCAGGTGCTTCGTACCCTCGACTTCCAGGTGGAAGTCGCCGCCGGGCGCGACATAGACGCGGCCGGGGACCAGCGGATCGCCGTCGCGGGCTTCCGAGACCGTGGCCGCGCTGGCGCGGTTCAGGCGCTCGGCGAAGCTCTTGGTGAAGCTGGCCGGCATATGTTGGGTGATCACCGTCGGCGCGCAGTTGGCGGGCAGCCGCTCGATCATCGTGAGAAGCGCCTCGACGCCGCCGGTCGACGATCCGATCGCCACGATCTTGTCGTTCGGAGTGAAGTCGTCGGTGGTGTGGGGCTCTTCGCGCTTGATGCGCTGGCGGACCCTGGCCTTGGCGGCCATCTTCACCTTTTCGGCGATCTGCCGGAAACCTTCGGCGTCGGAGCCGCGCGGCTTCTCGATGCAGTCCACGGCCCCCAACTCGAGAGCGGCGAGCGTGGCGTCGGTGCCCCGGGCGGTCAGGGTCGAGACCATCACCACCGGCATCGGCCGCAGGCGCATGATCCGCTCGAGGAAGTCGATGCCGTTCATGTTCGGCATCTCGACATCCAGAGTGATGACGTCGGGGTTCAGCAGCTTGATGGCTTCGCGCGCCTGCAGCGGATCGCCGGCCTCGCCCACGACCTCCAGCTCAGGGTCAGCGGAAAGGGCCGCGCCGATCAGCTGGCGCATGACGGTCGAGTCGTCGACAACGAGTACACGGGTGTTCATCGGGCGCCCTCCTGGACGCGGCGATAGGTGGTGACGCCGTCGGGCTTATAGGCCGTGACGGCGGGGCCCTGGATCCGTTCGGAATGGCCGATGTAAAGGGCGCCGTTCACCTGGTTGAGAGGGGCGAAGCGGCTCCACAGGCGGGCCTGGGTGTCGTCTTCGAAGTAGATTGCGACGTTGCGGCAGAAGATGGCGTCGAACTTGCCCTTCATGGGCCAGTCGCCGATCAGGTTCAGTTCGTTGAAGGTGATCATCGAGCGCAGGTCGTCGCTCATGCGCACCCGGCCGTCACCGGCGCTGGAGGTCCAGCGTTTGCGGAACGCGTCGGGAATGCCCTCGAGCAGGTGCGGCGCGTACGTCCCGCTGCGTCCTTCGGCGACCATGTTCGGATCGATGTCGGTCGCCAGGATCTTGACGTCCTTGTCGACGGCCTCGGGCATCACCGATAGGATGGTCATCGCGATCGAAAAGGGCTCCTGTCCGCTGGAGCAGGCCGCGGACCAGATCCTCACCTTACCGCCGCGTCGCGCCGCGTCGAGCAGCGGCGGAAGCACCTTTTCCTTCAGATGATCGAAGTGGTGCGGCTCGCGGAAGAACCGGGTCACGTTCGTCGTAAGGGCCGCCAGCATCTTCTGGCGCTCGTCCACGCCGTTGCCGTCGGCGACCAGCTCGCAATAGTCCTTGAAGCTGGTCAGGCCGAGGGCGCGCAGGCGCTTGGCCAGGCGCGAGTAGACGAGCGTCGCCTTGGCCTCGGGCAGGGAAATGCCGGCGTCGCCATGGACCATCGCCGAGATCTTGCGGAAATCGGCTTCGGTGAAGGCGAACTCGCCGTCGACCATATTGGCGCCCTGGCGCGTAGATGTCGTCGCGGACACGGTCATGTCAGGCGGCTTCGAGTTCCACGTTTTCGGGCAGGACGCGGTCGAGGCCGATCAGGCTGATCATGCGGCCGTCCATCGCGATCAGGCCGCGGATGAACGACTTCGCCGTTTCGGACGCCACGTCCGGCGTGGGCTGGATCACGTCGTCGGTGACCGTCAGGATGTCGCTCACCGCGTCGACCAGCAGGCCCACGACCTGTTCGCCGATCTGGGCGACGATGATGACGTTGCGGTCGCTCGCTTCGGTGCTCTCGAAGCCCAGGCGCGAGGCCAGGTCGACGATGGGCAGCACAGCGCCGCGCAGGTTGATCACGCCCTTCACGAAGGACGGGGATTGTGGGAGCGCGGTGGCGGCGGTCCAACCGCGGATCTCGCGGATGGCCATGATGTCGACGCAGAACTCCTGCGCGCCGATCCGGAAGGAGATCAGCTCTTTCATGCCGCCAGCCTGAGCCTGGCCGTTTGAGGTGAGGATCTGGTTCATGATCACGATGCCTTGCGCATGTCGCCGCGGGAAACGGTGACGATGGTGTCGATGTCGAGGATGAGGGCCACGCGGCCGTCGCCCAGGATGGTGGCGGCGGCGACGCCCGGCACCTGCCGGTAGTTCGCTTCCAGAGACTTGATGACCACCTGGCGCTGGCCCTGGATCGCGTCGACGAGCAGGGCCGCGCGGGACCCGCCTTCGCCTTCGATCAGCAGCGCGACGCCCTGGGTCGCTTCGAGCGGATCGCGCCGGTAACCCAGCGCCATGCCCACATCGATCAGAGGGACGAAGCCGCCGCGGATCGAGATCACCCGGGCGTGGCCGCCCAGGCTGTGGACGTCTTCGGCCTTGGGCTGCAGCGTCTCGACGATCGCGGTGATCGGGGCGACGAGGGTCTGGCCGTGGGCCGAAACCACCATGCCGTCCAGGACCGCGAGGGTCAGCGGAAGGCTCATGGTGAAGGTGGAGCCCTTGCCGGGCTTGGAGACGATGTTGATCCGGCCGCCCAGCGCCTGGATCGAGCGGCGGACAACGTCCATGCCCACGCCGCGGCCCGAGATGTCCGACACCTCGGCGGCCGTGGAGAAGCCGGGCATGAAGATCAGATTGTCGATCTCTTCGTCCGACAGGGTGGCCTCTGCTGCGACCAGGCCCTTCTCGATGGCGATGCCCTTGACGCGTTCGCGGTTGATGCCGCCCCCGTCGTCCGAGACCTCGATCACGATGCGGCCCGAGCGATGGAACGCGGCCAGCTTGACCACGCCTTCGGCGGGCTTGCCGGCGGCCGCGCGCTTCTCGGGGCTTTCCAGTCCGTGGTCGATAGCGTTGCGGATCATGTGCGTCAGCGGATCGGCCAGGCGCTCGATGACGGTCTTGTCGACCTCGGTGCCTTCGCCTTCGGTGACCAGGCGGACCGGCTTGCCGGTCATGGCGGCCACTTCGCGCACAAGTCGCGGCATTCGCTGGAACACCGACTTCACCGGCTGGGCGCGGATGGCCATCACGCTGTCCTGGATCTCCCGGGTCAGCTGCTCCAGTTCGTCCAGGCCCATGGCGACGGCGCTGGCGCGGGCCAGGCCCGCCTCCATCACGCGCTGGGCCAGAACCGCCTGGTTGATGACCAGCTCGCCGACCAGGTCGATCAGACGATCGACGCGGTCGAGGTCCACGCGGATGGTCGCGCCGGCCTCGCTCTTGCGAGGGCCGCCGGCGGCCTGCGCCTCGGGCGCGGCGTCCGGAGCGGCTGGGGCGGGCGCGCTCGCCACGACCGAAAGGGTGGGCGGGGCTATTGCGGGCGCGGGTTCGGGCTCCGGCGCGGCGGCCGGTGACAGGTTGGCGATCAGCGAGGCGACATCGACCTCGCCGGCGTTGGCGGGGACGACGGCGGGACCCTCGTCTTCGGCGGGCGCTTCGTCCTGTACGCGGGCCAGCAGCGAGGCCATGTCGAAGCCGCCATCCGCCGGGCCCTGCTTCGTGATCTCGAGTTCGCAGTCCCCATCGACCCATTCGAAGACTTCGCGGATCGCGATTTCGTCGGTGTCGCCGGAGATGGTGATGGTCCAGGCGAGATAGGCCGCTTCGGGGTCGATTTCGGTCAGGGGCGGCACCTCGTGGGCGTCCAGCTCCACCACGGTCTGGCCCAGGCGCGCGAGCTCGCGCAGCAGCAGGGCCGCCTCGTTGGCCTTGGCGTAAAGGTCGCCGCGCGGCTTGAACTTCACCACGAAGCCAGCCGGACCCGCAGGGGCCTCGGGCATGTCGACGGCCGCGGCCATCGGCTGGAATTCGAAGTCGCCCCAGTCCTCTTCCGCCTCGTCCTCGTCGGCGGCCTGGCCGCTCATGGCCTTCAGTTCGTCCACAAGGCCAGAGGCGAGGGGATGTTCTGTTTCCGACCCGTCGTGCGCCGCGCGCACCAGATCGGCCAGCACGTCGGCGGCCCGAAGCATGGTCTTCAGGACATCGGGCGTGATCGGCACCCGACCTGAGCGCATCTCGTCCAAGGCGGTCTCGAAGACGTGCGCGAAGCGGATCAGCGCTTCCAGCTGGAAGGCGCCAGCGCCGCCCTTGATCGAGTGGACCGCGCGGAAGACCGCGTTGATGGTCTCGGGATCCTGATCCCCGCCTTCCATGGCGAGCAGGCCGGATTCCAGCTCGGCGAGCTGTTCCTCACATTCCTGGAAGAATGTTTCCCGGATTGCGGCTAGCGGATCCACTGGGCGTTTCCTTGAACTCGTCTTGGGCGGGCGAAGGGTAGGTCGCGTTCAGTCGTCAGGCGGCGACGCGGCGGATGGCGTCGACCAGCTTGTCGGGATTGAAGGGCTTCACGATCCAGCCCGTGGCGCCGGCCATGCGTGCGCGGTTCTTCTTTTCCGCGTCGCTTTCCGTCGTCAGCACCAGGATCGGGATGGCGCGATAGCGCTGGTCGCCGCGGACTTCTTCAATGAAGCCGAAGCCGTCCATGCGCGGCATGTTGATATCGGTCACGATGACCTGAGGCTTTTCAGCCTGCAGGACTTCCAGCCCGTGCAGGCCGTCTTCGGCCTGGACGACGCGGAAGCCGGCGTCGGCGAGGGCCAGGCGCAGCATTTCGCGCATGGTCCGGGAGTCATCGACGGTGAGGACAGTCATGCTCATGGGGTTCAGTCCTGGACAGGGGAGATGGGGCACAGGTCGGTCGCACCCATCAGGGCGAGGCCTTCCGTAAACTCGGGCGAGGGTTCGACGATCGCGAAGGGCTGGCCGTCAGCCGCCCAGGTCGTCTGGGCCGAGAGCAGCACCTGCAGGCACTGGCCGCCGAGCCGGCGGACGCTTGAGGCGTCCAGCGTGAGCGGCTGTCCGCGGACGCCCAGCAGCTCTTTGACGAGCGGGGCGGCGGCGGTCATGTCGAGGGCGTCGCCCAGGGTCACGGTGTGGGTCATTGTCTAGAACTCATCCCAGGCGTCTTCATCCATGTCGTTGACCGACTTGATCGCGGCGCCACCGCGGCCGGTGTGCTTCATGGCGGTCGTGGTCGAGGGGGCGGGGGCGCTGAACTGCGCGGTTGCTCTCGGCGCGCGGACCGAAGGCGAGGCCGAAGCCGGAACCGCGAGCGGTGCGCTGACGCCCGCGCCGGTGTCGAAGCGGCTGATCAGGCGGGTCAGGGCCTCGCTCTCCGAGGCCAGGGCGTGGCTGGCGGCGGTGGCCTGCTCGACCATGGCGGCGTTCTGCTGAGTCACCTGGTCCATCTGGTTGATGGCGGTGTTCACCTGCTGCAGGCCGGTCGCCTGCTCCTGCGCGGAGGCGGCGATCTCGGCGACCGCGCCGCTGATCTGGGTGACCTGCGAGACGATGCGCTCCAGCACCTTGCCCGTTTCACCGACCAGGCCCACGCCGCGCTCGACCTGCTGCGACGAGGCAGAGATCAGCGACTTGATCTCCTTGGCGGCCTCGGCCGACCGCTGCGCCAGGGCCCGGACTTCCGAGGCCACGACCGCGAAGCCCTTGCCCGCGTCGCCGGCGCGCGCCGCCTCGACGCCGGCGTTCAGCGCCAGCAGGTTGGTCTGGAAGGCGATCTCGTCGATGACGCCGATGATCTGCCCGATCTGCTTGGCCGAGCCTTCGATCTCGCTCATCGCGGCCACGGCGTCGCGGACGACGACACCCGAACGTTCGGCGTCACCCTTGGCGGCGCCAACAGCTTCGCGCGATTGGGCGGCGCCCTCGGCCGTCTTGCGGACCGTCGCGGTGATCTGGTCGAGAGCGGCGGCGGTTTCTTCCAGGCTCGCGGCCTGTTGCTCGGTGCGGCGCGACAAATCGTCCGAGGCCGAGGTGATCTCGCCGGCGCCCGAGCGCACGGCCGTCGCGTTGACCGTGACCTCGCGCATCGTCGTCTGCAGCGTGTCCATGGCGCGGTTGAAGTCCGCGCGGAGCTGCTCGTAGTGCGACGGGAAAGCCTCGTTCAGGCGGAAGGTCAGCACGCCGGCGGCCAGACGGTCGAGGCCCTGAGCGAGACCCTCGACCACTCTCGCCTGCTCAGCCGCCGTGGCGGCGCGTTCCTCGTCGCTCTGCTGGCGCAGGGCCTCAGCGGAACGGCGGTGTTCATTGGCGTCCGCTTCGACGCGGGCCTTTTCGATCGCGGCGTCCTTGAAGTGCTGGACGGCCGCGGCCATGCGGCCGACTTCGTCCTTACGGCCCACGGCGGGCACGTCGACGTTGGTGTCGCCCGAGGCCAGCTTGCCCATGGCGTTCGTCATGGCGGCCACCGGCTTGGCGATGGCGCCGGCCAGCACCGCGCCCATCAGCACCGACAGCGCGACGGCGAGCAGCGAGCCGACCGCCAGCAGTGTCATGGCGAAGGCCTGGGCGGCGTCCTGCCCGGCGGCGCGCTGCTTCAGGATCGCTTCCTGCTGCTTCATCACGGTCGCGATCGCGTTTCGGAAGTCGTTGAGGCGGCCCTTCGTGCCAAGTTGCATCATGGCCTCGGCCTGGCGCGTCGGGTCCTGGCCCGCGGCGATCAGCTCGGCTTCCTCGGCCTGCACCTTCGCGACCGCCGCCTTGATGGCGCCGATCTTCGCGGCTTCTTCCGGAGCCACCTTTTCCCAGCTTTCGATCGCGCTGGCGTACTTCTTCTCTGCCTCTTCAATCTTCTTCAGGAACTCAGGGTCGCCGCTGGCCACGAGGCCGCGGATCGCGTTCTGACGTTCCACGCGAGCGTAGAGGACGTCGTCGGCCAATCCCATCTCGGCCACGGTCTGGTCGTTGAGCGTCACGGCATTCTTGATGCTCATGAGGCTGGCGAACACCGCCGCGCACATGATGGCGACGACAGTCACCACGACCGCAAAGCCGACCGTCAGCTTCTTGGAGATGTTCACGTTGTTGAGGAAGGCCATCATCGTCTCTGAGACTTAGCGGGGGAAGGTGAACGCGGGGTTCTTGAGCGCCCAGCCGCAGGCAACGCCGCGCGACGCCGCGCATGTGTCGTCTACAGGGGAGCGGAAGCGCCGCATGGGGTGGTTCGCCGTTGCCGTTTCGGGGCTGGAGCGAAGCCGACTGACCCCGCCGATCCCGACAATCCCAGGCGCGGTTTGATTATTGGTAAATAGTGGGAAACTGGACGCGAGAATGGGAAACGCTGTTGTGTTGCGCGCCTATTCTCAACCGGGACTTGAGTTGACTGGGTCTTCGTTGCAACCCGGCGACGGTATGGGCGAATCAGGGCCCGAAGGCGGTCTCGCCGGCGGCGACCAGGAGCGCGCGCGCCGGCCTCGTGGGCGCGAGCAGGGCATAGCCGGAAGCCGCGTCGAAATAGATGGCGTCGCCGGCCGCGAGCCGCAGGGGCGCATAGTGCTCGGAGTGGAACTCGACCTCGCCCTCAAGAACCAGCACGTAGGCCTCGCCGTCATGGGCCGTCATCGGGCCGTGAGCGCCGAGACTGGCGGCGGTGACATCCACGATGATCGGCGACAGGCTCTTGGCCTTCAGGTCGGCGGCCGCCCTGCGACCGGTGTTGCCTCCGGTGCGCGTCGGCGGCCCGTCGCCAGCCCGCAGCACCGCCCGGCGCCCCGACCCGCCGTGCGCAGCCTCGGCCTCGCGCGTCACCAGACCCTCGAGGTCCACATCCAGCGCGCGGCAGAGCCGCATCAGCTTTTCGTAGTTCAGGGCGTTCTGGCCCAGTTCAACCCGCGAGATCGTCGAGATCGGCACCCCGCTCTCGGCGCTGAGCGTGGCGAGGTTCCAGCCACGCGCCAGCCGCAGCTTTCGTATGGCGGCGCCGGTTCGATCGGACATGCGGGGGCGCATGCGCGCGAGGTTCCTCTGGATGCAACTCAGACCAGGGTAGGCCGATTCACATAACGCGGCATGCGAGCCTGTCAGGAAGGGCGCCCACTTTGAGCGAACGCTGGGCTCCGGTAACCCAGAAATGCTGGATAGGCGCGCGAACAAGGCGAGTGTTTTTCAACTCACGCAAGAACGCCATCGCGGGTTCAACGGCTTCTGTTAAGGTCGATTATAAGATGGGGTTGGTCCGGCGTGCGTTGTGCGCCGCCTTGCTGAAAGCTGGAGAAAGTCAATGCGAGCCCTGATGATCACGGCGGTCGCGTCTGCCCTGCTTTACGCTGGCGGCGCGAGTGCGCAATCCTTGAATTTGGACGCCACGGGCCTCGCCAGCGGTACGATCACCCAGGACACCCTGACGATCCCTGCGAACAAGCCTGGCCGGTATCTGTGGGACAACAACGGCGAAGGCGGAAGCCTCGAGGCCCTATACACCATCACCTCGCAGAAGATCGCGTTCGAGAGCGGCGTGGCGGTCTCGGGCGGCTTCGCCCAGTCCACGTCGTACTCGGGCGTCGACATTACGATCTTCAATGGCAGCGAGGACCTGCTCGACATCGACACCTTCGGCTCGACGATCATCCCGGCGGGCATGGGCTTCTACCTGCAGGATCGGGATGGCGCGGCCACCGACAACAATATCTTCACGGGCTTTGGTCAGACCTCGTCGGGCCTGACTTTCGAGGACCTGGTTTCTACGGACGAAAGCGGCCTGCTGGCCTACTCTGACTTCGAATTCAGCGTCGTCAGCAACGACGTCACGCTCTATTCGCTGAGCGGCTACATGACCCTGTCGTACGACTATTACGACGGCCTGCAGCGGAATTTCTGGATCAGCCAGCCCGGCGCGCTGGACGGCTTCGTCACCGCTTACGACAACCCGTTCGCTTGGGCCTTCGCGTGGGATTCGACCCACATCGTCCTGCCGCTGAACGCCCTTATCGAAAGCGGTCAGAGCCAGACGATCCAGTATCGCACCAGCGTGACCAGCCGCACCCGGGCCGAGTGCATCACCTCGATCACCTGCCTGGTCGCCTACTCCGGCTTCGGCGACCCCATCGGCCGCGGCGGGGGGGCCGACTTCGACGAGGCGCGCACGGGGCTGCTCGGCAGCATGCAGATGTCCAGCTTCGGCGGCGGCGAAAACCCGATCACGGGCATCGTCTTCGATCCGCGGGAGATCACGCCGTTCGAGTTCAATAATGGCGGCGGCGCGGTGCCCGAGCCCGCGACCTGGGCGATGATGATTATGGGCTTCGGCCTGCTCGGTGCGGCGTTGCGGCGTCGGGGGGCGCTGTCGTACAGCTAAGGCATGACGCCGGCTGAGACGGACACCCAGGCACGTACCGAGACCGCGTACGCCTACCGGGCGTTCATCAGCTATTCCCATCGGGACAAGGAGGTCGCCCAACGGCTGCATAGGGCGATCGAGTCCTATCGCATTCCTTCGAAGCTGGTCGGCAAAGTCACTGCGTTGGGCCGCACGCCGTCGCGCCTGCGTCCCATTTTCCGCGACCGCGAGGAACTTCCGGCCTCAGGCGACCTCTCGGCCGAGCTGACCGCTGCGCTTCGCCAGTCGATGTTCCTGTTGGTGATCTGTTCTCCGGCCGCGGCGGGGTCGCGCTGGGTCAACGAGGAGATCAAGCAGTTCAAGGCGTTCCACGGCGACGGCCGCGTTCTGGCCCTGGTGGTCGATGGCGAGCCGCATGCCAGCGAGATTCCCGGCCGCGACCATCGCGAGTGCTTCCCCGAGGCGATGCGATTCCGGATCGGGCCGAGCGGCGAACTCTCCGATGTTCCGGCCGAGCCCATCGCGGCGGACTATCGTCGCGAGGCCGATGGGCCGCGGCTCGCCACGCAGAAACTGATCGCGGGCCTTACCGGCCTCAAGCTCGACGACCTCGTCCAGCGCGAGACCCAACGACGCATCGCACAGGCCACGGCGGTAGCCGTCGGCGCGGTCATGGGCATGGTGGTCACCGGCGGACTGGCCTTCTACGCCAACTCTCTCCGAATTGAAGCGAACGCACAGCGGGCGATCGCCGAACATGAGGCGGCCGCGGCACGGGCGGCTTCGGACTATCTGGTCGGCACGTTCGAGCTCTCGAATCCGGCCACCGACAATCCGCGGACGATCACCGCCCTGACAATCCTCAGCCGCAGCGCCGAGCGCGCGCAACGCGAACTGGCCGGGCAGCCGACCATCGAAGCGCGTCTGCTGGCCACCCTCGGGCGGGCGTACAACAACCTGGGCCTGCTCAGCGAGGCGCAGGCGTCGCTCGAGAAGGCCATGCCGGTGGTCGAGAAGGCCGGGCCCGACGGGGTCGACGCCCTGCTCGTGCTGGCGCAGACATATGGTCTCCAGGGGCAGATCGAGAAGTCGCTCGCGACGGTGAGACACGCCGAACGGGTGATAGGCCCCGATCCGGAGGCACAGCCGTTCCTGCGCGCCAAGGCGTCACTCGCCCGAGGACGCATCCTCGTGAACGCGTCGCGAGTTAAGGACGGCCTGGCGGCCCTGGATCTGGCGGTCTACTACGCCCGACGCGCCGAGGACGCCCCGCCCAACTTCATGGCGTCAGTCCTTTCCAATCGCGGCCTGCTGCTGTCGGATGACGGTCAGTTCGCCGCAGCGGAGGCCTCGCTGCAGGAGTCTCTGGTCCTGTTCCAGAAGGAATTGGGACCGAGCCATCTGCAGTCGGGCAAGGCGTGGTTCGCGCTGGCCCAGAACTCGTTCAACGCCGGGCAACTTCCGAAGGCCCGCCAGCAGATCGCCGAGGCGCTACGGATCCAGCGCAAGGTGCTCGACGCCGACAACCCGATCCTGGCGAACACGCTGTCCATGCAGGGGCAGATCCTTCAGGGGCTGGGTCAGCTGGGTGAGGCCGAGCGTTCGCTGCGCGAGGCGGTCGCGATCTATCGCCAGGCGTTCGGGGGGCCTCACTTCCTGATCGGCATTGCGGAAGTCTATCTGGCGATGATCGAATCCGCGCGCGGAGACCCTGACGCCGCCCTGGCCACGCTGGCCGACGCCAAGCGCAATTACGACGCCAGCTATGGCAAGATCCACCCGAACCACGGCGACCTGCTGGTCAATCGGGCTAAGATCCTGGCGAAAGCAGGCCGCTTCGCCGAGGCCCGCAGCGACTGTGCAGCGGGGGTCCGCATTCTCACCGAGACCCTGGGCGCCGAGGCCAGCTTCACCCGCCAGCTCGCCGGGGAGTGCAAGACCATCTCAGAACGGGCGCCAAGCCGCGTGGCCGCGAAGAGCTGACGGGCCCTTAGCCCGCGCGGCTGAGGCGATACAGCGGGAAGGTTCCGTAGTTCTTGGGCAGGGCGATCTTGCCGACGTAGTTGCAGACAAACGGGTGGTCGTTCTGCATCTCGAGCACCGCAGCGAACGGCTCCGTCACGTACACGCTGCCTGACGGCGTCACCGGCTCGATCCGCGCCGCCTTCGAGACCTCGCTGCCGTAGTAGTTCATCCGCTTGGTCACGGGGTCGTAGCCCGAGTAGGTCGAGCCATAGTGCAGGGCGATCCGCATCGCCGTGCCGTCGCGCACGCCAAGGCGCTTGCAGTCCACCTTGGCCAGGCCTTCGCAGAGGTCGAGCGCCGCCGCCGCCGCCGTTGGCGCATCGCCGAAGACGGCGAAGATCGCATCGCCCCAGGTGTTGCCCTGGCGGATCACCTTGCCGTAGGCCTCGAGGATCCCGGCCGACCGGACCATTACCTCCTCCCAGAAGATGGGTAGGACGCGCTCGTCCAGTTTCGAGAAGCCGGGATAGTCGGTGAACATCAGGCCGTAGTCGCCCCGGTCCACGTTCAGCTTGGGCGGCGGCGGGGGCATCACCGGTCGGGTCAAGGGCGGCGCCGCCACCACCTCGGCGCGCCCGCCTGTCGAGCGCCAGGCGGTGACGTCCGAGCCCGAGAGCGTACCGTCCCCGCGGTCCTCGACGATGACCAGCTGGATCGCTTCGGCGTGCAGCTGACGGGCGCGCAGTCGGGCCATGCCCATGGTCACTTTGGACCCGTAGGCGAACTGCTCCATCCCGCCCATGTAGGTCATGTTGCTGGCATAGGTGACTTCGGTCGCGGCGGCCTTGCAGGCATGGTAGCGGGCGACCCAGCTCTCGCCCGCCGGGGCCACCGATTGCTCCAGAAAGTCGACCTCGGCGAAGGGTAGCACGACGTGCAACTCGGCCCCGCGCGCGATCAGCTGTTCGGCGATCACGATGTCGCTGCCGGCGGCCAGCGCGCCATAGGCGAAGCCGACGTTCTCGCGAGCGATCAGAGCCGACATCGCTGCCGCCAGCTTGGCCTCGAGTTCCTCGCCGCCGACGAAGATGTTGCCGCAGAACATCGCCACCCGCGGCGGCTGGACCAGTTCCAGCAGACTTTCCATCCCGGGAGCCACGCTCTTTGCCGCCACGAGACGTTGTAGCTGCAGCACGGTGGTGGATCGGGCGCCCACATCGGCGTCCTCGGCCTCGAGCGCCCGGCTCAGGGCGTCCCGGGCGCCCGCCACGTCGCCCAGTACGACCAGCGCCTCGGCCAGGGTCGCCAGCGAGAAGTAGCCTCGCCGCCGCTCGGGCGGGGTTTCCCGCGCCACCTCATCGGCCAGCTTGCGCGCCAGCTCGGTCTGCCCCGCGATAAGGGCCAGGCTGGCCGCGTTGATCGCGGGGTAGCTGGAGCGGGTGCGCACGTGCACGGCCTGATACAGCTCGCAGGCGGCCATCAGCTTTTCGTGGTTCGGCTCGCCGTCCGCCTGGAACGCGAGATCCTTGAGGAGCCGCGCCTTCAGCGACAGCGAGTCCACGTCGTCCACCTCGGCCAGGCCATAGTCATCGTACAGACGCAGCGCGCGCTCGGTGTCGCCCAACCGCGCGAGGGTCAGGACCTCCAGATAGTTCAGGCCGTGGTGATCGGTGCTGCCACGGCGCACGACTTCGTCGTACGCACCCAACAGGTCGCCTCGCGCCAGCGCGGCGCGTACCGAGGCGGCGCGGTGCTCAGGGGTCGGCGGAGACTGAGGGATCGTCACGCCGCGCCCTTGAAGGTGAAAGACGCTTCCTCGAAACGTCGGCAAAGACGCAGTCTTGAAGACAGCGTGCATCCGCCAAGATTCACAGGGCGGGTATCGCGACTCTGACCTTGCACCCCAGCCCCGTCCTCTGGCCCCGTCCAATAGAGGCGGTGTTCGCCGCCCCGATTGCTGCGTCGGACGCTACCGCGACAATGCGGCTACGTCCATCGGTCGAGGTGGACGTCGCGTGGCGTGTACTGGGCCGCTCGGGCATCCCGCCGAGGCGAGACCTCCAGGCGAGGCGCCGACGCTGCTCGAGCTAGGGCCGGAATCCGAGTGGTCGCGGCCCGAGGCGCGCGGGCTGAGTGACCACGCGCCAGGCGTTCTCGACCCAGTCGCAGATCCAGGCGCGGGTGTCGCGCGGGTCGATCATCTCCTCCATCTGGAAGCGATTCAGCGGCCCCAGCGGTCCACGCACGCTTTCAATCCGCGCCTCGATCTCGGCGCGCAGCGCCACGGGATCGGCCGCCTCGGCCAACTGGCGCTTGTAGGCCGCCTCGATGCCGCCCTCCGGCGGGATTCCGCCCACGTCGGCCGCCGGCCAGACGACCCGCGCGCCGGCGCCGGCCTTGGGCGTCGCATAGTTGTTGCCCGCCACGCCGAAGCTGCGGCGCATAATCACCGTGAAGATCGGCACGCTGACCTGGGCGAAGGCGATCATCCACTCGCCCCCCTTGCGGATCGTGCCGGCGATCTCGTGCTCGCGGCCGACCGCGAAGCCCGGATTGTCCACCAGGTTCACGACCGGAAGGTGGAACAGGTCGCAGAGATCCAGGTGGCGCTTGAGCTTGTCGCAGCCGTCGGCGGTCAGCGCCCCCCCGTTCTCGTGCCGGCTGTCCGAGGCCAGCACGCCGACGGGCACGCCGTTGAAGCGTGCGAAGCCCACGATCTGGTCCGAGCCCCACAGCGCCCCGATCTCGAAGAAGCTGCCCTTGTCCGCCATCAGCCGGATCGCGCGGCGCATGTCGAACGTGGTCGTGCGTTTGCGTGGCACGATCGTGAACAGTTCTTCCTCGCGCCGATCGGGCGAGTCATCGCAGGGCCTCCGGGGCGGGGCGTCGTAGACGCTGGGTGGCAGATAGCTGAGGAAACGGCGGGCCTGCGCCACCGCGTCCGCCTCGGACTCGGCCAGGTTGTCCACGGACCCATTGCGGGCGTGAACCCGCCAGTCGCCCAGGTCTTCCTTGGTGATCTCATAGCCCATGGCGTGGGCCACGACCGGGGGGCCTGCAACGAACAGCTGAGCGATATCGCGCACCATAACCGAGAAGTGCCCCAGCACGGCTTTGGCTGCGCCGATCCCCACCACGCTGCCCAGCAACAGGTTCACCACCGGCACAGTGGCCAACTGCTGCGCGTACATCTCGCTGCCCAGGTGCCCTGGGAGGAACGAGCCGCCGCCGCCGGACACTCGGGGCCGCCCTGCGGTGATCGCGCCGGAACTCTCCTTTGCGGCGCTCCCGCCTGTCTCGGACTTCGGCACCATCGTGGCCACGCTGCCGCCGCCCGAGGAGCCGTCCAGCAGGCGGACCGAGGGACAGCGCTGCGTGATCGAAAGCTCGTCCAGGTAGCGGCTCTTCTGCCCGATCGCCCCGTCCGAATGGCCGCCGCGCGATGTGAAATCGTCGGCGCAGACGATGGTGCGCCGGCCCTCCACCGCGCCCCAGCCGCCCACGTGGTTTGCGGGGGTGAAATCGGCGATGCCGCCGTCCGCGTCATAGCTCGCAAAGCCGGCCAGGCTGCCCACTTCGCGGAAGCTGCCATCGTCGAGGAGGAGATCGATCCGCTCCCGGCAGGACAGTTTCTGGCGGTTGCGCTGCCGGATCACACCCGGGTCCTGGGTGTCGGGGGCGAAGCGTGCGTGGGCGATCGCCTGGAGCGCCTCCACCTGGCGCACCGTCGGCGCCCAGCTGTCCTCGCCATAGGTGCGCGGCGCCGACGTCCCGGCGCCTTTCGTGGGGGCGAGGGCGGCGACGATCTGGCCGGCCGCGACGGCCGATCCCGCCTCCAGTGTCGCCAGCCGCGTCACCACGCCCGCGCATGGGGCGGTGACGGATGTCTCCATCTTCATGGCGCTGACCACCATCAGGGTGTCCCCCGCCGCGACGTTCGCACCGACGGCGACCGAGATCTCGATCACCGATCCGCCCATCGGGCTCTCGATACCCTCCTCGCCGGCTTCCAGCGCCAGCGCGGGCGGGGCCGGTGCGTCTCCCGGGCCGGACCGAGGGGCCCCCAGCAGGGACAGGGACGGGGAGGGAGGGGGAGTGGCGGAACCCAGCCCGGGGCGCTCCGCCAGCAAGGTCGTACGAGCGTCGCCGGCCGCCACCGAGGGCTCCGCCAGGATCGCTCGCAACTGCGCCAGGTTGGTTGGCAGGCCGGCGATGTGGAATTCACTGAGCGCGCGCTCGCACCGCTCGACAGCGCCCGCCAGCGTCCCCGCCCGCGCGATCACCTTGGCGAACATCGGGTCGAACTGAGGCGGCGGCGTGAGCCCGGGGTAGCCGCAGCTGTCCACGCGCACGCCCGGCCCGGTCGGCTCCTTGTAGCCGTCCAGCGTTCCTGGCCCCGTGGCGGTCACCCGCGCCTGCACGGCGAACCCGCGCGCCGGTGGCGGCGCGTCCAGTCCCAGGTCTCCCAGTGTCGCGCCCGCCGCGATCCGGAACTGAGCCTCGACGAGGTCGACGCCCGTCACCTCCTCGGTGACCGTGTGCTCCACCTGGATGCGCGGGTTGCACTCGATGAAGACGTGCCGCCCGGTCTCCGGCGAGACCAGGAACTCAACTGTCCCCGCGTTCAGACATCCGCCGGCCTTCGCCAGCCGAACCGCGTCGGCCAGGATCGCCGTCCTGAGTTCGGGGGGCAACCCCGCCGCCGGAGCGACTTCCACGACCTTCTGGTTCCGCAGCTGGACCGAACAGTCACGCTCCCACAGGTGGACGATGTCGCCCTTGGCGTCGGCCAGCACCTGCACCTCGATGTGCCGCGGCCGCTCGATGAGCTTCTCCAGGAACACCGATCCATCGCCGAACGCGGCCTCGGCTTCGCTGCGGCAGCGGGCGAGCGCGGCCTCCAGCTCAGCCGGCCCGTCCACCCGGCGCATGCCCCGCCCGCCGCCGCCGGCCGCAGCCTTCAGCATCACCGGATAGCCCACGGCCTCCGCCGCCTCGGCCGCCGCCTGGACCGTGGACAGCGTCCCTGCGCTCCCGGCAACCGTCGGCACGCCGAGCGAGGCGGCCAGTGTGCGCGCCTTCACCTTGTCGCCGAACAGTTCCAGCGCCGCGGGAGGCGGGCCCACGAAGGTCAGTCCCTCGGCCAGACAGCGCCGCGCGAAGGCCGCGTTCTCCGACAGGAAGCCATAGCCTGGATGTACGCTGTCGCATCCCGCCGCCTGGGCGGCCGCAATCATGGCGTCGATATCCAGGTAGGGCGCCAACGCATCGCCCGCACCGGCGCCGATCGCCATAGCCCGCGTCGCGGACCTCGTGTGCAGTCCCCGCACGTCGGCGGGGGCGTAGACGGCGACGCTCTCGATCCCAAGTGCGGCCGCGGCGCGGGCGATCCGAATGGCGATCTCGCCGCGGTTGGCGATCAGGACACGCTTGAGCATGGACATCTCCCCGACCTCGTCCCGGCGGCTCTCGCGGCGGCTCGGGCGGGTCCAGCCTGACGTTACGACCCTGCCGAGGCGGACGCCAACCGACTTCCCATCCGTAGGGGCAGACGTCCATCACGGCCGCCACACTTCGTAGGGAGCGGGACGTGAGCGCATTCAAGGACAACCTGCTGGTCGGCAAGACGGCGTTTGTGGCCGGCGGCACCAGCGGCATCAATCTCGGCATCGCCAAGCGGTTCGCCGAACTGGGGGCCAAGGTGGCCGTGCTGGGTCGCAACCCGGAGAAGGCCGCGAACGCCGCCGCCGAGATCGGGCAGGGCGCGCTGGGTCTCACCGCCGACGTTCGCGACTACGCCGCGATCCGCGGCGCCATGGAGCATGCCGCGGGCGAGATGGGCGCGCTCGACATCGTCATCTCGGGCGCGGCCGGCAACTTCCTGGCCCCGGCGCTGGGCATGTCGGCTAACGCCTTCCGCACCGTCGTCGACATCGACCTCAACGGCACCTTCAACGTGTTCCGGGGCTGCTACGACCTGTTGGCGCGGCCCGGCGCATCGCTGATCGCCATCACCGCGGGCCAGGCCGTGAACGCCTCGCCGCTGCAGATCCACGCCTGCGCCGCCAAGGCCGGCATCAACCAGGTTATCCGGGTGCTGGCCATGGAGTGGGGCCCCGAGGTGCGCGTGAACGGCATCTCCCCGGGCCCGATCGCCGGCACGGAGGGCATGAGCCGGCTCGCGCCCGGCGCGTCGGCCGACGGCGGCCACCAGGAACGCATTCCGCTCAAGCGCTGGGGCCGTATCGACGAGGTGGCCGAGGCCGCCGTCTTCCTCTGCAGCTCTTCCGCGAGCTACGTCACGGGCACGATCTTGGACTGCGACGGCGGATCCCAGCTGGGCGACGCCAGCCGTCGCGATCTCACGCGTGGCATGGCCTGAGGGCGGGGTCTTGCGCTGCCATACATTGACAGCGACCCCCAACACGCGGGCACAGTAGGTCCAAGTCCTGGGGGTAGAGATGGGACGTGGGGGCGTCACACGGCTGTGGGCTGCGGCGGGGGCTGCGGTGGTGTCTGGGGTGCTGGCGGCGTCGCCTGACGTGGCCCGCGCGGCCTTGACCGACGACCTGTGCCTCCCGTCCGGCGACGTCACCCTGCCGACCTATCCCAGCGCCGGCGCGCTGCAACAGGCCGCCGAAATGGCGGAGTCCCGCCTGGCCCGGCGCGGGGCCGCAGACCCGTTCGCCGAGATCGCCCCTTCGCTGGAGCTGCGCGGGTCGGGTCCTGAACGCCCGTCGCCGTTGGCGATCGCGGAGTACTGCTCGGCCGCCGGCGAACTGATGCGGGTCAGCGCCCAGGGCAGCCAGCTGCAGGCTCAGACCTACCTGCTGGGCGCGTTCCAGACGGCCAGCCGCGCGAACCTCCGCGGTCCCGCCTCCATGGCCGCCTATCGCCTGGGTCTCGTTTCGCTGTCGGGGACGCCGGCCACGGGCACCCGTGGCGGTGGCCGGCGGGCCAGTCGCGGCCCGTCGGAAGCCGCCCGCGAAGTCGGGCAACTGGGCGACGACCCCTGCGTCGCGCTGATGCGCACCAGCTTCGTGGTCAGCTCGAGCCTGTCGTTGTCGGTGGCCTCGCTGGGCTGCGCCGCGCAACAGGCCCACGCGAACGAGGACCACCGTACGGCCGCGCTGGCCGAGTTGCGGCTGGCTCGCCTGCGCCTCTCTGTCGCCGAGACGAACGCCGCGGCGGCGGCCGAATTCCGGCGCGAAGCCGTCGGCGTGGCCGCCCACGGCATGGCCGACGCGCGCAAGATCCAGGATCCGACCCTCCGCGCCGAGCTTTTGGGCCGGCTGCTGTCGGCCTATCTCGACGCTGGCGGTCCGCTGGACGGCATGAGCGGGGTCACCGCCGCCATGCGCGTGTCCTCTGCCCCGGCGGCCCAGGCCTACGCGACCGCCCTCGACGCGCGAATGGCCGCGGCGAACGGCGACGCCAATGCGGCGCGGCAGATGATGGACCAGGCGCTGCTGCTCGAGGCGCAGCGGAGCCTCCCGGCGCGCCTGCCTGAGTTCCACCTGCTGCTCTCCGAGTTCGACCCGGCCAACCGCGAGGCCCACGTGCTGGCCGCCTACGAGGCGCTGGAAGCGATCCGGCCGCTGCTGCCCAGGTTCGACCCGCTGACCGAGGAGACGGCGTTCTCGCTCTACATGCGCCGCGTGTTCCAGGGGGCGGTCGACGTCCAGCTGGCCGGCGCCGCCGACGCCGGCGCCGCGATCCGCGTGAAGAGCGCGCAGCAGATCCTTGAGGCCTATCGGCAGGCCGAGCTGCAGAGCGTCTTCGGCAGCGAGTGCATCCCCGCCCGCGACCCACTCAAGCCCGAGGCCCTGCGGCCAGGCGAGGTGTTGCTCTATCCGATCCTGCTGCCCGACCGGCTGGAGATGCTGTATGTGGCCGGCGGCCAGGCCGGGGCCGAGTTTCGCCGTCTGCCGCCCAATCGCAGCGTCAATCGCCAGGACGTGGCGCGCCTTGTGGAAGCGGCGGTCGTTTCGCTGAGCGGCGGCGAGGACGACAGCTGGCGCGCCGCCTCGCGGCAACTCTACGACATCCTGATCAAGCCGATCGAGGCCGAGCTGACCCCTGGGTCGCTGTTGGCGGTCGTGCCCGACGGGGCCCTGCGCAGCCTGCCGTTCTCGGTGCTGATCGACAGCCAGAACCGCTACCTGGTCGAGAAGACGCGCGTCACGATCGCTCCCGCACTGGCCTACTCCCAAGCGGGCGGCATCCAGGCCCAGAACCAGCAGCTGGTCGCCGCCTCCCTGGAGATGGAGGTCCGCGTCCCGGCCGGCCGCTTCGAGAAGCTGGACGGCACCGGCGCCGAGGCGCGCCTGGCCGCGGTCACCGACGGCAAGCGCATTCAGCGCTCGTGGGTGATCGAGAACTTCAGCAAGGCCGATCTCGTGGGCGCGCTGACCCGCGAGCAGGTCGACGTCCTGCACCTGGCCACCCACGCCTCGTTCAACGGCCGCTCGGACCGCGCGTTCATCGTCGCCAACGGCGAGGTGATCCTGCTGTCGGAACTACGCCAGATCCTGAGCGCAAATCGCACGCGTGGCGGCGAACTGGACCTCCTGATCCTCAGCGCTTGCGAGACGGCGGTTGGGGACGACGAGGCCAGCATGGGCCTGGCCGGCGCGGCCGTGCAGGCGGGCGCCAGAAGCGCCATCGCCTCGCTGTGGCCGGTCAGCGACGCCGGCACGGCCGAACTGATGAAGAGCTTTTATGGCCGCTACCGTGAGGGCCGCTCCAAGTCCGAGGCGCTGCGCGAGGCCCAGCTGTCCTTGATCGCCCAGGGCGGAGACCTGGCCAACCCCAACATCTGGGCGGCTTTCACCCTGCTGGGAGCGTGGCGTTGAGAGGGGCTGTCGCGGCGATGGGTCTGGTTCTGGCGGGCTGGCCGCTGGCCGCCGTCGGCCAGACGGTCATCAGCCCCGACGTCGCCGCCGGACGCGCGTTGGGCACGACCGTAGGGCAGGCGGGCGTCACCTACACGATCGCGGGCGGCACGCGCGCCGGGGGCAACCTGTTCCACAGCTTCAGCCAGTTCGACCTGGGCGCCGGCGACACGGCCCGCTGGGTGGGCGGCGGCGACGCGGCGGCGGTCAACAACGTCATCAACCGGGTCACCGGCGGCCAGGCTTCGCGGATCAACGGGACGATCGACTCCACGGCCCTGCCCAACGCGACGTTCTACTTCGTGAACCCGGCGGGCATCGTCTTCGGCCCCGGCGCCCAGGTGAACGTCCCGTCGGCCGCGCACTTCTCGACCGCCGGCGAGCTTCGTTTCGCCAACGGCGACCGCTTCGCCATCGCCACGCCAAACGGATCCACACTGTCGGTGGCGGCGCCCGAAGCCTGGGGGTTCCTGGGCGGGCAGGGCGACATCACGGCCCTGGGGGTCGGGCCCGATATTCAAGGCGTCGGCGACGCCTTCGCTGCGCCCGAGACCACGCTTTCGTTCACGGCTGGCAACCTCGTGATCGACGACAGCGAGATCCTCACCCGCGGCCTGGACCTGAGCGCGGTGGGCGATGGTCGGTCAACCGTGCGGATCGTCAACCCTCTGGCGACCCCCGGGCGCGGACGCATGCAGATCTCTTCAAGTCTGCTGGGGGCGGTGGACAGCAGCGTGGGCGCCCGTTCGTTGCGGGTGAACGGCGGCGCCCTCGACATCCAGACGAGCGGGCTGTTTTCCAGCGGCGACCTCTTCGTCCAGGCCTCCGAACGGATCGACGGGATCGCCACCAGCTTCCAGGTCGCGAGCTTTACGGGCCAAGCCGCCGGGACGATCGTCATCCGGACGCCCTCCATCTTCCTCGACACGGCTAAGTTGATCGCCGGCGCGATCGACGATGGATCGCCGGGCAGCATCCTGGTCGAGACCGGCGATCTCCTCTTCGTCGATTCCGAGGTGGTGAACGACGCGGCGGACGGCGTGGGGGCCACGCCCGGCGCCATTCTGCTGCGGTCTACGGGCGATCTCGTGCTGCTCAACACGGCCGTGCGCTCGAACGCGACGGGCGCAGCCGATGGCGGCTTCGTCCTCATCGAGGGTCGAGATGTCGAAATCACCGGTGACGGAGCGAGGGTCGAGTCCGACACCTTCGGCTTTGCCACAGGCGACGCCGGTCTGGTCACTGTGACCGCCGATACGCTCTTCATGAGCGCGAAGGGAAGCATCACATCCACCTCATCCAGTGAGGGCGCGGGCGGCGACGTCATCGTGACGGTGAAGGATCTGCTGCGGATGCAGACCGCGTCCGGTATCCGCTCCGACGCCCTGGACGTTGGTGACGCCGGTTCGGTCACCATCGCGGCAGGCCGGATCGAGCTGGTCGATGAGGCGTCGATTACCTCTCAGGCGAGCAGGGGAACCGGCGACGCCGGCCAGGTGTCGATCACGACCGGCAAGCTCTTCATGAACGACGCGATCATCTCGTCGGGCTCCAAGACCAGCGGCGAGGGGGGCGGCATCTTCATCGATGCCGACGAGATCGTTCTGGATGGCGCCGGTCGGGACTTCACAGCCATCACCGGCGAGACGTTCGGCTCCGGCAATGCAGGCGACATCTTCATTCAGACGAACACCGCGATCTTGCGAAGGGGTGGCCGGATAACCTCCGACGCGAGGGGGTCGGGCAATGCCGGCAATATCGCTGTCGTCGCCAAGGACCTGTTGCTGGAACGCGGCGGTCAGATCGCGTCTGACAGCTACGACCTCGGCGACGCTGGCGACGTGGTCATCTCCGCCGACAAGCTGGTGGTCGATGGCGGCGGGTTCGAGTCCACTTACATCAGTTCAGACGCACTGCAGGGCGGCAACGCTGGGACGGTGTCGGTCGTGTCCAAGTCGATCCTGGTCGACAATGGCGGGTTCATCTCATCCGACACCTACTCCTCGGGAAGGGGTGGCGACCTCGTCATCAGCTCCGACATCCTCGCCGTGCGCAACTTCGGCGAGATCCGCTCCCAGACCCGGTCGGAAGGGAACGCCGGCTCGGTCAACATCGAGGCCAAGACGATTACGCTGGAGGGCGGTGGCAATATCCTGTCCGAAGCCATCGGCCGTAACGCGGACGGCAGGGCAGGCTCGGTCATTCTGGTCGCTGACAATCTGACCGTGGGCGACGGCGGCAGCATAAGCACCTCGACGGCCGGGGCCGGAGACGCCGGCGAGGTGTCTATCGAGGCCAAGACCCTGACGGTCGATGGCGGCCGCATCGCCTCGTCGGCCGAGGTCGGCGCTACCGGCTCGGCAAACGCGCTGTTCCTAACCTCAGACACGCTGAGGGTTGTGAACAGCGGTGCGATCTCGACGCTTTCCACCAACCCCAACCCAGCAGGGCTGATCACCATCGCGACGGGCGAACTGCGCGTGGACGGTCTGGGATCGATCATCGGCAGCGAGAACCAGAGCGGCAATCCCGGCTTTGGCGGCCTCATGGGCCCGGGGGGTGACGCGGGCACTGTCCTGATCGACGCGGCCAACCTCACCATCTCGAACGGCGGCCGCATATCCACGAACTCGTTCGCAGGCGCTGCGGGCGCGATCGGCATCAGCATCAAGCGGCCCGGCCTCTTCGTCCTGGAGGGGGCTGAAGCGCCCGGCGTTATCCAGACGTCGTCGGGACCGGGCACGGGCGGGGCGATCACCATTGTCGACCCCCTCGCGATCATCTCGAACGGCGGCCGCATCCTCGCCCTCGGTCAGCAGCGCGGGGCGAACGTGCAGATCCAGAGCCGGTATTTCATCAACTCCACCGACCGGCTGAACGTGGTGGACGTCGATGGCGACTTCCGGCTTCAGACAGGGCTGTATGACGTCTCCAGCGGCACGGTCAGTCGCGATCTGTCGGTGCTCGACGCCTCCAAGGTGCTGCGCGGGCAGTGCCCGGCGGCCCGCTCCACCGGCGCGGTCAGCCAGCTGATCACACGCCCCGTCGGCCCCTACGCCCGCGAGGCCCAGCCCATCGCGCCCATCCAGCCCGCCGAAGCGCCTGTCGGAGGCTGCCGTTGAGCCGCTGGTCCGAAGTGTCGACCGCCGCCACGCTCGCCGTGCTGGCCGCGGCCGCGCCCGCCGCGGCCCAGCCGGCCGACCTGTCGCAGGGGCGCACAGGCCCCCAGTCGACGCCGCCGCCAACGCCCTCCTACGCGCAGCCCGCGCCCGGCCTTGCCCCCGCGCCAGCCGCCGCGGGTCCGGACGGCGTCGCGCCGACCGGTGGCGCGCCCGTCACCGATCTGCGCATCAAGGTCTCGGGGCCGCACCGCGACGCGATCCCGCCGCCGCAGTGGACCCCGCCGGCCGACATCGGCGGCCTGCGGCTGGACCACAATCCGGGCGAGGCGCTGAACGAAGCTTGGCTGCGCCGCCAGTTCTCCAACAACGGCCTGCCCGGCGGCGGCGTGTCGCGGGCGCTGGCCGTGGTCCAGGCGGCCAACCGCGCCTTCCTGGGCGCCGGCTACATCAATTCGGGCGTCGTGGTTCGGCCGTCGAGCGCGCCGGGCGTCCTGGAGCTGGAGATCATCTACGGCGCGCTGGCGTCGCCCGGCGGCGACCTTCCGCCGCTGAGCGTCGAGTGGATCGGCGGCCGCGCCAAGGGCCTGGACGCCCGCTACATCGAAGATCGCATGCCCGCCGCAGCCCGCCGGCCGCTGAGCGCCGTCGAGCTGGAGCGTGACTTCCGCCTGCTGGCCGAGGACCCGGCGATCCGCACGATCAACGCCGACCTGCGGCCAGGCTCGCGGCCGGGCGAGGCCAGCCTGGCGCTGGCGGTCCTGCCGCAGGACCGCTTCGACCTCTATGTCAGCTATGCCAACAACCGCTCGCCCTCGGTGGGCGGTGAACGCAAGGCGGTCGGCGGATCCATGCGCAACGTGATCGGCGCGGGCGACCGGCTGAGCGTCGAGGCGGGTCTGACCGATGGCGTCGAGGACGCCACGGTGGCGTACGCTTTCCCGTTCGTCTCGCCCAAGACCACCATTTCGGTGCGCGGCGCGATCAACGAGGCCGCCGTCACCGACGCCCTGCTGGCCCCGCTCGACATCAAGGCCAAGGATATGGCGTTCGAGGCAGGGGTCACCCGGAAGCTGCTGGATGCGCCGCTGCTGCCCGCCGCACAGCCCGGTCGCTGGCGTTCGGCCCGCACGCTGAGCGCGGGGATGATGTTCGCCTGGCGGCAGTCTACCGCCTATCTCCTGGGCGAGCGGTTCTCGTTCGCGCCGGGCGCCGTCGATGGCCAGACCGAGTACCGGGCGCTGCGCTTCGTGGGCGACTACGTAGTCCGCAACGTCGACCAGGTGTTCGCCATCTCCGTGACCGGCACGCAAGGGCTGGACGGCACCAAGTCTGACGTCCCCGGCCTGCCCGTGCCCGAGCGCGACTTCCGCGCTGTCCTGGCCCAGGTGAACTACGCGCGGCGCCTGACCGACGACGGCCTTGAGCTGCGCGCGCGGTTCTATGGCCAGTGGGCCGATGGCGTCCTCTACTCGGGCGAGCGCTTCTCGGCGGGCGGCGAGAGCACGGTTCGCGGCTATCGCGAGAACCTGCTGCTGGCTGACAGGGGCGCGGTAGGTTCGGTTGAGGTAGCCCGGCCGATCCGCCTGGGCGGACGCCAGGGGACGGGGCGCACTTTCGACTGGGGCGCCTTCACCGTCTCCGGCTTCGCTGACGCGGCCTACATGACGAACGTCGAGGACCCGCAGCCGGTGCATCGCATCTACAGCGTCGGCGGTTCGCTGGCCTGGACCCCCGCCGACGCTCTTTCCGCCCGGATCACCTATGCAAAGGCGCTGAAGGACGTCGCCTCGGCCGGCAAACGCGATCTGCAGGACCGCGGCGTGTCGTTCCGCATCACAGTGCGGCCGCTGCTGTTGCCCTAGGTGGCGCAAGCCCGTCAGTCAGGCCATAGATGAGCGACATGCGCCCGACCATCAAAGACGTCTCGGACATCGCCGGCGTGTCCATGAAGACCGTCTCGCGTGTGCTGAACAAGGAAAAGTACGTCTCGGAGAAGACGCGGCTGGCCGTCGAGCGCGCCGTGGCTCAGCTCAATTTCCAGCCCAGCGTGGCCGCTCGCATCCTGAAGGGCAGCCGCAGCTACCAGATCGCCCTGATCTACGACAATCACAGCCCCCACTACATCCATCAGATCCAGACCGGCGTCTGGGCCCGCTGCATCGAGGAGGGGGTGCGGATGCTGGCCCAACCCACCGACGTGGCGTTGGCGAACCTGGCGCGCGAGATCGGCGGGTTGATCGATCAGACCCAGGTGGACGGCGTGATTCTGTCGTCGCCGGTGACCGACGCCGCGGCGGCGCTCGCCGAACTGGATCGCCGCGGCGTGCCCTATGTCCGGATCTCGCCGGGGACCGAGCATGATCGCAGTTCCTCGGTGTCGATGGATGACGTTCAGGCCGCCGACGACATGACCAGCCATCTGATCGCGCTGGGCCACCGCCGTATCGGCTTCATCATCGGCCACACCAACCATACGGCCAGCGATCTGCGGCTGTTCGGCTATCGCCGCGCAATGGACCGTGCGGGCCTCGCCTTCGAGCCCAAGTATGTGCGGCCCGGGCAGTTCGACTTCGCCTCGGGCGAGGCGGCCGCCGACATCCTGCTCGACCTGCCGCAGCCCCCCACCGCAATCTTCGCCAGCAACGACGACATGGCGGCCGGCGTGCTGACCGTGGCCCACCGGCGCGGCCTGAGCGTGCCGGGCGATCTGTCGGTCGCGGGATTCGACGATACGGCCCTGGCCAGCCAGCTGTGGCCGCCGCTGACGACTGTGCGCCAGCCGACCCGGGAACTGGCCTATGCGGCAGCAAGCCTGCTGTTCGGCGCCGAAGACGAGGTGGTGCATCGACGCCTGCCGCACGAGCTGGTGATCCGCGGGTCCACAGCGGCGCCCGGGAAGCGCTAGCCGATGAGGAACGCAGCCGCGCCCGTCGCCAGGGCCAGCGCCACCAGGGTCGCCGCCACGATGGCGAGCAGGGGCCGCAGGCCTTCAGCCGTCAGGGACTGAAGGTTGGACCGCACGCCGGTCGCCGTGACCGCGCAGGCCAGCAGCGCCTTGCTGGCGCTGGCCGACAGGTCGGCGACCTGAGGTGGGATCCACCCCAGAGAGTTCACGCCGGCCAGACCGAAGAAGCCCAGCACGAACCAGGGCAGCACGAACGAGGCGATCTTCGCGCCTGGCTCGCGCGGGATGAACAGGGCCACCGCCAGCATCGCAGGCGCCAGCAGGGCGACCCGCGCCAGCTTCACGATCGTCGCAGTCTCGCCGGCCGGATTCGAGAAGGCGTAGCCCGCCCCCAGCGCCTGGGCGACGTCATGGATCGATGCGCCCATCATGAAGCCCGCCTGCAGATCGCTGAAGGCCAGTTGGTGCGCCAGCACCGGGTAGAGCGTCATGCTCAACGCGCTTGCGGCCGAGACGCCCACCAGCACGAGGGTCAACTGCGCCTGGCTCACGCGACGCTCGCCCAGCAGGCTGGCAAAGGCCATCGCCGCCGACGCCCCGCAGATCGCCACCGCCCCGCCGCACAGGGCGCCGAACGCGCCGCTGAAACCCAGCCCCCGGGCCGCCAGCACGCCGGTCGTCAGGGTGGCCGCCACGATCGCCGCTACGCAGAGGAGGGCGATCGGTCCCAGGTCGGCGATCTCGACCAGGGTGACCCGCGCCGCCACAAAGACGATCCCCCAGCGCAGGAGGGTGCGCGAGGCGAACGACAGGCCCAGGTCCAGACGCCGGTCCGTCCCCAGGAAGTTCAAGGCGAGGCCGAACAGTAGGCACATCAGCGTGAGCGGCGCGCCGTAGTGGTCCGAGACGTAGGCGGCTGCCAGCGTGGCCAGCGCTGTGACCGCGAGTCCGGGCAAATGCGCCCGCACGCCGCCCTTTGTGACCTCGCTCTCGCTCACCGGACCCGCCCCTCTCGGACAGGCGCCGCTTGCCAAGGGCCTGTCCGCTCACCTATCAATATGACAACGTAGTCATACGGTGTCATCCGGGGCAAGCCGCCGGGGTGGGACGCCGCAGAACCGCAGTCTTCAGGCTGGTGACGAAGAGGCCCATGACCCATCTCCCCGTACCGCCGACCCGTCGAGCTCTGTATCCAGGCGGCCCCGAGGTTTCGTCGATCGCATGGGGCATGTGGCGGTTCGCTGGCGACGACGTCGGCGCAGCCGAGGCGCGCGTGCAGGCTGCCCTGGACGCGGGCGTGACCCTCTTCGACACCGCTGACATCTACGGACCCGACAACGGCGAGCCGTTTGGCGCGGCCGAGGCGCTGCTCGGCCGGGTGCTGGCGGCGAACCCGCCGCTTGCGCAGCGCATGGTCATCGCCACCAAGGGCGGCATTTCGATGGGCGTGCCCTACGATTCGAGCGCCGGGTACCTCACGTCGGCCATCGACGCGTCGCTGACCCGCATGGGCGTCGATCACGTGGCGCTCTGGCAGATTCACCGCCCTGATCTGCTCACCCATCCGAGCGAGATCGGCGAGGCGCTGCTGGCGGCGCACCAGGCCGGCAAGATCGGCGCGGTCGGCGTCTCGAACTTCACGGCCTGGCAGGTCGAGGCGTTGGCCGCCCACCTGCCGCTGCCCATCGTGTCGTGCCAGCCTGAGTTCTCCCCGCTCGCCGTGAGCCCCTTGAGCGACGGCGTCCTCGATCAGGCGGTCGCACGCGGCATGGCCGTGCTGGCCTGGTCGCCCCTTGGCGGCGGGCGGCTCGCCAAACCCGCCGACGACCGCACGCGCGCCGTCGCGCAGGCCCTGGACGCGAAGGCGGAGGAGGCCGGCGTCAGCCGCGCCGCCGCCGCCTACAGCTGGATCATGGCGCATCCCGCCCAGCCGATCCCGATCGTGGGAACCCAGGCTCCGGCGCGCATCGCCGAGATCCCGCAAGCCTACATTCCTCGCTGGACCCGCGCCGAGTGGTACGCGGTCCTCGTCGCAAGCCTCGGAGCGCCGCTGCCATGACGACCCGTCCTCCCTGCGAAGTGTCCTGGTTCTCGGCGTTGTGCGACGACGACTACGAGTTCCTGGGCGTGCCCGACCCGATGCTGAAGTCGAGCTGGGAGCATTGCCGCGATATCGTCCTGCAGGCCGAGGCCGGCGGTTTCGACAACATCCTGCTGCCGTCGGGCTATGAGCTGGGCATCGACACCACCGCCTTCGCGGCCGCCATCGCGCCGCAACTGAAGCGGATGCGCCTGCTGATGGCCGTGCGCATCGGCGAGATGTGGCCGCCGCAGCTGGCCCGCCAGATCGCGACCATCGACCGGCTGCTGGGCGGCCGCCTGACCGTGAACATCATCTCGTCCGACATGCCGGGAGAGAAGATGGCGTCGGCCCCGCGCTACGGCCGCACGGTCGAGGCCATGAGCATCCTGAAGACCATGCTGAACGGTCAGCCGCTCGACCACGACGGCGAGCACTGGAAGCTCAAGCTGGATCCGCCGCGCGTGACCACGGTCTCGGGCAAGGCTCCGCTGTTGTACTTCGGCGGTCTGTCGGAAGACGCCCGCGAGGCGGCGGCCAAGGGCTGCGACGTCTTCCTGATGTGGCCCGACCGCAAGGAGGTGGTCGCCGATATCATCGCCGACATGACGGCGCGCGCGGCGAAGTATGGCCGCACGCTGAAGTTCGGCTACCGCGCCCACGTCATCGTGCGCGACACCGAGGCCGAGGCTCGCGCCGCCGCCGATCGTCTGCTCTCGAAGCTGGATGACGCCCAGGGCGCGGCCATCCGCGCCAAGTCGCTCGATTCCACCTCTGTCGGCGTCCAGGCCCAGGCCGCGCTCCGTGAGAGCGCCGCGGATGACGGTTACGCCGAGCCCAACCTGTGGACCGGCGTCGGCCGCGCCCGTTCGGGCTGTGGCGCCGCCATCGTGGGCGACCCAGACCAGGTTTTGGCCAAGCTCAATGATTACCGAGACATGGGGATCGAGGCCTTCATCCTGTCGGGCTATCCGCACGCCGCCGAGGCCGACCTGTTCGCCCGCCATGTCCTGCCCAAGCTGGAGCACGGTCCGCTGGTCATCGCGTGACCCAGCGCCGGCCCTTTATCGTCGGCATAGGCGGTACGACGGTCACGCCGTCGTCCACCGAGCGGGCGCTTGAGATCGCGCTTCGCGCCGCGGCGGAGCGCGGCGCTGATGTCCAGGCGTTCGGAGGCGCCTTCCTCTCACGGCTGCCGCTCTATGCGCAGAAGGCTGAGCGGACGGCCGAGGAGCGGGCGTTCATCGACGCCGTACGCCGCGCCGACGGGGTGATCATCGCATCTCCCGGCTATCACGGCAGCGTCTCGGGCCTGATCAAGAATGCGTTGGACCTGCTGGAGGAGACCGCCGCCGATCCGCGCGTCTATCTCACAGGCATGCCCGTGGGCGTGATCGCCACCGCCTATGGCTGGCAGGCGACCGGGGGAACCATCGCCGCCCTGCGGGGCATCGTGCATGCGCTGCGCGGCTGGCCGACACCGCTGGCCGCGGCGGTCAACAGCGCCGTCTCACGCTTCGCCGACGACGGCGTTTGCACGGATCCGGCCGTGATGGCCCAACTTGGCCTGGTAGGCCAGCAGGTGGTCGATTTCCTGAAGCGTCCCGCCCTGGCCTAGTGGAACCCGAGGGGCGCCTCGCCCCGCTGGCTGGCGTCCACCATCTTGATATTCGGCAGCATCACGTGGATCCAGCCCAGCGCCAGCAGGTACGACACCGACGCGAACAGGAACAGGGGCAGGTAGCCGAGACCCGCGGCCAGAACCATGCCCGCGATCTTCAGGATCAGCATGCCGCCGATGTTGCCGCTGAACACGCCGAAGCTGGTCATGCGACCGATCTTGGACTTCTCGGTGACGTCGGTGATCAGGGCGAAGAGGTTGGTCGAGAAGCCCTGGTGCGCGGCCAGCACCAGCGCCAGGATGCCCGCCGCCGCAAAGGGGCTGGTCGCCTGCAGCGCCAGCGGCATGGGCAACACCATCAGGCCGCTGATCAGCATCGCCACCTTGCGCACTCGGTTCACCGGCACGCCCATCGCCAGGAACCTTGTGGCCAGCGTGCCGCTGACCAGCGATCCCACCGCGGCGCCCGTGTAGGCCAGCGCCAGCGGCGCGGCGATCCCGGCGCCAGAGAGTCCGAACTGCCGGTTCAGGAAGTCCGGCATCCAGAACAGCAGCAGCCACCATGTGGAGTCGCTCAGGAACTTGGCCCCGGCCACCGCCCAGGCCGCGCGATCCCGGAAGAAGGCGCCGCGGGGTAGGGCGATCTCCGCCGGCGTCGCGGGCGCGGTGTCGCCGAAGTTCACCCGGCGGGTCACCAGCAGCCAGCCGATCGACCACACGATGCCCATGGCGCCCGCCACCAGGAAGGCGCCCCGCCATCCGAATGGTGCGGCGATCAGGGGGATGATGAAGGGGGCGCTGATCGCCCCGAAGCTGGCGATGGCGTTCTGTAGCCCCACGCCGGTGGATCGCATGTGGGGCGGGAAGATCGTGGCGATGGTCTTCACGGCGGTCGGCGTCACCGCGGCCTCGGTGGCGCCCAGGCCGATGCGGCAGAGGGTGAACTGCACGAGGCTGTGCGCCCAGCCGTGGAACATGGCCGCCACGCTCCAGCTGAACACGGCGATGGGGTTGGCCCACTTCACGCCCAGCTTGTCGACGAGAGGACCGGCGGCGAGAAGGGCTACCGCTGTGGCGCCCTGGAACCAGGCCCCCAGCGTGCCGTAGTCGTCGTCGCTCCAGCCTAGTTCGGCGGCCATCTCGGGCTTCAGCACCGAGATGATCTGGCGGTCCACCAGCGCCAGCACGCCTGCCGCTGCAAGGAACCCGAACAGGATCCAACGCATCCGGAGGCTGGGCTCGCTGGATTCGGCGCGCGTGGAACTCGTCAAGTCAGGCCTCCCCTCGATCCCGGCCCGGCTGTCGTCTGCGCAACATTTGGGCTTGCCCCGCCGGGCGGTCTGGGAGAATGCTCACAATAAGTCAGCGTTGTCATATGGATTTCGGGGAGGGGCTTTTGCCCGAGGTGGTGCGCTACGGCCTGGTTGGCACGGGCATGATGGGCGTCGAGCACATCCACAACCTGGCGGTCACGCCGGGCGCGGTCGTGACGGCGCTTGCCGACCCCGTGGAGACATCGCTGGGTTGGGCGCGCGAGGCTCTGGGCGCCCGCGCCGGACAGGCCAAGACCTACGCCGACAGCGCCGCGCTGGCCGCCAGCGGCGAGGTGGATTGCGTCATCGTCTCCAGCCCCAACTATACCCACCGTGACGTCCTCGAACCCCTGTTCGACGCGGGCCTGTCCATCCTGTGCGAGAAGCCGCTCGCCACCACGCTGGAGGATGCGCGCTGGATCGTCGAGCGGGCGGCCAAGAGCTCCGCGCCGTTCTGGACGGCGATGGAGTACCGCTACATGCCGCCGGCGGCGGCCTTCATCGAGGAGGTGCACGGCGGGCGCATCGGAGCGCTGCGGATGCTGTCGATCCGCGAGCACCGCTTTCCGTTCCTTCCCAAGGTTGGCGACTGGAACCGCTTCTCGGTCAACACCGGCGGCACGATGGTCGAAAAGTGCTGTCATTTCTTTGACTTGATGCGCCTGATCGTCCGCTCTGAGGCGGTGCGTGTCTATTGCTCGGGCGCCATGGACGTGAACCACCTGGACGAGCGCTACGACGGTCGCCGACCCGACATCATCGACAACAGCTACACCACCGTCGATTTCGCAAACGGCGTCCGCGCCATGCTCGACCTCTGCATGTTCGCCGAGGGCGCGGAGAACCAGGAAGAGATCACGGCCGTCGGTGACGCCGGTCGATTGGATGTTTTAATTCCTACTGGATCGATAGTATATTCGCCGCGCGTCGGGTTCCGCAACCCGAAGCAGGTCGAACAGCGCGTTGTGGATGTCGACGCCACCGCGCTGAAGGCCGGCACGCATCATGGCTCGACCTTCTACGAGCACCAGCGGTTCAACGCCGCGGTGCGCGGGGCAGGTCCCGTGGAAGTCACCGCTCACGACGGGCTGATGGCGGTCGCCATCGGGACTGCCGCTGAGATCAGCGCGCGAGAAAAGCGCGTCGTGGAGATGAGCGAACTGGGTTTCTGAACCGAAGCCTGAACCAGACGTAACGCACGAAAATCTGCTGTCGCTATGACAGCGTCAGACAAATCCAACGAGAACAAGGAATCGGGGGAGATATGAAAAAGACCATCCTCATCACGAGCGCGGCCATTGCGGCGATCGTCACCGCGGGGCCCGCGTTGGCGCAGACCGCCGGCGAGGGCGCCACAGATCTTGGCGAGATCGTCGTCACCGCCCAGAAGCGGGAAGAGCGGCTGCAGGACGTGCCCCTGGCTGTCTCGGTCGTTTCGGGGGACGCCATCGCGGCGAGCGGCGCGGTCAACCTGGAAGGGGCGCAACGGCTCATTCCGACGCTCTCCATCCGGAAGGCGGGCACCTCACTCAACCAGGTCATCTTCCTTCGCGGCGTCGGCACCTCGACGTTCTCAATCGCCGGTGAGCCGTCTGTGTCTTCGGTGGTGGACGGAGTGGTCTACAGTCGCGCCGGGGAGGCGTTCAGCGACCTTGTCGACGTGGAGCGGATCGAGGTCCTGCGGGGTCCGCAAGGAACGCTGTTCGGCAAGAACAGTTCGGCCGGCGTCATCAACATCGTCACCAAGCGTCCGGGCGCGGGCAGCTATGTCGAGGCCGGCTACGGTTCGAACGGCGACGAATTCCGACTGCGCGGCGCAGTGGATGCGCCGCTTGGCGCAGGCGTCCAGGCCCGGGTCACCGGCTTCTACGGCACGTACGGCGGCAATATCCGCAACCTCACCACCGGGTCGCGGGTGAATGGCTATGAACGGTATGGCGTTCGCGCGATCGTGGAAGCCGAAGCCACCGAGAACCTGACGCTGACCGTCATCGCGGACTATCGCAAGGCCGACGATGACTGCTGCGCGCAGATCATCGGCAATGTTCCCACCAACCTGGCGGCGCAGGTGTTGCCGTCGCCGCGCCGCGACAAGAGCCGTTTCGTGAACCAGAACCTGGTCACGTCGACCATCGAGGAAAGTGGCGGCGTTTCGCTGCAGGCCGACTACGACCTGGGCGGCCACGTGCTGACGTACATCGCGTCCTACCGGGAATGGGACAACAAGGAGATCCGCGACGGCGACTGGCTGCCGCAGCCCTACGTGGGGCTTAACGAACTGCACGACTTTGGGCCGACCACCTCGAATACTCTGACTCAGGAGATCCGCATCGCGTCTCCGGCGGACCAGACGTTCTCGTATGTTCTGGGCGCCTATTACTCTCGCGCCGAGACCGACCGGGTATTCACCCGGAACGTCGCGAGTTGCACTCTGGCGCCGGCTCCCACGACGCTGACGCCCTGCTCGGCCCCCGGGGCGGTGACCACCCGGATCAGCGGATCCACGACTCACGGGTCGGTGTTCAAGAACTATGCCCTGTTCGGACAGGGGACCTGGAACCTCTCCGACAGCCTGCGGCTGCTCGGCGGCCTTCGCCTTTCGTCGGACAAGCTGGAAGCGTATCTGAGCCGTACAGGCACAGCGGGTCCGGGGATTTCCGCTCCCTTCTCGTTCACCGGAGACACCGACAACACGGATCTGTCGGGCAAGGTGGGGATCCAATACGACCTGTCGCAGGACAGCGTCGGCTACCTGACCTACTCGCGTGGCTACAAGGGCCCGGCGTTCAACCTGTTCTTCAATCTTGGGGCGACGGGAACCAACGTCATTGAGGCGGAAACGTCGGATAGCTTCGAAGTGGGCCTGAAGAACACCGCGCTGGATGGCCGGCTCATCCTCAACCTCGCGGCCTTCTACGCCAAGTACCACAACTTCCAGGCCAACAATCCGGACCTTGTCGCGGGTGTGGTCGTGAGCCGCTTCACCAACGCGGGAACAATCTCAACGCGCGGCGCGGAAGCTGACTTCCTCTATCGTCCGCTTGCCGACCTGACTCTGTCCGGTGGTCTGGCGTACACGGACGCGCACATCAACAAGTTCCGCGCGCCGATCGCGGGGGTGAATACGGGCGTCGTGCCTTCGGGTACGCAACTGCCCTACGCGCCCAAGTGGAAGGGTTCGCTCAACGTCGAGTATCGCATTCGCGACGTCGGCGGCTTCGATGTCCTGATGGGAGCGCAGGGCTCGTTCCAGTCGAGCACCTATGCGGAACTGAGCGCCAACCCGGCTGTCCGCCTCGGAACCCGGATCGAGGCTTACGAACTGGTGGATGTCAGCCTGGGCCTAGCCGATCCTGACGATAAGTACCGGGTGACGGCGGTCGTCCGGAACCTGTTCGACCAGAGCTTCGCGACTCACGTGGAGTCCGGCGGCCCGGGCGGCAGCTTCCGCTTCCAGATCCCGCGCGAGGCTGACCGCTACTACGGCGTCACCGCCCGGGTGAACTTCTGATCGAGACGTCCGTGACGCCGGGAGCTTCCCGGCGTCACGGGGCCGTCGCCTACGCCTTGAGATCGAAGCGGTCGGCGTTCATCACCTTGCTCCAGGCGGCGACGAAGGCGCGGACGAACGTCTCGCCGGCATCGGCCGCCGCATAGACTTCGGACAACGCCCGCAGCTGCGAGTTCGAGCCGAAGATCAGATCGACGCGGGTCGCCGTCCATTTCGGCGCGCCGGTATTGCGGTCCGTGCCGACGAACGCGTCATCGCCGTCGGCCGGCTTCCACGCCACGCCCATGTCGAGCAGGTTGACGAAGAAGTCGTTGGTCAGCTGACCCGGACGGTCGGTAAAGGCCCCGTGCCGGCTGCCGCCGTGGTTGGCCCCCAGCACGCGCAGCCCGCCCACCAGGGCCGTCATCTCCGGCGCCGTAAGACCCAGAAGCTGGGCGCGGTCGATCAGCAGCTCTTCCGGCGACACGCTGAAGGCCGCCTGCTGGTAGTTGCGAAAGCCGTCGGCCTTGGGCTCGAGGACTGCGAAGCTGTCGGTGTCGGTCTGCTCGGCTCGGGCGTCGTTGCGGCCGGGAGTGAAGGGCACGCCGATGTCAAAGCCCGCGTCGCGGGCGGCCTTGGCCACCGCCGCGGCCCCGCCAAGGACGATCAGGTCGGCCATCGACACGGACTTGCCGCCGCCGGCCGAAGCGTCGAACTCGGCCTTGATGCCTTCCAGCACCTTCAGAACCCTGGCCAGCTGTTCGGGCTGATTGACCTCCCAATCCTTCTGCGGCGCGAGGCGGATGCGTGCGCCGTTGGCGCCGCCCCGATGGTCGGAGCTGCGATAGGTCGACGCCGAAGCCCAGGCCGTCTGCACCAGCTCGGCGACCGACAGGCCAGAGGCCATGATCTCGTTCTTCAGGGCTTCGATGTCGGCTTCGCTGACCAGTGGGTGCTCCGCCGGCGGGATCGGATCCTGCCAGATCAGGTCTTCAGCCGGGACCTCGGGACCGAGATACCGGGCCTTTGGACCCATGTCGCGGTGGCACAGCTTGAACCAGGCCCGGGCGAAGGCGTCGGCGAACTGTTCCGGATGACTGCGGAACCGCTCCGAGATCGCGCGGTAGGCCGGATCGACCTTCATCGCCATGTCGGCGGTGGTCATCATGGTGGGCAGGCGCTTGTCGGGGGTGTGCGCGCCGGGGGCCATATCTTCCGGCTTCTGACCCATGGGCTGCCACTGCCGGGCCCCGGCGGGGCTGTGAACCAGCTCGTACTCGTAGTCCAGGAGCATCCGGAAGTAGTCGCCGTCCCACTTGGTGGGGTTGGGCGTCCAGGCGCCTTCGAGGCCGCTGGTGATCGTATGGTCGCCCACGCCGCTCTCGTGGCCGCTGCGCCAGCCCAGTCCCTGTTCGGCGATGTCCGCGCCCTCGGGCTCGGGACCCACCTTCGAGGCGTCGCCCGCGCCGTGACACTTGCCGAACGTGTGGCCCCCGGCAGTCAGAGCCACCGTCTCCTCGTCATTCATGCCCATGCGGGCGAACGTCTCGCGGATGTCGCGGGCCGACTGGGCCGGGTTGGCGTTGCCGCCTGGGCCCTCGGGGTTCACGTAGATCAGGCCCATCTGGATGGCCGCCAGCGGGTTTTCCAGGGCGCGGCCGGCGTCCTCGTCGATGCGGGTCACGCCGACCCACTCCTCCTCGCCGCCCCAATAGATGTCCTTCTGAGGCTCCCAGATATCGGCGCGGCCGCCGCCAAAGCCGAACACCGGCCCGCCCATGGACTCGATGGCGACGTTGCCGGCCAGGATCATCAGGTCGGCCCAGCTCAGCTTGCGGCCGTACTTCTGCTTGATTGGCCAGAGCAGCCGGCGCGCCTTGTCCAGGTTGGCGTTGTCCGGCCAGCTGTTCAGCGGCGCGAACCGCTGTCCGCCCGCCGAAGCGCCGCCGCGCCCATCGCCGGTGCGATAGGTCCCGGCGCTGTGCCAGGCCATGCGGATGAAGAACGGGCCGTAGTGGCCGTAGTCGACCGGCCACCAGGGCTGGCTGTCGGTCATCAGCGCCGCCAGGTCACGCTTCACCGCGGCGTAGTCGAGGCTCTTAAACTCGGTCGCGTAGTCGAAGCCCGGACCCATGGGATCGCCCGAGGCGCCGTGCTGGTGCAGGATGTCGAGCGACAGCTGGTTCGGCCACCAGTCGCGGTTCGTGCGGCCCGTGAGGGTACGGCGGGCAGCAGGGTGTTTGACCGGGCATCCGGTGGGAGCGGCGTCGTCCATGGGGTCACCTCGCTGGGTTGTTTCCCCAAGCTAGGCCGACCTGGGGCCTAATGACAAAACGATCGTTCTTATCTGATCGATCGAGATTTCCTATGTCCTGCCGCTTAGACCGCGTCCTCGACCTTCAGAGTGTCACGCAGCTCGCGCTTCAGGAACTTGCCGTTGGCGTTCCGCGGCAGCGGCTGGTCCATCATCCAGATGTAGCGAGGGATCTTGTGCTTCGCGATCGCCGCGCCGCAATGCTGGCGCAGGGCGTCGGGGGTCGCTTCAGCCCCAGGCTTTAGGAAGACGGCCACGCCCACTTCCTCGCCCAGCCGCGGGTCGGCCACCCCGAACACCGAGCACTCGGCCACTCCCGGATGACCGTGCAAGGCGGCTTCCACCTCGGCGCAGTAGATGTTCTCGCCGCCGCGCAGCACCATGTCCTTCTTGCGGTCCACCAGATAGATGAACTGGTCCTCGTCGAGGTAGGCCACGTCGCCCGTATGCAGCCAGCCGTCGGTGATGCTCTCGGCCGTGGCCTCGGGCCGGTTGATGTAGCCTTTGATCACCGATGACCCGCGCACCCACAGCTCGCCCGGCTGTCCCGCCGGCAGCGGTTGGCCATCGTCGCCGACTACCCGCACCTCGAAGGTCGGCATCGCGCGTCCGCAGCTTGCGGGCTTGTCCACGAAGAAGTCGCCCGAGATCGAGGTTATGATCCCCGATGTCTCGGTCATGCCATAGCCGGTGTTGGGGCGCGCCGTGGCCACCGCCTTGTCGATCTTGTCCACCAGGTCGGGCTGCAGCTGTGCGCCGCCGCCGCCGACCGTGAGCAGGCTCGAGGTGTCATACTTGGCGAAGTCGGGATGGCTGATCAGCTCGCGCGCCATCACGGGCACGCCGCCAGCCGAGGTGCAGCGCTCGCGCTCGATCAGTTTCAGCGCCTCGCCCGCATCCCAGCGATACATCAGCACCATCTTGCCGCCGGCCGCGGTGGTGGCGTAGGCGCCGCAGTTGTTGGCGGTCACGTGGAAGAGAGGCGTGGTCACCAGGGTGACGGGGATCGGCGGGGCTACCGACGGATCGGGCGTCACGCCGGTCGCGCGCTGGGTCGCCAGCGTCGAGACCTGACCGGCGAACATCATGTTCATCAGGTTGGAGACGCAGCTGCGGTGCGTCAGCTGCGCGCCCTTGGGGAAGCCGGTCGTGCCCGACGTGTAGAAGATGCAGAGGTCGTCGTCCGGGGCGACCGCCACGTCGGGCAGGGCCCCGCCGTGCGCCACCACCTCGGCCCAGGACGCTGCGCCGGCGGGGGCTTCCGCCCGTACCGCCACCAGCAGCGTGTCGCCCAGCATGCCTGGTTGCTCGTCGAGCCGCGCGATCCGCTCGGCGTCGGCGAACAGGACCTTGGGCCCGGCGTCGGTCATGCCGTAGGCCATCTCGGCTGCGGTCCACCAGGCGTTCATGCCGACGCAGGCCACCCCGATGCAGGCGCAGGCCCAGTAGATCAGCATCCACTCCGGATAATTCCGCATCGCGACGGCCACGCGGTCGCCAGGCTTGACCCCCTTGGCCATCAGCCAGTTGGCGATGGAGGCCACCTGCCGGTGGGCCTCGCCATAGGTGATCCGCTCGTCGTCGAAGACGAGATAGTCGCGCTCGGCGAACTGGGCTGTCGACAGCCAGAGCGCCCTCACGTTCGGTGGCGCATTCTTGAAAGTCCGGATCGGCGCGCCGCCGACCTCCTGGATCGCGATCTCGAAGGGCGCCCCGGGCGCGGTCAGTTCGGCCCAGGCCCGGTTCAGCTCGGCGTAGTGCATTGTCTCATCCCTGCAAGGCGGCGGCGGACGTCTCTTCGGACGGCTCGCGCCCGACTGTGGTAGCGCGTAGGGCGCCGCAGCGCGAGCCGACGTAAGGTGAGGGGCGCGCGCGGCCACGCCACATCTTGACCGCAGGACGCAGGTCGGGATCGCTGACAGCCAGGGGATTCACGGGATATGGCCATGGCCGACGCTTCAGCGCCGAGACACGGGGGCGACTCCAGGCTGGCCGCCTTCGCCGATCCGCTGGCCGGATGGCACAACGACGACATCCTGCTGGACAAGGACGCCCGCCAGGCGCTGGGCAATGTTCAGCCGCAGTTGCTGCGCGTTCTCGACTGGCCCGAGCTGCGGGCGATGTTCAAGCAACACGAGGGCCCGGCCAACCAGCACGTCCGGCGCGGCCGTCAGCTGGGCCTGATGGCGGGGGGGTGCGGCGTGCTGGCCCTGGCCGTCGCGGCTATCGCGCTGCTCGTGCCGCCGGCAGCCACCGTCGCCGTGGGCGCGATCGCCCTGGCTCTCGCGGCTATCGCCGGCGTGCTGGTCGCGGCCCGCAGGCTGGTTTCGCGCTCGACCGAGCTGTGGCTGGGGAGCCGTTACTGGACCGAGCGCGCGCGCGGCCTCTACTTTCAGGTGCTGATCAACAATCTCGATCAGGCGGTCGCGGCGATGACCGACAACACCGCGCTGGCCGGCTGGAAAGCGACCCGCGCCCGGGCGCTGGAAGCGCTGCCTCCGGCCCGCGACATGGCCGACCGGGTCCGGGCCCTGGCCCGCGATGTCGCCGACGACGAAGTCTGGATCCTGCCGGAATGGCGCGATGCGCCCCCGCCGCCTACGCGCGGCCCCGACCTCGACCGGCTGCTGGAGCGCCTGCGCGCCCAGCGGTTCGATGTCCAGATCGCCTACAGCCGCCGCAAACTGGGCGAATCGATGGGCGCGCCGCGCCGACGCGCCGAAGCCAACGCCGCCTTGGCCAGACTCGCGCTGGTGGTCGCGGCCGTCGCGGCCGGCGCTGCGGGCCTGGCGCTGTTGCTCGGCTACGGACCCGAAACGCTTGCCACACGCGCACCGGTGGCTGTCGCGATTGCGGCCGTCGGCGTCGTGCTTGGCTTGCGGGCGCTCAATGACGCCCTCTACCCCTCGGCCGAGCTGGTGCGATTCGCCGGGTACAACGCCGCTGCGGTGCAGGCCCGTGCGCAGTTCGACGCCGGCGGCCTCGACGCCAAGATCGACGCGCTCCGGGCCATGGAGGCTCACGCCTACCGCGACCTGCGCGACTTCATCGCCAGCCACGCTCGGGACTAGGCCGGCTCAACATACGTCAAAATCGGACGCATGTTGTTCTGGGAACGTCTTGCGAACATTCGGCAAAGCGAGTACGTCTTTGGTCATCCCGAGCGGGGCCTGCGGTTGGCCCATCCGGTTGGCGGAATCGTGGGATAGAAGGGCGCTAAAGCATGTCGCAATCAGCGTTGAGGCTCGTGGGTAAAGAAGATTCGGAAAAGTCGCGGGCGCTCGAAGCGGCGCTGACGCAGATTGATCGGGCGTTCGGCAAGGGCTCGGTCATGCGCCTTGGCGAAAAGGGCAAGGTCGAGATGGAGTCGTACTCCACCGGCTCGCTCGGCCTCGACCTGGCCCTCGGTATTGGCGGCCTCCCCAAGGGGCGGATCATCGAGATCTACGGGCCGGAGTCGTCGGGCAAGACGACGCTGGCCCTGCACGTCGTCGCCGAGGTGCAGAAAGCCGGCGGCACCGCCGCCTTCGTCGA
The DNA here is from genome assembly GCF_004299445.1 of Phenylobacterium sp. Taxonomy (GTDB): domain Bacteria; phylum Pseudomonadota; class Alphaproteobacteria; order Caulobacterales; family Caulobacteraceae; genus Phenylobacterium. The sequence goes on along the minus strand of NZ_SCTC01000057.1, from coordinate 34,577 downwards.
CGCCGAGCATGCGCTGGATCCAGGCTACGCCTTCAAGCTGGGCGTCAACCTGGACGACCTGCTGGTGGCTCAGCCTGACACCGGCGAACAGGCGCTGGAGATCACCGACACCCTAGTGCGCTCGAACGCCGTCGACGTGATCGTGATCGACTCAGTGGCGGCTCTTACGCCGCGGGCCGAAATCGAAGGCGAGATGGGCGACTCGCTCCCGGGCCTGCAGGCCCGCCTGATGAGCCAGGCGCTGCGCAAGCTGACGGCTTCGATCTCCAAGGCCAAGACCCTGGTGATCTTCATCAACCAGATCCGCATGAAGATCGGCGTGATGTACGGCTCTCCCGAGACGACCACGGGCGGCAACGCGCTGAAGTTCTATGCCTCGGTGCGCCTCGACATCCGCCGCACCGGCTCGGTGAAGCAGCGCGACGAAATCGTCGGCAACAACGTCCGTGTGAAGGTGGTGAAGAACAAGGTGGCTCCGCCGTTCCGCGAGGTGGAGTTCGACATCATGTACGGCGAGGGCATCTCTAAGCTGGGCGAAATCATCGACCTGGGCGTGAAGGCCGGTGTCATCGAGAAGTCCGGCTCGTGGTTCTCGTGGAACAGCCAGCGCATCGGCCAGGGCCGCGACAACGTGCGGGAGTTCCTGAAGCAGAACCCGGACATGGCCAATCAGATCGAGAAGCAGGTCAGAGGCGCCAAGGACGTGGTCGAGGAGCAGCTGCTCGTCGGTCCCGCCGAGGACGCGGACGCCGAGGACGGCTCGCTGTAGTCGCGGCGGCGTCACCTCCCGACTGCACCGCACCGACGCCCGGGCCCTCCCGGGCGTCTTTGCGTAGAGGCCCTGACCGATGTCTGTCGTTCGGCGCCCGCTCCTGCGGCCTGGACGCCCGGCGTGCGCCCCTGAGAGCGGAAACGGCTATCGGGCGCGGCGCGGCGCGCTAAGGTCGTTTTGGCCCGCGTCGGACCTGGGGGGACCGTGATGCAATCGGAACCGAACCCCGGCTTGTTCGAGGGGCTGCCGGTCACGCCTTTCATCCTGGCGGCCTTGCTGGCTCTAGCCGTTGGTTTCGCCGCCTGGTGGTGGCGGGTGGAGCGCTCACGGGCGGCCGACGGCGCGCCGGGCCGACCAGGCCTCCTCGATCTCGCCATCGGCGCGGTCGCGAACTTCTTCGACACCTTGGGCATCGGCGCCTTCGCCACGACCACCGCGGCCTTCAAGCTGTTCCGCCGCGTACCGGACGAACAGATCCCCGGCACCCTCAACGCCGGCCACGCCCTGCCGACCATCGCCCAGGCGCTGATCTTTATCGCTGTCGTAGAGGTCGACCCTGTCACACTCGTCGGCATGATCGCGGCGGCGGTCGCCGGCGCCTGGCTGAGCGGCGCTTTCGTGGCCCGCGCGCCGGCGCGTGTCATCCAACTGGCGATGGGCGTCGCGCTGCTGGTGGCGGCCGGCCTCTTCCTGGCCGCCGTCCTGGGCGTCATGCCGGTGGGCGGCGACGCCAAGGGCCTGACCGGCGCGAAGCTGGCGCTGGCCCTGGGGGCCAACTTCGTCCTCGGGGGGCTGATGATGCTGGGCATCGGCCTCTACGCGCCGTGCCTGATCCTGGTCGCGCTGCTGGGTATGAGCCCGCTGGTGGCGTTTCCCATCATGATGGGCTCATGCGCCTTCCTGATGCCTGTCGGCGGATCGCGGTTCGTGGCCAGCGGCCGCTATAGCCTGCGCGCCGCCCTCGGCCTGACCCTTGGCGGCATCCCGGCGGTGCTGGTTGCCGCCTACATCGTGAAGTCGCTGCCGCTGGATTGGCTGCGCGTCCTCGTGGTGGTCGTTGTGACCTATGCGGCGTTCAGCATGCTGTGGTCCGCACGCCGTCCCGCCACGGCGCCTTGAACCTAGTCCTGGCCTGCGGCCCAAACGGCGACCTCCGCCTTTCTCCTTGGCGGTTGCGCCAGAGGTTTCGTAAAGGGTCGCGGGTCCCCACGTGGGAACCCTGTTCCAATACCTTGATGAAACGTAGCGACCGATGGCGAGCCTGAACGAGATCCGGACCCATTTCCTGGACTTCTTCCAGAGGAACGATCACGCCGTGGTCGCTTCGGCCCCCCTGGTGCCCCAGAACGATCCCACGCTGCTGTTCGTGAACGCCGGGATGGTGCCCTTCAAGAACTATTTCACCGGCGCCGAGACCCCGCCGTGGCCGCGCGCCGCGTCCTCGCAGAAGTCGGTCCGCGCCGGCGGCAAGCACAACGACCTGGACAACGTCGGCTACACCGCGCGCCACCACACCTTCTTCGAGATGCTGGGCAATTTCTCGTTCGGCGACTACTTCAAGGAGCGCGCGATCGTCCACGCGTGGGACCTGCTGACGAAGGAGTTCAAGCTCCCGACCGACAAGCTGACGGTCACTGTCTACCACACCGACGACGAGGCCTTCGATCTCTGGAAGAAGATTGCGGGCCTGCCCGACCACAAGATCATCCGCATTCCGACCAGCGACAATTTCTGGTCGATGGGCGACACCGGCCCCTGTGGTCCGTGCTCGGAGATCTTCTACGATCACGGCGACCACATCCCCGGCGGCCCGCCCGGCAGCCCGGACGAGGACGGCGACCGGTTCGTCGAGATCTGGAACCTCGTCTTCATGCAGTTCGAGCAGTTCGCCGACGGTCGTCGCGAAAGCCTGCCGAAGCCGTCGATCGACACCGGCATGGGCCTGGAGCGCATCGCGGCCGTCCTGCAGGGGGTGCACGACAACTACGACGTCGACCTGTTCCGCACGATCATCCAGGCCAGCCGCGAGCTGGTGGGCGGCGCCGGCGGCGCCTCGAACGGCCCGTCGCACCGGGTGATCGCCGACCATCTGCGCTCATCCAGCTTCCTGATCGCCGATGGCGTGATGCCCTCGAACGAGGGCCGCGGTTACGTCCTCCGCCGCATCATGCGCCGCGCCATGCGCCACGCCCACCTGCTGGGCGCGGAAGAACCCCTGATGCACCGCCTGGCGCCCACGCTGGTGACCGAGATGGGCGACGCCTATCCCGAGCTGAAGCGCGCCCAGGACGCCATCGTCGACACCCTGCGCCAGGAAGAGGAGCGCTTCCGCGTGACCCTGGGCCGGGGCCTCGCGCTGCTGGACGAGGCGACCGCGGGCCTGAAGGACGGCGACGTGCTGTCGGGCGAGACCGCCTTCAAGCTCTATGACACGTACGGCTTCCCGCTTGACCTGACCCAGGACGCGGTCCGCGCCAAGGGCCTCACGGTGAACCTCGACGAGTATGACGCGGCCATGGCCCGCCAGCGCGAGATGGCGCGCGGGGCGTGGAAGGGCTCGGGCCAGGTGGCCGCCGCGGCCGAATGGTTCTCGATCCGCGAGCGCCTGGGTCCGACGGTGTTCACCGGCTACGACGAGACCGAGGGTACGGGCGAGCTGCTGACCCTGGTCGAGGACGGCCGCGAGGTCGATGGGGCCACGACCGGCGCGACGGTGCAGGCGCTGTTCGACCGCACGCCCTTCTACGCCGAGAGCGGCGGCCAGGCGGGCGACAAGGGCGAGATCACTTGGGATGGCGGCCGCGCGCGCGTGACCGACGTCCAGAAGCTAGCTGGGGACCTCCACGTCCATGACCTGGAGATCCTGGAGGGCGCCCTGAGCCCTGGCGCGCGGGTGCAGCTGTCAGTCGACGGCCCGAACCGCGCCACCACGCGGTCGAACCACTCGGCCACCCACCTGCTGCACGCGGCGCTGCGCAACGTGCTGGGCCGCCATGTGACCCAGAAGGGCCAGATGGTCGACGGCGAGCGCATCCGCTTCGACTTCAGCCACGGCGCGCCGCTGTCGCCTGACGAGATCGACCGCATCGAAGCGGAAGTGAATGCGGTGGTCCGCCAGAACCTCGCCGCCGAGACCAAGCAGATGGCGGCGGCCGAGGCGATCGAGGCCGGGGCCATGGCCCTGTTCGGCGAGAAGTACGGTGACAGCGTTCGCGTGCTGACGCTCGGCAAGGCGCTGACCGGGGATGCAGCCTACTCGGTGGAGCTCTGTGGCGGCACACATGTGGCCCGCACGGGCGACATCGCGATCTTCAAGATCGTCTCGGAGCAGGGCGTCGCCGCCGGCGTTCGCCGGATCGAGGCGCTGACGGGGGAGAGCGCGCGCCGGTACCTATTGGAGCAGGCGGCGGTGTCGAAGTCGCTGGCCGAGCAGTTCAAGGTCCCGGTGACCGAGGTGGCCGCCCGCGTGGAGGCGCTGCAGGCCAGCGCCCGCAAGCTGGAGAAGGAACTGGCCGACGCCAAGCGCCAGCTCGCTATGGGCGGCGGCGGCGCGGCGGCGGCCGGTCCGGAGGAGATCGGCGGCGTCAAGGTGCTGGCGCGGATCATGGACGGCGTCGGCGGCAAGGACCTGCGGCCCATCGCCGAGGAGTTCAAGAAGCAGCTGCCGGACGGCGTCATCGCGCTGATCGGCGCCGCCGACGGCAAGGCCGCTGTGACCGTGGCCGTCACCGGTTCGGCGCAGGGCCGATTCAACGCGGCCGACCTCGCCAAGGCCGCGGTGCTCGCCATGGGCGGGCAGGGGGCCGGCGGCCGCCCCGACTTCGCCCAAGGCGGCGCGCCGGACGGCTCCAAGGCCGAGGAGGGCCTCGCAGCCGTGAAGGCGGCACTGGCCGGCTAGTGCCCCGGCTGGCCCTCGTGCCCAGCCCCTTCACGGGGGCAGCGGCGTGGCGGCCCTTGGCCCGACGACTGCCTGAGGCGGTGGCGGTAGACTATGGCGGCGTGCAGCCGCCGGACTGGTACGAGGGCGTTGCGCGCCGGACAGCGGCGGTCATGGGCGAAGGGCCCTGGATCGCCGTCCTGCACAGCGGCGCCGGGGCCTTCGCCCCGTCGCTGGCCGAAGCGGGCGCCTCGGGACTGATCTTTGTTGACGCCGTCCGGCCCCACCCTGGCCGCAGCCTTCGCCAGGTCGACCCCGAGGTCGTGGCCCACCTTGAGGTCCGCGCCTTCGACGGCTGCCTGGCGCCCTGGAACCTGTGGTTCGACCGCGACCCGCTACAGCGCTTCCTGCCCGACCCGGCCCAGCGCGCCGCATTCGTCGCCGACCTGCCGCGCCCGCCAGTAGGTTTCCTCCACGCCGTCGCGCCCGCCTCTGGCGACTGGGAGCGTGCGCCCGCGGCCTACCTGCGGCTCAGCCGTCGCTACACCGACCAAGCCGACTGGGCGGAGGCCCGCGGCTGGCCGGTGCGCCGGGCCGATCTGCACCACCTCGCCATGATCAGCCATCCGGGCTCGGTGGCGGCCCAGCTGCAGGCGCTCGCCGCCGAGCTGGCGCTTAGCTGAAGATCCAGCCGGCCGGCAGGCTCGACAGCTGGGTGTCCATCAGGATCATCCGCCCGCCGCCCTCGACCGTGATCACCATGTCCGCGCCCCGCTGTGCCACGTTGTAGGCGCCGACCACATAGACCTGATCGCCCTCGCCGGCGACGAAGTCGGTGACCCAGTCCTCGCCGGACTCGCCGAAGGTGTGGAAGACATCTGCGCCCGCCCCGCCGGTGAGTGTGTCGACGCCGCGGTCGCCCGACAGCCAGTCGCGGCCGGCGCCGCCCAGGATATCGTCGTCGCCCTGGCCGCCGCGCACCCAGTCGTCGCCATCGCCGCCCGACAGGTTATCGTCCCCCAGATTGCCCAGCACGACGTCGTCGCCAGCCTCGCCGTAGACCTCGTCGTCGTCCTTGCCGCCGACCGCCCAGTCATCGCCCGCGCCGCCGTAGATCAGGTCGAAGCCCGCGTTGCCATGCAGGTCGTCGTGGCCGGAACCGCCATCTATCAGGTCGTCGCCGTCCTCACCGCGGATGAAGTCGTCGCCGTCTTCGCCGAAGAGGTCGTCGGCCCCGCCACCGCCCCAGATGGCGTCATCGCCGCCCATGCCGATCAGGCGGTCGTCGTAGCGGTTGCCGATCAGGTCGTCGTCGCCTCGGAACACGTAGGCGAGCTCGCCGACGGCGTCGCCACGGTCCGCGTACCAGAGTTGCGTTGCGACCGAGATATGAGCGTCCGAGAGCGCGAAGACCTGCAGGCCTTCCACATAGCGGTCCTGGTCAGTGATGACCCCGCCGATCAGCTCACCGTCCCAATTGTAGGCGAAGCCGTAGCCGTAGAAGTCTTCCTCGGCGTCGTCGCCGGCAGGGTCGACATAGGCGATGGAATGGAACGATGAGCGGGTATCGAACACGTCGAGCAGGACGCCCGCGGGGAACAGGCCGCGGGCCATGTCGAAGCCCTGGTAGGGGCTGATTTCCAGAACGGCCACTTGCCGACCTCATAGTTGTGACCATCCCTCGTCAGACACAGTTGCGCCCCGCGCGGCTGAACGCGCCATGAATGGCCGAGAGGTGGCGCCGCCGGTGGTCGATCAGGTGCTCGGCGCGTTCGGCCGTCAGCGCGGCGATCCCGACCGCGGCTGGACAGTAGATCTCCTAAAGGGCGGCGAGGGCGTCCTGCATCGGCGTCTGCAAGCCGCGCTACGGCGAGGCCCGCGGGGCGATGCGGCCCGTCTATGCGGCCTGATCCCGACGGCTGAACCTTCGGATTTGACAGACCGGGCCAGCGGGTGTCCGCTCGTTGAACGCCCAGGCAATCGGAGGTCCAACATGGACGACCGCAGTCACTTCGGCGACCAGACCCAGGATGTCGTCGACCACGAGCGCACCTATCACGCGTTCAGCATCCTCGTGCGCTGGTGCATGCTGGCCATCGGGAACACGATCTTCTGGCTGACGCTGTGGTTCGCCTCGCCCGCAGGGTTCTGGGGCGCCACGATCGCGTCAATCGTGACCTTCGTGCTCGGCTACTTGATCCTCGTCCGCCACGAGGAGAAGCAGCCTCTCGACATCTGGATGAAGGGCCGCTGAATCAAAAGCGCCGCCCGCGAAATCCGCAGGCGGCGCCTTGGTGTACCGTTGAGTGCGGTGGCTAGGCCGCCAGCGCCTTCTCGAGGTTGGACGCCACCTTGTCGAGGAAGCCCTCGGTGGTGAGCCAGCCCTGCGTATCGCCGACCAGCAGCGCCAGGTCTTTGGTCATCGAGCCGCTCTCGACGGTCGAGACGCAGACCTTCTCCAGCGTGTTGGCGAAGTGCTCGAGCTCGGCGTTGCCGTCCAGCTTGGCGCGGTGCTTGAGGCCCTGCGTCCAGGCGAAGATCGAGGCGATCGAGTTGGTCGAGGTGCTTTCGCCCTTCTGATGCTGGCGGTAGTGGCGCGTGACGGTGCCGTGGGCGGCCTCGGCCTCCATGATCTTGCCGTCCGGCGTGATTAGAACCGACGTCATCAGGCCCAGCGAGCCGAAGCCCTGAGCGACCTGGTCGGACTGGACGTCGCCGTCGTAGTTCTTGCAGGCCCAGATGAAGTCGCCGTTCCACTTCAGCGAGGACGCCACCATATCGTCGATCAGGCGGTGCTCGTAGACCAGGCCGGCGGCCTTGAACTTCTCGATGTATTCCGCCTGGTAGATCTCTTCGAAGATGTCCTTGAAGCGGCCGTCGTAGGCCTTGAGGATCGTGTTCTTGGTCGAGAGGTACAGGGGATACTTCCGCGCCAGGGCGTAGTTGAAGCAGGCCTTGGCGAAGTCGCGGATCGAGGCCTCGACGTTGTACATCGCCATGGCGACGCCGGCGCCCTTGAAGTCGTAGACGTCGTGCTCGATGACCTTGCCGTCTTCGCCTTCGAACTTGATCGTCAGCTTGCCGGGGCCCGGCACGACGAAGTCGGTGGCGCGATACTGGTCGCCGAAGGCGTGACGGCCGATGATGATCGGCTTGGTCCAGCCGGGGATCAGCCGGGGAACGTTCTTGCAGATGATCGGCTCGCGGAAGACGACGCCGTCCAGAATGTTGCGGATCGTGCCGTTCGGCGACTTCCACATCTTCTTGAGACCGAACTCCTTCACCCGGGCTTCGTCCGGGGTGATGGTGGCGCACTTGATGCCGACGCCGTGCTTCTTGATGGCGTTAGCCGCGTCGATCGTCACCTGGTCGTCGGTGGCGTCGCGGTTTTCCATGCCAAGGTCGTAGTACTCGATCTCCAGATCGAGGAAGGGATGGATGAGCTTATCCTTGATCCACTTCCAGATGATGCGGGTCATCTCGTCCCCGTCGAGGTCGACGACGGGGTTGGCGACTTTGATCTTGGCCATGAGGGGCAGGCGCTCCGGGCGTAATGCGTTTCAGGCCGTATAGCCGCCGGAAAGGCTGACGCAAAGGCTCCCCAGGGGAAGTTGGGGAACTATCCCACCGCGCGCACCGCCGCGCTCGCCACCTGGGCGATGACGCGGTCGCGACCGGTGTCATCCAGGGTAGCTCCGGACAGGAAGACCGCGAGGGCATAGGCGCGCTTGTCGGCCAGGGTGAAGACGCCCACGTCGTTGTGCACGGTCGACAGTCCCTGGTCGACGCCCGAGGTCCCGGGCCGGTGCGCCAGGAACGCGCCCGGGCGCAGACCGGCCCGAATCCGGCCGGCGCCTCGGGTGCAACGCGACATCAGGTCGGTCAGCCGGCGCGTCGAGTCGGCGCTCAGCAGTTCGCCGCGGTCCAGACGCTGCAGGAACTCCAGCATGCCGCGGGGCGTGGATGTGTCGCGCGGGTCGGCCATGTAGCGGCGCATGGCGGCCATCCTGACCTTTGGCGGCACGGCGTCGCGCGCCGCGGCAAACGCGGTGGGATCGCGCCAGGCGGGGCGGAACGATGGCATGCCGTAGATGTCGGCGGGCAGCTCGCGCTCATAGCGGTCGACGCGGATTTCCGGGACCCGCTTGCCGATCAGCCACGCGGTCACCACGCCGGGTCCGCCGATGTGGCTCATCAGAACGTCGGCGGCGGTGTTGTCGCTCTCGATGAGCACGGCCTCGAGCAGCTCTTCGACCGTGTAGTCGCGCCGGCCGGGCCAGGCCGTGGCGATCGGCGAATGCTGGGGCGACAGCTGATCCTCCAGGATCGTCAGGCGCGTCGTCAGGCCGAGGTGGCCCGCATCGACTTCGCCCAGCACCGCCGCGGCCAGGGGCAGCTTGAAGACGCTCTGCATCGGGAAAGGGCGGTCAGGGTTGGTGAGAAAGCTCTGGCCGCTTTCGAGGTTCATCAGCCCGACGCCGAGCATTCCGGGGAGGGCCGTCGCGGCGATCGCGTCCACGGCCTTCTGCAGGCCTTCGATGTCCAGCTTGGGCGTGGTGGAGGCGGTGAGCGGCATGCGGGGTTCGCAGGCCGCGAGGAGGCCCGCCGGCGCCACGGCCAGCAGAGAACGGCGAGTGAGGGTTGCCAATGGCGAGCGAGGCTCCTTTAAGCGCGACATGTCCGAACCGTCCTCAGCATCTACGACTTCAGGCGGGGCGCCTGTGATTATCCTCAACGCGCCACAGCTCGCCGAGAACATCGGCGCGGTGGCGCGCGTGATGGCGAACTTCGGATTGGCCGACCTTCGGCTGGTCAATCCGCGCGACGGCTGGCCGCAGGAGCGCGCCTGGGCGCTGGCCTCGGGGGCCGAATGGCCGCTCAACGACGCCCGCGTCTACGACAGCGTCGCCGCCGCCATCGCCGACCTGCAGACCGTGTTCGCGACAACGGCCCGGCCGCGTGAACTGAGCCTGCCGGTCCTCACGCCGCGCTCGGCGGCCGCCGATCTGTCCGAGGCTGTCGGACGCGGCGAGCGGGTAGGGCTGTTGTTCGGTGGCGAGCGGGCCGGTCTGGAGACGTCCGACATCGCGCTTTGCCAAGCGGTGGTGACCATCCCGATCGACCCCAAGTTCCGCTCGCTGAACCTGGGGCAGGCGGTGGCGATCAATGCCTACGAGTGGCGTACGACCGTCGAGGCAGCGGCGCCGGCCGCCTTCAGGCAGGGGCCGGGGCCGGCGACGGGCGAGGCCATGCTGGGGCTCTACGAGCATCTGGAGCGCGAACTGGACACCGCGGGCTTCTTCCATCCGCCCGAGAAGACGCCGAACATGACCCAGAACCTGCGTGCGGCGCTGGCCAAGGCCCGTTTCACCGACCAGGAGGTCCGCACGTTCCGAGGTGTGATCACGGCGCTCTCCCGCGGCCGGGGCAAGGTGCTGGAGAAGATCGCCCAGAAGAAGGCAGGCGAGGGATGAGCCTCGCCGACCTCCTCGACGACCTGCCGATCCCCATTGTGCAGGCGCCGATGGTGGGCGCATCGCTGGATGACCTGGCTGTGGCGGTGAGCGAAGCCGGCGCGCTGGGCGCGCTGGCCGCCGCCGCGCTACCGCCTGCCGACATCGGGCCGCTGATCGCCGCTGTCCGTGAGCGCACGGATCGGCCGTTCATCGTGAACCTGTTCTCCGGCCCGAAGGCCGATCCAAAGCCCGGCGAGGTGGATGCCGCCATCGCCCGCCTTGCGCCCTTCTATGCTGAGCTTGGCCTGCCGCCGCCCGAGGCGCCGAACCAGTTCGCCCCTGATTTCGACGCCCAGTTCGAGGCGCTGGTCGCCGCTGCGCCGCCGGCGGCGTCATTCACGTTCGGGCTGGTGTCGCCCGAGCGGATCGCGCGGCTGCAGGCGGCGGGGACGCTGGTCATTGGTACGGCTACCAACGTCGCCGAGGCGCGCGCCTGGGCCGAAGCTGGCGCCGACGGGGTCTGCGCCCAGGGCTTCGAGGCCGGCGGCCACCGCGGCCATTTCCTGGGCGAACTCGACGGCAGTCTTGTCGGCACATTGGCCCTGGTGACGACGATCCGGGCCGCCGTGCCACTGCCGGTGATCGCGGCGGGCGGGATTATGGACGGGCGCGGCGTGGCGGCCGCCCTGGCCCTGGGCGCTTCGGCCGTCCAGATGGGCACGGCCTTCCTGCTGGCGGACGAGGCCACGACGCCCGCGCCATGGCGGCGCGCGCTGACCCAGGCGCCTGACGATACCACCCGCCTCACACGGGCCTTCTCGGGCCGCTATGCGCGTGGTCTGGAGAACAGGTTCATGCGTCTGATGCATGGGGCGCAGGGCGACGTCCCCGCCTATCCTGTCCAGAACAGGCTGACCCAGCCGCTGCGCGCCGCCGCCGCCCAGGCCGACGATCCCGAGCTGCTCTCGCTCTGGGCCGGGCAGGCGGCAGCTCTCGTGCAGCCGGGCCGGGCGGCCGACATGATCCGGCGATGGTGGGCCGAGGCGGGGAACGCCGCTGAGGCGGTCGCCGCACGGACGCGGCGAGGACAGGAGCCCAGGTGAGCGATCTGAGGACGGCGGCGCGGGACGCCTATATCTACACCCTGCCGCTGATCGAGGTGGCGACGACGCGCCAGCGCGGCATGAGCCTGGGTCAGCGGATGGGCGTCTTCACCCATGTGCGCAATCTGGCGACGCCCAAGCACCGGGCGGTCACCACGCCCAACACCGACACGCTGTATTCCACGGCGCACATCGACCTCTCGGCCGGGCCGGTGACGATCACCTTGCCGGCGGCGGGCGAACGCTACCTCTCGCTGGCGCTGATGGACGCCTACACCAACAACTTCGCCGTCCTGGGCACGCGGACGACGGGACCTGCGGGCGGGACCTTCCGGCTGGTGGGGCCTCGCGACGCCATGGAAGGTTGGAACATCGTCCGCTCGCCCACCGACCACGTCTGGGCGCTGGCGCGTATCCTGGTCGAGGGGCCGCACGACCTGGAGGCCGCCCGAGAGGTTCAGGCCGGGATTTCGATGCAGGGCCCAGGCGGCGATCCGCCGGGGCCTTATGCCGACCGCGCGGCCGACTGGGCGGCGTACTTCGCGAGCGCCGCCGCGCTCATGGCCCTCAATCCCCCGCCGGTCACCGACCTTGCCGCGCTCCGCCGCATGGCGCCGCTGGGGCTGACCGAGGGCTTCGACGCAGGGCGGTTCTCGAAGGCTGAGGTGGCCGAGATCGAGGCGGGCTTTGCGGAAGGCCGCCGGGCTGTCCGGGGCGGCGGCGGACTGGCGGGCAACTTTGTCGGCGGATGGTCCTATCCCAGCGTCCGTCTGGGCGACTTCGACCAGGACTACGAGCTTCGCGGCACAGTCGCCCTGGGCGGTCTCGCGGCCCTCCCGCCGGCCGAGGCGATGTATCTGCAGGGCGAGGGGCCGCTGCCCGGAAAGCTGTTCGATGGGACCCAGAACTGGCGGCTCCACTTCCCAGCCGATGGCCACCTGCCGGTGAACTCGTTCTGGTCGCTCAGCCTCTACGAGGCCACCGACGACGGCCAGTTCTTCTTCTGGGATAACCCGCTGAACCGCTACGCCATCGGCGACCGCACGCCGGGCCTGACAACGAACCCGGACGGGTCGCTCGACATCTGGATCGGCCACGAGAGCCCGGGCCCCGGGCGGGAGGGCAACTGGCTGCCGGCGCCGGCCGCGCCGTTCGCCCTCTTCATGCGCGCCTACCTGCCCAAGCCGGAGTTGCTTCACGGCTATTACCGTATGCCTGCGCTGGAGGTTGTTTGACGCGGGCGGGGCCCTAGGTTCCGCTCACTTCCAGGGGAGAGTTCCATTGAACAGGCGTGACGTGCTGGCGGCGCTGGCGGTGATCGGGGCGGCGCCCGCGAAGGCGTTCGCGCAGGCGGGCGACCTGAAGTCGGCGGCGCGGGACGCCTGGCTCTACGGCCTGCCGCTGATCGAGATGGCGTCCACGCGGGCCCGCGCCGTGGCCGGGCGCGCCGTCGGCATTCCGGCGGGCGTCAACCGCTTCGGGCACGCGCGGGTCCTCGCGGATCCGACCGCGCGGGGCGTGACGACGCCCAACAACGATACGCTCTATTCCAGCGCCTGGATCGACCTCACCAAGGGGCCGGTCACGCTCACGCTGCCGCGCACCGGCGACCGCTACATCTCGGTCGCGGGCATGAACATGTTTACGGACAACGACTTCGTCCTGGGCACGAGGACGACCGGCGGGGCAGGCGGCAAGTTCACGATCGTGGGGCCGGGGCAGGCGGGCTCAGGCCCCAATGTGGTGCGGCTGGCGACGCCGCACGGCTGGCTGCTGTCCCGCATCCTGGTGGACGGCGAGGCGGACCTGCCGGCGGTGCACGCGCTGCAGGCCCAGCTGGCGATCACCGGGCCGACCGTGACGCCGGGAACGGCGGTCTACGCTGGCCGGGGCGCGCCCGCGCTGGAATACTTCGCCTCGGTCGCCGCGCTGCTGCGCGAGAACCCGCCGCCGGGAACGGACGCGGCCTTCTTCGCGCGTGTGGCGGCGCTTGGCCTGACCGGCTCCGGCGGCTTCGATCCCAGGCGGTTCAGCCCCGTCCAGGTCGCCGAGATCGAAGCCGGCGTGGCCGAGGCGCGCCAGTCGCTGCGCACGATCCGCGTCGGCGGCACCGTTCAGGGTTGGAACTACCCGCGTTCGAACCTGGGCTTCTATGGACAGGACTATGCGCTGCGCGCCGCCGTCGCCCTGGGCGGGCTGGCGGCGCTGCCGGGCGCAGAGGCCATGTACATGAACCCGGTGGGCGACCAGGGCCGCATGTTCACGGGCGCCGGGCCCTATGTGATGCGGTTCGCCGCCGACCGGATGCCGCCGGTCGACGGCTTCTGGTCGCTGACCATGTACGAGGCCACCCCTGAGGGGCAGTTCTTCCTCACCGAGAACCCCATCCGGCGCTATGCGATCGGCGACCGCACGCGCACGCTGAAGAAGAACGCCGACGGCTCGCTCGACCTGTGGATCGCTCGCACCGATCCGGGCGGCGACCGCACCGGCAACTGGCTGCCGGCGCCGGCCCAGGGCCCATTCACGGTCAGCTTCCGCGCCTACCTGCCGCGGCCGGAACTCATGGATGGCCGCTACCGCCTGCCGCCGATCACGGCCGCCTGAACTTGACTCCGGGCCGCCCGGCCGTCATACACCGCGCCTTCCAACCGCCGGGCTCGCCTGTGTGGTCGGAAATCTATGACGGATTGATGCAAGGCCGCCGTTGAAATCGCATTCCCAGCAAGGGGATGCCGGCCCGCGTCGACGAGAGAGTGGAATATGTCCAAGCGCCATAGCGCCAAGTACAAACTCGACCGCCGGATGGGCGAAAACGTCTGGGGTCGCCCGAAGTCTCCCATCAACACCCGCGCCTACGGCCCCGGCCAGCACGGCCAGCGCCGCAAGTCCAAGGTCTCGGACTTCGGCCTGCAGCTGCGCGCCAAGCAAAAGCTGAAGGGCTACTACGGCAACATCACCGAGAAGCAGTTCGTCCGCATCTACACGGAAGCGGCGCGCCGCAAGGGCAACACCTCGGAAAACCTGATCGCGCTGCTCGAGTCGCGTCTGGATGCCGTCGTCTACCGCTCCAAGTTCGTTCCGACCCCGTTCGCCGCCCGCCAGTTCGTCAACCACGGCCACGTGCTGGTGAATGGAAAGCGCGTGAACATCGCGTCGTACCGGGTGAAGCCGGGCGACGTGGTCTCGGTCCGCGAGCGCTCGCGCAACATGGCCCTGGTGCTGGAAGCGCTGGGTTCGTCGGAACGTGACACGCCCGACTACATCACTGTCGACGCCAAGGGCATGGCCGCCACGTTCGTGCGCGCCCCGGAACTCTCGGAAGTTCCGTACCCGGTGAAGATGGAACCGAACCTCGTGGTCGAGTTCTACGCGTCCTAATCGGCGCCGACACCGAACAGATGCTGCGAAGGCCCCGGATCACTCCGGGGCCTTTTGCATTTGGGCCGCATGTGGCGAAGTCGCCCGATGAACCGACGGATCTTCATGCTGGTGGCCCTGGCGCTCTCCGGCTGCGCCACGGGGGGCGTGCGCGTGAGCGCGCCCCCGGACTCGGGCCTCTCTGAGCTGGAGCCCCTCTACCGCGCCGACGCCGGACGCGAGGCGATCACGATCAGCGTCGCGTCCAACGGCTGCACCGCCAAGGCCGACTTCGCCTTCTACGTCGAGCGCAAGGGTGGGGCTGTGCACCTGGCGTTTGGCCGCAAGCGGATCGACCCGTGCAAGTCGTTCGCCATGGGCAAGACCGACCTGACCTTCACTTGGCGCGAGTTGGGCGTCGAGCCTCGCGCGCAGGTGTTCCTGCTGAACCCGCTAACGGCCTGGACGGGGCCGGGCAGCTGATCAGGTAAACATCTCGGTGATCCACTCCGGCACGCGCCTGGGGCGGCCGGTGGCTTGTTCGATCAGGACCCAGGTGGTGTGGATCTGGGCGCACATCTGGCCGTCGGGGCCGTCGATGCGGATGAAGCGGTCATAGCGGGGGCCCTGCGCGGTCTCGGCGACCCAGGTGCGGCCCTGCGCGGTTTCACCCGGCATCAGGGCGCGGCGATAGTCGATCTCGTGGCGCAGCGCGATCCAGGCCCAGGTCGCCTGGGCGTCAGGCGGGGCCAGCGAGCGCCAATGCGCGGTGCCCATGTCCTGCGCCCAGCGCAGGTAGACCACGTTGTTGACGTGGCCGTTCTCGTCGATGTCAGCGGGGGAGGGCGAGAACTCGAGGCGGAAGATCTGGCGACCTCCCGGCGGCTCGATCAGTTTCGTCACGCCCGAGCCTCCCTAAGGGAGGCTGGCCTCGTCAGAAGTCGGACGCGTCGAACGGCAAAACCGGCTTCCACTTCTGCCTACGCGTCCGGGAGAAGGCCCTGCTCGGCGAGCATCGTCTTGAGCTCGCCCGACTGGAACATCTCGCGGACGATGTCGCAGCCGCCGACGAACTCGCCCTTCACGTAGAGCTGGGGAATCGTCGGCCAGTCGGAGAAGGTCTTGATGCCTTCACGCAGCTGGTCGTTCTGCAGGACGTTCACGCCGACGAAATCGACGCCCAGATGGTCGAGGATCTGGACCGTGACCGCCGAGAAGCCGCACTGGGGCTGCTCCGGCACGCCCTTCATGAACAGGATCACGTCGTGCTCGGAGACCGACTTGGCGATCCATTCGTGCACGGGATTGGCGGTGGCGGCGTCAGACATAGGTTCGCCCTTTCGGCGCGGATATCGTCATCAAAGAGCTAGGGACGCAGGTTCCCCGGGTCAAGCGGGCGCACTGGTCTCCAGGGCCAGCGCGTGCAGTTCGCCGCCCATCCTGCCTTTCAGCGCGGCATAGACCAGCTGGTGCTGGCGCACGCGGTTCAGGCCGGCGAATGCGGCCGACACGATGCGGGCCTTGTAGTGATCGCCATCGCCGGCGAGGTCGTGCACCTCGATGGTCGCGTCGGGGAAGCCTTCGCGCAGCGCGGCTTCAAGGTCGGGTTGGGACATCGGCATGGAGCGGACTTAAGGTGCCGTCCGTTCGGCGTCCAGAGGGGCGGTCGGCTGAACCCGGCCGCCTTAGGCCGTGCGCGTGAAACGCATGACCCAGTTGTCTTCCCAGGTCGCGCCGCCGTCATACGAGAACGACTGCGTCCAGCGCGCCTGGCCCACGTCGATCACGTCCCAACGATAGCGCACCTGCACCGGCCGATCGCCGTCGAGGTCCTGGCCGTAGAACAGGCCTGTCCCACCGTCGAAGCGGCCATGGACCGGCGGCTGCACCAGGCCGTCGGCGCTCGACACCCAGTGGATCGACCAGATCTGGCGGGCCACGTCGAAGCTGCGGAAGGCGACGCCCTGGCCTCCTCGCTCGAAGTCGTTCTCCTCGATGTTGCACAGTCCGTCCATCAGCCCCTGGGTGAAGCTGGAGCCGTCGAAGGTGTGCCAGTCGTCGCTGCCGACCCCGCGCGCGGTCAGGCGACGGTGCTGCACGGCCCAGCGACCGTACAGAAAGTGGAAGTCGCGGCGTCCGTCGTCGTGGGCGTCATAGGCCATCGGTCGTCCCTCGTGTCTGGGGCAACCTAGGCAGGGCCTGCTGACAGCCGTCTGTCAGCAGGACGACGCCGCTCGCATCAATCGATAATCGATGAGTAGACGATGCTCTTCAGCTGGCCGCGGAAGTTGAAGGTGCCCGACGGCATCAGCTGGGTCATGAAGACGACGCTGAGGTCCTCCTTGGGGTCGACCCAGAAGATCGTCGAGGCCGCGCCGCCCCAGTAGTAGTCGCCCGCGCCCAGGCCGCCCGCGTCCACTTCGTTGAGCGAGGACGCGAAGCCCAGGCCGAAGCCCACGCCATCGTAAGCGGTCTCCGAGAAGCCGCCCAGCGCCACGTCGGTCAGGTTCCGGCCGCCGGGCAGGTGGTTCATGTGCATCATGGCGATGGTGCGCGGGCCCAGCACGCGGTGGCCGTCCAGCTCGCCGCCCCGGCGCAGCATCTCGCAGAACCGCAGATAGTCGGCGCTGGTGCCGGTAAGCCCGCCGCCGCCCGACTGAAAGCCTGGCGTCTTGGTGAAGTTGGACGTGGCCGGGTCGTCGATCAGCTGGAGTTTTTTGTCGGGGCCGCGCTGATAGTTGGCGGCGAAGCGGTCGATCTTGTCCGCGGCCACCTGGAACGATGTGTCCTTCATGCCCAGCGGCTTGAAGATCATCTCGTCGAGGTACTGATCGAACGGCTTGCCCGAGATCAGCTCGACCAGGGCGCCACAAACGTCGGTGGCCAGCGAGTACATCCAGGCCTGGCCCGGCTGATAGCGCAGCGGCACCTTCGACAGCTTGTCCATGAAGCCCGCCATGCTGTCGGGGGCGTCGAACGAGCGGATTTTGAGCTCGCGGTAGATCTTGTCGATCGGGTGCTGGATGCCCACGCCGGGCAGGCCGCCGCCATACGTGAGGCCCGCGGTGTGGCAGAGCACGTCGCGGAAGGTGATGGGTCGATGCGGCGCCTCGGTGACCATATCGTCGCCCTCGCCCGAGACCCACACGCGGTGGTTCTTCCAGGACGGGACCACGCGGCTGACAGGGTCGTTCAGCTGGAAGTAGCCCTGCTCGTACAGGGTCATCAGCGCGACCGAGGTGATCGGCTTGGTCATGGAGTAGATGCGATAGATCGTGTCGTCGCGGGTGGGCTTGTCGCGCTCCAGGTCCATCGAGCCGAACGACTTGAAGTAGGCGAGGTGCCCGTGGCGGGCGACACTGACCTGGCAGCCCGCGATCTTGCCGGGGCCGATGTAGTTGCGCTCCAGGTGTTCGCCGATGCGTTCCAGGCGGCCCGCGTCCAGGCCGGTCCACTGCGACTGGGCGTCCATCAAAATTCCTCCCGACGATTATCGTTCTGCCTGCAATGCGCCATCATGGGCGCCGAACAAGCGTTTGGCCAAGAGCGCATCGGCTTGGCTGGACGATCTGTCGGGGAGCTGGATTGCGCTCTCGATCTTAAGCAAAGAATCCTGTCCCCAAAGGGACAGGGGGAGAAGGATGGGTATGGAGGCGCTCTATGCGCTCGCCGCTGAGATCGGCGAGAGACTGAAAGCCCGCGGCGAGAAGATCGCCGTCAACGAGAGCTCGTCCGGCGGGCTGATTTCGGCCGCGCTGCTGAGCGTGCCGGGCGCCAGCGCCTACTACCTGGGCGGCGCAGTGGTCTACACGCCAAAGGCGCGCGTGCTGCTCACAGACATCCCGCGCGAGGCGCTGGAAGGCATGCGTTCGTCCAGCGAGCCCTACGCCCAGCTCCTGGCCCGCAACGCCCGCGAACGCTACGGCGCGACCTGGGGCATCTCCGAGACGGGTGCGGCGGGTCCGACCGGCAATCCGTACGGCGACGCGGCGGGTCACACCTGCGTGGCGGTGGCGGGGCCGGTGGAGGCGGTGCTGACCATCGAGACGGCCGAGAGCGACCGCCAGGCCAACATGCTGGCCTTCGCGATGGCGTCCCTGTCGCTGCTCAAGAGGGCCTTGGACGCCATGGAGGCCTGAGTGCGGGCTTGTCGGGATCGGGCGCACCTGAGCGTCCTAAGGGGGACGCGCCAGCGGAGTCTCGAACCATGTCCTTCCAAGCCTATCTCGACAACATCCAGACCAAGACCGGCAAGACGCCGGATCAACTGCGGGCCCTTGCGGCCGAAAAGGGCTTCACCGAGGCCGGCGTGCTGAGGAAGGGCGTGAAGGCCGGCGAGGTGCTGGCCTGGCTGGCGCAGGACTTCGGCCTTGGCCGCGGCCACGGCATGGCCATCGTGGCGTTGCTCAAGGGTGCGAAGACCGAGGGCGACGCCTAGATCGTGGGGTCGGGACTGATGCGCACCAGCATCTTCCCGAAGTTGCCGCCCTTCAGCATCTCGGCGAAGGCCGCCGGCAGGCTCTCCAGGCCCTCTCGGATGTCCTCGAGGTAGCGGACCTTGCCGTCGGCCACCCATGGCCCGACCTCGGCCAGGAAGGCGTCGTGGTGGCCCTCGACGTAGTCGCCGACGAAGAGGTTGTTGACGCTGACACCGCGAGCCTCGGCGGCGGCGCGTTCGGCCGCGCCGGCGTCGCCCCCCTCGTCGCCGTAGTGGGCGATCAGGCCGCAGATGGTCATCCTTGAGCCCTTGTTGAACAGCGGCAGGACCGCCTCGAACACGGCGCCGCCCACGTTCTCGAAATAGACGTCGATCCCGCCTGGACAGGCGGCCTTCAGATCGTCGGCGAAGGTCGGCGACAGGTGGCTGACGCAGGCGTCGTAGCCCAGCTCGCCGGTGACGAAGGCGCATTTCTCGGGTTTGCCGGCGATGCCCACCACGCGCGCGCCACGCTGCTTGGCCAGCTGGCCCGCGATCTGGCCGACGCCTCCGGAGGCGGCCGAGACCACCACCGTCTCGCCGGCCTTGGGTAGGCCCTGCAGGATCATGCCGGCGTAGGCCGTGAGACCCAGCATGCCCAGCACGCCCACCGCCTGGGAGATGCGGCCCTTCGCTGGGTCGAGCTTGCGGGGGACCATATAGCCGGGCCGCGGCACGCCTTCGCCCATCAGGCCATACTCGGCCCAGCCATTGGTGCAGAACACGAAGTCCCCGGGCGCCAGGCCCTCGATGTTGGACTGCACCACCTGGGCCACCGTCCGCGCGTGGCACGGCGCGCCCTCCGGCTCCACGCCGCGGCGCTTGTAGCCCCACTGGTAGGGATCGAGCGACACATAGATCGTCCGAGTCAGCGCCTGTCCGGGACCGGGGGTCGGCACCTCCGCCTCCCGCAGCGCAAAGGTGTCAGGGCCGGGCCACGGCGGCGGCGGGCGCTGGGCGAGGGTCCAGTATCGGTTGGTCATGCGGCCATCGTGCGGACGCAGGGCGCGGCCTGCAAGCCGGACGTGAGGGAACCGGCGAAGGGTTCCGCGTCGCCCGGGATTGGCTAGGCTCGCGCTGAAGGCTTGAGGCGTGAGGCGGGGGGCGGGCGTGGCGTTGACGATCCGGGACATGGAGGCCGCCGACGAGGCGCAGTTGGTCGCGCTCTGGAACGCGTCGGGCGTGTCGCGGCCGTGGAACGATCCGGCGCGCGACATTGCCTTCGCGCGCAAGGGACCGCATTCGACCGTGCTGGTGGGCGTAGACGGCGATCGCGTGGTGGCTTCGGCCATGGTGGGCGAGGACGGGCATCGCGGCTGGGTCTACTACGTCGCGTCCGCGCCCGAACGGCAGGGCGAGGGGCTGGGCAGGGCCATGATGGATGCTGCAGAGGCGTGGCTACTGGCGCGTGGGATCTGGAAGATCCAGCTGCTCGTCCGCGCCGACAATGCCCGCGCCCACGGCTTCTACGAGCGCCTGGGCTACCGCGATACCGAGACGACCTGCTTCCAGAAGGTGATCGGCTAGAGCGAACCGCGGTTGACGGACGCGCACGTAAGCGGCGCACTCTCTTGCCATGACAATCCGCCCTGAACTGACAGCCATCGTCGGCGAGCTCGATTTCGATCCCGACGCCCTGCACGCCAAGTACCTGTTCGAGCGGGACAAGCGGCTGCGAAGCGACGGCATCGAGCAGTACGTCGAGGTCACGGCCGAGTTCTCGCACTATGTCGACGACCCCTATGTGGAGCCGGGCTTCACACGGGAGCCTGTCACTGACGAGGTCGAATTCGCGATCATCGGCGGGGGGTTCGGCGGCCTGTTGATGGGTGCGCGCCTGCGCGAGGCCGGGGTCGATAGCATCCGGGTGGTCGAGGCGGCGGGCGATTTCGGCGGCACCTGGTACTGGAACCGCTATCCCGGCGCGATGTGCGACGTGGAGAGCTACGTCTACCTGCCGCTGCTGGAAGAGCTGGGCTACATCCCCAAGCACAAGTACTCGTTCGCGCCCGAGATCCTGGAGCATTCCAAGGCGATCGCGCGGCATTTCAGGCTCTACGACGACGCCCTGATGCAGACCTCGATCACCGGGATGGCCTGGGACGAGGCGGACGGAAAATGGGTCATCGAGACCAACCGCGGCGACCGCTTCAAGGCCCGCTACGTGGCCATGGCCAATGGCCCGCTGAGCCGACCCAAGCTGCCCGGGATCCCGGGGATCAACGACTTCCAGGGGCACACCTTCCACACCAGCCGGTGGGACTATCGCTACACCGGCGGCGACTCGACCGGCGGCCTGACGGGGCTCAAGGACAAGCGGGTCGGGATCATCGGCACCGGCGCGACAGGGGTGCAGTGCATCCCGCATCTGGGCGAGTGGGCCAAAGAGCTCTACGTCTTCCAGCGCACCCCCTCGTCGGTGGACGTGCGCAACAACGGGCCCACCGATCCGGCCTGGGCCGCCAGCCTGCACCCGGGCTGGCAGCAGCACCGGATGGACAATTTCAACACCGTGGTCTCGGGCGGCAGCGCCGAGGTGGACCTGGTAAGCGACGGCTGGACCGACATCTTCCGCAATCTGCAGAACAGCGCGGTGAAGGAAGCGGGCAAGAAGCTGGGCCGCCGCCTGAGCAGCGAGGAGCGCGGGCAACTGCTGGAGCTGGCGGACTATCGCAAAATGAACCAGGTCCGCGCCCGCGTGGACTCGATCGTCCGGGACCCCGTCACCGCCGCGGCGCTCAAGCCCTGGTACCGACAGTTCTGCAAGCGGCCGTGCTTCCACGACGAGTACCTGCAGACCTTCAACCGGCCGAACGTGACCCTGGTGGACACGCACGGAAAGGGTGTCGAGGCGCTTACGAAGACCGGGGTCGTGGCCAACGGCCGGGAGTATCCGGTGGACTGCCTGATCTTCGCGACCGGGTTCGAGGTGGGCACGTCGTACACCCGTCGCGCAGGATACGACATTGTGGGGCGGGGCGGCACGACGCTGTCCCAGCACTGGGCCGATGGCTTGCGCACGCTGCACGGCCTGACCACGACCGGCTTCCCGAACTGCTTTTTCCTGGGCTTCACCCAGACCGCCATCACCATCAGCGTGCCCCAGGCCCTGAACGAGCAGGCGCGGCACGTGACCCATCTGGTGACCGAAGCCAAGGCTCGCGGCGCCCAGGTGCTGGAGCCGACGCCCGAGGCCGAAGAGGCCTATGTGCAGGAGGTGCGTAGCCTGGCGCGAATGGGACAGCGCTACTATTCAGAGTGCACCCCAGGCTACTACAACTCGGAAGGGCAGGCGGGGAATCGCCAGGGCTTCTTCTCCGACATGTACGGGGCGGGACCGCTGGTGTTCTTCGAGGTGCTGAAGGCCTGGCGCGCGGCGGGAGACCTCAAGGGGCTGTCCCTGCGCTGACCCCGGGGGCAGCGCGGCGCGGAGGGATCGGTGGCAGACGGCATTCCGCACCTCAGCTTCGACGGCGCCGAGGTCCCCGTGGGCGAGCGCCGCGCGCGGTGGGAGGCGCTGATCGGGGCCTACGATGTCTGTCTGCCCGACGGCGTCGCCGAAGCCGACTTCTCGGTGGCTTCCGAGTCATGGCTGCTGGGCGAACTGGTGGTCACCCGTGGTCGCCTGAGCCCGGTCGAATTGCGACGCTCGGCCGATCGCGTCGCGGCGGACGGGCGCGACACCTTCACCTTCGGACTGGTGACCCGCGGACATCTGGCCGGCGATTTCGATGGACGCGCCTGCGAGCTGCGCCCGGGGCAGGTGTGTGTCATCGACTTCGCGCGGCCCTGGCGGGCTGCGACGGCGCCCACCGACTTCATCCTGATGGCCGTGCCCAGGGCCTCGATCGCGGGGATGGCGCCGCGGGCGGGCGACCTGCACGGGGGGCTGCTGGATGGGGCCCCGGCGCGGATACTGGCCGAGCACTTCGCCGCGCTGGTGCGCCACCTGCCACAGGCCAGTCTCGAGGATGCGCCGGTGATCCAGCGCACGACCCTGCGCATGATTGCTGAGAGCCTCGAAAGCCTGGCCCCCGGCGAGCCCGCCGAGCCGGGGCCGATGGAAGGGCGGGTGGCGTTCCGCGTCCGCCGCCACGTGGAGGCGCGACTGGCGTCCGGGGATCTGTCACCGGCGACGATCTGCCAGGCCGTGGGCGTCAGTCGGCCCACCCTCTACCGCGCCTTCCAGACGACCGGTGGGATTGCCAAGTACATCCAGCGGCGACGGCTCGAAGCCGTTCACATCCTGCTCTCCGACCCCGCCGAGACACGCAGCCTGGCGGAGCTGGCGCTGGCCTACGGCTTTTCCAGCCACGCCCACTTCACCACCGCGTTCCGCCGCCGGTTCGGCTACACGCCGCGGGACGCCCGCGGCGGGAGCGCCAGCGGTTCGGCCGCCGAAACAGCGCAGATGTTCCGGTCCTGGGTCCTGGAGTTGGCCGCCCAGCCGACGCGCTAGGAACCCTTGGCCGCCGTTTCGCGGATGGCGGTTTCCACGTCGGCCTTGAGTCTGCTGAGCTGACCCGCCTGATAGCAGCCGCTGCATTCCCGCAGCTTGGTCTCCAGCCAGGCCAACTGGAC
Source organism: Phenylobacterium sp. (assembly GCF_004299445.1). Lineage (GTDB taxonomy): Bacteria > Pseudomonadota > Alphaproteobacteria > Caulobacterales > Caulobacteraceae > Phenylobacterium. The sequence continues at coordinate 10,951 of NZ_SCTC01000057.1, read as the reverse complement.
AGTGGCCTTGGGATCGCCCGTCCGGGCATAGGCGACGCCCAGCCCGGCGCGCGCCTCGGGGTGCGTGGGGTGGAGCCGCACGGCTGTGGTGTAGGTGGTCCGTGCGCCCTTCCAATCCTGCAGACCCTGCTGGGCTGAGCCTAGCAGAAGCCAGGCCTCGACCCGCTTGGGATCGGCGCGGGTGACCGACTGGGCATACTTGCGCGCGGTCTTGTAGTCCTTGTCGCGCAGCGCTTTGGTGGCCACGTCGACGTTGCGTTGGGTGACCTCGCGCTGAGCGCCGGCCATGGCGTTGGCCCCGCTCTCGTAGAGCTCGGTCTCGGACTGAGACCAGGCGGGCGATGCGCAGGCCACAATGGCCGTCAGGATCAGGGCGCCAATCCGCATCGCTTCACCCCTTCCAAGATCACGGCAAAGGCTGACCGCGCTGTATTCTATTGCGAGGCGCCTCGCGCATCCACGAGCACAATGTCGACGAGTATGCCATCCTGCACGAGGTGGAAGACGTCGTATCGATCCAGGGTGGGGTCGATGTGGCCGGGAGCCAGGGCGATGCGTTCGCCCCGTGCGACGGGCGCGCCCTCGGGCCGGGAGAGCATACCGTGCTCGTCGCCGAAGAAGCGGTAGCGGCAGGCCTCAAACTTCGGCGTCAGCGCTCGGGGCATCGGTCCGTCGGTGGAGAAGGCCTTTAGGCCCGCGTCCAGGGTCACCCACTTGGGGTGGTTGGTCGTGATCACGGTGCTGACGATGGTCGCCGCCTGCTCGAACTCGCCGTCGGGGTCGGCTTTCAGCGCGTCGCGATACTCGGTGTCCATGAACGCGAAGGAGCCCGGTTGAACCTCGTTCAATACCCCCTGCGCGGCGTCGGCGGCGAAGGTGCCGGTGCCGCCGCCGGTGACGACCTCGACCGCTCCGCCCTCGGCGCGGATGGCGGCGATGGCGGCGGTGAGCTTCTGCATGCCTTCGGCGACGGCTGAGGCCCGCGCATTGGCGCCCTCCATGTGCTGCCACGCGCCGCCGTAGCCCTGCACGCCCAGCAGACGCAGGCTCGGCTGGGCCAGGACGGCGCGGGCGACGGCGGCGGCCTGTTCGGCGTCATGGCAGCCGGTGCGGCCCAGGCCAACGTCGATGTCGATGACCACCTGGATCGGCGACGTGGCCGCCGCGCCCAACTCGGCGGCGGCGTCGGGATGGTCGACCACGAGGCGGAAGTCGGGGAGGGATGCGGCCAACTGCGCGGCGCGCGCGGCGCTGGCGGGGCCGGCGATCGGAGAGGTGACCAGGATCTGGCCGATCCCCGCCGCCGCTAACGCCTCGGCCTCGGCCAGCTTGGCGCAGCAGACGCCCACCGCGCCGGCCGCCAGCTGTCGGCGGACCAGAGCGGCGCACTTGTGCGATTTGGCATGAGGACGAAGAGCCAGCCCGGCGGCCTTGGCGCGCGCGGCCATCTTCGCGACGTTGCGGTCGAAAGCGTCGAGGTCGATCACCGCGGCCGGGGTGGGTATCGTGTCGGCCGACCCGGGCGCGCCCAGGTGCGCGATCGCCAGCGCCATGTGCGGCTTGTCGGCTAGCGGTCCGAGGTGCGCCCGAACGATGTCCTGGTCCATGAGCCACTCCCGCTCGTCCCCGCGCGTGCGGGGCCCCGATTGCTAGCTAGAGGGTCCAGGACGCGGCTGGAAGCCTCTGCGTCCCCGCATGCGCGGGGATGAGCGACGAGATTGAGCGGATTGTGCATGGCCGCCTCGTAGGGCGGCAGGTTTCAATCGGGGCTCAGGGAGACCACACATGACCAAGACGATCTTCATCACCGGCGCCTCCACCGGCCTGGGCCGCGCCACGGCGCTGCTGTTTGCGGGCAAGGGCTGGAAGGTGATCGCCACGATGCGCAACCCGGCGGCGGGCGCCGACCTGGCGGCGCAGGGCGTCACCGTGATGGCGCTGGACGTCACCAATCCGGCGCAGATCGCAGAGGCGGCGAAGGCGGCCCTGGCGCTGGGTCCGGTGGACGTCCTCTTCAACAACGCAGGCTACGGCCTGGCCGGGCCCTTCGAAGGTGCGACGGACGAACAGCTGCGCGCCGAACTCGACACCAACCTGCTGGGCGTGATGCGGGTGACGCAGGCGTTCCTGCCGGCCATGCGCGAGCGGGGGCAGGGCACGATCCTCACCACCACCTCGATCGGCGGGCTGGTCACCTTCCCGTTCAACTCGGTCTATCACGCGACCAAGTGGGGCCTGGAAGGCTGGAGCGAGAGCCTCGCCTACGAGCTCGCGCCGTTCGGCATCAAGGTGAAGACGGTGGCGCCCGGCGGCATCGCCACCGACTTCGCCAGCCGCTCGCTGGTGATGACCCAGCACAGCGCCTATGGCGAGGCGATGGCCAGGACGTTCGCCGCGTTTTCCAACCCCGAGCGGCGGTCGAACGCCTCCAGCGCCGAAAAGATCGCCGACGCCGTCTGGGACGCCGTGAACGATGACGCCGACAGGGTCAGCTACGTGGCGGGCGACGACGCCAAGGCGACCTACGCCCAGCGGCTGGCCGTGGGCGTCGAGGCGTTCCGCGCCGGAATCCGGCAGGCGTTCCTGGGCGGCTAGCGCGCCTTAGGCTGGCTCGCCCATGAAGGCCGGCATCCAGCCTTCGTGGGCCGTCCTGAGCGCGTCCAGCTGGAGGGCGGCCAGCAGGCCGCTCTGGCCGGTGAACGACACCTCGTCGCCGCCGGCCTGTCCCACCACGTCGTAGGCGACGCCGGCCGCCTCGGCCTTGGCGTCCAGTTCGTCGAGTTGGTCACGGCGCAGCGCGACCAGGTATCGGGCCTGGTCTTCACCGAAAAAGACAGCGTGATCCGGTACATCGCCCTGGATGTTCAGCGCCATGCCCACACCCGACGCCAAGGCCATCTCGACCGCCGCGGCCACCAGCCCGCCATCCGAAAGGTCGTGGACCACGGTCACGTCGCCCGATTGGATGAGGTCGCGGACCAGGTCGCCATTGCGTTTCTCGGTCGCCAAGTCGACCGGTGGCGGGGCCCCCTCTTCACGGCCGTGGACCTCGCGGAGGTACATCGAGGCGCCCAACCAGCCGGTGGTCTCGCCGATCAGAACCAGCTGGTCGCCCGGCTTCAGCGACGCGAAGTCCGCGCGCTTGCCGTAGTCGGCGATCAGGCCGACGCCGCCCACGGCCGGGGTCGGCGGAATGGCCGCGCCGTTGGTCTCGTTGTAGAGGCTGACGTTGCCGCTCACGACCGGGAAGTCGAGCGCGCGGCAGGCCTCGGCCATGCCGTCGATAGCGCGCACGATCTGGCCCATGATCTCGGGGCGCTCGGGATTGCCGAAATTGAGGTTGTCGGTGATGGCGATCGGCGAGGCGCCCACGGCCGTCAGGTTGCGCCAGGCCTCGGCGACGGCCTGCTTGCCGCCCTCGTAGGGATCGGCCTGCACGTAGCGGGGCGTGACGTCCGAGGTCATGGCCAACGCCTTGCGCCCCCCGTGGACGCGCACGATCCCCGCGTCAGCGCCGGTGGCCGAGTCTTCAAGGGTGTCGGCCATTACGTGGCGGTCGTACTGCTCCCATAGCCAGCGCTTGGACGCCATGTCGGGGGCGCTCATCAGCTTCAGGATCGCAGCGTTCCAGTCGCTCGGCGCCGGCACGTCGGCAGGCGACAGCACAGGATGCGCCTTCGGGGCGACCCAGGGGCGGTCGTACAGCGGCGCGTCGTCGAACAGCGGCGCCAGAGGCACGTCGGCGACCGTCTGGCCGTGGTGCTTCAGCACCAGGTGGCCGGTGTCGGTGGTGACGCCGATGATGGCGGCGTCCAGACCCCACTTCTCGAAGATGGCGTGGCCGTCGCGCTCGCGGCCCGGCTTCAGGATCGCCAGCATGCGCTCCTGGCTCTCGGACAGCATCATTTCGTAGGCTGTCATGCCCTCTTCGCGCTGGGGCACGTGGTCGAGGTCGAGCTCGATGCCGACGCCGCCCTTGCCGGCCATTTCGACCGACGAGGAGGTGAGGCCGGCCGCGCCCATGTCCTGGATGGCGGCCACCGCGCCCGAGGCCATCAGCTCCAGGGTGGCCTCGATCAGCAGCTTCTCGGCGAAGGGGTCGCCAACCTGCACGGTCGGGCGCTTCTCCTCCGCGTCTTCAGAGAACTCCGCCGAGGCCATGGTGGCGCCGTGGATGCCATCGCGGCCCGTCTTCGAGCCGAAGTAGACGACGCTGAGGCCCGCCGCAGGGGCGGCCGAGTAGAAGATCTTGTCCGCGTCGGCCAGGCCCACGCACATCGCGTTGACCAGGATGTTGCCGTCGTAGCCGCGGTGGAAATTGGTCTCGCCGGCGACAGTCGGGACGCCCACGCAATTGCCGTAACCGCCGATGCCGGCGACGACGCCCGAGACGAGGCGCCGGGTCTTGGGATGGCTCGGGTCGCCGAAGCGCAGCGCGTTCAGCAGCGCGATCGGGCGGGCGCCCATTGTGAAGACGTCGCGCATGATGCCGCCGACGCCGGTGGCCGCGCCCTGGTACGGCTCAATGTACGAGGGGTGGTTGTGGCTCTCCATCTTGAAGATGCAGGCCTCGCCGTCGCCGATGTCGATGACCCCGGCGTTTTCGCCCGGACCGCAGATCACCTTGGGCCCCGACGTCGGGAACTTACCCAGGTGGATCTTGCTGGACTTGTAGCTGCAGTGCTCGGACCACATCACCGAGAAGACGCCCAGTTCGACGTCGTTCGGCTCGCGATTCAGCCGCTTGACGATGACGTCGTACTCGTCGGCTTTCAGGCCATACTCAGCGGCCTTCTCGGCCAGGGTCTTGGTGGGCTGGGCGCTCATGGCGGGCCTTCTAGACGGACTCTCGCGTGGGCGCGAGAGGCGCGGCGCCGCGGGCGTTGAACACCGCGGTTTACGGGCGTCGGGGGAACCTGCTACCGCCGACCTTGCCCAAGGAGCGCCCGCCAAGATGCCCGCCGATCCGTTCCCGCCCGAGGTCGACACCGCCTCGCTGATGGAGGCGGCGGCGGCGATGCATCGGCAGGGGCAGTTCGGGCCGGCGTCGGGGCTCTATTCCGAAGTGCTGCGACGCGATCCAAGCCACGCCGAGGCCTACCATCAGCTGGGCCTGGTCGCGATGCAGGTTCGTCAGCCGGAGAAAGCGGCGGAGTTGTTCGCGCTGGCGCTCGGCGCCGGTCCGCCGACGGCCGCGATGTACGCCAACTTCGGCGAAGCGCTGATGGCGCTGGGGCGACGTTTCGAGGCGGTAGGCGAGTACACCCGGGCGATCGAGATGCAGCCCGATCTTGCAGAAGCCTATGGCCGAAAGGGAGACGCCGAGCTGGCGCTGGGGCGCGTGGCCGACGCGCGGCTAAGCTTCGAGCAGGCGCTGGCGCGAAAGCCGGGCCTAGCTTCGGCCCACCTGGGTCTGGGCGGCGCGCTGAGCGCCGAGGGCCGGTTCGACGCGGCGCTGGCGGCCTTCCAGGCGGCCGCCGCGCTCAACCCCTCCAGCCTCGCAGCGCACTTCAACCGCGGCAACGTCCTGCGCGCCCTGGGCCGAGTGGACGAGGCGATTGCGAGCTACGATGCGGCGATCGCGCTCAACCCGGAATTTGCCATCGGCCACCATAACCGCGCCTTCTGCCTGCTCCAGGCCGGGCGGCTGGCTGAGGGCTTCGCGGAGTACGAGTGGCGGGCGAAGTGCCCGACCTTCGAGGACCCCAGGTACGGCCTCCCGAACCGCTGGACGGGGGCGGAGGATCTCGCGGGCAAGCGGCTCTTCATCTTTCCCGAGCTGTTCCTGGGTGACGTGATCCAGTTCAGCCGCTACGCGACCATGGCGGCGGCGCGGGGCGCGAAGGTGACGCTGGGTGCGCCAAAGGCGCTTCACGGTCTGCTGCGTGGCCTGACCGGCGAGATCGACCTAGTCGACGAGGGCGCGACGCCGGACTTCGACCTGCAGGCGCCGTTGATGAGCTTGCCGCACGCCTTCGGGACGACGTTGGAGAACTTGCCCGGGGTGGCGCGGTACATCTCGGCCGATCCGGCGCGGGTGGCGAAGTGGCGCGAGCGGATCGGGCCCGAGGGGTTGAAGATCGGCGTCGTCTGGCAAGGCAGCACTCAGCCCTATGCGCTGCCGCTGGCTCGGTCCTTCCCGCTGTCGATGCTGGCTCGCGTTGGTGCGATCCCGCTGGTGCGCTTGATCAGCCTGCAGAAGGTGAACGGGCTGGATCAACTCGAAAGCTTACCTGCCGGCATGACCGTGGAGACCTTGGGCGACGACTTCGATCCCGGGCCGGACATGTTCATGGACACCGCAGCCGCTATGGAGGCCTGCGACTTCGTCATCACCCCCGACACCTCGACAGCGCATCTGGCTGGCGCGCTCGGCGTCCGGACGTTGGTAGCGCTGCCTTATGTAGCAGACTGGCGCTGGCTTATGGGCCGGACGGACAGCCCCTGGTACCCCTACATGTGGCTGTACCGGCAGACCGAGCGGGGCGTCTGGGATGGCGTCTTCGCCGAAATAGAGAACAGGCTTTGGGCGGAACTCGCCTAGGTTCAGCCGTGGCTTGATTTCCCCGCGGCGGCGTGCCCGGCTGTCGCCTTCGCGTAAGGGGGAGTTGGGCATGTTTCGGACGATTCTGGCGGGCGTGGCCGCCGCTACGGTGCTGACCGGCCAGCCGGCGATGGCGGCGCCCGCGCCGGCCAAGCTGAAGGCCGAGGCTGCGGCCAAGGTCGAGGCCCAGGCCAAGCTGGCCCAGCAGATCGTCGACACCGTCTTCAGCTTCGGCGAGCTGGGCTACCAGGAGTTCGAGACCTCCCGCTACCTGTCGGACCTGCTGGAGAAGAACGGCTTCACGGTCACGCGCGGGGTGTCGGGCATGCCGACCGCCTGGACCGCGACCTGGACGTCGGGGACGGGCGGGCCGGTGATCGCCCTGGGCAGCGACATCGACGGCATCCCCAAGGCCTCGCAGATGCCGGGCGTGGCCTACCGCAAGCCGATGATCGAGGGCGCCCCCGGACACGGCGAGGGCCACAACTCGGGCCAGGCGGTGAACATCGTGGCCGCGCTTGCGCTCAAGGAGATCATGACGCGGGAGAAGATACCGGGAACGCTGATGCTCTGGCCGGGCGTGGCCGAGGAACTGGTGGGCGCCAAGGCCTGGTTCGTGCGCGACGGCGTCTTCAAGAATGTCGACGCCACCATCTTCACCCACGTCGGCGACAACCTGCAGACCGGCTGGGGCCGGCCGCTGGGCACCGGTCTCGTGTCGGTCGAGTACACCTTCAGCGGCGAGTCCGCGCACTCGGCGATGGCGCCGTGGCGGGGCAAGAGCGCGTTGGACGCGGTCGAACTGATGAACATGGGCTGGAACATGCGCCGCGAGCACCTGCGCCCGCTGCAGCGCTCGCACTACGTGATCTCGGATGGGGGCGACCAGCCCAACGTCGTCCCGTCGAAGGCCAGCGTCTGGTATTTCTTCCGCGAGATCGACTTCGAGAACATCGCCAAAAACTACGCGCTGGGGAACAAGATCGCCGACGCCGCCGCGGCGATGACCGACACCACGGTGAGCCGGCGGATCGTGGGGACCGCCGCCCCGCGCCACTTCAGCAAGCCTATGGCGCTCGCGATGCAGGCCAACATCGACAAGGTCGGGCTTCCGACCTGGACGCCCGATGAGCAGACGTTCGCAAAGGCCGTGCAGAAGCTCGTGGGCGGCGACCAGGACGGCCTCGCGCTCAAGCTGAAGCCTCTGGGGGCTCCCACCGATCCGCCGGTCAGCGGCGGCTCGGACGACATCGGCGACATCTCCTGGACCGTGCCGACGGTGGTGCTGAACTATCCTTCGAACATCCCGAACCTGCCGGGCCACAACTGGGCGAACGCCATGTCGATGGCCACGCCGATCGCGCACAAGGGCGTGGTCTCAGGCGGCAAGGTGGTTGCGATGACCGTGCTGGACCTGCTGCTCGACCCCAAGCTGCTGCCGGCGGCCAGGACCTACTTCACCACCGAGCAGGTCAAGGAAGGGCGGTACGATCCGATTATCGGCGCGGGCGACAAGCCCGTGATCGAACGGAACGCCGACATCATGGCGACCTACCGGCCGCTGATGAAGCCGCTGTACTACGACGCCGGGAAGTACCCGACCTACCTGGATCAGCTGGGTGTGAAGTTCCCGGAACTGACGCCGCCGAAGCCCTAGCGCGTCTGCCCGCCATCCACCGGCACCACGGCCCCGGTGACGAAGCTGGCGAGGGGGCTCAGCAGGAACGCAGCCACGGCGCCGATCTCTTCGGGCTTGCCATAGCGGTTGAGCGGCACTTCGCGGCGGATCCAGCGGGCCCAGTTTTCGGCGCGTGGGCCGGTCGCGTTCGCTTCCCAGGTCCCGCCCGGGAAGATGATGTTGCCGGGCGCGATGGCGTTGACGCGGACGTTCTTGGGGCCGGCGATGCGCGCCAGCTCCTTGGTCATGTGGTTCATGGCCGCCTTGGACGTGCCGTAGGTCATGGCGGTGCCCAGGGCGCCGAGCCCGGCGATCGAGCTGATCAGCAGGACCGAGCCCTCGCCTCGCGGGGTCATGCGGCGCAGGGCGGCGCGCGACAGCCGCCAGGCCGAGTCCAGGTTCTGGGTGAAGCCCGCATCCCAGGTCTCGTCGTCCACCTCGAAGCCGGGCGGGCAGGGATAGAGGCCGACATTGGCGACGGCGCCGAAGATCGGCCCCAGCTCGTCCTCGGTTCGGGCGACTGCATCCTCGATGACCTGGGTGTAGCGCATGTCGCCGCTGATCGCCAGCAGCCGGTCGGCGCCATAGGCGTCGGCCAGGCGCGCGCGCTCGGCCTCCAGCGCCTCGGCGCCGCGGGCGGTGATGGCCAGCTTCGCGCCCTCGGCCAGGCACGCCTCCACGATGCCCAGGCCAATTCCGCGGCTGGCGCCGGCGATGAAGATGACCTTGCCGTCCAGTCCAAGGTGCATGCGGCTATTCCCGTCCTTCGAGGATGGCGAGCGCCTGCTCGGCCAGCGGCGGACAGCCGTTGATGGCCTCACCTTCGCGGGCCGAGTTGCCGCCCAGGATGCGGCGGTAGACGCCCTGGCTGATCGAGGCCAGGCGGAAGATGGAGAACGCCATCAGGAACGGCCAGTCCTCGATCTCGCCGCGGCCGGTGCGTTCGCAGTAGCGGGCCACGTACTCGGCCTCGGTCGGGATGCCCGACGTGGCGAAGTCGACGCCGTCCAGACTGCCCCAGCCCGGCGAATGCGAGCGCCAGATGAAGCCGTTATAGGCGATATCGGCCAGCGGGTGACCGATGGTGGAGAGCTCCCAGTCCAGCACCGCGACGATGCGGTTCTCGGTGGGGTGGAACATGACGTTCTCGAGCCGGTAGTCGCCGTGGGCGATCGAGACCGACTGGTCCTGGGGAATGCGCGCCGGCAGCTTGTCGATCAGCGCGTCCATGGCCGGGATCTCGTCGGTCTTGGCGCCTTCGTACTGGCGGGTCCAGCGGGCGATCTGACGCTCGAAGTAGTTGCCGGGCCGGCCGTAGTCGCCCAGGCCCACGGCTTCGAAGTCCACCTGGTGCAGCTTGGCGAGGGTGGCGTTCAAGTCGTCGTAGATCTCGGCGCGATCCTTGGGCGTCAGGCCGGGGAGGGTGGCGTCGCGGAAGATGCGGCCTTCCAGATAGTCCATGACGTAGAACGTGGCGCCGATGATGTCGGGGTCCTCGCACAGTGCGCGCATCCTGGGGACCGGGACGTGCCCTTCGAGGGCGCGCATGGCTCGGAACTCGCGGTCGACCTGGTGAGCCGACGCGAGAAGCTGGCCAGGTGGCTTCTTGCGGAGGACGTAGCGGTGGCCATCACCGGCCGTCACCAGGAACGTCGGGTTGGAGGCTCCGCCCTGGAACTGCTGGACGCGGAGCGGACCGCGATAACCCTCGACGTTCGCCGCCATCCAGTCGGCGAGGCGGGCTTCATCGAACCGGTGCGCCGGGAGGACGTCGCGGACCGGGGGATCGAGGGCTTCGGAGGTGCTCATGGTCGCCATGCTCCCAATCCCGCCGCCCGGGTCAACGGGGACGCCACGGAACCCCCGTACAATGCGCCTCAGTTCGCCGGGATCACCGGAAGCTCGATCGAGGACGCCGTCTCGCCGCTGACGTAGATCCTCTGCGTGGCTTTCCGGTAGTCCGAGGGCTTGGCGAAGAAGATGTTCGGCACGAACGTCTGCGGGTTGCGGTCGTAGAGGGGGAACCAGCTGGACTGGACCTGCACCATGATCCGGTGCCCCGGCTTGAAGACGTGGTTCGTAGGCGGCAGTTCGTAGCGGTAGTTCTGCACCTTGCCGGCGGGGATCGCCGTCGGCTTCTCGAGGCTTTCGCGGTAGCGACCGCGGAAGATCTCCATGGCCACGCCCAGTTCGTAGCCGCCCATCTGCGGGTCGGACGGGACCGTATCGGGGTAGACGTCGATCAGCTTCACGACCCAGTCGCTGTCGGTGCCGCTGGTGGACGCGAAGAGGTTCACGACCGGCTCGCCCGAAATCTTGAGCGGCGCCTTGAGGGGCTCGGTCACGAAGGTCAGCACGTCGGGGCGCCCGTCCACGTGGCGCTGGTCCGACGTGAGCCAGAAGCGCCATTGGTCGGCGTCGTCCCACCGCACCGGGCGGCGCACATAGGGCACCGGCTTCGCCGGGTCGGAGACGTACTCCTCGAACATCGGTCCGCCCTTGGCCATGGCCTTGTCGAACGACAGCCCCATCCCGGGATTGAGGTAGATGGGCTTGAGCTGGGTGGTCTGCGGATACTTCTGCAGGCGGTCCCAGCGCATGGACCCGCTGTCGAAGATGAAGACCGGCGGGATGTTGGCCTTGGGGCCGTTCGTCTTCAGGTGTTCGTCGAGGAACGGCTTCATGACCGTCAGCCGGAACTCGGTGGCGGTGTCGCCGGGCAGCTTGAG
>NZ_SCTC01000056.1 GCF_004299445.1 Phenylobacterium sp. | reverse complement strand
CCGCCCTTGTTGTCGTCATTCAGCTTCGCCGCGCGCTCAAGCAGACGGCTGTGCAGATAGAACACGTCGCCCGGATAGGCTTCGCGGCCCGGCGGACGGCGCAGCAGCAGCGACATCTGGCGATAGGCCACGGCCTGCTTGGAAAGGTCGTCGTAGATGATGACGGCGTGCATGCCGTTGTCGCGGAACCACTCGCCCATGGCGCAACCCGCGAACGGGGCCAGGAACTGCAGCGGCGCCGGCTCGGAGGCCGTGGCCGACACGACGATGGTGTAGTCCAGGGCGCCGCGCTCCTCGAGCGTCTTGACGATCTGGGCCACGGTCGAGCGCTTCTGGCCGATGGCGACGTAGATGCAGTAGAGCTTGGCGCTCTCGTCGTCGCCGGCGTTGATCGACTTCTGGTTCAGGATCGTGTCGATCGCCACGGCGGTCTTGCCGGTCTGGCGGTCGCCAATGATCAGTTCGCGCTGGCCGCGACCGACCGGGATCAGGCTGTCGATCGCCTTCAGGCCGGTCTGCACGGGTTCATGCACCGACTTCCGCGGGATGATGCCCGGGGCCTTCACGTCCACGCGGCGACGTTCGGCCACGTTGGTGATCGGGCCCTTGCCGTCGATCGGCTCGCCCAGCGGGTTCACGACGCGGCCCAGCAGGCCACGACCGACCGGCACGTCCACGATTTCGCCCAGGCGGCGGACTTCGTCGCCTTCCTTGATGGCGCGGTCTTCGCCGAAGATCACGACGCCGACGTTGTCGCGCTCGAGGTTCAGGGCCATGCCCTTCACGCCGGCGGAGGGGAATTCCACCATTTCACCGGCTTGCACGTTGTCGAGGCCGTAGACGCGGGCGATGCCGTCGCCGACGCTCAGAACCGAACCGACGTCGGAGACGTCAGCTTCTTCGCCGAAATTGGCGATCTGCGACTTGAGAATGGCCGAAATCTCGGCGGCGCGGATGTCCATATTCTTACGCTCTCTTGAGGGCGAATTTCAGGGAGTCGAGCTTCGACTTCAGCGAAGCATCGAAGAGGCGGGAGCCGACCTTCACCTTGATCCCGCCCAGGAGGGCCGGATCGACGCGGGTCGTGATTTCGGGGTCCTTGCCCAGGGCCTGGCGGAGCGCCGCGGCGACGCCCTTGGCCTGGGTGGGCGAAAGCGGGGCTGCCGTGACCACTTCGGCCGAGACGGCGCCGCGCGCGGCGGCCGACAACTTGGCGAAGCCTTCGATGACAGCGGGCAGGGCTGCGGCGCGCCCGTTCGAGGCCAACAGGCCCAGGAACTTCAGCGTCGTCATGTTGAACTTGCCCTTGGCGCCAATGCCGACCAGGCCCTTGGCCTTGTCCTCGGCGCTGAAGGTCGGCGAACCCAGCAGGGTGCGCAGATCCTTCGAGTCCGCGATCGCGGCCTTCAGGGATTTCAGGTCGGCCTCGACCGCCGCCACTTGCTTCTGGTCACTGGCCAGATCGAACAGGGCTTGTGCGTATCTTGAGCCCACATTCGACAGAGAGGAGTCGTCCGCCACTATTATCCGCCCGGGTCGCGTTTCACGTGCCGCAAACGGACCGATCCGCTGCGACTAAAGGCTTGAAAGCGCTTGAAAAAAGCACATCGGTCCGGACGCTCGAAATTGCCCCCGGCCCAAAGCCGCGCGCCTACTAGCATGCGATGTTGTGCGCCGCAACCGAGTGGGACCGGGGTTCCGCTGGGGGAACCGAGGCGAAATTGAAGATGCGGTGCGGCGGCTGGACGCGTCGGCGCAAAAAAAGGGCCGTCGGTTTCCCGACGGCCCAGGCATGACAGAAGCTCGACAGAGCTGCTGGGAGACTTGGTAGGCCTACTGTTCCTTGGCGAGCTGCGTGGCCCCGTTGGCCTTGGCCACGGCCTTCGCATTGCAGTCGGCGAGCTTGTCCTCGGCGAGCGACTTGCGGCCGGCGAACGCCTGCACCACGCCAACCTTGTCGGCGATGGTCTTGCAGGTGGACGTGGCGAAGGTCTGCGAGGTCGGCGCGAGGGCGGTGCAGGTGTCGCCTTCGCAGTTGAACATGGCGCCGCCGGCGATGAACTTGGTCTTCTCGACCGGGGCCGAGAGCTTGGCGGTAATGGTGTCGGCGGCGAAGGCCTGGCCGGCGGAAAGGGTGACGAGGGCGGCGCAGGCCGCAAGAATTTGGAGCTTCAAGGAGCCCTCCAGCGTTCGGGGAGTTGTCGGCGTCAAGGATTTGAGTACCGGCCCTGCTCGCCGCGTTTGGCCGCCTCGGGTATCCCCCCCCTTGGCGCGCGTCGAACTGAGCATTGCTAAGATAACGGTGTTAAGATCGACTCCGCAACCCCCAAAACCGCAGCGCCGCTATGCATGGATGCAGACCAGCTCGGCGCTTCCGCCAGCCGCCGTTCACCTCTCGTCAATCATGTTTGGCGTTCCGTTGACGTGGGCTATAGCGCCCCTCGCGGGCGGCGACTGATCGGTAGGACACCCTAACTCCATGGCCAACGCGCAGCCGCCGGGACGTGGGCGCCCGAAGCGCACCCCCCTGCAGGGTCTGATCTACTGGATGCTGGTGCTCGCCGTCTGGGGCGTGACCTTCATGGTCGCGTTCTTCGCGGTGTTCGCGCCGGGCCTGCCCGACATCTCGTCGCTGGACGAGGCCA
>NZ_SCTC01000006.1 GCF_004299445.1 Phenylobacterium sp. | reverse complement strand
TGCACGTGGCGGGCGAAGGCGAAGTCCATGCGGGCCGTCTGGGCCAGCAGCTGGTCCTCTTCGAAGATGTCGGGCGTGGGCTCGGACATGATCGCGAGTGGAACATGGGGGTACGACAGAAACGGTCGTAGAAGCGCGCCTCGTTCCCACTTTTTCGGAACGGCATGGCCGGGACAGGCCCGGCTATGACGTTCTAGGGGGATGGGGGTGCTAGCGGACGCCCAAACCGGGATGACAGGGCGGGTGCGGCGGGCCAACTTGGCGACAAAGAGCGTGAGGGCGGCGTCGTGAAGCGGGTTCTGTTGGGAGTGGGGGCGGTGGCGCTGCTGGTGGGGGCGGCGTGCGCGCAGGAGGCGGGCAAGCCGCAGGACACCGAACAGTGGGCGCCGAAGCCGCCCGTGGTGACGCCGGGCGCGACGGATGCGGCGCCGCCCTCGGACGCCATCGTGCTGTTCGACGGCAAGGACCTGAGCGAATGGGTCTCGACCCGCGACAAGGGCCCGGCCGGGTGGAAGGTGGAGGGCGGGCTGCTGACCGTGAACAAGCTCAGCGGCAACATCGAGACGAAGCGGTCGTTCCGGAACTACCAGCTGCACCTGGAGTGGCGCGTGCCGGCCGGGACCACCGGGTCGGGACAGGCGCGGGGCAACAGCGGGGTGTTCCTGGCGTCGACCGGCGGCGGGGACGGTGGCTACGAGATCCAGATCCTCGACAGCTTCGAGAACGAAACCTACGTGAACGGGCAGGCCGCCAGCATCTACAAGCAGGCCCCGCCGCTGGCGAACGCCATGCGCAAGCCGGGCGAATGGCAGACCTACGACGTGATCTGGACAGCGCCGGTGTTCGACGCGGCGGGGAAGGTGAAGTCGCCGGCGCGGGTGACGGCGATCCACAACGGCGTGGTGGTGCAGAACAACTTCATCCTGACCGGCGAGACCCGCTACATCGGCAAGCCGCAGTACAAGGCCCATGGGGCCTCGCCGATCAAGCTGCAGGCGCATGGCGATCCGAGCCCGGCGATCAGCTTCCGGAATATCTGGGTGCGGGAACTGCCTTAGAGATCGTTGCGGCGTTCGCTCTTGGTGGGCGGCTCGATGGCTGCTTTCGACCCGCTGCCGACTTCAAGCCTATACCCGGGACATCTTCTGGAGCAGCGACTCGATCGTCGTGTCGCCCGACTTGATCGCTTCGAGGGCGGGCGCGTCGAGCCGCTTCTCCGCCTCCAAGATGCCCAACAGCTGGGAGATGTCCCCTTCTGTGAGCTTAAGGTCGGCTCGGAGCCGGGTCGTCAGGTTCAGGTTCGACAAGCCATTGAGCGTGATGCGCCGGAGCGCGTCTACGAGCTCGTCGCTACCGCACATCTCCATCAGGTCTCGGTCAGTTGGCGTGCGGTCGAACAGCCAGCCATTGCCACCAGCGCCCAAGGGAACATCGCCCTGTACATCGCTCTCATTCGCTGAGCAGCGGGCATGGACGCCAGGCCCTTCAGATGTCGGTCGTAGGTCTCGAAGAGTGACTTCATCAGCTGCCTACCTTCGCGGTCATGGCGAAGCTTGCATGACTAGGTTCCACGAACTACCCCCTTCGGACGTCCGGATGGTCCGCTGCTGAGGGCCCCGCCAACGCCGCCTTCCGCACTGGGCGCCAACTTCCGCGTTCGACCCATTGCAGACGCTTACCTCCCCCGCGAAGCGGCGGGAGGGGGACCAGTCGCCGAGCGCAGCGGAGAGCGACTGGTGGAGGGGGCGGGCCTCAGGCTCAGCGGAAGGATTGGCCATGGCTGGTTCAGCGGGTGGGGCCCGCCCCCTCCACCACGCGCTCTACGGACGGCTGCGCCGACCTCGGCGCGTGGTCCCCCTCCCGCCGCTTCGCGGGGGAGGTAAAGTCCGCAAGCCGCCCGTCTCGGACATTCGTACGTCCGCTCTAGACCTTACACGAACCGCCAAGCCTCCACGGCCGCGTCGCGGAGCGCGCGGGCTTTGTGGAGGGTTTCGTCATATTCGGCGTCGGGATCGGAGTCGGCCACGACGCCGCCGCCGGCCTGGACGTACATGACGTTGTCCTTGAACAGGGCCGTGCGCAGGATGATGCAGGTGTCGACCGAGCCGTCCGAGCCGAAGTAGCCGGCGGCGCCGGCATAGCCGATGCCGCGCTTTTCGATCTCGAGTTCGTCGATGATCTCCATGGCCCGGACCTTGGGCGCGCCCGAGAGCGTGCCGGCGGGGAGGGCGGCCATCACCACGTCCACCGGGTCCAGGCCGTCGGGCGCGTCGCCCTCGACGTTGGAGACCAGGTGCATGACGCGGGCGTAGCGCTCGACGAAGAAGCTGTCTGTGACCCGGACGCGCGGCCGGCGGCTGGGCTGCGGGGGCTCGTTGGCGCCCGCCTGCTTCAGCATGGCGACGCGGCCCACGTCGTTGCGGCCCAGGTCGAGCAGCATCAGGTGCTCGGCGCGCTCCTTGGGATCGTTGATCAGCTCTTCCTCGAGGCGGCGGTCCTCCTCGGGCGTGGCGCCGCGCGGACGGGTGCCGGCGATCGGGCGGATGGTGATCTTCCCGTCCCGCAGGCGGACCAGGATCTCGGGGCTGGAGCCCGCCAACTGGAAGTCGCCGAAGTTCAGGAAGAACAGGAACGGCGAGGGGTTGGAGCGGCGCAGCGAGCGGTAGAGGGCGAACGGGTCGTGCGCGAAGGGCGCGCGGAAGCGGTGGCTGGGCACCACCTGGAAGATGTCGCCGGCGCGGATGTACTCCTTCGCCTTCTCGACGATGCCCCGGTAGTCCTCGCGGCTGATGGGCGTGGTGAAGCGGTCGGGCTCGGGCTTGGCGTCGCCCCTGAGCGGCGGGGCGGGCTTACGGAAATCGGCGGCCACGGCCTGCAGGCGCGCCTGGGCGGCGGCGTACGCGTCGGCGGCGGACGACCGGTCCGGGCGGACGGGCGTGACCAGCAGGATCTCCTGGGCGATGGCGTCGAAGATCGCGATGATCGAGGGCCGCGCCAGCACCCCGTCGGGCAGGCCCAGCGGGTCGGGATTGATGTCGGGCAGGGTCTCGACCAGCCGGACGGTGTCGTAGCCCAGCGCGCCGAAGACGCCCGCGGCCATGGGCGGCAGGCCCGGCGGCAGCTCGATGCGCGAGGCGGCCAGCAGGTCGCGCAGGCTGTCGAGCGCGCCACCGCTCTGGGCGGTGAAGCGGCCCGCCGCGATGTCGGCGCCGGTGGCGATCTCGGCCTGGTCGCCGCGGCAGCGCCAGACGAGGTCGGGGTTCAGCGTGATGATCGAATAGCGCGCGCGGAAGGCCCCGCCTTCGACCGACTCGAAGAGGAAGGCGTACGGCTTGCCGTGGCCGATCTTCAGGAAGGCCGAGACCGGGGTCTCCAGGTCGTCGATCAGCCGCGTCCAGACGACCTGGGGCGCGCCGCCGTCGTAGGTCGAACGAAAGGCCTCGAACGGAGGCTCGGACGTCACTTCTTCTTCTCCGCCGCGGCCCCGGCCTTCACCTCGGGCTTGAGGGGCTCGAAGCCGATGGCCGCGCGGGCGCGGTCGCGGTCGACCTTCACCTTCAGCTTGTTGCGCGCGTAGGTCTGGGCGGCTTCGCCCATCTCGCGGAACAGGACCTGGGAGAGCTCGGGGCGGGCCATCTCGGCCAGCCGCGCCGCCGTGGGACCACCCTCCATGCGGATGTTGTCCACGCGACCGACGACGATCCCGTTGGGGGCGCCGGCCGTCCAGACCTCGCCCGCTCGCGCGGCCAGGGCGCGGCCGATGACCTCGCGGCCAAGGGCCTCCTGCTGCTGGGCGGTCTGGCGGGTCAGGCCCGGCACGCGGCTGACGGTCAGGCCGGCCGAGGCGGCGACGGCCTCCAGGGTCTCGCCCTTGCGGATGCGCTCGCTCAGGCCGGCGGCCTTGGCCTCCAGGGCGCGGACCAGCTCACGCTGGATCCAGAACTGGGTGACCATCGGGCGGACCTCCGCCAGCGGCGGCACGTGAGCGGCCACGACGCGGTCGACCTTCACGGCGAAGTAGGCGCCGTCGCCCAGGTCGGTGATGTCGCTCTCGGCGCCGGTGGGCAGCGCGAAGGCGGTCTCGAGGATTTTGGGCGGCAGGCCCTGCAGCTGGCGGCCCTGGGCGTCGACGCCCTGCGCCGAGATGGGCCCAAGCGGGGTGACCGTGACGCCGGCCTTCTTGGCGGCCGAGGCGAGGTCGCCGCCGGCCTTGATGGCGTCGTCGAAGGCCTGGGTCTGGGCGTAGACCTTCTCGGCGACCATGTCCTTGCGGATCTCGGCCTCGAGCATCGGGCGGGCTTCGTCGAGGCTGACCTCGCGGCCGGGGGTGATCGCGCTGACGCGGACCACGGCGAGGCCCAGGTCGCCCTGGACGGTCGCGGCCTGGCCGGCGGGCAGGCGGAAAGCGGCCTGGCCGACCTTGCGGTCGCTGATCGCCGACATCGGCTTGGCGTCGTAGACGACCGCGTCCACCCCCAGCGACTTGGCGATCGCCGCGGGGGCCTCGCCGCGGGCCAGGCGGGCGGTGACCTGCTGGGCCGACGCCTGGTCCTTCACGGGGATCTGCACGAGGCTGCGGACCTCGGGCGTCGACAGCGTGTCCTTGCGGAACTGATAGCGCTTCTGCAGCTCGGCCGGGTCGATCGGGGCCGAGGCCTGGGCCTGGACGCCGGCGGGCGTGAACAGCACGACCGACAGGACGCGGGTCTCGGGGACGGTCAGGCGGTCCTTGTTCTCGTTGATGACGCTCTGCAGCTGGGCGTCGGTGGGCGCGGCGGGCGCCGGCACGCTGTTGGGCGCGAGGGTCACGAAGGCGAGGTCGCGGGCTTCCAGGCCATAGATGGCGGCCAGGGCGCCGTAGCTGCGCGGGGCGGACAGGCCGTTCTGGACCGCGACGGCCCAGTGCTGGGTCGCCATCTGGTCGCGGAGGCCCGCGTCGAAATTCTCGGGCGTCATGCCGTTTTCGCGCAGGCGCGCCTCGAAGGTCTTCTTGTCGAACTTCCCCGTGATGGGGTCGAAGAAGGCCTGGATCTTCTGGATCTGGTCGAGGATCAGCTTGTCGCCCGGCTTGATGCCGGCCTTGGACAGCACCTCGGCGAAGGCTTCGCGGGTGGCGACGCCGTTCAGCACCGTGGCGTCCAGGTTGTTCTGCTCGGCGAGCTCGCGGGTGACCTGCTGGCCGCTCTCCTGCTCGATGCGCTTGCGGTAGTTGTCGTACTCGCGGGCGAAGTCCTGAGAGTCGAGGACGCGCGAGCCGGCCTTGATCACCTGGTCGCCGACGAACATCGCCGAGCCGCCCTGCTGGGCGCCCCAGCCCACGAAGCTGATCGCCAGGACGATGAGCAGAATCCGGGCGGGCCAGGATTTGGCGAACTGGCGGATGGAAGCGAGCATTCGAGTCCTTTCCCCGCGACACAGCGCGAGCTAGCGGGCCGGTATAGTGGAGGGCGGTTCCGTGGGGCAAGCGCGTGACAGCAAGCGCGGCATGGCTTAACCGCGGCGCTCTCTCCTCAAGAGCAAGGGATCGAGATGACCGCGCCGCAGCCGCTGATCGCCGGGAACTGGAAGATGAACGGCCTGGGAGCCTCTCTGGAGGAAGCCCGCGCCGTCGCCGCGGGGCTCGGCGACACCCCGGCGCGGGTGGCGATCTGCCCGCCATCGATCCTGATTCACCGCATGGCGAGCGCCCTTGGCGGCGGGCCGCTGCTGATCGGCGGACAGGACCACCACTGGGACGACGCGGGCGCGTTCACCGGCGACGTGTCGGCCGAGATGCTGGCCGACGCGGGCGCGAGCCTGGTGATCCTGGGCCACTCCGAGCGCCGGGCGGGCTATCGCGAGACGGACGAGCTGGTGGCGTCCAAGGTGAAGGCGGCGCTCAAGTACGGCCTCGAGCCCATCGTCTGCGTCGGCGAGACCCTGGACGAGCGCAAGGCGGGCAAGGCCCTGGAGATCGTGACGGGGCAGGTGAGGGGCTCGCTGCCGTCCGAGCTGGCCGGCAAGACGTTCTCGGTGGCCTACGAGCCGGTCTGGGCGATCGGCACGGGGCTGACGCCCACGACCCCCGAGATCGAGGAGGTCCACCGGGCGATCCGCGCCACCCTGGTCGAGATGTTCGGCGAGGCGGGCAAGCGCGTCCCGATCCTGTACGGCGGCTCGGTGAAGCCCGGCAACGCCGCCGAGATCCTGCACGCCGACGAGGTGGGGGGCGCGCTGGTGGGCGGAGCCTCGCTGAAGGCGGCCGATTTCCTCGGGATCATCCGGGCGCTGTAGCTAGGCGCCCGGCCCCTTGAGCTCGACCGTGTTGCCCTCGGGATCGCGGATGTAGAACGAGAGGCCGTCGCCGTCGGCGCCGTAGCGGGGCCCTTCATCGACGATCTCGACTCCGTGGGCGGCGAGGTGAGCGCGGATGGCGGCCGCATCGAAGGGCCGGACCTGCAGGGCGAAGTGGTCGAGGTTGCGGCCCTCCTCGCCCGGACCGGCGCCGCCCAGCCGACCCAACTGGCCGTCCACGGTGATCAGGTCGATCAGCTGACGCCCGGCGCGGATGTGGGTGAGCCCAAGCTTCTCCTGCTCCTTGTCGACCGCAAGGCCCAGGACCCCGCAATAGAAGGCCAGCATGCGCGGCTTGTCGGCGATGCGCAGGACGATGTGGTCGAAGCCTTGAACGGCGATCGGATGGCTCATGGGGCCTGAGATAGGCGCCGCATGCTCAAAGCAACAGGCCGAAGACATGGCAGTCGCGGCGCTCGCCGGCCCGGAGGATATGGCCTCGCAACAGGCCCTCCTCGACGAAGCCCAGCTTCTGGAGGAGGGCCTCCGAGCGCCGGTTGCCCAGGTGGGTGCGGGCGGTCAGCTTGCGGACGCCGCCTGTCGCCGCGAAGGCGACGACCGTGGTCATGGCCTCCAGCGCATAGCCCTGGCCCCAGGCTTCGCGGCCCAGCATGAACCCCACCTCGGCCCGCCGATGCCAGCGGTCGATCTCGGAGAGGTCGCAACTTCCGAGGAAGGCTCCGCCCTCCAGGGTCCGGATCGCCCAGTACAACGCCTCGCCAGCGGCCATGGCGTCGACCTGGCTCTGCACGATGGTGGCGACCAGATCCGGATCGTCCACCTCGGGCACGTCCCAGTAGGCCATCACCTCGGGGTCGCCCATGATCGGGAAGAGGTGCTCGGCGTCGCCGATCCGCAACGGCTCCAGGCGAAGCCGCTCGGTCTCCAGGATCGGAAGCTGCTCAGGATCGAACATCACGCCGCAAGTCTCGCACCCATTGCCTCTGGGGTGTGACGCACTAGCTATGGCTTTGACGCGGGCTCGGTGATAGAGCGCGCGCTTCATTTCGGCTGGGTGTGGCCGCCCAGGCTCACCTTGCCCGCACGGGATAGACCGCAATGCTTCTGAACCTGCTGCTCGTGATCGAGGTCATCGTCGCCCTGTTCCTGGTGGTGGTGGTGCTGCTGCAGCGTTCGGAGGGCGGCGGCCTGGTGAGCGGCGGCACGGGCTCGCTGATGTCGGTGCGCGGCGCCGGCGACCTGATGACCCGGATCACCTGGATCCTGGGCGCCACGTTCTTCGTGCTGGGCCTGCTGCTCACGATCGTCGCGGGTCGCGAGCGCGGCTCGGCCTCGGTCGTCGACCGCATGAAGGTCAACGCGATCAACCCCGCCGACCTGAACCGCGAAGTCCCGCAGCCCCCGGCCGGCACCGCCCAGCCCGGCCCCGCGGGTTCGGCGCCGGCGCCGCTGCAGGCCCCGACGCCCACGATCCAGAGCCCGTTCGGTCAGCTCCCCGCCGCGCAACCCGCGCCGGCCGCGCCCGCGCCCGCCGAGCCGGCCAAGAAGTAGGAGAAGGCTGGGGATAGCGGCGAAACGCGCGGCGAACTGTGCCCGAATCACCGCTAATCTGAACGCCCATGGCCCGGTACATCTTCATCACCGGCGGCGTGGTCTCCTCCCTGGGAAAAGGTCTCGCGTCCGCCGCTCTCGGCGCGCTTCTTCAGGCGCGAGGCTACAAGGTCCGCCTTCGTAAGCTCGACCCGTATCTCAACGTGGATCCGGGCACGATGAGTCCGACCCAGCACGGCGAGGTGTTCGTCACCGACGACGGCGCCGAGACCGACCTGGACCTTGGCCACTACGAGCGGTTCACGGGCGTCAACGCCACGCGGGCCGACAACATCACGACCGGTCAGATCTACAAGAAGATCATCGAGAAGGAGCGCCGGGGCGACTACCTGGGCGCCACCGTGCAGGTGATCCCGCACGTGACCGGCGAGATCAAAGACTTCGTGCTGTCGGACCCGGGCGAGGGCGTCGATTTCGTCCTGGTCGAGGTGGGCGGCACGGTCGGCGACATCGAAGGCCTGCCGTTCTTCGAGGCGATCCGCCAACTGGGCCAGGAACTGCCCCGCGGCCATGCTTGCTTCATTCACCTGACCCTGCTGCCGTTCATCAAGACGGCGGGCGAGATGAAGACCAAGCCGACGCAGCACTCGGTGAAGGAGCTCCGCTCGATCGGCATCCAGCCCGACATCCTGCTCTGCCGCTGCGAGATGCCGATTCCGGAGAGCGAACGGAAGAAGCTGGGCCTGTTCTGCAATGTGCGCCCCAGCGCCGTGATCCAGGCGATGGACAGCGAGAACATCTACGCCGTGCCGCTGGACTATCACGCCCAGGGCCTGGACACCGAGGTGCTGGACGTCTTCGGCCTGGCCGACAAGGCCCCGGCGCCCGACCTGACAAAGTGGGAGGAAATCTCCCACCGTCTGAGCCATCCGGACGGCGAGGTGAACATCGCCATCGTCGGCAAGTACACGGCCCTGACTGACGCCTACAAGTCGCTGATCGAGGCCTTGGTGCACGGCGGCGTGGCCAACAATGTCCGCGTGAAGTTCGACTGGATCGAGGGCGAGGTCTTCGAGAAGGAAGAGGCCTTGATCGCCGAGCGGCTGAACAGCGTGCACGGCGTGCTGGTGCCGGGCGCGTTCGGCGAGCGTGGCTCGGAGGGGATGATCCGCTCGGTGCAGTTCGCCCGCGAGCATGAGGTGCCGTACTTTGGGATCTGCTTCGGCATGCAGATGGCGATGATCGAGGCGGCGCGGAACCTGGCCGGTATCAAGCAGGCCTCGTCGACCGAGTTCGGCCCGACGTCCGAGCCCATCGTGGGGCTGATGACCGAGTGGGTGCGCGGAAACGAGAAGGAAGTCCGCTCGGAGGGCGGCGAGCTGGGCGGCACCATGCGGTGCGGCGCCTACGAAGCCGTGCTGACCCCGGGCAGCCGGGTGGCCGAGATCTACGGCGCGTCCAGCATCTCGGAACGCCATCGCCACCGCTATGAAGTGAACATCGGCTACCGCGAGGCCATCGAGAAGACGGGCCTCAAATTCACCGGCCTGTCGCCCGACGGCGTCCTGCCCGAACTGTGCGAGCGATCCGACCACCCCTGGTTCGTGGGCGTCCAGTTCCACCCGGAACTGAAGAGCCGCCCGTTCGACGTCCACCCGCTGTTCCAGAGCTTCATCGGGGCGGCGAAGGAACGCAGTCGGCTCGTCTAGCCGTCGAAACCAGGCCCACGCGACGCCAGACTTTCCGTGGCGTGATCCGTCGACCCGCCGCATAGTCGGGGGCGGAATCGCAGGGGGGCCGACGATGTCCGCGAGCCTTGATGCACGGGCCAGGGATCCCGAGGAGTCTGCGCGGCTCGCTTGTCTGATCGCCGCGTCGCGCTTCGTTCTGAGGACCGTGGCGTCCCGGAGACATACGGGCGGCGGGGACTCGATCGACGCGGTCATCGTGGCGGCCGTGGTCCAGGCGAACGTCAGACGCGCGCTCGGAACGGGGGCGTACGATACGTTCGACGAACCTGTGCCAGCCGACCTGCGTGAACCGGCGTCGGTGCCGATGCTGGCGGAACGCACCGGCCTGCCGAGGGAAACCGTTCGACGGCGGCTGGAAGCCCTGGTCGCACGCGAGCGCTGCGTCAGGTCCTACGGCGGATACGTCGTTCCCGTGGAACTGATGAGTGGACCCACGCGTCGCGCGCTGGCCATCGAAGCCTACGAAGCGCTCCGACGGCTGACGGCGGATGTCCAGCGGTCGGGGCTCGATGTCGGGGCGTCCTCGGTCGTGGAGGCGATCCTCCGCCCCATCGATCCGGCCAGTCCGGTACGCGTGGTCAATCGCGCGACGGCGGCCTTCGCGATCGACTTTCTACGCGAGGTCTCCCGCCTGACCGGAAGCCATGAAGCCGCATTGATCTACCTCGCGCTGCTGGAGGCCGTGAAGTCCGACGGCACGCCACGCCGGCTGACCTTCCTGGGTCTCGCCCAGTCCATGGAACGGCCCATCGAGAGCACAAGACGCCGCGCGATGGTGTTGGTCGAGAGAGGCCTCGCCGAGCGCGATGAGGAGGGGTTCAAGGTGCGACGTGATTTCGCGACCTCAGCGGACGTGCGTTATCTGGTCGCCTACAGTGCAGACCTGCTGCGCACGATGTACGCAGGGATTGCAACAGCGTCAGGCGCTGTGGATAAATTGTAATTCCCCAATACGGGAAGCATTAATCACAATTAACTCTATCGCCCAGTTAATCGTGGCGTCGCGCATCGTGCACTGGATTGGTCCGGTTTACTATGTCGAGCAGGAACGCCATGAAATCCTGGAAGATCTCTTCGATTGTGATGGCCATCACCGCTTTCGTGGTGAGCGTTCTGATCTGTACGACCGTGCTTTCGCTGATGGTCGTTGAGTCAGTTCGGGTCGGGGGCAAGTCCTATGACGGCATCGTTCATGCCAAGGATCTGACGGCCGACGTCCTTCCGCCGCCACTCTTCCTGGTCGAGGCGAACCTTGTGGCCCATGCGACGGCCGGCGACGTCGCCGCAAGCCGGAAGAAGCTGGCGTCCTTGAAGCGCGACTACGAAACCCGGCTCGCCTACTGGAGCGAACAACCGCTTCCCGAAGACCTGCGGGCGCCCTTGTTCGGGGAGGTCAGGACAAGCGCCGACAGGTTCTGGCAGATCGTCGAGGCCGAACTCCTTCCGGCCTGGAACTCTGGCGATGCTGCGGCGCGAGCGGTCGCGCTGGAGCGCGTGGATGCGGCGTACAGGACGCATCGCGAGGCGGTCGACCGTTTTGTTCCGCTCATGGCGGCCCGCAGCGCCCGCACCGAGGCCGACGCCGATCGACTGGTCGCCGTTTCACGCGCCGCCGTAGCGGGCATCTCAGGCATCGGCGCGCTGGCCGTGCTCTTGGCTCTGATCGCGCTGGCGCGCCGCATCCGTCCCGTCCGCGCCATGACCAGCTACATGAGCGAACTGGCCGCGGGGAACTACGAGCTCAACCCACCCCAGCCGCGGCACGCCGACGAGGTCGGCGAGATGGCCAAGGCCGTCGCGGTCTTCAGGGAGGGCGTGCTCGAGCGGCGTCGGATGCGAATGGAACAGGAGGAAGCCGAACGCAGGGCGCGCGAGGACGAGATCGCCGCCGGACATGAGCGCGAAGCGGCGGAACGCGAGCGCGCCGCGGTGGTGGCCGCCCTGGCGGAGGGGCTTTCGCGGATGGCCCAGGGCGACCTGGCCTGCCGCCTCTCGAGCCCGTTCCCAGGCCGCTATGAACAGCTCCGCAGCGACTTCAACAGAGCGGCCGACGCCTTGGACCAGGTGATGGGGTCTATCCGGGCGGCGACCCAGGGCGTGGGCGTGGGCGCGAGCGAGATCGCCCAGGCGGCCGACAACCTGTCGCGCCGTACCGAACAGCAGGCCGCCAGCCTCGAGCAGACCTCCGCGACGGTCGAACAACTGACCAGCACCGTGAAGGGCGCGGCCGAGAGCGCGCGAGAGGTGCGCCAGTTCGTCGCCGATGCGCGCGCCGGAGCCGAACAGTCGGCCGACGTCGTGGCCTCGGCCGTGCGCGCCATGCAGGCGATCTCCGGCTCGTCGGACCAGGTGGGCGAGATCATCGGCGTGATCGACGAGATCGCGTTCCAGACCAACCTGCTGGCCCTCAACGCGGGCGTTGAGGCGGCGCGCGCCGGAGATGCCGGCAAGGGCTTTGCGGTCGTCGCCTCGGAGGTCCGCGCGCTGGCGCAGCGCTCGGCGGAAGCGGCCAAGGAGATCAAGGGCCTGATCCACCAGTCGACCGACCAGGTTCGCGATGGCGTGGAACTGGTGAACCGGACCGGCGAGGCCCTGGCGGCGATCCTGCAACAGGTCGCCGAGATCGACGCCCGCATGACCGATCTGGCGCGATCGGCCGACGAGCAGTCGACCAGCCTGTCGGAAGTGAACATCGCCGTCAGCCAGATGGACCAGATGACACAACAGAACGCGGCGATGGTCGAAGAGACGACGGCCGCGGCCTTTGCGATGCGCTCCAGCGCAGCGGGACTGCGTCAGCACATCGATCACTTCACGACGAGCCAAGCGGAGGCGCACAGGGCGGCCTGACCACGAAGTGCTCCGCCCGGGGATGCCGGTGACGGCCCCCGGGGCGTTGGCCAATTCAGCCCCGATTTTGACCGGACTGCCGCTGGTTGGGGGCGTGTCGCTTGAGAATGCTCTGCGGCATGAAACTCGCCATCGGACCGTTCCTTTCATTCCTGCTCATGGCGCTGGTGGCCAGGCCCGCCGGCGCCGCCGGCGCCGCCGGCGCGCCGCCGCCCGAACTGGCGCGCGTCTATGCCACGCCGCAGACGGCGGTGGATGTGGGCGGCCGGCGCCTCAACCTGGTCTGCATGGGTTCGGGCGATCGTGTCGTGCTCTTCGAGTCGGGGGGCAGCGACTGGTCGGACACCTGGGCGCTGGTGCAGCCGGCCGTGGCGGCCCGAACGCGGACCTGCGCCTATGACCGCGCGGGCCTGGGACATAGCGACCCGGCCCGGGGCGCCCGGACGCCGGTGGCCATCGTCGAAGACCTGCATGCGCTGGTCGTCGCCGCCAAGCTGCCGAGGCCGCTGGTGCTGGTTGGTCACTCGCTGGGCGGGTTCAACGCCAAGCTCTACGCGGCCCTGTACCCCCAGGACGTCGCGGGCCTTGTGCTGGTGGACCCGGCGGAAGACCGCTCGGCCGATCGAGGCCGCGCGCTTCTGCATCGGCGCTTCGGCGCCTCGCTCGCGGCCCGATCCGAGCTGCTGGACCAGGCGTTCTGGACGCAGCTGGCGGCGCGCTACCGCGGCTGCGCCGAGGCGGCGCGCAGCGGACCGCTGGACCCGGACTCGCTTCAATACCGGCGATGCACGGACCCGGTGCGCCCCCGGCTGGGCCCCGAGATCGCGGCCGAGCGTCGCCGAGTCCAGGTGACCAGCGTGTATCAGGAGGCCCAGGCGTCGGAGATCCTGAACAGCGTCTATGGAGATGAGCGGGGCGACCCGGTCTATGCCGGGCTGTTCCGCCCGGGGGCCCTCGGACGCAAGCCGCTGGTGGTGTTGACCCACGGGCTGTTCGACCCGCGCGACCCCCTGGATGCGGCAGGCCAGACCGTGATGATCGCGCTGCATCAGGAGACGGCGCGGCTCTCCCGGCGCGGCCGTCACCGCGTTGTTCCGGCGACGGGCCACAATATCCAGCTGGATGCACCGGAGGCGATCGTCGCGGCGATCTCGGGGGTCCTGGAAGCGACCGACCCGCCCCGAGGGCCCTAGCCGGGTCCGGCGCGGACGCGGCGGGACGCCGCCGCCAGCGATGGGTCCCCGCGGCCCGGCGGCGGACGGCGGGGGAGGGTGACGCCCTCGGCGCGCAACAGTCGCCGAAGGGTGGATGGCTCGGCATAGCCGACCTGGTGGGAGACGGCCTCGAGGGAGGCGCGCGTCGTGGCGAAGAGTTCGAGCGCGCGCTCGATCCGCAGGCGCTGCAGGAAGCGGACGGGAGACAGCCCTGTCGCGCCCTCGACGCGCCGGGCGAAGGTGCGGGGCGCCATCCCGACGGCAGCGGCGAGGTCCTCGACCCGGATGCCCTCGTGCAGCCGCGAGCGCGCCCAACCCTCGGCCTGCGCCACATGGACGTCGCTTGCGGCCAACAGGCTGATCGCCATGTAGGGCAGCTGAGAGCGCCGTTCGTCCACGATCAGGTAGCGAGCGCAGTGCGCCGCCACGTCGCTGCCGGCGTGACGGGCGACCAGGGCCAGCATCAGGTCGAGCTGGGCCATCGCCGCCCCCGCCGTCGTCACCGGCCC
The DNA here is from genome assembly GCF_004299445.1 of Phenylobacterium sp. GTDB lineage: Bacteria > Pseudomonadota > Alphaproteobacteria > Caulobacterales > Caulobacteraceae > Phenylobacterium. Next base: position 38,273 of record NZ_SCTC01000006.1, on the reverse strand, counting down.
GTCGCGCACGACCAGCGGCGCGGTGTCGAGACGGACGTTCGGGAACATCCTGCGGAAGGCGGGAGCCAGCCACCACGAGGTGGTGGCGCGTCGTCCCTCCAGCAGCCCCGCCCCGGCCACCAGGAACACGCCTGAGCACGACGCCGCAATCTCGGCGCCCCCTGCGGCCGCCTCGGCGAGGGTGCGGCGTGCAGCGACCAGTTCCGGTCTAGCCAGGCCTTCGCTCACGGCCGCTTCGCTGGCCAGGGCCAAGCCGGGCACGATCGCGAGACCGGCCGACCCGCGCGGCGCGGGGTCGGGCACGCCCGCGAAGGCGATCGCGGCCTGGGCTGCGTCCCCAATCGCACGGACGGCGAAGGCGGGCTCGCGACGACGGCCGAGCAGGACGCGGTTGGCGGTCAAGAGCACCTCGAAGGTGATCGCGACGCTGGAGGGCGAGGCGCCCGAGGGCGTGAGGACATCCACGATCATGTTGGCGGAAAATCCCTGAATGGTGTCATTTGCGACACTGGCCCGGTCCGGCCGCGAACGCCAGTCTTCGGTGACAACACGGGAGCCGAATGATGACGACGGATCTGATGACCGACGACCCGCTGGCCGACTTCCAGGCGCGGGAGATCACCCTGCAGGAAGCCACGAAGGTCGTTTACGTCTCCGGGGCGGGGCCGGCGGTGATCGTGATGGCCGAGATGCCGGGGATCAGCCCGCATGTGGCGCGCTTCGCCCGCTGGGTGCGCGAGGCCGGCTTCACCGTGTACATGCCGTCGCTGTTCGGGCGCGACGGCGCGCTGCCGGACGCCGAGACGGCAGGGCAGGTGTTTCGGCGCGCCTGCGTCAGCGCCGAGTTCCGGGCGTTCGGGGCCGGCGTCTCCAGCCCCGTCACCGACTGGCTGCGCGCGCTGGCCCGCCTGGCGCATGGGGAATGCGGCGGGCCGGGGGTAGGAGCGATCGGGATGTGCTTCACGGGCAACTTCGCGCTGTCGATGATGCTGGAGCCGGTGATGCTGGCGCCGGTGCTGGCCCAGCCCTCGCTGCCGCTGGACACGCCCGACGGACTGGAAATCGCCGACCAGGACCTGGCCCAGGTGGCGCAGCGGCTGGAGCGCGATGATCTCACCGTGCTGGCCTACCGATTCGAGGGCGACAGCTTCTGCCGGGCGGAGCGGTTCGCGGCGTATGCGAAGGCGCTGGGGCCGCGCTTCCAGCCCCGCGTGCTGCCCGACAGCGCCGCCAACACCAAGAACCTGCCGCCGTTCTTCGAGCGCTTCGTCACGACGCCGCACAGCGTGGTGACGGTCCATCTGATCGACGCGGCGGGTGAGCCGACCGTCCTGGCGCGCGACGAGATTCTCGACTTCTTCCGTCACCGACTCGGGGCTTGAACGATGCGCCAGTGGACGATCGACGCCTTCGCCGCCGGGCCGTTCCTGGGGAACGCCGCCTGCATCGTGGAACCGCTCGAGATCTGGCCGCCCGACGCCTGGATGCAGAGCCTGGCGGCGGAGAACCGCGCGGGCGCAACCGGCTACTTGCTGCGCACCCAGGCGGCGAACCGGTTCGGCCTCCGCTGGTTCACGCCGGCCACCGAGGTGCCGTTGTGCGGGCACGCAACACTGGCCGCCGCGCATGCGCTGCTGGGAGAACTGAGCGTGGGCGACACGGCGCTGGAGTTCGACACGGCCTCAGGGCGCCTGACCGCCACCGCCGCCGGCGAGGATCGCTACGAGCTGTCGTTCCCGCGCCCCCGGCCTCGCCGAATCGAAACGCCGCCGGGCCTAGCCGAGGCCCTGGGCGCGGAGCCCGCGGAGGTGTGGGCGGCGCCGTACCTGGTCGCGCTGTTCGACAGGGCGGAGACGATCGGGCGGCTGGAGCCACGGCACGACGATCTGCGTCGAATCTCAGAGGGGCTGGGGGGACAGGGCAACGTGGGCGTCGCGGCGCTTGCGCCCGACGAGGCGACTCACGACGTGATCGACCGCTTCTTCGCCCCGGGCTACGGGATCCTGGAGGACGCGGCCACGGGCTCGTTCCACGCCATACTCGTCCCGATCCTCGCGGAGCGCCTGCCCAGGGCGACGATCCGATTCCGGCAGGCCTATCCCGGCCGGGGCGCAGAATTCGAGGGGCGTCTGGAGGGTGAAAGCGTCATATTGCGCGGGCGCGCGGTGACGGTCATGGAGAGCCGGCTGCACCTGACTTGATTGCGCGCGGGGTTTCATGCATAAGCCCCCGCTCACGTGGCGGCCCCCGAAGTTTTCGGACTTGGCCGCCGCAACCTTTTTCACGCCCGCGAGATTTCCGATGGCTGTTCCTAAACGCAAAACTTCGCCCTCGCGGCGGAACATGCGCCGCTCGCACCACGCGCTCGGCCCCAACACCTTCCACGAAGACAAGGAGACGGGCGAGCTGAAGCGTCCGCACCACGTCGACCTGAAGACCGGCATGTACAAGGGCCGCCAGGTCCTGACGCCGAAGGAAGACTAAGCGCTCCTGTTCAGGACGCTTGTCCCGAGACGCCGGCCGAGAGGCCGGCGTTTTGCGTTGTGGCCTGCCTTTCCCACGAAGTGGGAGAGGGGGACCGTCCGCCGAGCGCAGCGAAGAGCGGATGGTGGAGAGGGCGCGCGGCCAGCAGGGCCGTGGGGCTGTCAGGGCTCGTTGAGGTTGGCGGATGACATCGTGGATGGGGCATGCCCTCTCCACCACCCGCTCTCCGGCCTGCGGCCTCGGCGTGTGGTCCCCCTTCCCACTTCGTGGGAAAGGCAGATGTCACTGCGTGCGGCCGCGCGCCTGCACCTTCTCGCGGCGGGCGGCGACCATGTCGGGGGTGACCTCGCGGTTGTGGACGACCGAGCGCTGGTGCTCGAGCTCGAGGCCCTCGCCCAGCGTGGCGGCGTACCCGTCGTCGATCATCGCCTTGTAGGTCACCAGCATGTCGGCCTCGATGGAGGCCATCTCGCCCGCAAGCTTGAGCGCGGCCGGCATCAGTTCCTCGGGGGCGACCACCCGGTTCACCAGACCCCAGTCATAGGCCTGGTGTGCCGAGAGGAAGTTGCCGGTGAGCGAGAGCTCCTTGGCGCGATAGGGGCCGATGCAGCGGCTGAGCTTCTGCGACAGACCCCAGCCGGGCGTGATCCCGACCCGGGCGTGGGTGTCGGCGAAGCGGGCGTTGGTCGAGCAGAGCAGCACGTCGCAGGCCAGCGCCACCTCAAAGCCCCCGGTGATCGCCACGCCGTTGATGGCTCCGATGATCGGCTTGGAGCACGACAGCACCGCGCGGGCGGGGTTCTCGGCCGGATCGGTCGCGTTGGCGGCGCCCATGCCCAGCGGATCGGTGGACAGCTCCTTGAGATCGAGCCCGGCGGTGAAGGCGCGCTCGCCCGCGCCGGTCAGCACGATGACGCGCACGTCGGGGTCGGCGTCCAGCTCGGCGATCGCCTGCTGCAGGGCGGCGCGCAGCGCCTTGGACAGGGCGTTCATCGCCTCGGGGCGGTTGAGCGTGACGACGGCGACGCCGTCCGAGGGCTTTTCGACGAGCAGCATGGGATCCTCCGGGATGCCTGTCCGTTGGCCCGGCGCCGCAACGTCGGTCAAGGGGCGGTCAGGCGCTGGCGCGTAGGGGAACCGGTTCGTCGAGGGCGTCGCGCAGCGCCGGAAGCCGAGCGCGGCTGACCGGCAGGGGCGAGCCCTCGGCCAGGTGGAGCCGCCAGCGGCCGCCGTCGCGCTCCAGACGCTGGACGTGGGCCAGGTTGGCGATCACCGAACGGTGGATGCGCACGAAGCTGGGGGGCAGCTGGGTTTCCAGGGCGTCGAGGCGGGCCGCATGCAGCAGCGTGCGATCCCCCGTGAGCCGCAGCTCGACATAGTCGTCGGCGCCGACGATGGCGAGGATGTCGGGGATCGGGACCAGCTGGACGCCACGGGCCGAGGCGACGGTCAGCCGGTCGGGGCGGCTGGCGGCGCGGGTGAGGGCGGCCTCGCGGGCGGTGTCGTCGCGGCCAAGACGGACCACCTCGGCGATCAGCAGCGGCAGGACGAGGGCGGCGGCCAGCACAAAGAACGACAGGTCCAGCAGCCAGACCGGCTGCAGCACCCCCAGCGCCAGGAAAGCGCCCAGCCAGGCCAGGGTAGGCCGCGCGCCGGGGAGACGACCAACGGCGCCGCCCAGGGCCGCGACGCCGGCCAGCGCCACGCCGAGCAGGAGGGCGACGCCGGTCCTGATGTCGAAGCCCGGGATGAACCAAGTCAACGGCAGAGCGATCGCCGCGACCGCAAGCAACTGGGCGCGCCGGCGGGGTAGGAAGCGCGAGCCGGCCCACGAGATCAGCAGGAACGCGAACGCCAGCGACAGCGCCCAGATGCCGACCATTCGGTAGGCGTGGACCGGATAGTCGTAGCGCCAGAGGTGGCGGAGGTTCTCCACGCCAGCCTGCAGCGCGGCCACGGCCGAGAGCGCGGCCAGGGTCAGGCTCGAGCCCGTGCGGCGCATGGCGTAGATGGCGCCGAAGCCGAAGGTGGCCGCCGCCAGGGCGCCGGCCGCGACGAAGGTGATCGCCAGCAGAGGCAGCATCGACGGCTGGCGGGCCGCGCCGATGCCCAGCCAGCCGATGGGCGTCGCGAAGGTCAGGCCCACGTGGTGGGCCGACAGGCGCACGACCAGTTCGTTGCCGGACGGCCGCCACAGCGCGTCGGGGATCGGGAAGTCGGCCTGGTATCGGCCGGGGCTCTCGGCTTCGGCGGTCGGGCCGGGCTGGCCGTTCGCGCCCAGGCGTTCGCCGTTGAACCAGACCTCGGACGACGCCGCGCCGACGGCGAACAAGGCCTTGGGGTCGCCCGGGGCCGGAGGCGGCGGGGTGGCGCGGAGCCAGAGTTCCCGTCCCTGGGGATCGATCTTGCCCACGAGCGGGCGGCAGTCCGACAGCTGCGGGCCGGCCGCCGTCGCGACGCCACGACAGAGGTCCCAGCGGGGCTGCTGGGCGCGCGCGCCCGTGGTGACGGCGAGGGCGAGGAGGCCGGCGATCGTGAGCAAGCGCCACATGGCGACAGTCTAGGGCGCCGCCGGCCGAGGCGCGCGGCCGTTCACCGATGCGGCGCGTCGGTTGGCCGATACGGGCAGGCGGAGCGCCGCGAGCGCCGGCACAGGCCGACGCATGAGTCCTGCACATCTTCACCGCCGCGCCGTGATCGCCGCCGCGGGCCTGGCCGTTCCGTCCTGGGCCCTGGCGCAGACCCAGCCGGGCCCGTTCCGCTTCAAGGGCTGGCGCGGGGCCGAGACCGGCGCCGAGCGGGGCTTCTTCGAGGTTCCCGAGGATCGCCGCGATCCCCGGTCACGGAGGATCCGGCTGAGCTACGTCCGGTTCGCTTCGAGCGCGACGCGGCCCGGGCCGCCGATCGTCTATCTGGCGGGTGGACCGGGCGGGACAGCGACGGGCACGATGATGGGCCCCCGGTTCCCGATCCTGCTGGCGTTGCGAGAACACGCCGACGTGATCGCCTTCGACCAGCGGGGCACGGGGCTTTCGAACCACATCCCGCGACGGCCGACGTTCGCAGGGCCGCCGCCGGCGTTCACGCGGGACGGGCTGACGGCGCACGTCCGCGCCGAGTTCGCCAAGGCCTGGGCGGAATGGACCACGGCCGGCGTCGCCATGGCCGGCTACAACACCGAACAGAGCGCCGACGACGTCGAAGACCTGCGCAAGCACCTGGGCGCCGAGCAGATCGACCTGTGGGGCATCAGCTATGGCTCGCACCTGGGACTTTCGGTGCTGAAGCGGCACGGGGATCGAGTCCGGCGCGTGGCTCTCGCCAGCCTGGAAGGCCAGGACCAGACGGTGAAGCGGCCGGGACGCAGCGACCTTTACCTCAAGCGGGTGGACGCGCTGCTGGATGCCGATCCGGTGGTGCGTGCGCAGGTCCCGGACCTGTCGGCGCTCATGCGGCGGGCGCACGCGCGCATGGAGGCCGAGCCCGCCAGGTTGAGTGTGACATTCCGGGGCGCGCCGACGGAGGTGCTGGTGGGCGGCTTCGCGGTGCAGATGCTGGCCGGTAGCCTGATCGCCAATCCCGACACGCTGGCGATGCTGCCGGGCCTCTATCGCAGGCTGGACGCCGGCGACCTTTCGGCCGTGACGCCCTTCATGGGCCAGATGCTCGGCATGCTGGGCATCGGCGGGATGCCCGAGGCCATGGATCTCGCGTCGGGGATCTCGCGGTCCAAGCTGAGGATGGTGACGCGCGAGGCGAAGACAGCGGTGCTGGGCGACGCGCTGAACTTCCCGATGCCGCACATGCTGGGCGTCGTTCCAGGCGTGGACCTCGGCGACAGGTTCCGGGCGCCGATCCGCATCGATCATCCCAGCCTTCTGGTCCAGGGCACGCTGGACGGGCGCACGGTGCTCGAAGAGCAGGCCGAGGTGGCCGCGCAATTCCGGAACAAGGCGCAGGTGACGGTCGAGAACGCCGGGCACAACGTCTTCGAGGCGCACCCGGAGGTGCAGGCGCTGCTGGTGCGGTTCTTCGCGGGCGAGGCCGTCGCCGACACGAAACTCAGCCTGCCGCCGCCCAGGTTCAGGGTCTGACCGCCCCCACTTACCTCGTGGTGAAGGGGCCCTGACCGTTGCCCCTCCGGCGCGGCTTAGGCTAAGGGTCCGGCCCGCCCAGCCTGCCGCCCGAGGGGAGCCCCATGACCGAGATCGTCGACATCACCGCCCGTGAAATCCTGGATAGCCGGGGCAACCCGACGGTCGAGGTGGACGTGATCCTGGAAGACGGCTCGATGGGCCGCGCGGCCGTGCCCTCCGGCGCCTCGACCGGCGCCCACGAGGCTTCGGAAAAGCGCGACGGCGACAAGAAGCGCTATGGCGGCAAGGGCGTGCAGCAGGCCGTCGACGCCGTGAACGGCGAGATCTACGACGCGCTCTCGGGCTCGGACGCCGAGGACCAGCGCCGGATCGACAAGCTGCTGATCGAGCTGGACGGCACGAAGAACAAGGCCCGCCTGGGCGCCAACGCGATCCTGGGCGTCAGCCTGGCGACGGCGAAGGCGGCGGCCAGCTCGGCGGCGCTGCCGCTGTACAAGTACGTGGGCGGCGTGTCGGCGCGCGTGCTGCCGGTGCCGATGATGAACATCATCAACGGCGGCGCGCATGCGGATAACCCGATCGACATCCAGGAGTTCATGATCCTGCCGACGGGCGCGGCGACCTTCGCCGAAGGCCTGCGCACCGGCGCCGAGATCTTCCACGCCCTGAAGGCGCAACTGAAGGCCGCGGGCCACAACACCAACGTGGGCGACGAGGGCGGTTTCGCCCCCAACATCGGCTCGGCCGAGGCGGCGCTGGAGTTCATCGTGAAGGCGGGCGAGAGCGCCGGCTACAAGGTGGGCCGCGACTTCCACCTGGGCCTGGACGTGGCCTCGACCGAGTTCTTCAAGGACGGCAAGTACGTCATGGAAGGCGAGGGCAAGACGGTCGATCCGGCCGGCATGGTCGCCTACCTGGCCGACCTGGTCGCCAAGTTCCCGATCGTCAGCATCGAGGACGGCTGCGGCGAGGATGACTTCGAGGGCTGGAAGATCCTGACCGACACGCTGGGCGGCAAGGTGCAGCTGGTGGGGGACGACCTGTTCGTGACCAACCCCGAGCGGCTGGGGATGGGGATCGGCAAGGGCCTGGCCAACTCGATCCTGGTGAAGGTCAACCAGATCGGCACGCTGAGCGAGACGCTGGACGCCGTCGATATGGCCCACCGCAACAGCTACACCGCCGTGATGAGCCACCGCTCGGGCGAGACCGAAGATTCGACGATCGCCGACCTGGCGGTCGCCACCAACTGCGGTCAGATCAAGACCGGCTCGCTGGCCCGCTCGGATCGCACGGCGAAGTACAACCAGCTTCTCCGCATCGAGGAAGAGTTGGGCGATCAGGCGATCTATGCCGGGCGTGGGGCGCTGAAGCGGCTCTAGGACTTTCCCTCCCCCTCGTGGGGAGGGTGGCGAGCGAAGCGAGACGGGTGGGGAGGCATTGATCCTCACCGACCGCAGCACTCCGGCCCATACTTCCCCACCCCGACCGCATCGCGGTCTGCCCCTCCCCAAAAGGGGAGGGAAACGCAGGCCGAACTTGGTTAGCGCCGCGTTAGGGATTGCGGCGCGACAAAGGCTCAGTCCCGTTCGAGAATCGCCGTGCTCGCAAGTCTGCGTCCGTACCTGTCGACCGCCGCCCTGGCGCTGTTGATCTTCTACTTCGGGTATCACGCCTTCACCGGCGAGGGCGGGCTGCTGCAGTCGGACAAGCGCGATGCGACCCTGACCGCCAAGGCCGCCGAACTGAAGCGGCTCTCGGCCCAGCGGCACGATCTGGAAGTCCGCGCTCAACTTCTTCGCGACAACAGCCTTTCCGCCGATCTGCTGGAGGAAAGGGCGCGCTCCCTGCTAGGCTTCGCCGACCCAAGGGATTATGTGATCCGGGTGAAGCCTTAGGCCCGGGTTCGCCGGTCCTTCGACATTGAACGATCGATCACACGGAGAGACGCATGGCGCGCGCGCAGACCGGCACGGCTGGTCGACGTAAGGCCAATGGCGCGGAGGGTCAGGGCAAGGCCCCTGCGACCGTCGCGGCCACCAAGGAAGATCTCCTCGAGTACTATCGGCAGATGCTGCTTATCCGCCGCTTCGAGGAGCGCGCGGGCCAGCTCTACGGCATGGGCCTGATCGGCGGCTTCTGCCACCTCTACATCGGCCAGGAAGCGATCGCGGTGGGCTGCGAGGCCGCCAAGCGCCCGGGCGACCAGATGATCACAGGCTACCGTGACCACGGCCACATGCTGGTCTGCGGCATGGATCCGAGAGAGGTCATGGCCGAGTTGACCGGGCGCTCGGGCGGGTCGTCCAAGGGCAAGGGCGGGTCGATGCACATGTTCTCGACCGAGGCGGCCTTCTACGGCGGCCACGGGATCGTGGGCGCGCAGGTGAGCCTGGGCACGGGCCTCGCCTTCGCCAACGCCTACCGCGGCGACGGCAAGGTGTGCTTCGCCTACTACGGCGACGGCGCGGCCAACCAGGGCCAGGTCTACGAGAGCTTCAACATGGCTCAGGTCTGGAAGCTGCCGGTCGTCTACTGCATCGAGAACAACGAGTACGCGATGGGCACCGCCATCGACCGCAGCTCGTCCGAGACCAAGCTCCACAAGCGCGGCATCTCGTTCAACATCCCGGGCGAGGAAGTGGACGGCATGGACGTGCTGGCGGTGAAGGCCGCCGCCGAGCGCGCCGCCGAGCACTGCCGGAGCGGCAAGGGGCCCTACATCCTCGAGCTCAAGACCTACCGCTACCGCGGCCACTCGATGAGCGACCCGGCCAAGTACCGGACGCGGGAAGAGGTCGACGAGGTGCGCAAGACCCGCGACCCGATCGACCACATCGAGGACCTGCTGGAGAAGAACGGCTGGGCCGACGAGGCGACGATGAAGGCCATCGACGCGGACGTGAAGCGCATCGTCGCCGACGCCGCCGAGTTCGCCCGCACCAGCCCCGAGCCGGACCCGTCCGAGCTCTATACCGACGTCTATACGGAGGCCTGAGGCGTGACCGACATCCTGATGCCGGCGCTCTCGCCCACGATGGAAGAGGGCACCCTCGCCAAGTGGCACGTGAAGGTGGGCGACACCATCCGGTCGGGCGACGTGATCGCCGAGATCGAGACCGACAAGGCCACCATGGAAGTGGAGGCTGTGGACGAGGGCGTGGTCGAGGCCATCCTGGTGCCCGAGGGCACCGAGGAGGTGAAGGTCAACACCGCCATCGCGCGGCTGGCCGGCGAGGGCGGGGCGGCGGCTCCGGCCAAGGCCGCGCCTGAGCCCGAGGCGGCGGTCGATCCCAACCCGCAGCCGGCGTCCCGCGCCGAGGCCAAGGGCGACCCCGTGCGCGCCGCGGCGGCGGCTCCGGCCGCGCCGGCCGTGGCGCTGAAGGACCCCGAGCTGCCCGAGGGCGTGAACCTGGTGAAGGTGACCGTCCGCGACGCCCTGCGCGACGCGATGGCCGAGGAGATGCGCGCCAATCCGGACGTGTTCCTGATGGGCGAGGAGGTCGCGCAGTACCAGGGCGCCTACAAGGTGAGCCGCGGCCTGCTGGACGAGTTCGGTCCCAAGCGGGTCATCGACACGCCGATCACCGAGCATGGCTTCGCCGGCATCGGCGTGGGCGCGGCCATGGCGGGCCTGAAGCCGATCGTCGAGTTCATGACGTTCAACTTCGCCATGCAGGCCATTGACCACATTATCAATTCGGCCGCGAAGACGCTCTATATGTCGGGTGGCCAGATCAAGACGTCGATCGTCTTCCGCGGCCCAAACGGCGCGGCCGCCCGTGTCGGCGCCCAGCATAGCCAGGACTATGGCGCGTGGTACGCCCACGTGCCGGGCCTGAAGGTGCTGGCGCCCTATGACGCCGCCGACGCCAAGGGCCTGCTGAAGGCCGCGATCCGCGACCCGAACCCCGTGGTCTTCCTGGAGCACGAGATGCTCTACGGCCAGGAGTTCGACGTGCCCGAGGGCATCGACTGGGTCGTGCCGATCGGCAAGGCCAAGGTGCGCCGCGAGGGCACGGGCGTCACGCTGGTGGCCTACTCGCGCATGGTGGGCTTCTGCCTGCAGGCGGCCGAGGTCCTGGCCGCTGACGGCATCGAGGCCGAGGTGGTCGACCTGCGCACACTGCGGCCCATGGATATCGGCACGGTCGTCGAGAGCGTGAAGAAGACCAACCGCCTGGTGACGGTCGAGGAAGGCTGGGGCCCGATGGGCGTCGGCGCCGAGGTCTGCGCCAAGGTGACCGAGCTGGCCTTCGACTACCTGGACGCCCCGCCGTTGCGGGTGTGCCAGGAGGACGTGCCGTTGCCCTACGCGGCCAACCTGGAACTGTTGTCGATGCCCTCGGTGGAGCGGATCGTGGCGGCTGCCAAGGCTGTGAGCTACCGGGGATGACCGGGGGCCCGTTCGAATGGCGGGCGGGCGGATGCCACTGCGGCGGAGTGCGCTTCGAGGTGGCTGTTCCTGACCGCGTCGAGGCGCAGAGCTGCAACTGCTCGATGTGCGCCAAGACAGGGTTCGTGCACGTGATCGTGCCGGAGAGCCGGTTCCGGATCACCCGGGGCATCGACCGGCTGGCCGAGTACACGTTCAACACGCGCGTGGCGAAGCACCTGTTCTGCTCGGAGTGCGGCATCAAGAGCTTCTACCGGCCGCGGTCGAACCCGGACGGCTGGAGCGTCAACGCCCGCTGCCTGGACTCGGTGGACGGGCTCGAGATCGTCATCGAGGCCTTTGACGGCCAGAACTGGGAAGCCAACGGCGCCAGCCTGGCGCACCTGTCGAAGGAGCCCGCATGAAGCGACTGCATGGGCAATGCCACTGTGGGGCGATGCGCGTCGCCATTGAGGGTGTCGAGGCGGCCGAGTTGCCGCTTCGCGCCTGCCAGTGCGGGTTCTGCCGCCGGCACGGCGCGGTCTGGACCAGCCATCCACAGGCGGAAGTCACCTTCATCGGGGCCCAGTTGCACAACTACCGCTTTGGCCACCGGCAGTCGGACTACATGTTCTGCACGGAATGCGGGTGCTGCGTGGGGGCCGCGGTCGAGATCGACGGCGCGCGCTATGCGATCGTGAACGTCACCGGCGTCGACCTGCCGGGCTTTGAGGGGCGCACGCCCGAGCCGATGGTCTTCGACGACGAGACCCCTGAGACCCGTGCGGCCCGGCGCAAGGCCCGCTGGTCGCCCGCCGACCTGACCGAACTCCAACCGAGCGCCTGAGAGCCCGGAGACGACATGCCCATCGACGTCCTGATGCCCGCCCTGTCCCCCACCATGGAGGAGGGCACCCTCGCCAAGTGGCACGTGAAGAAGGGCGACAGCGTCCGCTCCGGCGACGTGATCGCCGAGATCGAGACCGACAAGGCCACCATGGAGGTGGAGGCGGTCGACGAGGGCGTGGTCGAGGACATCCTGGTGGCCGAGGGGACCGAGGGGGTGAAGGTCAACACCCCGATCGCCCGCCTGGGCGGCGAGGGCGAGGCGACGCCGGCCCCGAAGGCCGAGGCGCCCAAGGCGGCCGAGCCTGCAAAGGCGCCCGAACCGGCCAAGGCCGAGGCGGCCAAGCCCGCTCCGGCCCCGGTGGCGGCAGCGCCCGCACCCGCCAAGGCGGCCGACGGCGGCCGGATCTTTGCCTCGCCGCTGGCCCGGCGGCTGGCCGAGCAGAAGGGGATCGACCTGGCCGGCGTGGCAGGGTCGGGCCCGCATGGCCGCATCGTGAAGGCGGATATCGACAAGGCTCAGCCCGGCGCGGCCAAGCCCGCGCCCGCTGCGGCTCCTGCCGCCGCCCCGACCGCGGCGCCTGCGGCGGCGGCTGCGCCGCGCGAGCACAAGAGCCTGGAGCAGATGGGCATCGCGCCCGGCAGCTACGACCTGATCCCGCTGGACGGCATGCGCAAGACCGTGGCGCGGCGGATGACCGACAGCTTCCGCGACGTGCCGCACTTCCCGCTGACCATCGACATCGAGATCGACGAGCTGCTGGCGGCGCGGACCAAGATCAACGGCCTGCTCGAGAAGTCGGGCGTGAAGGTCTCGGTGAATGACTTCGTCATGAAGGCCTGCGCCGTGGCGCTCATGAAGGTGCCGGAAGCCAACGCGTCGTACTCGCCCGAAGGCATCGCCATGCACCACCACGCGGACATCGCGATGGCCGTGGCGATCCCCGGCGGCCTGATCACGCCGATCATCCGCAAGGCCGAGACCAAGGGCCTGGCCCAGATCGCCACCGAGGCCAAGGACCTGGCGGCGCGGGCGCGGGACAAGAAACTGAAGCCCGAGGAGTTCCAGGGCGGCACGTTCAGCGTCTCGAACCTGGGCATGTTCGGCATCAAGAGCTTCGCCTCGATCATCAACGAGCCGCAGGGCTGCATCATGTCGGTGGGCGCGGGCGAGAAGCGGCCCGTCGTGAAGGGCGACCAGATCGTCATCGCCAACGTGATGAGCGTCACGCTCACCTGCGATCACCGAGTGGTGGACGGCGCGGTGGGCGCCCGGTTCCTGGCGGCCTTCAAGGAGATGCTGGAAGAGCCGCTCCGGATGATCGTCTGAGGACGGATGACCATGAGCAGCATCTACGACTTCACGGCCGAGACCATCGACGGGGCGCCGGCGCCGCTCGCGGACTATCGCGACAGGGTGGTGCTGATCGTCAATACGGCCAGCCAGTGCGGCTTCACCAAGCAGTACGCTGGACTGGAGGAGCTCTACCGCAAGCACCGCGACCGCGGCTTCGTGATCCTGGGCTTCCCCTGCAACCAGTTCGGCGCGCAGGAGCCGGGCGACGAGGCCGAGATCAAGACCTTCTGCTCGCTGACCTACGACGTGGACTTCCCGATGATGCGGAAGATCGACGTGAACGGCCCCAAGGCCCATCCGCTCTATGCCTATCTGAAGGCGGCCAAGAAGGGCGTGCTGGGGACCCAGGGCATCAAGTGGAACTTCACGAAGTTCCTGATCGACCGGAAGGGCCAGGTCGTCGGCCGCTTCGCCCCCACCGTTGAACCCAAGGCGCTCGAGGGCGCGATTGAGAGGCTGCTCTGATGGCCGACGCCTTCGACATGATCGTGATCGGCTCGGGGCCGGGCGGCTATGTGACCGCCATCCGAGCCAGCCAGCTGGGCTTCAAGACGGCCATCGTCGAGCGGTCCGAGCTGGGCGGGATCTGCCTGAACTGGGGCTGCATCCCGACCAAGGCGCTGCTGAAGTCGGGCGAGATGTACGAGCATCTGAGCCACATGAAGGACTATGGCCTCTCGGTGGAGAAGGCCTCGTTCGACTTCGGCGCGGTGATCCAGCGCTCGCGCAAGGTGGCGGCCCAGCTGAACGCCGGCGTCACGTTCCTGATGAAGAAGCACAAGATCGAGGTGGTCGAGGGCTTCGCCAAGCTGGAGAAGGGCAGCCCCGCGCCGACCGTGGTGGTGGGGAACCGCAAGCTGACCGCCAAGCATGTGATCGTCGCCACCGGCGCGCGCGCCCGGACCATTCCGGCTATCGGCCTGGAGCCGGACGGCGAGCGGGTTTGGACCTATCGCGAGGCGCTGGTCCCGAAGGCCGCGCCGAAGTCTCTCGTGGTGATCGGCTCGGGCGCCATCGGCATGGAATTCGCCAGCTTCTACAAGGCGCTGGGCTCGGATGTTACAGTGATCGAGATGCTGCCCCGCATCCTGCCCGTCGAGGACGAGGAGGTGTCGAAGGCGGCGCACAAGAGCTTCGAGAAGCGCGGCCTGAAGTTCCGCGTGCCGGCCAATGTGAAGAAACTCTCGAAGACCAAGACCGGCGTCGCCGTCGACATCGAGATCGGCGGCAAGGCTGAGACCCTGGAGGCCGACGTCGCCATCGTGGCGGTGGGCATCGTGGGCAACGTCGAGGACATGGGTCTGGAAGCCCTGGGCGTGAAGATCGACCGCACGCACATCGTCACCGACAGCCATGGCGGAACCGGCGTGCCCGGCCTCTACGCCATCGGCGACGTGGCGGGTCCGCCCTGGCTGGCGCACAAGGCCAGCCACGAGGGCGTGCACTGCATCGAGCACATCGCCGGCCTCAAGCCCACGAACCTGACCTCGCCGATCCCGGGCTGCACCTACACGACGCCGCAGGTGGCCTCGGTGGGCCTGACCGAGGCGCAGGCCAAGGAACAGGGGCTGGAGCCGAAGGTGGGCCGCTTCCCGTTCAAGGTGAACGGGAAGGCGATCGCCGCCGGTGAAACAGACGGCTTCGTGAAGACCATCTTCGACGGCAAGACCGGCGCGCTGATCGGCGCCCACATGATCGGCCACGAGGTCACTGAGATGATCCAGGGCTACGTGCTGGCCATGACCCTTGAGGCCACCGAGGCCGAGCTGCATGCGACGGTCTATCCGCACCCGACGATGAGCGAAGCGATGCACGAGGCGACCTTGGACGCCTACGGCAAGGTCCTGCACATCTGAAGCCTTCCCTCGCCAGACGGAGAGGGATGGCTAGACCTTCTTCCTGACGGTGGCATCCAGGCTCCACGTCCCGCCGCCGGCGAAGACCAGGTAGAGGAACACGAAGCAGAACAGGATCGCCGCTTCGCCGCCGTTCAGCGCGGGCCAGAAGCCCTGGGTGGCGTGGGCCGTGAAGTAGGCGACGGCCATCGTGCCTGAGCAAAGGAACGCCGCTGCGCGCGTGAACAGGCCGACGGCGATCAGGGCGCCGGCGGCCACCTCGATCCAGGCCGCAACGACCAGGATCATCGGCAGCGGATCGGGAACGCCGGGCTGGGGCCCGGGGAAGCCGAACAACTTCATCAGGCCATGCTCCATGAAGAGCAGGGCGGTGATGATCCGCAGCAGGCTGAGAATCCGCGGGGCCCAAGTGTCGAGCATGTCGGTCTCCTCAGGCGACGCGCGGCATCTCGGCGTCGACGATGCGCTGGATCGCCGGGTAGTCGGTCTTGCCGGTGCCCAGGACGGGGATCTCCTGGACCTTGATGATCTTGCGCGGCACGGCCAGTTCGGGCGCGCCGATCTGCTGGGCGTGGGCCATCAGGGCGGCCGTGTCGGCGTCGCGGCGGTCGGTCACCAGGATCAGGCGCTCGCCCTTCTTGGGGTCGGGCAGCGCGACCACGGCGTGGCGGCAGTCGGGCCAGACCGCGGAGGCCAGGTCCTCGGCGGCGGTCAGTGAGACCATCTCGCCGCCCACCTTCGCGAAGCGCTTCACGCGGCCCAGGATCTTCACCCAGTCGTCGTCGGAGAGCGAAACCACGTCGCCAGTGTCGTGCCAGCCGTCGGGCAGCGGCTCGACGCTGCCGTCGGCCTTCAGGTAGCCCGACATGATGTTGGGCCCACGGACCAGCAGCTTGCCGCCGCCGGGAATGCCAGGGACGGGCTCCAGCTTGGCCTCGATGCCGGGCAACAGGCCGCCGACGGTGCCGCGACGGTTGTCGGTGGGCTTGTTCACCGCGATCACCGGCGAGGCCTCGGTGGCGCCGTAGCCTTCCAGGAGCGGGATCGGGCCGAACTTCTCGGCGATCAGGTTGTGGGTCTCTTCGCGCACCTTCTCCGCGCCCAGCACCACGAAGGTCAGGCCGCTGAGCTCGCCGGGCTCGGCCGAGCGGGCGTACTGGTTGATGAAGGTGTCGGTGGCGAACAGGACGTTGGCCTTGGTGTCCTTCACCAGCGCCGGGATCTGCTTGATGTGCAGCGGCGAGGGGTACTGGAAAGCCTTGAGGCCCGAGAAGATCGGCAACAGCGCGCCGCCCGTCAGGCCGAAGCAGTGGAAGATCGGCAGCGGGTTGAAGAACACCCAGTTGGTGTCCAGCGGGATGTGCTGAAGGATCTGGCGGCTGTTGGCGACCAGGTTGGAATGGCTGAGCACCACGCCGCGCGGCGCGCCGAAGCTGCCGGATGTGAAGAGAATCACGCCCGGCTCGGACGGGTCGAGCGGCGTGCGGAACTGCTTGGGCAGAGCGCCGGCAGCCGCGGCGAACAGTTTGTCGGACAGACCCACGGTCTTCCGGACGTCCTCGAGGTAGACGACGTTGGTCAACGTCTCGAGCGCGTCGATGAGGTCGTGCAGCTTCCCCTGCTCGACGAAGCGATGTGACGTCAGCACCGTCTTCACGCCGGCCAGCTCGCAGGCAGCCTTCAGATTCCGGATGCCCGACGTGAAGTTCAACATGCAGGGCACGCGCCCGAAGGCGTGCAGGGCGAAGAAGGTCACCACACCGCCCACGCTGGAGGGCAGCATGACGCCCACGCGTTCGCCCTTCCGGGTGAAGGCCGCGATCTTCTTGCCCAGGGCGAAGGCGCCCCGGATGAGGTCGAGGTAGGAGAGGGGGTTCCGCTCCTGGTCCTCCAGGATCAGCTTCTTCTGCCCGTATTTCCGAGACGCGGCGATCAGCGCATCAAAGACTGTGGACTGCGCCTTGGCGCTGTCGAACGCACGCAAGAGCGGCGCCTCCCATCATTATCGTTGGACCGACCCTAGCCCCCGGAAACGGTGCTGAAAAGATCGGTAACCGGCCGTGAGCAAGCTTCGCCCTAGGGTCGTGTCACGGCGGCGGCTTGATCCCTGAGCCCAGAGAGACGATTTAGGGGCATGGCCGTCGTCATCGACACCCTCAACAGCCCGCGCCCACGCCACCCCGAGAAGCAGAACCGGCCCGACACGCCGATCCTGCGCAAGCCGGAGTGGCTGCGCGTGCGCGCGCCGGGCTCGCCCGGCTACAACGCCACCCGCGAGATCGTGAAAGGCAATGGCCTGGTCACGGTATGCGAGGAGGCCGCCTGCCCGAACATCGGCGAGTGCTGGTCGAAGAGCCACGCCACCATGATGATCATGGGCGAGATCTGCACGCGCGCCTGCGCCTTCTGCAACGTGGCCACCGGCAAGCCCAACGCGCTGGACCCGACCGAGCCGCAGCGCGTCGCCGATGCGGTGGCCAAGATGGGCCTGAAGCACGTGGTCATCACCTCGGTCGACCGCGACGACCTGGCCGATGGCGGCGCGGCGCACTTCGCCGCCGTGGTGCTGGCGATCCGCGCGGCCTCACCCGGTACGACGGTCGAGATCCTGACGCCGGACTTCCTGCGCAAGCCGCTTTCGGCGGTGCATGAGGTGATCGATTCGCGGCCCGACGTGTTCAACCACAACCTTGAGACTGTGCCGCGGCTGTATCTCTCGATCCGGCCGGGCGCGCGCTACTACAACTCGCTGCGCCTGCTGGAGCGGGTGAAGGAGCGGGATCCGACGCAGTTCACCAAGTCCGGCATCATGGTCGGGCTGGGCGAGGCGAAGGATGAGGTGATGCAGGTGATGGACGACATGCGCTCGGCCGGCGTCGACTTCATCACCATCGGCCAGTACCTGCAGCCCACCCGCAAGCACGCGCCGATCGACCGGTTCGTCCACCCCGACGAGTTCAAGGCCTACGAAGAGATCGCCAAGGCCAAGGGCTTCCTGGTGGTCTCGTCCAGCCCGCTCACCCGCTCGTCGCACCACGCCGATGAGGACTTCGCCCGACTGCAGGAAGCTCGGCGGGCCAAGGAAGCGGCGGCCTAAGCTTGCGCCATCACGTTTCGCGGGTGCTGCCCTACACGCCGGACCAGCTGTTCCAACTGGTCGGCGATGTGCCGCGTTATCCCGAGTTCGTGCCGTGGATCACGTCGATGCGGACGTGGAACCCTCGAACCCTGGCGGACGGGGTCGAAACCCTGGACGCCGAAGCGGGCGTCGGCTTCTCGTTCCTGAAGGAGCGCTTTGCCACCCGGGTGCGGCGCGATGCGGCCGCGAAACAGATCGACGTGAACCTGCTGTCGGGGCCGTTCCGGAAGCTCACCAACAGCTGGCGGTTCCTGGACGATCCGCAGGGGACCCGGGTCGAGTTCGATATCGACTTTCAGTTCAAGTCGCGGCTGCTGGAAGGCCTGCTGCAGGCCAACTTCCATCACGCTGTGGAGCGGCTCATGGGTTGCTTCGAGGACCGGGCGAAGGCGCTCTACGGCTGACCGCCCAGAGGACCAGGCCGACGGCCAGCACGGCCGCGAGCGGCGGCAGCTCCTTGGTCGCGCCCAGCGCCAGGACGCCGGTGAAGAGGACCGCGGTAAAGAGAGCGATGGGGCCCCGGAACGGCAGCGAGAAGCGCGGCTGCGGCGCATCGGGGCGGCCCGACATGCGCCACAGCGAGATGCAGCACAGCACATAGCCGGTCAGGCGCGCGGCGGTGGCGATGGTCAGCGCGGTGAGCAGGTCGCTCATCATCGCGAAGCCGAAGCCCAGCACGCTGGAGATGACGATGGCCACGTGGGGGGTTCGCCAGCGCGGATGCACGGCGCCCAGCCATCGGGGCAGCTGTTCCTGCTCGGACAGCGCGAGCAGCATGCGGGGCATGGAGATGGTGATCACCAGGATGGTGCCCACGATCACCGCAAGCGCCCCGGCGGAGACCGCGACGGCGCCGGCGGGACCGAACAGCTGGCGGCCCGCCTCGGCCAGGGGGCGATCGTTGGCGGCCGGCTGGTCGAGCACGCCCATGCAGACCAGAAGAACCGCGGCATAGGCGAAGGTGACGGCCAGGACGCCGCCGATCAGGGCGGCGGGTACGTCGCGCTGGGGGTCCTGGGCCTCGCCCGCCACCACTGAGCCGCGCTCGAAGCCGGAATAGGCGAACAGGTAGATCAGCATCGCCTGGGCGAAGGGGATGGCGGTGGGCAGCGGCTGATCGATGGCCAGGCGCTGGCCCTGGACGAACCAGATCCCGGCGGCGGCGAAGGCGATCACGAAGCCCACCTTCAGGACGATCAGCACATTGCTGGCCCGCGCCGACTGACGGATGCCCAGCAGAACGATGCCGGTCAGCGCCACGCCCAGGGCGGCGATGGTCAGGTAGCGCGGAAGACCCGTCTCCAGCGCCGGAACGAAGCCCGCCAGGTAGGTCACGAACAGGCTGGACAGCGTGGCCACCGACATCGCCTGGCTGAACCACATCAGCCAGCCCACCGCGAACGCCGGCAGCGCGGGCAGGCCGGCGCGGGCGTAGAGGTAGGGCCCGCCGGTGCCAGAGAAGCGGCTGGAGAGGTCAGCGAAGCAGAGGATCAGCGGGGTCAGCGCCAGGGCCGCGGCCGCCAGGACCACGAAGCTCCAGCCGCCCGCCAGGGCATAGACCTTGGCGGGAGCAGCCAGCATGCCGGCTCCGATCATGGCGTTCAGCACGATCCCGGTGAGATCGCGGCGGCGCAGCGCGCGGAGGAGGGGCGGGGCCTCGCTCAGGTGAGGCGGTCCCGCATCATCTGCAGCGCGGCCTGCACGGCGGCGAGCTGAACACCCTCGCGGGTCTCTTCCTCGAAGAAGAATTCCTCGTGCACCAGACGCTGGTTCGTCCGGGCGGTGGCGATGTGGACGGTGCCGACCGGCTTCATCGGTGTGCCGCCGCCCGGGCCCGCCACGCCGGTGATGGCGACCGCAAGGTGGGCGTTGGAGGCCTCGAGCGCGCCCTCGGCCATCATCCGAGCCACGGGCTCGGACACCGCGCCCAGGTCGGCGATCAGGTCGCCGGGAACCCCCAGCAGCTCCTGCTTGGCGCGGTTGGAATAGCTGACGAAGCCTCGCTCGAAGACATCGGACGATCCGGGGATCGAACAGATCGCGCCCGCCACGAGGCCGCCCGTGCAGCTCTCGGCCGTCACGATGCGCAGGGAACGCTCACGCGCCTCATCGATGAGGAGGCGCGCCAGGGTGACGATCTCCAGGTTGAACATCAGCGTGAACGTCCCTCTACTTAAGCCCGACCACAGAGCATTGCTCTTCTCCCCCGATCAAGGCGATTCGAGACCCATGACCACGCTTGCCGCCGACGCCTCCGCTCGCCAGGCGCCGCCGGCGCTGTTCGCCGTGACCGTCTTCACGAGCGCGGCGCTGGTTTTCCTGGTGCAGCCCATGGTGGCCAAGCTGGTGCTGCCGCTGCTGGGCGGCAGCCCTTCAGTCTGGAACACCTCAATGGCGTTCTTCCAATTGGCGCTGCTGGCCGGGTACTTCTACGCCCACCTGCTGCAGCGGCTGCGTTCGGTGCGGGCGCAGGCCATCGCCCACGTCGCGGCGCTGGTCGTCGCGGCCATCGCCCTGCCGCTGCGGGTCAGCGAACTGGTGGGTCCGCCGTCGTCGGACTACCCGAACCTGTGGCTGCTCGCCGTGCTGGCGGTTTCGATCGGGGCGCCCTTCGCGGTCCTGTCGGCCACGGCGCCCCTGGTGCAGGCCTGGCATGCGCGGACGATCGGCGCCACCGAGGGCAAGGAACCCTATGTCCTCTACGCCGCCAGCAATCTGGGCAGCCTGATCGCGCTGCTGGCCTATCCGATCGTGGTGGAGCCGCTGACGTCGCTGGTGGGCCAGCGCTATGGCTGGAGCGGGGGCTACGCGCTGTTCGTGCTGCTCATCGGCAGCCTGGCGATCGCTGTGTCCCGGGCCCGGTCGGTCGAGCTGAAGATGGCCGAGGCGACCGCGCCGCCGCCGGCCTGGCTGGACCGTCTGGCCTGGGTGGCGCTGGCGGCCATCCCCTCCAGCCTGATGCTGGGCGTCACGACCTACATCACCACGGACGTGGCCTCGGCGCCGTTCCTGTGGGTGGTTCCCCTGGCGCTGTACCTGATCACCTTCATCATCGCATTCTCGGAGAAGCCGATCATCCGGCTCGAGCTGACGCTGATCCTGCAGGCGGCGGCGATCGCGGCGTGCGCGGCGCTGCTGCCGTTCCGCTCGACATCGTTCCTGTTGCAGTTCGCGGTTCAGCTGCTCGCGTTCTTCCTGACGACGCTGATGTGTCACCAGCGGCTGGTGGCCCGGCGGCCCGATCCGGCGCACCTGACCGAGTTCTACCTCTGTCTGTCGCTGGGCGGCGTAGTGGGCGGCGCCTTCAACGCCTTCGTGGCCCCGGTGATCTTCAACAACGTCTGGGAGTACCCGATCGTACTGGCCCTGGCGGTGCTGGCGCGGCCCTGGGGCGGCGGACTGCGCGGCAAGATCCCGATCGCGACCTGGACGATGCTGGGGATGGGCCTGCTGGCCTCGCTCATCATCCTCGTCGCCGTGAAGCTGATGGGGGTCGGGCTGACCGAGACGCCCGTGGTCGGAAAGTTCGACCAGCGCGAGCTGTTCGACATGGGCATGCGCGTTCTGCTGCTGTGCTCGGTGCTGGCCGCCTTCATGGTGCGCCAGCGCGCGCTGCTGATGTTCGCGATCATCGCCGTCATGTCGTACGCGTCCGAGGTGGCCGCCGACCGGGTCGACACGCGCAAGACCTGGCGCAGTTTCTTCGGCGTGCTGCGGCAGTCCGAGACCTACGTGGCGGCGCTGGGCGGCCCGGTGAAGATGCTGGCGCACGGCACGACGCTGCACGGCGCCCAGGCGCAGGACCCGGCGCACGCCTGCCAGCCGCTGGTCTACTACACGCCCAACACGCCCATCGGTCAGGTCTTCACGGCCAAGCAGGCCCAGTATCCGAACCTGCGGATCGGGGCCGTCGGCCTGGGCACCGGCTCGGTCGCGGCCTATGTCCGCGAGCGCGACCACCTGTCGTTCTTCGAGATCGACCCGCTGGTGGTGCGGATCTCAAGCGACCCGGTGAACTTCAGCTACACCACCACCTGCGCGAAGAGCCTGGTGGACTACATCATCGGCGATGCGCGGCTGACGGTGGCCAAGCAGCCCGCGGGCAGCTTCGATATCCTGCTGATCGACGCCTTCTCATCCGACGCCGTGCCGGCCCACCTGCTGACGGTGGAGGCGGTGAAGGGCTACCTGACCAAGCTGAAGCCTGACGGCGTACTGATCCTGCACCTGTCCAACCGCAACCTCGACCTGTTGGGTCCGGCTGCGGCCGTGGCCAAGGCTGCGGGCGGTTATGCGGCCGTCCAGCAGTACCGGCCGCTGGACACCCCGGAAGCGCGCGGAGCCTGGGAGTCGCCGGAAGACGCTATCATCGTGACGCGGACCCGCGAGGCGTTGAACCGCTTCCGGAACGACGCCCGATGGGAGCCGACCAACCCCTACAAGGCGCGCCCCTGGACCGACGACTACACCAACCTGGCCGGATCTCTGGTCGCGAACCTGCGCAATCGGATGAAGCCGGCCGACGAGTAGCGCTCAGGCCGGCGTCTCGATCGCGACGACGGCCTGGGCCATGAGCCCTTCCTCGCGACCGGTGAAACCCATGCCCTCGGTGGTGGTGGCCTTCACGCTCACCCGATCGAGCGGCAGGTCCAGCAGTTCGGCGATCCGGGCGCGCATGGCGTCGCGATGCGGACGGATCTTCGGGCGCTCGCAGATCAGGGTGACGTCGGCGTTGAGGATGCGGCCGCCGCGAGCCGCGACCCGGCTGACGGCATGCCGCAGGAACCGGTCGGAGGACGCCCCCTTCCACTGGGGATCGGAGGGCGGGAAGTGCTCGCCGATGTCGCCGTCGCCGATGGCGCCCAGGACGGCGTCGGTCAGCGCGTGCAGGCCGCAGTCGGCGTCGGAATGGCCGATCAGTCCCTTGTCGTGGGGAATGGCCACGCCGCACAGCCAGACGATGTCGCCGGGGCCGAAACGGTGGGCGTCGATTCCCTGGCCCATGCGCACGATGCGCCGACCGCCGGCCAGTTGCTCAGCCATCAGGAAGTCCTCGGGATAGGTCAGCTTCATCAGCATCGGGTCGCCCGGGATCATGGCGACGCGCCCGCCGGCGCGCTCCATCACCGAGGCGTCGTCGGTCGGCTCCTCGCCGGCGGGCCAGTTGAGGTAGGCGGCCTTCAACCGCGCCATGTTGAAGGCCTGAGGCGTCTGGGCGCGCCAGAGCCCCTCGCGCGACACCGTCTCGTCCACATGACCGTCCCCGCGCTTCAGGGTGTCGGGAACGGGCAGGGTGGGGATGGCGCCGTCGGCTTGCTCCAGGGCGGCCAGGAGGGCGCTCACGTGCCGCCCGTCGACAAAGGGCCGCGCCGCGTCGTGGATCAGGACCGGCTGCGCCTCTTGGACCGTCGTGGCGGCAAGGCCCGCCTGGACGGATTCGGCGCGGGTCCTGCCGCCGGTGACGGCCTTCCACCCCACCAGGCCGGCCAGGGCGTCGTCCGCCGCGGCGAGGCGGTCGCGGGCCACCACGACGACCACTTCACGCGCTCCCGCGGCCAGCAGGCCTTCGACTGACCAGCGGACGATCGGGCGACCGCCCAGCTGGCGCCAGGCCTTGGGTTCGCCCGGACCTGCGCGGAGACCTTCGCCTGCGGCGACGACGACAGCTGAAAAACTCATGGGCCGCATTTACGGAACTGCCGCGAGCCACGCCAGCTTTCCGGCTTTACGGCGCCGCAACATTCTGCCTAGAAATATGGCGATGGGGTTGATTACAAAATGAGCAATGAGCTCGACATCGGAGGTGTTCGGGTCGGGGGACGTGTCTGGATCGCGCCGATGACCGGCGTGTCCGACCTGCCGTTCCGCCGCGCGGCGAGCCGGCTGGGGGCGTCTTACGTCTCGACCGAGATGGTCGCCTGCGCCGAACTGGCGCGGGGCCGTCCCGATGTGGTGCGGCGCGCAGCCGTAGGCGAGGGCCTTCCGCTTATGGTGATCCAGCTGGTGGGGCGCGACCCCGCCGCGATCGCCGAGGGCGCGCGGATGGCCGAGGCGGCCGGCGCCGAGATCATCGACCTGAACTTCGGCTGCCCCGCCCGGGAGGTCACCGGCGGCCATGGCGGCTCGGCTCTGATGCGCGAGCCGGCCCTCGCGGCCGAGCTGATGGCGGCCGCGGTCGGGGCGGTCGACGTCCCTGTGACGGTCAAGATGCGCCTGGGCTGGGACGACGGCTGCCGCAACGCGCCAGAGCTGGCGGCCACGGCCGAGGCGATCGGCGTCAAGGCGGTGACGGTGCACGGCCGCACCCGCTGCCAGTTCTACAAGGGCGCCGCCGACTGGGCCGCGATCCGGCCGGTGAAGGCGGCGGTGTCGATCCCTGTGATCGCGAACGGCGACATCGTCGATGGCGCGAGCGCCGCGAGGGCGCTGGAGCTGTCGGGCGCCGACGCGGTGATGGTGGGCCGCGGCGTATACGGCCGGCCCTGGATCGCCGCCCAGATCGAAGCCGAGATGGAGGGGCGCGTCTTCGTCGAGCCTCCGTCGGAAGAGCGTCTGGCCATCGCCGTCGCCCATCTGCGCGACAGCCTCGAGTTCTACGGCGAACGCCTGGGCCTGCGGATCTTCCGCAAGCATCTGGCCGCCTACATCGAAAACGCCCCCTGGCCCGCCGATGCGCAGGCCCGGCGAGAAGCGAGGTCGGCCCTGTGCCGGCTGGAGGACGCCCAATCGGTGGAGCGGGGACTGTCCGCGCTCTGGCGAACCCCAGACCACAGGCTTGCGGCATGAGTGGAACGACCCGATTGCAGGAGAAGGGCGCCGACGTGGATGCGCTGAAGGCTGCGGCCTTTGAGCTGTCTCCTGACCCGGCGCTGGTGGTCAGCGCGGACGGCGCGCTGGTGGCGGTGAACGAGGCGGCCGAGGCGTTGTTCGGCCAGGGCCTGGGCCTCCTGGCCAAGGGCCGTTTCCGCGCGGCCCTGCCGCCCGGCTCGGCGCTGGTGTCCCTGCTGAACCGGGCCATCGAGGAAGACGCGCGCGTCCGGGAACGGGGTGTGCAAATCAGCCTGTTTGGCCTGCCGCCGTTCGAGGCCGACGGCGCCGCCGCGCCCCTCGGCGACGGCTCGGTGCTGCTGACTTTGACCGTGAAGAACGGCCTGGGCGTGGACCGCAGCGCCCATGAGGCCGCGGGCCTTCGCTCGCTGGTCGGTCTGGGTCGCATGCTGGCCCACGAGATCAAGAACCCGCTCGCGGGCATCCGGGGCGCCGCGCAGCTCCTGAAGTCGGGCGCCAAGGCCGAGGACGCGCCGCTGGCGCAACTGATCGTCGACGAGACCGACCGCGTCCGCCGGCTGGTGGACCGCATGGAGGCGTTCTCGGACGACGCCCTGCCGTCGCTGACTCCGATCAACATCCACCAGATCCTGGACCGGGTGCGGGCGCTGGCGGCCAACGGTTTTGGCGAGGGCCTGGGCCTGAAGGAAAGCTACGACCCTTCGCTGCCGCCGGTGATGGGCGACGAGGATCAGTTGATCCAGATCTTCCTGAACCTGGTGAAGAACGCCGCCGAGGCCGCGCACTCACGCAATGACGGGCGCGGCGAGGTCTCGATACACACCGCCTATCGCCACGGCGTGCGCGTGCGCTCGGCCAAGGGCCAGGCGCTGCGGGGAGCGCCGCTCGAGGTCAGGATCGTCGACAACGGCCCGGGCGTGCCCGAGCACATCCGCGAGAGCCTGTTCCAGCCCTTCGTCACCTCCAAGAACAACGGCGCGGGCCTGGGCCTGGCGCTGGTCGCCAAGCTGGTCGCCGGCCATGGCGGCCTGATCGATTTCGAGTCCGAGCCGGGCCGCACGGTCTTCCGCGTGCTGCTGCCGATCGTGTCCAACGAGGACGTCACTGCATGAACGCGGCTTCCAAGAAGATCCTGATCGCTGACGATGACTCGTCGATCCGGCTGGTGCTCAGCCAGGCGTTCACGAGGCTTGGCTATCAGGTCCGTGCGACCGGCAACGCGACGACGCTGCTGAAATGGGTGACCGATGGCGAGGGCGACCTGGTGGTCACCGACGTGGTCATGCCGGACGAGAACGTCTTCGACGTGCTGCCCCGCATCAAGAAGCACCGGCCCAAGCTGCCGGTGATCGTGATGAGCGCCCAGAACAACCTGATCACGGCGGTCAACGCCGCCGAGGTCGGCGCGTTCGAGTATGTGCCCAAGCCCTTCGACCTGGACGACATGACCTCGGCCGCGCGGCGGGCCCTGGCGCGGCCGGCCGACGCCGAGGCGTCCAAGGCCCAGGCCCGGGCCGTGCGCGACGACCGCCTGCCGCTGATCGGCCGATCGGGGCCGATGCAGGACGTCTACCGCACGATCGCGCGGCTGGTGGGCGCCGACCTGACGGTGCTGATCACGGGCGAGAGCGGCGCCGGCAAAGAGCTGGTGGCGCGCGCCCTTCACGACATGGGCCGCCGGCGCGACGGCAAGTTCGTGGTCATCAACCTGGCCGCCACGCCGCGAGAGCGGGTGGAGAGCGAGCTGTTCGGGAAGGAGGAAGGCGACTCCGGCAAGCTGATCGACGCCGACGGGGGCACGCTGTTCCTCGACGAGATCGGCGACATGCCGCTGGACGCCCAGACGCGACTGCTGCGGGTGATCGACGGCTCCGAGCCGGCGCTGAACCCCAAGACCGGCCGCCGCCCCAACGTGCGGATCATCGCCGCCACCAACCGCGATCTGCGCGCGCTGATCCAGCAGGGGCTGTTCCGGGAGGACCTGTTCTTCCGGCTGAACGTGGCGCCGCTGCGGATCCCGCCCCTGCGCGACCGGGCCGAGGACATTCCGGACCTGGCGCGGGCCTTCCTGCTGCGGGCCAATCGCGAGGGGCTGCCGTCCAAGACCATTGATGCGGGCGCGCTGGACCGCCTGAAACGCCACGCGTGGCCTGGCAACGTGCGTGAACTCGAGAACCTCATCCGCCGGGTCTGCGCCCTCTACGGCGAGGACCTGATCACGGCGCGGATCATCGAGAAGGAGCTGGCTGACCAGCAGCCAGTCGTGCAGGGCCAGGAGGGCCCGGCGACGCTGTCGCAGCTGGTGGAGCAGAAGCTCGCCGCCTATTTCGCCGACCAGCCCGACGGCATCCCGCCGGCCGGTCTCTACGACCGGGTGTTGGAAGAGATCGAGAGGCCTCTGATTCAGCTGACCCTGGGCGCCACGCGCGGCAACCAGGTCCGCGCCGCCGAGATCCTGGGCCTGAACCGCAACACCCTGCGCAAGAAGATCCAGGACCTGGGCGTCGAAATGGCCCGCGGGCGACGGTAGGACCACGTCCCCCGATCCGTGAGCACAGCGTTGCGAAAGCGGCGCCGTGCAAGGCGGCAACATAGCTGTTGATTTTGGAGCACAGCTCCCTAGGCTCCGGCCACAATGGCGTTGTTTGCGCATCGCGCGTTCGGACACCCGGCCCTGGTCCGGATCCGGAACGCCCTTCAGTCGCGGCTGGTCCTGGGCGTCGGCTACGGGATCGCCGCGGCGCTGACGGGCCTTGCCATCCTGCTGGCCTCGTCACCGCCCGAGCAGGGGCCCCTCGGCCCCGCCAGCGGCGTGATCCTCTGGGTCCTCGGCGTCAACCTGCTGCTGATCCTGGGCCTCATCACATCGGTGGCGCTGCGCCTGCTCGACCTCATTCGCGCGCGGTCGCATGACGCGGGCGCCCGCCTGCACGTGCGTTTCGTCTGGCTGTTCGCGCTGGCCGCGCTGGCGCCGGCGCTGGTCGTCTTCGTGTTCTCCGGCGTCCTGGTCAGCCAGGGCGTCGACAAGTGGTTCAGCCAGCGGGTCAACACCGTCGTCGAGAATTCTGCCACGGTGTTCCGCTCTTACATCGACACCGAACAGCAGGACGTCGCGCGTGACGTCACCGAGATCGCGCAGGTCATCAACCGCGAGGCGCCGGGGCTGCAAGGCAAGCCCGGGGGTTTTGACCAGGCGCTGTCGGCGCTGGCGAACTTCCATGCTTTTCCCGCGATCTATCTGGTCAACAAGCAGAGCCAGGTGATGGCCCGCGCCGAGATGTCCGGCGCACCCAAGTTCGAGGCGCTGCCGGCCTCGGCCTATGCGGCGGCCGACCAGGGCGAAATCTATGTCCGCGCCGACAACGTCATCCGCTCGCTCTACCGGCTGCCGGACTATGAGCAGGTCTATGTCTATGCGGTGCGCCCGCTGGAACGCGGCGTGGTCGCCAACCTGCGCGAGGCCGAGAGCTCGCTGGTCTCGTACCGCGAGATCCGCGACAGCCGCGCGAAGATCCAGACGATCTTCGCCCTGAGCTACGTGGAGACGGCCTTGCTGGTCCTGGTGGGCGCCGTGTGGCTGGGCCTGGGCGCGGCCAGCACGATCTCTGCGCCGATCGGACGTCTGGTGCAGGCCGCCGGCAAGGTCGCCGGGGGCGACCTGAGCGCCCGGGTCGACGCCGACAACGATCCCGACGAGATCGCCGTGCTGTCGCGCGCGTTCAACAGCATGACCCACGACCTGCAGGCCCAGCAGGAGGCCCTGCGGCGGGCCGGCGAGGAGGCCGAGGCGCGGCGTCAGTTCATCGAAACGGTGCTGGCCGAGGTGAGCGCGGGCGTGATCGGGCTGGAGCCCGATGGCCGGATCTCGGTCCTGAACCGCCAGGCCGCCGTCCTCCTGGCGCTGGAAGACGACCTCGGAAGGGGCCAAAGGCTCGCACAGGTGGTCCCCGAATTCGCCGAACTGGCCGCCGCTGGCCGCAGTGGCGAGGCGGAAGAGGAGATCGACGTGGTGCGCGGTCGCGACTCGCGCCGGCTGCGCGTGCGGGCGAGCCAGTCGGAGGGTGGCTTGGTGCTGACCTTCGACGACGTCACCCGGCTGGTGGCCGCCCAGCGCAACGCCGCCTGGCGCGATGTGGCGCGCCGCATCGCCCACGAGATCAAGAACCCTCTGACCCCGATCCAGCTGTCGGCCGAGCGGCTGCGGCGCAAGTACCGCAAGGACATCGCGCCCACGGAGCTCGAGATCTTCGACCGCTGCACCGACACCATCATCCGCCAGGTGGGCGACATCGGCCGGATGGTGGACGAGTTCTCGGCGTTCGCGCGGATGCCGGCGCCCAAGTTCGCCAAACTGGAGGCGGCGGAATTGCTGCGCGCCGCCGTGTTCGCCCAGCGGGTGGCCAGCGCCGACATCACCGTCGAACTCGAGGAGTCGTCGAGCGACGCCGTTCTCTACGCCGACGGCCGGATGATCGGCCAGGCGTTGACCAACGTGCTCAAGAACGCTGCAGAGGCGGTCGAGGGCCGGCGCGCGCATTCGCCCAACGTGAAGGGCAAGATCACCGCCCGCCTTGTCGTGGACGAGGCCGCCGTCGCCTTCGAGGTCGAGGACAACGGCGTGGGCCTGCCGGCCAAGGATCGCGACCGGCTGACCGAACCCTATGTGACGACCCGCGAGAAGGGCACCGGCCTGGGCCTCGCGATCGTGAAGCGGATCCTGGAAGACCATGGCGGCGAGCTGGAACTGGCCGACGCGCGGAGCGGGCAGGGGGCGCTGGCGATCCTGCGCCTGCCGGCCGCCCCAGCCCAGCGCGTCGCAAGCCCGGCCATGGCCGCACGTACGAGATGAGGTGAAGAATGGCGTCTGACGTTCTTGTGGTCGACGACGAGGCCGACATCCGCGAGCTGGTCGCCGGCATCCTGACCGACGAAGGCTATGACGTGCGCACCGCCAACGACGGCGAAAGCGCGCTGGCGGCCATCCGCGCGCGCAAGCCCGCCTTGCTGATCCTGGACATCTGGATGTCCGGCGGCGGCATGGACGGGCTTGAGCTGCTGGACATGGTCAAGGGGCTGGACGCCGACCTGCCGGTCATCATGATCTCGGGCCACGGCAACATCGAAACCGCCGTCAGCGCCATCAAGCGCGGCGCCTACGAGTTCCTGGAGAAGCCGTTCAAGTCGGATCGCCTGATCCTGGTGGTCGAGCGGGCGCTGGAGACGGCGAACCTGAAGCGCGAGAACCGGCGGCTTCGCACCCAGGCGATCGCCCCCGAGGGCCTGCTGGGCAAGTCGATGGCCGCCCAGCAGCTGCGCCAGATGATCGCCAAACTGGCGGGCGCCAACAGCCGGGTGCTGATCTCGGGACCGGCAGGCGCCGGCAAGGAGACCGTCGCCCGCCTGATCCACGCCGCCAGTATCCGCGCGCGCAACGAGTTCGTGCCCATCAGCGCCGCCGGCATGACGCCCGAGCGCATGGACATCGAGCTGTTCGGCGAGGAGGGGGCCGACAACCGCCCCGCCAAGATCGGCGTGTTCGAGCGCGCCCACGGCGGCACGCTCTACCTGGACGAAGCCGCGGACATGCCGCGCGAGACCCAGGGGCGGATCCTGCGGGTGCTGGTCGAGCAGCGGTTCCGGCGGGTCGGCGGGGACCAGGACGTGCAGGTCGATGTGCGCGTGATTTCGTCGACGTCGAAGGACCTGCGCGAGGAGATTTCGGCCGGCCGGTTCCGCGAGGACCTGTTCCACCGGCTGAACGTGGTGCCGGTGAACGTGCCGGGGCTGAGCGAGCGGCGCGAGGACATCCCCGAACTGATCGAGGATTTCATCGAACGCATCTGCGAGGCGTCGGGCATGTCGCGCCGCAAGCTGTCGGACGACGCGCTGGCGATGCTCCAGGTGCGCGCCTGGCCGGGCAACCTGCGGCAGCTGAAGAACAACGTGGAGCGGATGCTGATCCTGGCCTCGGGTTCGCCGGCCGACCCGATCACCGCCGACATGCTGCCGCCCGAGGCCTCGGTGAACGACAACGCGACCTCGCTGGGGGCCGAGCGTATCATCGCGCTGCCGCTGCGCGAGGCCCGCGAAGTGTTCGAGCGCGAGTATCTCAACGCCCAGATGCTCCGGTTCTCGGGCAATATCTCGCGGACTGCAGCCTTCATCGGCATGGAACGCTCAGCGCTGCACCGTAAGCTGAAGTCGCTGGGCCTATCGGGCGCCCGGGCGCTGGAATCCGAAGAGGTCTAGATCGTGTCGCGCATCGCCTACGTGAACGGCCGTTTCGTGCCGAAGGCCGACGCCATGGTCCACATCGAGGACCGGGGTTATCAGCTGGCCGACGCGGTCTACGAGGTCTGGGCCCTGTTCGACGGCAAGCTGGCCGACCCCGAGGGCCACTTCGCCCGGCTGGAACGCAGCCTCGCCGAGCTGTCGATCGACATGCCGATGAGCCGCGCGGCGCTTACCGTGGTCCTGAAGGAAGCCGTGCGCCGCAACCGCATCCGTGAGGGCCTGGTCTATCTGCAGATCAGCCGCGGCGTGGCGCGGCGCGATCACGCGTTCCCGACCGAACCCGTGGCGCCGGCCGTCGTGGTCACCGTCAGCCGCGTGGACCGCGCCGCCACCGAGGCGCGGGCCGCCAAGGGCGTGGCCGTGGTGACCACGCCCGAGAACCGCTGGGGCCGCTGCGACATCAAGACCGTCGGCCTGCTGCCCAACGCGCTGGCCAAGCAGAAGGCGCGCGAGGCCGGGGCCGTGGAGGCCTGGTTCGTGGACGAGCTGGGCCTGGTCACCGAGGGCGCGTCGTCCAACGCCTGGATCGTCGACGGCGACGGCGTGCTCCGTACCCGCGACACACAGGCCAACATCCTGCGGGGCGTCACCCGACTGACCCTGCTCGACGTGGCCCGGGAGGCTGGGCTTAAGGTCGAAGAGCGGCCATTCACGCTGGAGGAGGCGTTGGCGGCCAAGGAGGCCTTCATCACGGGCGCGGGCAGCCTGGTGCTCCCCGTCGTGGCGGTGGATGGCAAGACGATCGGGGGCGGCTCGCCGGGACCCGTGGCGATGGAGCTTCGGCGCCTCTATATCGAGCGCGCGAAGGCTACCGCGGTCTGACGTCAAAAACCTGCGATTGAAACTGCCGCGATTTGCGGCATAGCCTGAACCTGTGTGTGGGCGGCCTTCCGCCCGATCAAAACGAAAAGGCGGAAAGCCGTGAGTGACAAGAAACAAAACCTGCAGGACACCTTCCTCAACAGCGTGCGGAAGTCCAAGACGCCCCTCACCATCTTCCTGGTGAACGGCGTGAAATTGCAGGGTGTGGTGAGCTGGTTTGACAACTTCTGCGTTCTGCTTCGCAGGGACGGGCAATCCCAGCTCGTCTACAAGCACGCCATCTCCACCATCATGCCGGCTCAGCCTGTTCAGCTTTATGAGCCGGCCGACGACGAGGCCGATTGAGCAGTTCAAAATCTGTAGACCGTGAGGCGCCCGTCCAGGGCGCCCTGGTCATCCACCCGGATCGGGAAGGCCGCGGCTCCGCGCGCCATCCCGAGGCCCGGCTGGAAGAGGCCGCCGGCCTCGCCCGCGCCCTCGATCTCGAGGTGCGCGAGACGATGGTCGTTGTCTTGCGCAAGCTGACGCCCGCCACCCTGTTCGGGTCGGGCAAGGTGCAGGAACTCGCCACCATCGTGGAGGTGGAGGAACTGGACGTCGTCATCATCGACGACGCCCTGACGCCGGTGCAGCAACGCAATCTCGAGAAGGCGCTAAAGGCCAAGGTGATCGATCGCACGGGCCTGATCCTCGAGATCTTCGCCCGGCGCGCCCGCACGCGGGAAGGGCGGCTCCAGGTCGAGCTGGCCCGGCTGACCTACGAACGGTCTCGACTGGTGCGCACCTGGACGCACCTGGAGCGCCAGCGCGGCGGCTTCGGGGTCATGGGCGGTCCCGGCGAAACCCAGATCGAGACCGACCGGCGGCTGATCGCCGACAAGATCGGCAAGCTGAAGCGTGAGCTGGTCGAGGTGCGCCGCACCCGGACCCTGCAGCGATCGGCTCGCCGGCGGGTTCCGTTCCCCAGCGTGGCGCTGGTGGGCTACACGAACGCCGGCAAGTCCACGCTGTTCAACCGGCTGACCGAGGCCAAGGTGCTGGCCGAGGACATGCTGTTCGCGACCCTGGACCCGACGCTGCGGTCCCTGAAGCTGCCCGATGGCCGGCCGGCCATCCTGTCGGACACCGTGGGCTTCATCTCGGACCTGCCGCACGAACTGGTCGAGGCGTTCCGCGCCACGCTGGAGGAGGTGCGCGAGGCCGACGTGGTGCTGCACGTCCGCGACATCGCCAGCGAGGAGACGGAGGCCCAGGCCGCCGACGTCCGCAGCGTGCTGCAGCGGCTCGAAGTCGACATGGACGAGCGCCGCATCCTGGAGGTCTGGAACAAGGCCGACCTGCTGCCCGACGACCTGCGCGAGGAAGTGCTCCGCGACGCTCGTCGGGCGCATCCGCCGGCCGTCGTGGTCTCGGCAGTGACCGGGGAGGGGTGCGCCGCCTTGCTCGCCGCCGTCGCCGGTCTGGTGGATGAGGCGCCGCCGGTGGATGTCGTCACGCCGCCGGGCGAGGGCGCTGCGATCGCCTGGCTCTACAGCCATGGCCGGGTGATCGAGCGCGAAGACGGCGAGGACGGGAGGGTGCGCCTGTCGGTGAGCCTGACCGCCCAGGCGCTGGGCCAGTTCGAGCAGCTCTTTCCTCAGGCCTCCGTCGGACGCTGATCACGCGGCGGCGCCAGGAGGCTGCAACCGGCGAACACGAAGCCCAGTCCAAAGATGATGCCGGCCGCCATCATCATGACGCCACTCGCCAGGGCGGATGCGATCGCGCCCACAGCGAACGCCGTAATCCACGCCGCGGGCGCCAGTCGTCCGTGAACCCGACGCCTCAACCCCAAGCCCCCGATCACCGCCATAGCAGCTCCGAGCAGGCCGGAGCCGACCGGATAGGCCCATGCGCCGACGGCGCCCTGAGATCGAATGATGCAGATCGCGACGACCGCCACAGCGAAACCTGCGAGTCCCAGTCGCCCGAGCCAGTCGGCCGACAGGCCGTAGAGTCCGACCAGCCCCAGGAGCAAAAGGGCGTCGACGGTCAGGTACACGAGCTGGGCAGCCTCGGGCTCAAGGTCCTGCGCCGAGGGCGCGACCAGTCGCAGGGCGCCGCCCGCGATACACGCAGCGCCGGCGAGTTTGCGAGACAGGGCGTGGGTCATGCGGGGCTCATGCTAGGGGACGATGCCCCTGCCTCGCAGGCCTTTTTGCAATTATCAAATTGCAAAATAGGGGCGCCGCCGTTCAGTCGGCCCGCTCGACGGCTTTCGCTTCATCCCAGAGGGCATCCATCTCGGCGAGATCGGACTGGTCCGGCGTCTTGCCACGTTCCGCAAGTTTCGCTTCGATGTACTTGAAGCGGCGCACGAACTTGGCGTTCGTGTACCGCACGGCGTCCTCCGGATCGACGTCGAGAGTGCGGGCCAGGTTGGCCACGACGAAGAGGACGTCGCCGATCTCGTTCCGCGCCTTCTCCAGGTCGCCGGCCTCGATCTCGGCCAGCATTTCGCCGACCTCCTCGTGCAGCTTCTTTACGACGTCCTGGACGGTGGGCCAGACAAAGCCGACGCCCGCGGCGCGCTTGGAGAGCTTCACCGCGCGGGTGAGGCCGGGCAGCCCCACGGGCACGTCGTCCAGCAGGCTTGCAGCCTTGCCCTTGCCCGCGCGTTCGGCGGCCTTCAGCTGCTCCCAACCCACCTTCTGGGCGTCAAGGTCGGCGTAGGTCTCGTCGGCGAAGACGTGGGGGTGGCGGCGGACCATCTTGTCGTTGATCGCCCGGACCACGTCGTCGAAGGCGAAGTCGCCTTGCTCCTCGGCCATGCGGGCGTGGAAAACCACCTGAAAGAGCAGGTCGCCCAGTTCGTCCTTCAGGTCGCCCGGATCGCCGCGCTCAATGGCGTCGGCCACCTCATAGGCTTCCTCGATCGTGTAGGGCGCGATGGTGGCGAAGGTCTGCTCCAGGTCCCAGGGGCAGCCGTCCTCGGGCGACCGCAGCCGCGCCATGATCTCCAGCAGCCGGTCGATGGGCCGCAGGTCGGCGGACGGGGCAGGGCGGGGCATGGGGGACTCGGCAGGGCATGAAAAACGGCGCGCGGCGATCAGACCGCGCGCCGTTGTTCAGCGCAAGCAATGGACCGGCAGATCAGCGCTTGGCGACTTCCTCGCCGCGGGCCAGGCGCCGCGCAAAGCGGTCGAAAGTCCACTCGGCGTCGTGCCAGATCCAGTTGCCGTAGGCCTGGGTGATGTCGCTCTCGTACCAGCTGTATTTCACCGGCTGTTCGCGGCCGTCGGCGGCCACGATACGACCTTCGATGCTGGCGCCCCCGATCCCGAAGCTCTCCATCGACAGGCCGGGCGTATCGCCCAGCTGCTTGAAGGTGGGACGATTGGGCTTCACGTCCGTGAGGATCAGCTCGATCCGGGCGCCGTCGTGCGCGGTGGACTTGGCGAGCGCGTCTTCGACCGACTTGCGGAGATCTGCGGTCAGCTGCTCGGCCTCGCGCACGCCATAGGTCTTGTCGAACTTCTTCTGCAGTTCCGGCCCCACGCTGACGCTGACCGAGGCGGGGGCGGCAAGGGCGCTTCCGGCGCTGGCGAGGAGTGCGGCGGCCGAGAGGGCGACGAGGCTGCGCATGGGCGGGTCTCCGAGGAGGATACAGTAGTTACTTAACAGATGGGGTTTCGGATGCACATGACAAGTCGGTGAGCCCGCCGGGTGCAAGGGCTGTTGCGACCAGCGGAGCCGGTACGTGATCGTCGTCACCACCCGGACGCGCTTGAAG
Source organism: Phenylobacterium sp. (assembly GCF_004299445.1). Lineage (GTDB taxonomy): Bacteria > Pseudomonadota > Alphaproteobacteria > Caulobacterales > Caulobacteraceae > Phenylobacterium. The sequence goes on along the minus strand of NZ_SCTC01000006.1, from coordinate 2,442 downwards.
ACCTGAGAGGCTTCGTCGCCGATCTCATCGCGGCCCAGGAGCGGGGACGAGATGGGGGGCTGAGAGGGAGAATTCAGCGCTTCGATCGGGGCGGGTGCGCGGCGAAACTCAGGAGATAACTCAATTACTCAGATCGGTGAGGCAGGCCATCGAATTCGCGCACCATTACCAAACACATTAAGACTTGGCGGCGTGGGATGCCCGCGGAATTTCGCGAGGCAGCTCATGGCAATTCGGATCAGCGGGGTTTTGAACCTCTTTGCGACCCTCCTTATCTGCGGCTTTGTTCTGGCGACCGGCGCCGCGGTCTATTCATTGCTGGAACTCCGCGTAGGAGGTCCCGTTTCGAAGGCGCAATCGGAAGCCCAGACCCTGATTGCCGACATCCTGCCGCCGCCACTCTACCTCGTTGAAGCCCTCCTGACGGCTCACCGCGGTCCAGACGAACTGGACAAGCCCCAGGAGCTGGCGGCCACGATCGCCAAGCTGCACAGCGAATATGACGCGCGACGCGCCTACTGGTCGGAAAACCCGCTCTCCCCCGAGATTCAAGCCGATCTGAATCGATCGGACGTCGAGGTTCAGAAGTTCTGGGCCGTGATGGACAACCAGTACCTTCCCGCCCTGAAGGCGGGTGACGTTGCAGCGATGAACGCCGCGATCGATACGCTGAGCGTTCACTACCAGGCGCATCGCAAGGTGGTCGACGATCTCTCGAAGCTGTCGCTGAGCTTTGCCGAGGCCCAGGTGAAGTCGGCGAACGCGATCACGCTGCAGATCTTCGGCTTGCTGGGGGTGACTTCGCTTCTGATGCTCGTCGTCGTGGTCGGCGGGGTCGCGTCGCTGCGCGCCAAGGTGGTGAAGCCGGTTCTGCGGATGGCGGGCTACATGGGCCGGCTCGCCGAGGGCGACTACGAACAGGATGTGCCCCACCAGGGGCGGCCCGATGAGATCGGCGAAATGGCACGTTCCGTCGGGGTCTTCCGCAACGCCGTGCTCGAGCGTCGCGCCGCACGCGAGCGGCAGGAGCAGCTCGATGCGCGCACTCAGGAGGAGCGCGAGGCGCAGCACGCACTGACAGCCGCGGAGGCCCGCGAGCGTGAGAAGGTCGTCAATGCCCTCGACGCCGGTCTGCGCGCGCTGTCGGCCGGCGACCTCACCCACGGCATCACCCAGGCCTTCCCGCCCGAGTTCGAGCAGCTGCGGCTGAACTTCAATAGCTCGCTGCGCGCGCTGAACGAGACCATCTCGCAAGTGGTGACCAGCGCGAGCGCCGTCGACGGGGGCGCCCGTGAGATTTCCGCCGCGGCCGACGATCTCTCGCGCCGAACGGAGCAACAGGCCGCAGGGTTGGAGCAGACCGCCGCCGCCCTGGACCAAGTGACTGCGACCATTCGCCAGACTGCCGACAATGCGGGCAAGGCGCAGGAAGCCATGTCGCATAGCCGCATGGCGGTCGGGAACTCCAGCACGGTCGCGGGGCAGGCCGTCGAAGCCATGGGCCGGATCGACGCATCTTCGCGTCAGATCGCCCAGATTATCGTGGTGATCGACGAGATCGCGTTCCAGACCAATCTGCTGGCCCTCAATGCCGGGGTCGAAGCGGCGCGGGCCGGGGAGGCGGGTCGCGGGTTTGCCGTGGTCGCCCAGGAAGTCCGGGCCCTGGCGCAGCGCTCCGCGAGCGCGGCCAAGGAGATCAAGGGCCTGATCGCCGAAGCCTCGGACAGCGTCCAGAGCGGCGTGGGCCTCGTGGTCAAGGTCGGCGAAGCGCTATCGAGCGTGGTTTCGGACTTCTCGCGCATCGAGACGCTGGTGCAGGACATCGCCCAGGCCGCCAAGGAGCAGTCGATGGGACTTGCTGAGGTCAACACGGCGGTGAACCAGATGGATCAGGTCACCCAGCAGAACGCCGCCATGGTCGAGGAAACGACTGCGGCCAGCCACAACCTGCGCAAGGAAGCGCTGCAGCTCGGCCGGCTGGTCGAGAGGTTCAAGACGGCCGGAGAGTCATCCGGGCGCCGTGCAGCTTGAGGGCTCGAGCGCGAAAGAGCCCGACGATCGGAGGGTGGGCTCCACCGCCGACGAGCCCAAATGGCCAGTGGGGGTGACAGGATGGATATACATCTGGTTTGCGCCTAAGGAAGATTATCAGAAATCGTAAGCGTGTTACGCAGCGGGGCCCCCGATGCCAACGCCCCCTACGGGCTGCGTCTCGAAACGCTCTCCGAAGCCGGCGATCAGCGGCCGGGCCTTGGCGATCGCCTTCTGGACGGCCGGGAGCTGCAGCGACGCCTTGTGGCTCTCGGCGCTGTCCCAGGTCTCGGTGATCCAGATCGCATCAGGGTTCGTAGGGTCCTTGGCCAGCACGTAGCTGAGGCAGCCCGGCATCGCGCCGGTCCCGTCGAGCAGGATCGCCAACAACACGTCGCGCTGACCCGGCTT
>NZ_SCTC01000005.1 GCF_004299445.1 Phenylobacterium sp. | reverse complement strand
TAAGGCGCTTTACGGGATCCGAAGACGCCGAATTGCACCGGTGCAATTGCGGGCGCGAACGCGCCGCGTCCTGACGGCCAAGGAGGTTGTGAGGTCGCCGCGCAGCCGGCAGGCTGGCAGCTCGCTGGCGTCTGAAGCGCGGAAGACTCGACAGATGAAGGATCACTATCCGGATGCGGCCGGGGTCTCGCCTCCGTCCGCCGCGCGGTTGCCGCGTGACGCACAGACAGCGCGCCCCCAGGCGGTCAGGATCGAGGTGAGCTGCAGTGGACCGAGCGGGCGAACGACGAAATTGCACCGGTGCAATTTCGAGCGGAGGCACCCCCGCCAGGACAGGATGGCCCCCAATCGGACAGGATAGCCCTGGCCGGAAAACCGGAATCGGCTTCTAGCTCACGCAATCAGTGTTAACACGTCGTTAATGATGCGCTTATAGCGTCCAGGCGGCCCCACTTTCGCTTTTGCGACTGCCGGGGCCGGTTTTTCGAAACCAGCCGGAGGCTGTAGTCCCTATGTCGAACGTCGCCGAAGCTCCCGCTCCCTCACTTGCTGGGCCGGTGTCGCAACTTGCCCGGCGGGCGTCGGCAGTCGTCGAAAACCTGCGGGACAGCGCTCGCGCCGCGCGCTCGGGAGATCGGCGTGAGCCGCTGTTCTCCATCGGCGAAGCGGCGGAATTGGTCGGTCGCACGCCGGCGGCGATCCGGGACGCGGAAAAGGATGGGCGACTGCCCGAACCGCCCCGAACCGAAACCAATCGCCGAGTCGGCTACACCTTGGCCCAGGTCAACGACATGCGCGGCGTGTTTGCCACCCGCCCGTGGCGGAAACCGGAAGATCCATGCGCGGTCATCGCCGTCCAGAACTTCAAGGGCGGCGTGGGCAAATCTACCCTCTCTGTCCACCTCGCGCAGTACATGGCCATCCAGGGCTACCGGGTAGCGCTAATCGACTGCGACAGTCAGGCCTCCAGCACTACTCTGTTCGGATATGTGCCTGACCTCGACCTGACCGAGGACCAAACGCTTTACCCCTACCTGCGCGAAGACGACATGCGCTCCCTCGACTACGCGCTTCGCGACACCCATTTCGACGGGTTGAAACTGATCCCCGCCAATCTCCATCTTTTCCAGTCGGAATATGAGCTTGCGGCGCGCATGGCGCGGGGAGGGGGGCGCCTCCTAGACCGCCTGGCTCAAGGCATCGCCTCGATCGCCGACCAATTCGACGTGGTGATCCTAGACCCGCCGCCGGCCCTGGGCGCCATCTCGCTTTCGGTTCTTCGGGCCGCCAATGCCCTGGTCATACCGGTCCCACCGACGGTGATGGATTTCTCGTCGACTGCCGCCTTTCTGACCATGCTGGATGAAACCCTCAACCAGTTGGCGTCGCGCGACCTAGCCCCCGATCTCAACTTCGTCCGGATCGTCGCGTCCAAGGTCGATGAGAACAAGTCCATGCAGAAGGAATTGCTGGCGCTGATGCGCCAGGTCTTCGGCTTGGCAATGATCCGGACGCCGATGAAGGACTCCGCCGAGATCGACAACGTCACGGCCCGCTTGATGACGGTCTATGAAATGAACAGCCCGATGACGAGCAAGTCGGTGCGCGACCGCTGCCTTACCTATCTCAACGGCGTCAACGAGGAGATCCTCCTCGACGTGCGTCAGACCTGGCCGAGCCATGTCGAGCGCCTTCGGAAGGAGGGCCACGCATGACCACCAAAGTTGGAAATTGCACCGGTGCAATTCGAGCAGAAAGGGCGCGCTCATGAGCTCCAAGAACCGTTCCTTCGCTGCCGGCTTGATCGGCTCTCTCGACGAGGTCGCGCCCCAGCCGGAGGCCCCAACACGGATGCCGGTCGGCATCCTCGCCAGTCGCGAGAACCGGATGGCCGAATTGGCGTCAGGCGCCGTGGTTGGACGCGCCATCGAACAGGTTGACCCGGCGCGCTGCCGGCTCTGGAGCGAACATAACCGAGACTATGCTGCGCTCGACGAGAGCCGCTGCGCCGACCTGATCGAAAGCTTCAAGGCCCAGGGCCGCCAGGAGGTGCCGGCGATCGTCCGGCGGGTCCGCGGCGTCCCCGACATCGAGTTCGAAGTCATCTGCGGCGCCCGCCGCCATTGGACGGTGACCTGGCTTCGCGCTCACAACTACGCCGACTTCCGCTTTCTGGTCGAGGTCCGCGACCTCACCGACGAAGAGGCCTTCCGGATCTCCGACCTGGAGAATCGCGCCCGCGAAGATCTGAGCGACATCGAGCGGGCCCGCGACTATCTGAAGGCCCTCGATCGTCACTACGGCGGCCGCCAGAAGGACATGGCTGGAAGGCTCAACGTGTCGGAAGCCTGGCTCAGCCGTTACCTCGACCTTGCGCGGCTGCCCGTCGAGCTGGTGGCCGCGTTTAGTGATCCGCACGAGCTGAGGATCAAGCATGTCACCTTCCTCAAGCCGCTGCTCAAGCCCGACGACCGGGCGCGGCGGGTGTTGGCGGAAGCCGGCGCCATCGCGCAGCGGAAAGGCGAGGGAACCCCGCTGAAGCCGCAGGACGTCATTCGCCGCCTTGCGGCCGCGGCCGACGCCCCCAAGAAGTCAGGATCGTCCAAAGCTTCGGGCAAGGTTCCTCCGGAAGTCGTCTCCTCCGCGAGCGGAAAGCCGCTGTTTCGTGTGGAGTCGAAGGACAAGAAGGAGGTCAATGTCACCCTGTTGCTGCAGGGGGGCGGCAGCCGGGCCGACGCGGAACAGGCCTTCGCCGATCTCCTCGCGCGGTTCTGGATGCAGACGTCGGCTGACGCCGAGCCCGCCTAGTTCGCTTGAGCCCGGGAAAGCGATAGAAAATATATGACTTTCTCCCGTGACAGCGAACTTCCAACGGCCGACAGCTCGAAGAACACAGCGCCGCGACTGCCCACTGCTGCATGAAGCTGCACAGATATGGACATTATTCGCGAGGGAGCCATATTGGGCGGCGATGGAGGGCCGAATGACAGCCAACCCCGCCCATAGACAACAAGACGCTCGCGCTCACGCCGCCGCTTCATCCATCAAGATTCTAGGTCAGGCGGCCGCCGCGTTGAGCGCGACGGCGGCGAAGCTGTCGGCCGATCAGCAACGGCTCGTCATTCGATATCAGGCAAGGCTGCCCGGTGTCATGGCCAAGGTGCTGGCGGAACTCGACGCGCCAGCTAAGACCCAGGCCATCGCGCTCACCAGGCGGGGCCCGATCGAAGCCAGTCAGGGGGCCGGCGTCGGCGAACTCCTAAGCCCGGGGGAGGGGGCCAGGCAACTCCATGACTATGCCCTCGCGACGGGCGGCGACTTAAACACCTGGGCCGGCCCGACGGCCGGGCCGGTCGAGATCGAGCGGCGCCTGGGCGTCCCCCGGTCGACCTTGCACCTGTGGCAAACCAAGGGCTTGGTGATCCGGCTAGTCGACGGCGTTCGAAAGCCCGTCTTTCCCATCGAGCAGTTTGTGGAATCAAAGCCGATCGCCGGTATCGCCGACGTGCTCGCCGTGATCGGGGAGCCGAACACGACCTGGATGTGGCTGAAGGAGCCTCACCCCCTGTTGGGTGACGCGACGCCGCTGGCGCGGTTGCAGCGCGGCGCGCTCGCCGAGGTGATGGACGCGGCGCGCACGAACTTCGATCAGTGAGGCTTGATCTCGTCGCCCTTGGCGACCTGGCCGAGCGCGCGGCGGTGAAGATGCGAGCGGACCCGCTGGCCGAACTCCGAAGGCTTGCTGGCCTGACGGCGGCCTGCTGGCGGTCGACCGGTCCGGACTGTCGCCACGCTGAAATCGTTCGAGCGAAGACCCGCCCGGCGTATGCCGGGCGGGTCGGGAGCCTCAGTCTTCGTCGCCGGCCTCGTTGTGCTCGGGACGATCGAGGGACTTCACCTCGTGCTGGGGCGTGGCCACCACCACCTTCGA
>NZ_SCTC01000055.1 GCF_004299445.1 Phenylobacterium sp. | reverse complement strand
TTCCCGTGGTTCGAGCGGGTTGGCCTGTGCTGGATGACCAGTGGGCGCAGGTGACGCGTCCGTCGCGGCTGGAGCGGCCCCCCCGAGCCTGATGCTTGAGCTTGGCGCCTTGCGGCGCCTGACGCCTGGCATCTGGATTATCGGGGATAGACACCTTCATGACACTCATCATGCGCGGCCGGCTGCGATATGCAGCCGTGAGCGCGGCGGCGATCCTGGGCGCGTGGGCGTCGGGACGCGGCGCGGCGGCCGAACCGGCCCCGCCTTACCGTGACCTCCTGGCGCAGGCGCAGTCGAGCGCGCCCCGGCTGGCCGAGGCCGAGGCCGGCGTGCGCCAGGCCCAGGGCCTGGCGCGCCAGGCGGCGGCGCGGCCGAACCCGACGGCTTCCGTCGAGATGGAGAACTTCAACGGCACGGGCCCCTATCGGGGTACGGGCGTGGCGGAGACCACCTATTCGGTAGGCCTGCCGGTGGAGCTGGGCGGCAAGCGCGGCGCGCGGATCGCCGCCGGCCGGGCCGGGGTCGACGCGGCGCGGGCGCGGCTCGCCCAGGCGCGGGCCGATTACGCCTTCGAGCTGGCGGCGGCCTACGCCGAGGCGGAAGCCGCCGAGCGGCGGGTGACGCTGGCGCAGGAGTCCCTCACCCTGGCCGAGGAGGACCTGCGCGCCGCCCGGGCGCTGGTGGAGGCCGGCAAGGAAGCCGAGCTCCGTAGCCTGCAGGCCCAGGCGGGCGTCACCTCGGCGCGCGCGGCCCTCGATGCGGCCCGCACGGCCCGGGCCAGCGCCTTCGCCCGGCTGACCGCGCTCTCCGGCTCGCCGACGCTCTTCACGGCGCTCTCCGAGAGCCTGCTGCCGCGGCCGACGCCTGAGAACCTCGAACGCACCATCGACGCGCTGTCGGTGCCGGCCGTGGTCGCCGCCCAGGCCGAGCGGGAAGCCGCCGCCCGGCGGGTGCGGGTGGAGCGCACGCGCGCCGTCCCCGACGTCACCGTCTCGGCCGGCGTGCGCCGCTTCAGCGGCGACGACGCCAGCGCCGTGGTCGCCGGGGTTTCGGTGCCGATCCCGGTGTTCGACCAGAACCGCGGCAACGTCAACGCCGCCCAGGGCGAGCTGCTGGCCGCCGAGGCGCGGCTGAACGCGGCGCGGCTGGACGCCGAGGCGGAGCTGCGCACCGCGCTCTTCCAGGTGGAGGCCGCCCAGAGCCGGGTCGCCGCCGCCGGGGAGACCGAGGCCACCGCGGCCGAGGCCTACCGTCTCACCCGTCTCGCCTACGAAGCCGGCAAGTCGCCGCTCGTAGAGCTGACCAACGCCCGCCGCGCCCTCGCCGAGGCGCGCACCCAAACCATCGAAGCCCAGCTGCAGCGCCTGCGCGCCGAGGCGGGCCTGGCGCGGCTGCAGGGCCGCGCCCCCTTCGGAGTCTCCTGATGTCCCGCAAATCCCTCACCGCCGGCGCCAACCGCAACTGGCTGCTCGCCGGCGCCGCCCTCGTCGCCGCCACCGGCATAGGCTTCACCGCCGCCAGGCTCACCAGCCCAAAACCCCCTCCCGCCACAGAAGCGCCCGCCGGCGAAGGGGAGGCAGGCGCCGCGCACGCTGCCGACACCCTCGTCATGGGTCCGGATCGGATCACCGCTTCTGGCGTCCAGGTGCAGACGGTGGCGACCGGCGGGATCGCCGGCGAGATCGTCGCGCAGGCCACGGTGGAGGCCGAACCTTCCGGGCAGGCCGCGCTGACCGCGCGGGCGGCGGGCTCGATCGCGCGGATCAACAAGCGTCTCGGCGATCCCGTCCGCGCCGGCGAGACCCTCGCCCTCGTGGAGAGCCGCGAAGCCGCTCAGATCGCCGCCGAGCGCAGCGTCGCGGCCGCAAAAGCGGACCTGGCGCGCAAGGTGGCGGCCCGGGAAAAGCGCCTCTTCGAGCAGAAGGTCAGCGCGCGCCAGGACTATGAAACCGCCCAGGCCGAACTTGTCGCCGCCGAGGCGGAAGCGCGGCGCGCAGCGACCGCTGCGGGGGCGGCCGACGTCTCGCGCGACGGACGGTATGTGGCGGTCATCAGCCCTATCAGCGGACGCATCACGGCGATGAACGCGAGCTTGGGCGCGTTCGTGCAGCCCGAGACGGAGCTCTTCCGGATCGCCGATCCGAGCCGGATCCAGGTCGAGGCGGCGGTCACGGCGATGGATGCGCGCCGCATCCAGCCCGGTGACCAGGCTGTGATCGAGACCACCAGTGGCGAGGCGCGCTCTGCCGTCGTCCGCTCGGTGACGCCCGGGGTCAACGAGCAGACGCGTTCGGCCACCGTGGTCCTGTCGCTGGCCGCTGGGGGCGGGGTGCTCCAGCCGGGGCAGCTGGTGCGGGCCCGCATTATTTCACGGCAGTCCGCCACGACCGGCATCGTCGTGCCCGAAGAAGCCGTGCAGACCGTCGAGGGTCGCGATGCGGTGTTCGTGCGCACGGCCAAGGGATTCCGGGTCCAGCCGGTGACCGTGGGCCAACGCACCGGCGGCCGGGTCGAGATCCTGCAGGGGCTCAAAGGCGGCGAAGCCGTCGCCACGAAGAACGCCTTCCTGCTGAAGGCCGAGCTCGGCAAGAGCGCCGAAGAAGAATGACCCTCCCCATCACGTCTGGAGATATGCCGAAATGATCGGCCGCATCCTATCCATGTCGGTGAAGGGGCGTTGGTACGTCCTCGTCCTGACCCTGATCATCGCCGCACTGGGCGCCTGGCAGCTCGCCAAGTTGCCGATCGACGCGGTGCCCGACATCACCAACAAGCAGGTGCAAATCAACTCGATCGCGCCGGCGTTGTCCCCGATCGAGATCGAGAAGCGCGTCACCTTCCCGATCGAGACAGCGCTCGCCGGCATCCCAGGCCTGGAGTCCACGCGTTCGATCTCGCGCAATGGCTTCTCTCAGGTCTCGGCGGTCTTTACGGAAAGCACCGACCTCTACTTCGCTCGGCAGCAGGTGGCTGAGCGGCTCACGCAGGCCCGCGACACCCTTCCCGCGGGCGTGCAGCCTCAGATCGGTCCGGTCACGACGGGCTTGGGCGAAGTCTACATGTACACGGTCGAGTTCGCCAATCCGGGCGGCAAGGGCGCGAAGGTCAAGGACGGGAGCCCAGGCTGGCAGTCCGACGGCTCCTATCTGACTCCCGAAGGAGAGCGACTGAGCGACCCCGTGGCGCAGGCCGGCTATCTCCGGACCGTCCAGGACTGGATCATCCGGCCCCAGCTGCGCACCGTCAACGGCGTCGCCGGCATCGACTCCATCGGCGGCTATGAGAAGCAATACGTCGTTGAACCCGACCCCGCGAAGCTGGCGGCGTACGGCGTCTCCTACACGGAACTCGCGAAAGCCCTCGAAGCAACCAATCTCTCAGTAGGCGCGAACTTCATCCAGCGGGCGGGCGAAGCCTATCTGGTGCGGGCCGACGCCCGCGTCCGGACCTTGGACGAGATCGCCAACGCCGTGATCGCGACCCGCCAGACGGTGCCGGTGACCGTCAAGGATGTCGCGACGGTTCGCGTCGGCGGGGACCTCCGTACGGGGGCGGCCACCAAGAACGGTCAAGAAACCGTGGTCGGCACAGCGCTCATGCTGATCGGGGAGAACAGCCGCACTGTCGCCAAGGCGGTCGGCGAGAAGCTCACGGAGGTGAAGAAGTCACTGCCGCCGGGGATCGTGGTCAATGTGGGTCTCGACCGCTCGGTGCTGGTGAACGCCACCATCGGCACGGTCGAGCGGAACCTCACCGAGGGGGCCATCCTGGTGGCGGCCACCCTGTTCCTGCTGCTCGGCAACGTCCGCGCGGCGTTTATCGCGGTGCTGATCATCCCGTTCTCGTTCCTGATGATGGCGATCGGCATGAACAGCCTGGGCGTGCCCGGCAATCTGATGAGCTTGGGGGCGCTCGACTTCGGCCTGATCGTCGATGGCACCGTCATCATCATCGAGAATTGTCTGCTTCGCCTTGCTGAGCGCCAGCACCATGAGAACCGGCTGCTGAACCTCAACGAACGGCTCGAGACGGTCCTTCGCGCCTCCCAGGAGATGATCCGCCCCACGGTCTACGGCCAGGCGATCATCTTCCTCGTCTTCGCCCCGCTGCTCACCTTCACCGGCGTCGAAGGCAAGACCTTCTCGCCCATGGCCATCACCATCATGCTGGCGCTGGCCGCCGCGTTCGTCCTGTCGCTCACCTTCGTGCCGGCCATGGTCGCGATCCTCATGCGCGGCAAGGTCGCCGAAAAGGAGGTGCGCATCATCCAATGGCTGAAGGTTCGCTACGAACCCCTCCTGGCGCGCTCCCTCGCCAGGCCGTGGCCCTTCATCGGAGCCGGCCTCGCCGTCTTCCTGGTCAGCGGGGTGGTCTTCACCACCCTGGGGCAGGAATTCATCCCGACCCTGGACGAGAAGAACATCGCCCTCGGCGCGCTGAAGATCCCTTCCACGTCGCTCGAGCAATCCAAGACGATGCAGCAGCAGGTCGAGAAGGCGATCGTCTCTCTGCCGGAGGTGGAGATGGTGTTCGCCAAGACCGGGACCGCCGAGGTCGCCACCGACCCGATGCCGCCGAACCAGTCCGATGGCTTCGTGATCCTGAAGCCGAGCGAGGAGTGGCCGAAGGGGGTCACGTCCAAGGAACAGGTGGCCGAGCGGATCCTCAAGAAGGTGGAGCCGCTGCTCGGCAACAGCTACGAGATCACCCAACCGATCCAGATGCGGTTCAACGAACTCATCGCCGGCGTGCGGGGCGATGTCGCCATCAAGCTCTATGGCGACGATCTCGACAAGATGAGCGCCGCGGCCGGCAAGATCGGCTTGGTGCTACAGGGGATCCAAGGCGCCGAGGGCGTGCGCGTCGAGCAGACCGCCGGCGCGCCGACCCTGGACGTCCGGTTCGACCGCGCCGCTATCGCCCGCTTCGGACTGACCGTCGAGGAGGTCGCCGACACCCTGGCCACCGCGCTTGGCGGCCGCGAGGCCGGCGCGGTGTTCGAAGGCGACCGGCGCTTCGACATCATCGTGCGTGTGCCGATGGCGCAGCGCAACGATTTGGACAGCCTCGGGGCCACGCCGGTCATGCTGCCGTCGTCCGACGGCGCGCCCAGCCAGTCGGTGCCGCTGCGCCAGTTGGTCGAGCTCCGCTTCACCGACGGGCTCAACCAGGTGAGCCGCGAAAACGGCAAGCGTCGCGTGGTGATCCAGGTGAACGTGCGCGACCGCGACATCGGCTCCTTCGTCACCGAAGCCCGCAGCAAGGTCGAGGCCGTGGCCCTGCCGACGGGCTCCTACCTGCAGTGGGGCGGCCAGTACGAAAACCTTCAAGCCGCCACCCAGCGCCTCAGCATCGTGGTGCCGCTCTGCTTCCTGGCGATCTTCGTCATCCTCTTCATGGCCCTGGGCGGAGTTGCCCGCGCCCTCGCGGTGTTCGCCGCCATTCCTCTGGGGCTTGCCGGCGGGGTGTTCGCGCTCGCGCTGACCGGGATCACCTTTTCGATCTCGGCGGCGGTCGGCTTCATCGTGCTGGCCGGGGTCGCGGTGCTCAACGGCCTGGTGGTGATGTCGAGCATACGACAGCGTCTCGACGAGGGCGTCCCGGTCGCCAAGGCCATCTACGACGGCTCGGTCGAGCGGTTCCGACCGGTGCTGATGACGGGGCTTGTTCCAGCCATCGGCTTCATTCCGATGGCGCTCGCCCACGGCACCGGCGCAGAGGTGCAAAAGCCGCTCGCCATGGTGGTGATCGGTGGGCTGATCACCGCCACCTTGGTGACGCTGCTCGTCCTTCCCGCCATCTCCCAGCTCATCCTCAGCCTCGGGCGCAAGCCCGCGGCGGAGGATGACCGTCCAGCAGCTCTCCAGCCACAAACGAGCTGACTGGACCCCGCCGGCGCGGCCCCGCCCCCCGGGCCGCGCCGGCGCTCACCTTTTTGAGAGGGAAGATTCGTTGCACGAGCCCCTTCAGCCGCTCCCGCCAGAACGTCCGCCAGCCAATGGCTGCGCGCCCGCAGGAAGATCGGCGCGAAACCTCCGACGCGGCGGTCTCCTGATGGTTGCGGCGGTTTTGGTCGCGCCCCAAGTCGCCTGGGGGACGTCGCTGCACGACGAGCCCCTTGTCCTCGAGCCCGCCGCGCCAGGTGTATGGCGCGGTGACGCCAAGGGCATGATCATCGAATTTCGTGGCGCTCCGGGTTCCGACGCCATTTCCATCCGCTTCGTCGGCCAAAGCGGAGACCCCGTCTCGCCCCCGCCTGCCCGTGAGGTCACCTTGACGCCGCCGCGCGGCGCTGCCGTCAGCTTCTACCCTTCAGCGACCGGTTGGATCTCGAAGCAGGCGGCGCTCCCGCTCGAGGACGGCTCCCGCCTCAGCATCATCGAAGCCGATCACCGCCACGATTTCCGGCTGAACGTCCATGCCAAGCCGCCCGCCAGCCAGCCGGATGGGAGAACGCCATGAAAGATCTGTCTCGCCGCAGCGCGGTAGGGGCGCTTGCGATCGCCGGGCTCGCGCCCGCGCGGGCGATCGCCGAGAGCCCGTTCACCGTCTTCCGCACCGACGGCTGTCAATGCTGTCAGGCGTGGGTCGCGCACATGGAGGCGGCAGGCTACCGACCCCGGACGGTCATCGTCGAAGACCTCGCGGCCATCCGGCTCCGCTACAAGGTCCCGGCCGACCTCGCCGCCTGCCACACAGCGGTCGTCCACGGCTACGTCGTGGAAGGCCACGTGCCCGCTGAGGACGTCACAACTCTGCTGCGACAACGGCTCGAAGCCATCGGCATCGCCGTTCCCGGTATGCCGGCCGGCTCACCGGGCATGGAGCAAGCCGACGGTAGCCGAGACGCCTTCATGACCCTGTTGCTGCTGGAAGGCGGCCGCAGGCGGATCTTCGCGCGTCATTGACCGCCTTTTTCTTCAGGAGAACTCAACATGCAAACGCCTGGCCAAGCCGTCCTGCTCCGCATCTATACCGACGAGAACGCGCTGGTGGGCGACCGCTCGCTTATCGACGTCATCATCCGAAGAGCCCGTGACGCGCATCTCGCCGGCGCCACCGTGCTGCGGGGCCGCAAGGGCTTTGGCGAGTCGGCCCGGCTGCACGAGCACCGGCCGTTCGATCTCAACGACAACCTGCCGGTCGTGATTGAGTTCGTCGATGAGGAGGCCCGGCTGCGCGCCTTCCTGCCCCAGCTGGATGACCTCAAGGACATCGGCTTGATCACTTTCGAAAAGGTCGAGGTGCTCCGCTATGGCGGGCATCACGCCGAGCCCCACGCATAGCCCGACAGGAGCATAGACATGGCGCAGGAGGAGCTCCGGCTGCAACTCGAGTCGGTTCTGGGAGGCGGGGCGGATCTTTGCGAACGCTGCGTCGGCGTCCTGGCGTCCGTCGCCCGGGGTCATCCAGCGGTGACGGAGGCGCGTGTCGAGGCCCAGGAGGGGCTCGGAGACCAACTGTTGATCCGCTTCGACGGTGAACGGGCGGCGGCTGGGCAACTTCGCGCCTTCATCGAGGACTCTGGCGCGGTCATCGCGGAACGGTTCGGCCACTTCGCGTTCCGGATCGGGGGCGCGATCCATCCTCGCACGGCCCGGCGTATTCGCGACCATCTCCGCGTGCAGGCCGGCGTGATCCGGGCGGATGTACGGCCGGTCGGCCGCGCATTCGTCGAGTTCGACCGTGAGAAGACCAGCGAGCGGGCGCTGCAGGATTCCGTCCGCACCCTCGGGGTGGAACTTGGGTCGTTTGATGCAGAGGCGCTTTCCATGAATGCCGACACTGGACCGCTGGACGAATCCCCCCGACAGCCGCACCGCAACGACACGGGCGCCGAAGACCACGATCGGCACGACGAAGCGCATGGGCATGCTCATGGCCAAGGTGGGGACAAGCCTGAACACGCGCATGGCCACGGGGGCATCTTCGGCGAGCGCACCGAGCTGATCTTCGCCCTGCTCGCCGGCGTCCTCTTGGCGGCGGGGTGGCTCATCGAGCGACGCGCCGCCGGTCTCGCGCCGCTCGGGTTATTCATGGCGGCCTACGTTTTCGGCGGCTTCTTCACGACAAGGGAGGCGCTTGAGAACCTGCGCCAGAAGCGGTTCGAGATCGATACCCTCATGCTGGTGGCGGCGGCCGGCGCAGCCAGCCTCGGCGCATGGGCCGAGGGCGCCTTGCTGCTCTTCCTGTTCAGCCTAGGGCATGCGCTCGAGCACTATGCCATGGGGCGCGCCCGGCGCGCGATCGAGGCCCTGGCCAAGCTCGCGCCAGAGCGGGCGACGGTGCGGCGCGGGACTGAGACCGAAGAGATCCCCGTCGAAGCGCTCCAGGTCGAGGATGTGGTCATCGTTCGCCCGAATGAACGCCTGCCGGCGGACGGCGTCGTGATCGCCGGCCAAAGCAGCGTCAACCAGGCGCCGATCACGGGCGAGAGCGTGCCCGTCGACAAGGCGGCGTCTGCGGACGTCAGGCTTGACTTCAATAGGGCCGGCCCGGAGCACCGGGTCTTCGCCGGCACCATCAACGGAGCCGGCGTGCTCGAGGTCCGCGTCGCCCGGCGTGCGACCGAGACCACCCTGGCCCGCGTGGTCAAGATGGTGGCTGAGGCCGAGACGCAGCGCTCGCCGACCCAGAGGTTCACCGACCGCTTCCAGCGCATCTTTGTCCCCGCGGTGCTCGGCCTCGTCGGCCTGCTGATGTTCGCCTGGTTGGTGCGCGACGAGCCGTTCAGCGTCAGCTTCTACCGGGCCATGGCGGTGCTGGTCGCAGCCAGCCCCTGTGCACTGGCGATCTCGGTGCCCAGCGCGGTGCTCAGCGGCGTCGCGCGCGCCGCACGCGGCGGCGTGCTCGTGAAGGGCGGCGGACCGCTCGAGAACCTCGGATCGCTGACCGCGCTGGCCTTCGACAAGACAGGCACGTTGACGGAGGGAAAGCCGCGCCTCACCGATGTCGATCCAGCCGATGGCGTGAGCGAGCAGGAATTGCTCGCCGTGGCGGTGGCTGTGGAGGCGCTCAGCGATCATCCGCTTGCCGCGGCCATCGCCCGCGACGGCGCCCAACGGCTCGGTGATCGGCCGAGGGGCGAGGCGACCGATGTGCAGAGCCTGACGGGCCAGGGCGTCCGCGCGCTTGTCGATGGCTCACCGGTTGTGATCGGCAAGCCGGCCATGTTCGACGAGGGCGAAGGCCCGCGACCCTCGGAAGCCGTCTGGAGCGACGCGCGACGGCTCGAGCGCAATGGCCGCACCGTGGTGATGGTCCGCAAGGGGGATCGCTATCTCGGCAGCCTGGGGCTGATGGACACGCCCCGCCCACCGGCGCGCCAGGTCATCGAGCGCCTCCGGGCGCTTGGGATCGAACGGATCCTCATGCTGTCGGGAGACAACCAGTCCGTCGCTGACGCGATCGCCCAGAGCCTCGGGCTCGACGAGGCCAGGGGCGGTCTGATGCCTGAGGACAAGGTCAAGGTGGTCCAGCAGCTCAAAGCCCAGGAGGGCCGCGTGGCTATGGTGGGCGACGGCGTCAACGACGCGCCGGCTCTGGCCAACGCCACCGTGGGCATCGCCATGGGCGCAGCCGGATCCGACGTGGCGCTGGAGACGGCAGATGTGGCGCTGATGGCGGACGACCTCAATCACCTGCCCTTCGCCGTCGGCCTCAGTCGCCGAACCAGCCGGGTCATCAAGCAGAACCTCTGGGTGAGTCTGGGCGTCGTGGCCTTCCTGATCCCAGCGACGCTGTTCGGTCTGAAGATCGGCGTCGCGGTGCTCTTCCACGAGGGCTCCACCGTCCTCGTGGTGGCCAACGCCCTGCGCCTGCTCGCCTACAAGGATCGTGACGCGTGACGTCTCCTGGAACCCTCATCGGACGGGCCGCGCACCTCGTGGCGACACGGGCGCTTTCACGCGTGGCGGTGATCGCTGCGATAGTCCTGGGGCTTGCCGGTGGCTCGGCCCTGGGCGGCCGCGCTGGGGCGGTGACTGCCCCCGTCGCGATTTCACAACCCTCGGCGGCGCCGGCGGGTGACACGCCGGCTGGCGTCGACCTCGACGAGGACGGTCGCTACGACCTGGCTTGGCCGCTGACGCTTGGTCAACGCGGCGAGGACGCCTACGGCTCTGGCGCCTTCGGCGCATCCCGGGACGGAGGGCGCCGGCGGCACAACGGGCTCGATCTGGTGGCGCCGGTCGGCGCCCCGATCCGCGCGCCGATTTCCGGCATCGTCACCCGCGTGGGGCAGGCCTACTCCGGCGAGCCGGAGCTGCAGTTCGTCGAGATCACGAGCCCCACGACGCGGTATTCGGCGCGGGTCTTCTACGTCGGACCGTCACGCGCGCCGGGTGCGCAAGTCACCGCTGGGGAGATCATCGGGCGGGCCCAGGACCTCGGCCGTCGATACGCCTCCGGCATGACGAACCATGTCCATGTGGAGTTCGCCGACCATCGCGGCGCCGTCCTGGACCCTTCGGCCGTGCTGCCGGCCTTCCCGCGCAGATCTAAGGCATGACGAATGGAGAACCATTGTGCGTCTAGTTTCAATGCTCGCCTTAGCGCTCGTCGCCTCCGCAGGGACCGCGAGCGCTGCGCCGCCCGAGCGAGTGGAGGTCGACACCGAAGTGATCCCGCTCACCGGCTTTCGGCTGGAGCCCCCTGGCGTCACGCGTGACGGCGATTCTCTGCGGTTCCGGGGCTTCCTGTGTCGAAAGTCCGTTGCGATGTCGCCCTACCGGGTGCGCCTGGAACGCCTCTCCGCTGATGGCCGGGTGCTGGACGTCGCGACAGGGCGGGTCTCGGCGATCTCAGGCCGCGGTCAGCGCTGCACGGTCTATACGGTCACGGCCCCTTGGCGCCTGGAACCTGGAGACCGGGTGCGGGCCTGCGCCCAACGGGGAGACGGGCCGTGCCCCGCCGGTGGCTGAGGAGCAGAGCTTGGGGCCGGCGTGGCCCTAGAAGGCTCGAGCGGGCAGGCGCGCGCGGCCGGCTTCTCACGCGGCTTGTCCTCATCGGGATGGCGCTGCTCCTCGCAGCCTACATCGCACCGCTCTTCCTGTGAGACCTCGACATCAATCGCGCGGCGCACCCTGCGCCCTGAACTGGAAAGGAGTTGGGGGCATGTTCGCGACCCAAGCCGTCACCATCAGGCGTCCTCGCGCAAAGCATGGGGCCGCCGCACGGTGGCGCATGATTGTCGCCTGCGCTTTGGCGGTGCTGAGCGCCACAGCGGCGAGAGGCGAAACGCTCGCCGAGGCGATCGCCCGCGCCTACGAGAGCAACCCGACGCTGGCGGCCCAGCGCGCACAGGTGAAGCTCGCCGACGAGACCTATGTTCAGGCCCGCGCGGGCCTGCGCCCGCAGGTCAACGCTTCGTCCACGGCTTCCTATAGTCGCACGTCCGTCAATGCGGGGCGCGGGACGTTCGTCGACACCAATGGGGATGGCATCCCTGACACTGCAGTTACGGGGTCCGGCGTGACCGAACGGAACCTCGGCAATGCCTCCCTTTCCGTCAGTCAGCCGATCTACACCGGTGGACGCACGACGGCGTCCATCACCGCGGCCGAGGCCGAAATCCTTGCCGCGCGTGAAGCGCTTCGGGAGACGGAGGGCAATCTCGTGCTCGGCGTCGTCCAGGCCTATGTGGACGTCAGGCGCGATCAGCGGATCGTGGAGATCCGCAAGCAAGACGTTCAGACCCTCGCACGTCGTCTCGAGGAAACCCAGGCGCGCTTTGATGTCGGCGAACTCACCGGCACGGATGTCGCGCAGGCCAAGGCGAGACTCGGGACGTCGAGAGCCCAACTCGCCGCCGCCGAGGGACAGCTGGAAGTCAGCGCCGCCGCCTATGCCGCGGTCGTGGGCGATGCGCCTGGGGAACTTGCGCCGCGGCCGGACCTCGACCCACTGCTCCCCGCGACCATAGCTCAGGCTTACGAAACGGCGGACCAGGAGAGTCCGCGGATCGGGAGCGCCGAACTCACCGAGCGGGGGAGCCGCGCCCGGATCGCGTTCGCCAAGGCGCAACGCCGGCCGACCGTGAGCCTTAGGACGGGCTATGGCTACTCCGGCCAGATCGATCCCTTCGTTGCAGATCGTCTCGCTCGCAACCTGTCGGCGTCCGTCGTGACGACCCTTCCGCTCTATTCCGGCGGGATGCTTTCGTCGCAGGTGGAACAGGCCGTGCAGCGCAACAACATCGATCGGCTTCGTTTGGAGACCACGGAGCGGCAGGTCCGCCAGTCGGTGGCGCAGGCCTGGAGTCAGCTGCGGACCGCACGAGCGTCGATCGCCGCCAATGAGGAGGTGATCAAGGCCGCCCGGTTCGCTCTGGAAGGCGTGCGGCTGGAGTTCGAACTGGGTCTGCGCACCACCCTGGACGTCCTCAATGCGGAGCAGGAGTTGCGAAGCGCTGAGCTCGCCCTGGTCACCTCGCGCCGGGACGCCTACGTCGCCAGCGCCGCGCTCCTGAACGCGCAAGGACAACTGGAGGCGCGTGCGCTGGCGCCGCAACTGGCCCTCTACGATCCTGCCCTCTCGTTCCGGCGCCGCGCGGCGCCGGGCGTTTGGGCGCCGATCGATCATCTTACCCAGGGCCTGGATCGCATCGGGGCCCCGGACGGCGCGACCCCCGTGGACCTGCCGGATCCGGCCAGACGTCAGACCGAAGGGATGGCCACGGGGCGCCGACGTGAATGAGCCGATGGGTCCCGACCGCCCTCCCGGCCGGCGCAGGGCCAGTGTCGCCTTGCAGGTCGGCTCTCGGCTGCGCGAGCGCCGTCAGCAGGCGGACCTGAGCCGCCCAGAGCTGGCGGAAGCGCTCGGCGTAAGCGTGCGACAGCTGTGGGCCTATGAGGACGGGACCGCGCGTGCGAGCGCCGCGATGCTCGTCCGGGCGGCGAAGGTGCTTGGATCGACCGTCCTCGCCTTCTTCCCGAACGTGCGGCGGCCGGGGTCGGCGCCACGCAAGGACAGCCCCCGATCGGCCTGAGGCCGTCCTTTCGGGAACCGACGCCGCATGCGGCATGCGAATGGAAGGACGCCGTGCATCTCACCGGCCTTGCCGCATCGAACGGGCGGCTTGCGTGGGGCAGCGCCTATGGCGCCGGGCTGGACTTCGCAGAAGGCTCAGGCCGCCGCGCCGGTCTCGCCATGGAGAGGGGCTTCAGGACGGCGATCTCGGCCACGCCGGCGCGGCGCTCGATGTGAAACTCAACGAGCGCCCCGGCCGCGACGCCTTCGAGAAGGTGAGGCGACGCCACGGGGAGCGTCAGGCGCATCGCCGGCCAGTCCGAGCCGGGAGACGGGTCGTGATCGATGGTGATCGTCCGCGCCACCCGATCGATGGCGGTCACGTGACCGACGCCTTTGGCCCGCGCGGGGATCGCCGACAGGGTCGCGCCATCCAGCGCCCCGTCGTGCTCAGGAGGCGCAAGCTGCCGGCGGTGGGCCGCCATGCCTTCAGGGGTGCGTCGGACGACCTGCTTTTCGCACGCGGAAAGGCAGAACCCTGCGAGGAGAATGAACAACGGCACGATCGTCCGCACGGCTGCTCCTCAGCTCCTTACCGCCCGTGAAGGAGCGACGACGGGCTCCTCCGATCCATAGGTGCGCACGACTATCGCGATGTTGCGCCGCCCGCCTGCGGCCATGAGCTGCCCAACCTGGAGCGCCTCAAGTCCGAGGGGTTTGGGTGCGGTTGTCAAGGTCGCGGGGATCGATCGTCTTCACCTCCGCGCCGGAAGGCTGGGCGGGGACCCGCGCCGACTCCGAGCCGGACATCGGGGGCGGGCGGTCAAGCGGGGCGTACTTGCCGCAGCCCGAAAGGCACATGGTCAAGAGCAATCCAACGCGCAGGGCTGCGAAGCGCATGCTGTCTCCTTGCTAGGCCCGAAATCGGTAGCGGTGATTCGCCAAGCTCCCGGCGGCCCCTAAACGCCACTTAAGGAAACTGTGCCAGATTGAGTCAGCCTCGACATTTCAAACGGCCGCGCGCGGAACAGGCGAACGTTTCCAGCCGAGCCGTTCCAGCCTATAGAAGAGGCATGACGCCGACGGCGACATCCCGCCGGCCCAGCCGGTCCGCTCCGAAGAGACGCCACGCTCGGCGACGTCGGTTCACGACCGCCTTCACCGTGGTGATGGCCTGGCTGATGATCCTAGGTGGAGCGGTCGCTCCGTCGGTCGCCCATGGGGCCCCGGAACCCACGCGGAGCGCCGTCGTCGCCGTGACGGACGGCGGGGTGAAGGATAGGGGCGAGGCCTCTGGACGAGCCGGCGTTGTCCTCGGCTGCGCGGGCCACTGCGCGATGCACGCATGGAGCCTCCCCGCGGAGCCCAGCGCCACACTACCCGCAAGCTTTGCGGCGGCGAGATGGCCCGGCTCCGAGATCGCGGGTGCGGTCGTGCGCCGGCCATTGGCCTTGGAACGGCCCCCTCGAGTCTGACGTGAGCGCCCCCGGCCTGTCCCGGCCGGTCGATCTTCGTCAGACAACCCTGGGGATTTTTCATGCGTTCCATTCTGCGTGCCACGACATTCCAGCGACGCTTGGCGCTCGCCAGCCTTGCTGCGGCGGCTTTTGCCATCAGCGCCTGCACCACCATCACCAGCCATTCCGGCTACCAAGCCATCGATACCAATCCGAGCGACCTTGCTGTCGGAACCGACACCAAGTCGACCGTGCGCGCGAAGCTCGGTTCGCCGTCGGTGACCTCCACCTTCGACCCGAACATCTGGTTCTACGTCTCGCAGATCAAGGCGCGGGCCGCCTTTCGCCGGCCGCAGATCATCAAGCGCGACATCGTCGCCTTGGGCTTTGACAAGGACACCGAGGTGCTGAAGACCCTCGATACCCTGTCGCTGAAGGATGGGAAGGTGATCGCGTTCAACGGCCGGGAGACGCCGACGCGCGGCCGGGAGATGACCGTCCTCGAACAGCTGTTGGGCAGCGTCGGTCGCGGGTCGATGCTCCCCCGTGATGATGCGGGTGTGCCGGGGAACCGCCCGGGCGACCGGCGCCGCTGAGCAGACTGGAGGGCGCCGCCAAGCCCGTCCGCGGCGCCCTTATCTTTGACGGGCGGGCGGCCGCGGCGGATGCGCCAGAAGGAAAGGATAGACGTGCGAGAGGGTCCACATCGGGAGGGTCCACGCGCCGGCTGGGACAGCCGGCCGCACGCGACCTGGCGCACGCTCGCGGTCCTGGTGGTTGGCTTTGCCGTGCTGGCGGTCAGTCTCTACGCAGCCTTTGAATATAGGGAGGCCCGCGCCCACCGTCCGTGGCGGGGAGAGTTCGTCGTCGTGTCGCCACACCGGTGACCCGCTCAAATCGCCCGGTTCGGCGCGTGCCGACACGCAGCGCGCTTATACGCGGGCCCTTTGGGCTCCGTAGGGCCGCGAGTGGATCGGCGAGGCCTTGGAACTGTCGAGCTGCAGGCGAGACGCACGGGCGCGCGCCGGATGCATCGTCCGGGACGCCGGCGTGGCGTATGAAAAGGCTCGGCGGCCGTAGACCGACGCATCGGGCGGTTCGTCCAGAATATCCTGCGGAGCCGAAAATGCGTGGCTTCGGGGTTCTTGGAGAGCTCAGATGGCGATGAGCGATAATCTTCCCCAGGTGCTGCTCGTGGAAGATGAGTTCCTGGTGCGAGACCTTCTGCAGGGCGCACTCGAAGACGCCGGCTTCGAGTGCATCTCGGCGAACAGTGGCGATGCTGCGATCGACCTCCTGCAGCGCCCGACCGGCGAACTCGTGGGCGTGGTGACCGACATCAACCTCGGAAGTGAAACGACTGGCTGGGACGTCGGCCGCGCCGCGCGACATACGGATCTGCACATCGCCGTGGTCTATATGAGCGGGGGCAGCGCCCATGAGTGGGCAGCGGAAGGGGTCCCAGGCAGCGCGATCTTGGCAAAGCCGTTTTCTCCGGCTCAGTTGGTCGTGGCGCTTGCCGCTCAACTCAACAACGTGGGACCGAGTTTCGGCGAGGCATAAGCGCTGGCGGCATCGCGTTCGCATCGGCGCCGATTGGCCGAAGAACGCCCCAAAGCCGCAAGGGCGGGCATGCCCGACCCCCGCAGATCCGCCGTACTGGCGGCGTTCCAAGGGAAATATGGTTAACGGTTCGGTCACTCCGCACTGCCATAAGCGTGTCCTACCCGGAACGGCATGGACCGGGCGCCGGCGTCGGGGACGCATCGATCCCCGCCGCGGCGCAGGAGGGCCCCTTGCACGAGGTCGCGCGGAAATCTGGCAGGCGCGGGCGTCTCGCGGCCTTCGTGAGCCTGATCGTCGCCGCGCTCATGACGACCCCCGCGAGCGCGGCCACGTCCCGCATCAAGGATATCGTCCAGGTCGAAGGGGTGCGGGAGAACTCGCTGATCGGCTACGGGCTGGTCGTGGGGCTGGCCGGCACGGGCGACGCGCTGCGGAATGCCCCCTTCACGCAGCAAAGCCTGGAGGCGATGCTGGAGCGGCTCGGCGTCAACACGCGTGATGCTCGCCTCAACACCAAGAATGTCGCCGCTGTCATGGTGACGGCGAAGCTGCCGCCTTTCGCAGCCGCCGGTTCGCAGGTGGATGCGACGGTCTCCGCCATGGGATCGGCGAAGAGCCTCATGGGGGGGACGCTTTTGGTCACGCCCCTCCTGGGGGCGGACGGTCAGACCTACGCCGTCGCGCAGGGGTCGGTGCAGACGGGCGCCGTCGCCGCGAGCGGCGCATCCGGCTCTTCTGTGACCAAGGGCGTACCCACCTCCGGCCGGATCGCCAGCGGCGCCATTGTCGAGCGCGAAACCGGCTTTCAGTTCAACGCCATGCGGCAGCTACGCCTCAACCTGCGAAACCCGGACTTCACCACGGCGGTGCGCGTGGCCGACGCCATCAATCGCCGCTTCCCTGACGCAGCGCGGGCCCAGAGCCCGACGATCATCCAACTCGCGGTGCCGGCGATGGCGACCGCATCGGGGTTCATCACCGCCGTGGAGGCCCTGCCGGTCGAGACCGACACGCCCGCCCGGGTCGTTATCGACGAAGTCGCGGGCGTCATCGTCATGGGCGCCGATGTTCGGATTTCAACGGTGGCGATCAGCCAGGGCAACCTCACGATCTCGGTGCGGGAGACGCCGGCCGTCAGCCAGCCTTCGCCCTTCGGCCAGGGCGAAACCGTGGTGACCCCGCAGTCCAGCGTTCAAATCGATGAAGAAAAGGGAAGGGGGCTCGTGCGCCTGCCGACCGGCGCCTCGCTGGGCAGCCTGGTGAGCGGGCTGAACGCGCTCGGCGTCACGCCGCGGGACATGATCTCGATTCTTCAGGCCATCAAGGCGGCCGGCGCGCTGCAGGCGGAGATCGAGGTCCTGTAGGCTTTCGGACGCGCCTGGTGTCCGCAGGCGCTGCTGAAGCGGCCGGAACTTCAGGCGACCGCGGAGATCCGATAGGTGGGCCGCTGTGGCTGTTCGCCCCTTGCGTTTGCGGCGGACCCAAGCTCTAAGGGCGCCGTGATCGCCAAGGTCCTCCCATTGCCTGTCCAGCAAGGCGCGGTGCGTAGCCGCGGCTACGTCTGGCTGCACATCGCCCTGACGCTCGTCCTGCTCTTCGCGGCCATGCACCCTCATGCCGGGGGAGCCGCCGCCCCGCTTGGCGCCGCCGACGCCAGTGTCGAGGCCTCCTTCACGCAACTGGTGGATTGGGGTCCCGATGAGGCCCCGCAGGCGCCCGATGGCGGTTCGGCCTGCGCGGGAAGCTGCAAGGTGGAATTGGCAGTCCCGGCCCATTTCGTGGCGCCGGCCTATATTCCCGTGGTTCGAGCGGGTTGGCCTGTGCTGGATGACCAGTGGGCGCAGGTGACGCGTCCGTCGCGGCTGGAGCGGCCCCCCCGAGCCTGATGCTTGAGCTTGGCGCCTTGCGGCGCCT
>NZ_SCTC01000054.1 GCF_004299445.1 Phenylobacterium sp. | reverse complement strand
CCAGCCCTTCACCACCTGGGCCCGCTGGAGGTAGCCGGCGCGCGGGTCGCGCACCGCCCAGACCAGGAACTGCGGGGCCTTCCCCCGTGCGGCCAGCAGGTCGCCGCCCATGGGCACGCCCCGGGCATAGGCCTGGCGCACCGTGTCCGGCCGGGTCATCAGGTCGGCCGGGAAGTCGTAGCTGGCGAAGAACCGCACCTTGATCCGCGGACCCGAGGTCGCAAACGTCTCCTTGCGCCGCAGCGCCGCGTAGATCGCATCGCGGCTGTTCTCCTCCGCCCAGACACCGGCCAGACCCGACGCGCCCCAGGTCTGGAAGACCGGCGGATTGGCCAACTGTTCTCCGGTCAGGGCCGACCAGTCGCGCGCGCCTCCGGGCGGAGCCGAACCCCGCAGCTCGGGCAGGCCGTCGCGCCGCCCTGTCTTGGAGAAGTAGTTGGGCTCCTCCACGCTGCCGGGCGCGGCGTTGTGAGTGTCGGACGAGCCGATGAAACCGAACTTGAAGGGGTTCGCCCCCAGCTTCTCGCGCAGGATGATCCCGTCCTGCAGCGCACGACGCACGTAGCCGCCGGCGAACTTCGTCACCTTGGTGCTGGAGCCGATGTAGCTTTCCATGATCTCGAAGTTGGCCCATTCGTCGTTGGGCGACAGCGACGGGTGCGTGTCGGACGTGCCCTTGATCTGGGTCATCTCGACGAGCGGTTCGTTGCGCATCCGCATCTCGGCGTAGGCCTTGTCGATCGGCTGGCCGTTCAGGCGCACGCTGTCGAACATGATGCCGTCCGACCCGTTCGAATTGTGCGGGATGGCCAGCGCCTCGATGCCCTTGGCCCGCCAGCCGTCCATCGTGCGCCACAGGTTCTCGGGGTCGGCGGAATCGCTGGCCGAATAGGGCATCGCCGGCACGTTGGAGCCCCGGAAGATGACGTTGCGGTGCAGGTTTCGCCCCGTCGATGCGGCCGTGTACTCATATCCCACCAGGGTCGTGAAGCGGCCCGGCTGGTTGTTCCGCGCGGCAGCGTCCTGAACCTCGCGCCAGGCGCGCGAGACGATCGAGGGATCGCCGTACTCCTTGGGCAACGTCCCGTCGCGGCGCGCGCGGTTGAAGGCGTTGAAGGCCTTCTGGATGTCGTCGGGGTTGGGGCTCATCAGGCCCTTGCTGAACTCCAGCTTCGAGAGCGGGCTATCCGGGTTCCCGGCTTCCCGGATCGCCGACATGTATTCGGCGTGGTCGGTCACAGCGACGAAATCCAGCGGGCCGCCGGCCAGCCTCACCAGGTAGCCGGACGCGTGTCCGATCGTCTCGCCGCGGCCGAACCGATAGGCGTCGTCCGGCGTGCGGCGGACGTTGAAGATGTAGGCGTCGTTCGAGATCGACGTATGGACGTGCAGGTCGCCGAAGTAGGCGTTGCGGTCGGGGTTGTGGCCCGGCAGGCGCGCGGTCGGCGCGGTGGCTGCCGCCGGTTTGGCATGGTCGGCTGCGGAAGCCGCGGGCTCGCCGCGCAACGCCTGGGCGATGGCGCCGCCCCCCACAAGGACGCCCACCACGGCGGCTGGGATCACATAGCGGACGACGGCCGGCCTGTTGCGAGTCTTCATCGGCGCTCTCTCCTGCCCAGATCAGCGATACTTGGCTTCAGGGGCCGGGGGCCAGAAGCCGTAGGGCATGGCGCTGTCGACCCTGGGCATGGGCCGCCGGCGCGCCCAACTCAGCGGTACTCGGGCGCCTGCCATTCCGGCCAGAGGTCGGGCAGACCCTTCGAAACCCGATCCGGGAAGTCGGCGGGGCGTTTTTCCAGGAACGCGGCGATCCCTTCGCGGGCGTCATCCGACGCGCCGCGCTGGCGCATGGAGCGGCTGTCGGCCCGATGCGCCTCCATCGGATGGTCGGCCACCATTCCGCGCCAGATCAGCTGACGTGTGACGGCCATCGACATCGGCGAGGCGTTGGCCACGAACTCGGTGGCGAGCGCCCGGGCGGCCGGCAGCAGATCCTCGGGCGCGTGCAGCGCCTGGACGAGGCCCTTGGCATGCGCCTCCTGAGCGGAAAACACCCGGCCCGAGTAGCACCACTCCAGCGCTGTCGGCGGGCCGACCAGCCGGGGCAGGAACCACGACGAACAGGCCTCCAGCGCGATCCCGCGGCGCGCGAACACGAAGCCGAACTTGGCGTCGGTGGACGCGAGCCGGATATCCATGGGCAGCTGCATCGTGACGCCCACGCCGACGGCCGCGCCGTTCACGGCGGCGATCACCGGCTTCAGGCTTTCGAAGATGCGCAGGGACACGCGGCCGCCGCCATCGCGCGTCACGTCCCCGGTGTCGCCCGCCGCGCGCCGCTCGGCCTCGCGCGCGCCCTGGTCGAAGGTGCCGCCGCCGGCGCCCAGGTCCGCCCCGGCGCAGAATCCGCGGCCCGCGCCGGTGACGATGACGGCCTTCACCGCGTCGTCGGCGTCGGTCGCGTCAAACGCCGCGATCATGTCCAGCATCATCTTCGGCGTGAAGGCGTTGAGGCGGTCTGGACGGTTCAGCGTGATCGTCGCGATCCCGTCCTCGACATCGTAGAGAAGGGTCTCGAACTGGGGCTTGGACATGCGGTCTCCGTCAGGGCGCTGAAATTTCGAACCAGAGGTCGAAGCGGTCGAGAAGGGCGACGAGCCGGCCGAGCTGGGACGCGCCCGCGCCACGGACGTCCGCCTCCTCCAGGGTCTTCGCACCGGTGACCAGGTCGACAAGGTCGCCGCGCGCCAGCTCGACAACCGGCCCCGCCTCGCCCGGCCGATGGTGCAGCACCGCGTTCTCCACACGCACGGCGAACCGTTCGCCCGTGTCCGTGAAGGCGACCGTGAACCCGATCGTCTGGTCGCCGGCCGACAGCCCGTTCAGCCGCACCGAAAGCGCGTCCAGCAGGTTGTCGGCGGGCAGGGTGCGCAGCTGGCCGGCGGACGCCTGGCGCGGGGTGTCCGACCTCGGCCGCGGCTTGCGCAGCTCCTGGGCGCCGGTGAGGTAGAAGTCGCGCCAGGGTCCGGATTCAGCCTGGTAGCCCATCTGCTCCAGAGCGTCGGCCTGCAGCGCGCGAGCCTCCGCCTGCGTCGGATCGGCGAAGACCAGATGCCCCACGATCTCGGCGGTCCAGCGATAGTCCCCGGCGTCGAACGCCCGCCGGCCCTCGGCCAGGATGCGGTCCGGGCCGCCCATGGCCTCCACATAGCGACGACCGGCCGCCTCGGGCGGGTGCTTGTTCAGGTTGGCCGGGTTGCCGTCGAACCAGCCCAGATACTTCTGGTAGACGGCCTTGGCGTTGTGGCTGAGCGTTCCGTAGTAGCTGCGGGTGTGCCACTCGGCCTCGAGCGTCGGCGGCAGCTTCAGGACCTCGGCGATCTCGGGCCCGTTCATGCCGTGGTTCGCCATCCGCAGCGTCTGGTCGTGGATGTACTTGTAGAGGTCGCGCTGCTTGGCCAGGAACGCGCGGATAGGGTCCTCGCCCCAGCGGGGCCAGTGGTGGCTGGCGAACATCACCGACGCCTGGCCGGCGAACATCTCCAGCGCCTCGTCGATGTAGAAGGCCCAGGCCTTCGCGTCGCGCACCTGGGCGCCGCGCGGCGTGTACAGGTTGTGCAGGTGGCAGGTGCAGTTCTCGGCCATGCACAGCGCGCCGAACTGCGGGAAGTGGAAGTTCATCTCGGCCGGCGCTTCGGTGTCGGGCGTCACCTGGAAGACCACGTCCACGCCGTCCAGTGTCAGGGTCTGGCCGGTGTGGGTCACCGAGACATTGGGCGCCACGAGCGCGACCTTGCCGGTGGATGTGCCCTTGCCCAGCCCCGAGTCCACGTGCCCGCGGGGGTCCTTCGGCAGCAGCCCGCCGTACATATAGGTGGCGCGGCGGCTCATGACGTTGCCGGCCAGGACGTTCTCGGCGACGGCCGCCTGCAGGAAGCCCTCGGGCGCGACGATGGGCACGCCGCGGGCGATGTCGTCGGGCGACAGCACGCCCATGATCCCGCCGTAGTGGTCGACGTGGCTGTGGGTATAGATCACCGCCGTCACCGGTCGATCGCCCTTCAGCCGCCGCACCAGCTCCAGGGCCGCCGCCGCCGGTTGCGCCGAGGTGAGCGGGTCGATGACGATCCAGCCCTCTCGCCCCTGGATGAACGTGATGTTCGAGATGTCGAAGCCGCGCACCTGGTAGACGCCGGGGGTCACTTCGAAGAGCCCGTGCAGGGCGTTCAGCCGCGCCTGACGCCAGAGGCTGGGGTTGATCGTGTCGGGCCGTTCGCCCTCCAGGAACGCGAAGGGGCGCTGGCTCCAGGCGCCCGGCACGTCCGCGTCCGGGATCGAGCCCAGAAATCCCCGGCGCGCGAGCGCGAAGTCTTGACCGTCGTCGGCCGGCAGACTCGCCGCCACGGCCGCCTGCGCGGCGCGGGTCGCAGACGTCGCGTCCTTGCGTGCGTCGCCGTTGGCCTCGGACATGCCTCTCCCCGTCCCGCCGTCTCTAACGCGGCCTTTCCGGACGCTAGGCCTCGCCGCGGCGGCGTTCAACTCAAATGTTCCGATGTGGTATCAAACGTCGTTGACGGGGCCGCCGCCAGACCTCAGGTTCGGGGCGGATTCAGCAGACGCCGAGCCAACGGCGCAGGTTCGAATGGGGGGAGGCGAATGCGCTTGCAGGGCAAGGCCGTCGTGATCACGGGCGGCGGCAGTGGAATCGGCAAGGCGATGGCCGAACGGTTCCGCGCGGAAGGCGCGTCGGACATCCTGGTGGCGGATCTCGACGGCGCGGCGGCCGAGGCGGTCGCGGCGGCGGTCGGCGGCCTGGCGATCCGGGCCGATGTCGCCGTGGAGGCCGATGTTCAGCGGATGGTGGCCCTGGCCGAGGACCGCTTCGGCCGCATCGACCTGATGTGCTCGAACGCCGGCGTGTCGGTCCGCGACCCCGACTTCAACAACGCCACCTCCGCGTCCAACGACACCTGGACGCTGGGCTGGAACGTCAACGTGATGGCCCACGTCTACGCGGCGCGCGCAGCCCTCCCGGGGATGATCGCGCGGGGCGGCGGCCACTTCCTGCACACGGTCTCCGCGGCGGGCCTCTTGAGCCAGCCCGGCAGCCCGGTCTACGCCACCACCAAGCACGCGGCCGTCGGTTTCGCCGAAGCGCTGGCCATCACCCATCGCAACCAGGGCATCGGCGTCTCGATCCTGTGCCCCCAGGCGGTGGATACGCCGATGATCCGCGGCGCGCGCGGATCCCAGGCCGTTGACGGCGTGATGTCGCCGGCGGACGTGGCGGGATGCGTGGTCGCGGGGCTGGAGCAGGAGACCTTCCTGATCCTGCCGCATCCCCAGGTGCTGACCTACATGCAGCGCAAGACCGGCGACTACGACCGCTGGATCGGCGGCATGGCGCGGCTGCGCGACAAGATCGCGCCGGCGCAGGACTGAGACGATGACCGCCGCCGCATCCGACGCCGGGCAGGGACACATCCACGGCTTCGGCTCGCGGCCGTACCGGACCTATGTGCTCACGGCGCTGCTGTTCATCTTCATCCTGAACTTCATGGACCGGGCGCTGCTTTCGGTCGTGGCGCCGCAGATGAAGCCCGAACTCGGGATCTCCGACACCGCGTTCGGCCTCCTGACGGGCTTCGGATTCGCGCTGCTCTATACGATCGTGGGCGTGCCCCTCGCGCAGTTCGCAGAGACGCGTCACCGGGTCTGGATCATGACCGTCTGCGTGGCCCTGTGGTCGATGATGACCGCCCTGTGCGGGCTGGCCGCGGAGATCACCATCGGCTCGCTGACCATCGGCGCCTTCTGGGTGCTGCTGGCCTGCCGGGTCGGCGTGGGGATTGGCGAGGCGGGCTGCACGCCCCAGGCCAACTCGCTGATCGCCGACTACTATCCGCCGCGCGCGCGCTCCACCGCGCTGGGCTACTACGCCATGGGCGTAACGCTGGGCACTATGCTGGCCAACGTGATCGGCGGCCCGATCACCGATGCCCTAGGCTGGCGGTGGGCGTTCTTCATCCTGGGCGTGCCCGGGCTGTTGGTGGCGGTCGTCTTCAAGCTGACCGTTCGGGAGCCGCCGCGCGGCTATACCGATCCGCCGGGAACTCCGCGTCGCGAGACGGTGCGGTTCGCCGACGGCCTTCGGGAAATCGCCTCCAAGCGCTCGTTCTGGTCCATGACCACGGCGGCGACCATCGCGGCCTTCTGCGGCTATGGCATCTCGTCGTTCCAGTCTCTGTTCATCAACCGCAGCTTCGGCCTCACGGCCGGCGAGGCCGCGCTGATGATCAACGTGCCCGTGGCGATCGCCTCATCTCTGGGAACCCTGGGCACGGGATGGCTGGCCGAGAAGCTGGGATCGCGCAGCCCGACCGCCATCGCCTGGCTTCCAGCCGTGGGCATGACGCTGTCAGTGCCCTTCTACGTCCTGGCTTTCACCACCCAGAACCTCTGGCTTTGCCTGTTCGGGCTCGTCGTCGGGGGTGGGGCCAAGTACGGCTATCTCGCCGCGCAGTACACGATCGGGCAGGGCGTGGTGTCGGCGCAGACCCGCGCGCTGTCGACCGCGGTCCTGATGTTCGTGATCAACATGCTAGGCTATGGCTTCGGGCCCCTGGCCATCGGCTGGCTGAGCGACGTGCTCTTCTCCATGCAGGTGGCGGCGATGGATGCGCCGGGCCTCGCGCGCAGCGCCTGCGAGGGCGCGGCCCGGGCCAACTTGTCCGCCACGCTCGAGGCGGTCTGCGCGAGCGCCCATCCCCAGAGCCTTCAGCGGTCCCTGCTGATCACCTCGGGCCTCTACGCGGTGGGTGGCGGGTTCTTCCTGCTGACCGCCAGGTGGCTGAACCGGGACCTCGTCGCCAAGTAGGCCCGTCGGCCGGCGCGCCCGGTCACGCGCCCCAGATATCGGCGGCGTAGCGGAGGAAGTTCCGGCCCAGGATCTTCTCGATGCGGGCCGGCTTGTGGCCGCGTTCCGCGAGCAGACGCCACAGTTTGCGGAACTGGTCCGGGCCGCGCAGGTCGTCGACGAAGGGGTGGGTGTCGGCCCGCTCTCCCGGCGCGGCGATGCCCTTGGCCTTGCGGTCCTCGTGCTCCCTGCGGAGCGCGGCCTTGTAGAGTTCCAGGTCGTCGATGGGCGTCGTGCCGCCATCCGTGCCGATGCCGACGTGATCCTCGCCGCAGACGTTGATGGCGTGTTCCAGGTGGGCCACGACGTCGACGGCCCGGGCGTGGCCCGAGAGGTTCAGGAACGGCATGAAGTAGATGCCCACGAAGCCGCCCTTGTCGGCCACCAGGCGCAGTTCCTCGTCGGTCTTGTTGCGCGGCAGGTCTGTGAGCGCGCGGCAGCCGGTGTGATTGATCGAGATCGGCGCCTTGGAATAGCGCGCCGCGTCCAGGCAGATCTGGGTCCCCGAATGGCTGAGATCGACCATGATGCGGTTGGCGTTCAGGCGTTCGACCACCTGGCGGCCGAAGTCGCTGAGGCCACGGCCTTCGGGGACGATCGAGCCGTCACCAAGCTGGTTTCGGAGGTTGTAGGTGAGCTGGATGATGCGCACGCCCAGGTCGGCAAAGACGTCTGCCCGACCGGGGTCGTCGCCCATCTGGGCGGCGTTCTGGAAGCCCAGGATCACCCCGATCTTCTTCTCCCGCTTGGCCGCGGCGATGTCGCCGACGGACAGGATGAGTTTAAGGTCGGCGGCGTGCTCGCGGATCAGGCGCTGCCATTGCGCCACCTCGGCCACCGAGGCCTGGAAGGGTTCGGCGGGCCCGGCGACGTAGCCGATGGTGACGTTGACGGCGGTCGTGCCCGAGGCCCGCGCGTCGGCCAGGATGCGGGGGGTGAGCACCGGCCGCGGAGGCTCCGGGAAATTCGGGTCGTTGAGGCCGCCCAGGGCGTTCACGACGACGACGTTCCGGAGCGGATCGCTACCGGTGGCGGCGGCGGCAGGGCTGGCGGCGGCCGCCACGGACAGAGCGAGCAGCGTGCGGCGGTCCAGGGTCATGGATCAGCTCCGGTGCGGCGATCGGGATCGACGACGCGTCCGACCTCATGCCGCTCGCCTCGACGATGAAGAATCTCATCGGGTTCGAGAACTACACCTACGACGTCCGCCGTCGTTACGGCTACGTTCGGCCGGCGATCAGACAGGAGCACCCGCATGACGCCGCGCAGCCTGGCGCGCCCGATCGACCGGCGTGAGTTGGGCGTCCAGTTCCTGCGGCTGGCGGCGGCGTTGGCCGTGCCGGCGCCCGCGCTTGCGTTCCCGGCGGACGGCCGGCATCGGGTGGCTGTGGATCGGAACGTCATGGTCGCCATGCGCGACGGCGTGAAACTCGCGACCGACATCTACCGTCCGGCCGATGGCGACACGCCGCTGCCGGGCCCGTTCCCGGTGATCCTCGAGCGGACGCCCTACGGCAAATCGCAGGACGGCCTGCGCCACGCCAGTGTCGCGATCGCGCGGATGCTGGCCAGCCATGGCTATGTCGTCGTGTTCCAGGACTGCCGCGGTCGCGGCGGTTCGCAGGGCGATTACGTCAAGTATTTGAGCGACGGTCAGGACGGGTCCGACTGCTGCGCCTGGATTCTGGCGCAACCCTGGTGCAACGGCCGCATCGGAGCCCAGGGTCTCTCGTACGGGGCGCACACAGTCGGCGCGATGGCGGGCGCCGGTGCGCCCCTGGCGGCGCTGTTCCTCGACAGCGGCGGTTTCGCCAACGCTTACCAGGGCGGTATTCGCCAGGGCGGGGCGTTCGAACTGAAGCAGGTGACCTGGGCCTACCGGGCCGCGTTCGAGTCGCCCGAGGTTCGCGACGATCCGGCGAAGACCGCCGCCCTGCAGGCGGTCGACATCAAGGCCTGGTTCAAGCGCTGGCCTTGGACCCGCGGGAACTCGCCGCTTAGCCTCGTCCCGGAATACGAGGACTATGTCTTCGACCAATGGGAGGCGGGCGACTTCGACGGCTTCTGGAAGCAGCTGGGCATCTATGCCGAGGGCTACTACGACGCGTTTCCGAAAGCGCCGATGACTTGGATGTCGTCGTGGTACGACCCCTATCCGCGGACGGCGACACAGAACTACATGGCGCTCAGCCGCCGAACGACGGCCCCGGTGCGGCTCATCCTCGGGCCCTGGACCCACGGCAACAACCACCAGAGCTTCTCCGGCGACGTCGATTTCGGCCCGCAGGCGGTCCTGGCCGGCAACCTGGCCCCCGACCTCACCACGCTCCGCAAGCGCTGGTTTGATCGCCACCTCAAAGGCGAGGCGAACGGCGTCGACGACGAGCCGCGGGTGCGGATCTTCGTGATGGGCGGAGGCTCCGGCCGCCGCAATGCCGAGGGGCGCATGGACCACGGGGGCCGCTGGCGGGCCGAGCCTGACTGGCCCCTGCCGGACGCCCGAGAGACGCCGTACTACCTTCATGCCGATGGCGGCCTGCGCCCTGAGCGGTCCGGCGCCGCCAAGGCCGACCGCCGCTTCACCTACGACCCTGCCCATCCGACCCCGTCCGTGGGCGGCACCATCACCTCCGGCCAGCCGATCATGGTCGGCGGCGCCTTCGACCAGCGCGAGGACGATCGGTTCTTTGCCTCGGAGAAGCCCGGCCGTGCGCTCGCCGACCGGCCCGACGTGCTGGTCTTCCAGACGCCGCCGCTAGCCCAGGATGTCGAGGTGACCGGCCCGATCACGGCCGAGCTCTGGATTTCGTCCGACGCGCCCGACACCGACTTCACGATCAAGCTGGTCGACGTCTACCCGCCGAACCCGGACTATCCGCAGGGGTTCGCCATGAACCTGACCGACGGCATCCTGCGTTGTCGCTATCGCGACTCCTGGGAGACGCCGTCCCTGATGACGCCGGGGCGCATCTACAGGATCCGCGTCGAGGCCTTCCCGACGTCGAACCTGTTCAAGGCCGGGCATCGCATCCGGCTGGACATCGCCTCGGCCAACTTTCCGCACTTCGACCTCAACCCGAACACCGGCGAGCCCGAGGGGCGCTGGCGCAGGATGCGGCCCGCCCGCAACGTCGTGCACCTCGACGCCACGCATCCGAGCCACGTGATCCTGCCGGTGGTGCGGAGAGCCTAGCTCACGCCGGCGCTCGCCCTGCGCTATCGGATGGGCAGCGCGCCGCGGCGCACGATGCTGCGCAGGGCGATCGACGAGTTCAGCCGGGCCACGCCGGGCAGGCGGGTCAGCACGTGGGCGTGCACCCGCTCGAGGTCGGCGACGTCCGAGGCCACCACGCGGACGATATAGTCCGCCTGTCCGGTCATCAGGTGGCATTCCATGATCTCGGGCGCCTCGTTCACCGCCGCCTCGAAGGCGCTGAGCACGTCCTGCGCCTGGCTGGCCAGGGTGATCGAGACATAGACGGTGAGGCCCAGTCCGACGGCGGCGGGGTCCACCGTGGCGGCATAGCCGGTGATCACGCCGCCCGCCTCCAGGGCGCGCACGCGGCGGAAGCAGGCGCTCTCGGAGAGGTTCGCCGCCTGGGCCAGTTCGGCGTTCGTGGCCCGGCCATGCTCCTGGAGATGGCGCAGCAGGACCTTGTCTTGATTATCGATGATCACTGAAGATTTCTCCAATTTGCGTTTTGATGTCGGAGAAATCTTGCATTCGCATGCCGCCCGGGCGGTGACAAATCAAGGATCGTTCCCGGCTTTGCGATTACACTCCGCCCGCGACACCAGCGGAGACAGCGCATGCGGATCGGAACGGTCACCGAGATCAAGAAGCTGGAGCGCCGGGTCGGTCTGACGCCATCCGTCGTCGCCACCCTCGTCGCCCACGGCCACGAGCTCTTCGTCCAGTCGGGCGCCGGCGCCGGCGTCGGCCTGTCGGACGCGGACTACGCCACGGCGGGCGCGACCATCCTCCCCGACGCGCCGGCGGTGTTCGCGGCCGCCGAGATGATCGTGAAGGTGAAGGAGCCCCAGGCCTCCGAGATCGCTCTTCTGAAGCCGCACCACGTCCTGTTCACCTACCTGCATCTCGCGCCCGACCTGGCCCAGACCCAGGGCCTGATGGCGTCGGGCGCCACCTGCATCGCCTATGAGACCATCCTCGACGGCAAGGGCGGGCTGCCGCTGCTGACGCCGATGAGCCAGGTGGCGGGCCGGATGGCCGCCCAGGTCGGCGCGGCCTACCTCCTGGCCCCGGCCGGCGGCCGCGGCCTTCTGATGGGCGGAGTCCCCGGCGTGGCGCCGGCCAAGGTGCTGGTGCTCGGCGGCGGCGTCTCGGGCTTCAACGCCGCCGAGATCGCCGTCGGCATGCGCGCCGACGTCACCATCATGGACATTTCGCCCAGCCGCCTGGCCCAGCTGGACGCCCACTTTGAGGGTCGCGCCCGCACCATGCTGTCGTCGCGCGGCGCGTTGCTCGAGATGCTCCCGACCGTTGACCTGGTGATCGGCTGCGTGCTCGTCACTGGCGCGGCGGCCCCCAAGCTGATCCGCCGCGAAGACCTCAAGATCATGCGCAAGGGCTCGGTGCTGGTGGACGTGTCCATCGACCAGGGCGGCTGCTTCGAGACCTCCCGGCCGACCACGCATGCCGAGCCGACGTACGAGGTCGACGGCGTGGTCCACTATTGCGTCGCGAACATGCCGGGCGCCGCCCCCCTGACCTCGACCTACGCCCTGGGCGCGGCGACCACGCCCTATGTCCTGGCGCTGGCCGACAAGGGTGTCGAGCGGGCGTTCGCCGACGACCCCGGCTTCGCCGCCGGCCTGAACGTGGCGGGCGGCAAGGTCGTCCATCCCGCCGTGGCCGCGGCTCTGAACCTGCCGCTGGCGTCCGCCTGAGGCTCAGGCCGAGCTGATCGAGATACCGGCGCGCGCCATCCTCCCCGCCGCCGTTCCTTGCCGCCCGAGCGCCTCTGAGCGGCTCGGGCGGACTTTCCCGTCCCGGCGCCTCCGATGCGCGACAGGCCTTGCGGCGGCCGCCGCCTTGTCGTTCTACCCTCTGCACATCCGCAGGACGCCCCGATGACCTTCGACCGCGCCGCCATCCTCGCGCTGGACGCTGCCGACCCCCTGGCCGGCTTCCGTGACCGCTTCGCGATCCCCGACGGCTGCATCTACCTCGACGGCAACTCGCTGGGTCCGCGCCCTGTGGCCGCCCTGGACCGTGCTGCGCATGTCGTGGGCGTCGAGTGGGGCGTGGACCTGATCAAGAGCTGGAACACGGCCGGCTGGTTCGAGCTGCCGACACGGCTGGGCGACAGGCTGGCGCCGCTGATCGGGGCGGGGACAGGCGAGGTGGTGGTGACAGACGCCACCGGAATCAACCTCTTCAAGGCGATGGCGGCGGCGGTGGCCATGCGCCCCGACCGCGACACGATCATCCTGGAAGGCAGCAACTTTCCCACCAACAATTACATGGCCCAGGGCCTGGCCGCGCTCAGCGGCGGCCGGCTGCAGGTGAAGCTGCTGGAAAAGGACGAGATCGCAGGCGCTATCGATACGCGCACGGCCGCGATCGCCGTGACACACGTCCACTACAAGACCGGCCACATCCACGACATGCCTGGGCTCACCGCCCGCGCCCACGAGGCCGGCGCGCTGGCCATCTGGGACCTTTGCCACAGCGCCGGCGCCATGCCGGTGGACCTTAACGGCGCGGGCGCCGACTTCGCGGTCGGCTGCACCTACAAGTACCTGAACGGCGGTCCGGGCTCGCCGGCCTTTCTGTTCGCCGCCCGCCGCCACCATGGCCAGGCGATCCAGCCGCTCACCGGCTGGTGGGGCCACGCCGAGCCGTTCGCCTTCCGGCCCACCTATGCGCCGGCCGGCGACATCCGTCAGTTCCTCACGGGCACCCAGCCGATCGTCAGCCTGTCGCTGGCCGAGCTTGGCCTCGACATCGCCTGCGCCGCCGACATCGGCGCGGTGCGAAAGAAGTCGATGGCGCTCACCGACCTCTTCATCCGGCTGGCGGAGCAGCGCTGTCCGGAGATGTTCGGCGTCGCCAGCCCGCGCGCGGCGGAGGACCGCGGGAGCCAGGTCTCACTGACTCACCCCGAGGGCTACGCGATCATGCGCGCCCTCATCGACCGCGGCGTCATCGGCGATTTCCGCGCCCCCGACATCGTGCGCTTCGGCTTCGCGCCGCTTTACCTGCGCTACCTCGACGTCTGGGACGCTGTCGACATCCTGGCCGAGATCATGGCCACGGCCGCCTGGCGGCGGCCGGAATACCAGGTGCGCGAAGCCGTGACTTGAGGCGGAGCCGGACGCGCCCTGGTCGGTGCGCGCAACCTACAAGTTATTGAGCAGTAATCATAATTTCCCCGGAACGGGTACCTCAGGCGATCGTGTCGCACGGCCAAGGCCGCGTCGCGTCCGTATACCGCGATGCAACATCTTGGGGCCTAGGCTTCGAGCGCAAGAGAGACCGGAGTAGGTGATGTTGAAGCCCCTGGCCGCCACGGCGAAAGCCGCCAGCCTCCCGTCCGGCATGGCGGCGACGCTCGCTGCTGCGATCGGCGTCGTCGCGATTGTGGCGGTCGCGCCAGAGCCTGCCTGGGCGAAGAACGACAAGTCGTCTTCCAGTTCGAAGGGCAACGGCAACGGCAATTCGAATGGCAGCGGCGCCACCGGCGGTCAGGCGGCGCCGGTGGTGCTGCCCGTCTGCGCGCTGAGCGATCTGTCGCCCGGAGCGGCGGCCTGCAGCGGCTTCTTCCAGGGCAACCTGCTCAACAACAGCAGCCCCGACGTCTCGGCCCAGCTGGCGGCGCTTAACGCCATCGGCCTCAGCAACTGGGACGGCTCGCTGGTCGAACCGCAGATGAACCTGTCGAGCTCGCTGGTCGATTTCCAGACGGCCCTGAATGGCGTCACCTGGGTCGGTATCCACTTCGGCGCCGGGACGAACAGCCCCAGCCCGCAGACCCCCGGCGGCGTGACCGGCTTCTACCGCTTCGACGCGGGTGTGAATCTGGCCAGCTTCATGCTGTCCTACGGCTCGGCCTCGGCGGCGCGCCTTTACGCTACCGGCCCGGCTCCGGTCATTCCGCCGCCGGTGATCACGCCGACGAACGAGCCGGAGCCGCCGTCGATGGACCCGCCGCCCAGCAACGGCGCGGTGGGGGCCGTGCCCGAGCCCGCGACCTGGGCGATGATGATTCTTGGCTTCGGGGCCGCCGGCGCGTTCCTGCGCCGTCGCCGTGCTGCGCTCGCCTGAACGGCACGTGACCAGAGGGTGGTAGGCGCCGTTAACGACCGCAGTCTAAGGTGGCGATCGTGACATCCCGCCGCACCCTTTCCCGCGTCCTCGCTGCCGGCCTCGCCCTGGCCCTGGCCGCCGGCGCCGCGCAGGCGCGCAGCTTCTACATTATTCAGTCGGGCGCCGACGCCTGGACGGTGATGGATCCTGAAGGCATCGAGCGGATCGGGCCCGGGGGAGCCCAGCGCCGCGCCTGGGTGGTCCGTGTCCAGCGCAACATCCTCACCGGGAACCCGCCCACGCCGGGCTATGTGCGCACCCTCACCGAGTACGACTGCGAGGCCACCCGCACCCGCTGGCGCGAGTTCTCGGCCTTCTCCCGGTCGGGCGCGCTCCTGGTGAGCAAGGTCAACCCGAACCCCGAATGGGGCCCGGCCGACGAGGCCTCCGACACCTATGCCGCCCACCGGGTGATCTGCGAAGGCGGCGGCGGGGGTTCGGTGGTGTCGGCGGAATCCGTGGCCAAGGTGGTGATCAGCCTGATGGGCTCATGGGATCCGCCGCCGACGCCCTATGTGCCGCCCAGCGCCCAGTCGCCGGCCAAGACTCCGCCCACCAAGGCGCCCGCGACGAAGACCCCTGCGGCCAAGGCTCCCGCCGTAAAGGCTCCCGCCGCCAAGGCGCCGCCGGCGAAGGCGACGCCCAAGACCTGACGGTCGCTACTTCGAGAGCTGTCCGCGGATCGCGCCGCCCGGATGCTCGCCGTTGTGCACGTTGACGTAGTAGCCGCCGGGATTGGCCAGGATGTCGGCCACCACCGGCGCGCCCACCGTGGCGCAGCCCGAGGCCTTGCCGTCGGCGCCGGGCTTGTTGAGCGGCACGGCGACCGGGCCGTTCGCCCCGGCCGGGGCTTTGTGGATATGGGCCATGGTGGCCTCGGCGATCTTTTCGACCATCAGGTCGTAGCAGACCTGGTTTGTCGCGGCGTCGATGCGGAAGTTCGCGTGACCGGCGCCGTCCGTGTCGGCCGAGCCGGCGCCGCCCAGATGGGCCGAGAGCTTGGTTTCAGCCGCGGAGGCGGGCGCGGCGAGCCCCGCGATGGCGAGTGCGACGAGACAGGCGGCAGCCTTGGTCATGGTTAGTCTCCATTGGGCCCAGCCCCCGCTTGAGCGGGCGGATGGAAGACCACGCGTGGAGGCCCGTCAATCGATCGCGACGATACTCTCCACACCCTGGCCAAAAAGAGAGAGCCCCCGCTTGCGCGGAGGCTCAGGGAAAGCGACCAGATGCTCGCAGGTCGTGATCAGTTGCGGGTGGGGATCACCACCGGCAGGTGTTCGTAGCCCTTCACGAAGGACGAGTAGACGCGGCGCGGCGGGCCCGTGACCTCAAGGCGCGGGAAGCGCGCCAGGATCTCTTCCCAGATGATCTTCAGCTGCAGCTCGGCCAGGCGGTTGCCCACGCAGCGGTGGATGCCGAAACCGAACGACAGGTGCTGGCGCACCCGCGGCCGTTCGATCCAGTAGTCGTTCGGGCGGTCGATGACCTCTTCGTCGCGGTTGCCTGAGACGTACCACATGGCGACCTTGTCGCCGGCCTTGATCGTCTTGCCGCCCAGCTCGACGTCCTTCAGCGCGGTGCGGCGCATGTAGGCCAGCGGCGTCTGCCAGCGGATGGTCTCGGAGACCATGTTCGGGATCAGGGCGTGGTTCTCGCGCAGGAGCCTGTTCTGGTCGGGGTTCTGGTGGAGCGCCAGCACCGAGCCCGTGATCGAATTCCGGGTCGTGTCGTTGCCGCCCACGATCAGCAGAATGAGATTCCCGAGGTACTCCATGCGGTCCATGTTCCGCGTGGCTTCACCATGGGCCAGCATCGAGATCAGGTCGGGCTGCGGCGGGGCGTTCACACGCTCGTTCCACAGGTTCATGAAGTAGTCGACGCACTCGAACAGCTCCTGGCGGCGCTGCTGTTCGGCCAGTTCTGGGTCGGTCGAGTCGAACAGGCCCGAGTCCGGGGCCGCGGTGGCCACGTCGGACCAGCGGGTCAGCTTGCGGCGGTCTTCCCAGGGGAAGTCGAACAGCGTCGCCAGCGTCATGGTGGTCAGCTCGATCGAGACCTTGTCGACCCAGTTGATCTCCTCGCCGATCGGCAGGTCGTCCAGGATCTTGCCGGCGCGCTCCCGGATGATCGGCTCGAGATAGGCCAGGTGATGCGGCGCCACGATCGGCTGGACCGTCTTGCGCTGCACGTCGTGCTTCGGCTGGTCCATCGCGATGAACATCGGCAGCGTAAAGTCTTCCGCCGGATCGGGCAGGACGATGGTGGGCTCGGACGAGAACACCTCGTGGTTCGTGTCCACGGCCATGATGTCGTTGTACTTGGTGACCGACCAGTAGCCCCCGATGTCCTCGAAGCCCGAGTCGGCCGTGAAGTGGACCGGGTCCTCTTTCCGCAGGCGCTCGAAGTAGGGCCACATCGTATCCGTACGGAAGAGCTCCGGGTTGGCCGGATTGATCTCTTCGAGCGGCATTGAATAGGCCGCATCGCGGGCGGCGCGTTGCAGGTCGATCGAAGCGTCGTCAGCCATAGGTGTCCTCCGATAGCGGGTCTTGGCGCGCCCGCAGTCCGTCTACTGAACGATGATCTCCTACGGGCGCCTAGTCAACGAAAGATGACGGTGGCGTCAACTTTTCCGGCCTGAAAAAATGCCGCCGATTCATCCGAGGGGCGCCATGAGTGGGCTTGAGGGCGGTTGCGCATGCGGGGCGGTGCGATATCGCCTCAGGTCGGGACCGATGTTCGTCCACTGCTGCCACTGCTCAGACTGCCAGCGGCAGGTGGGCTCGGCGTTCGTGATCAACGCCCTGATCGAGACTGACCGGGTCGAGATGCTCCAGGGCGAGACCGTGCGCATCACGATGCCCACCGACAGCGGCCGGCCGCACGACACCCATCGCTGCGCCGCGTGCGGGACCACGATCTGGTCCGACTACGGACGGCGCGAGGTGCTCAGCTTCCTGCGCGCCACCACCCTCGACGATCGCGCCGCCCTGCCGCCCGACGTGCACATCTTCACCCGCTCGAAACTGCCGTGGGTGCGGTTCCCGGAGGGCGCGCGGGTCTTCGACGTCTATTACGACATGCAGGCCGAGTGGCCGCCCGAGAGCCTGGCCCGCCGGGAGGCCCTGCTGGGGCCGGGGCGCTGAGCGAAGCTTCAGCTTTTCTGTCTGGCAAGCGACCGATCGTGCGCTAAACAGGCGTTTGAAATCTCTCGCCCATAGTCTTCGTCCTGGGGAACAGCATGGCTTCCGACGTCCTCTTCACGCCCTTCGAGTTCAAGGGGCTGAAGCTTCCGAACCGTATCGTCATGGCGCCCATGACCCGCTCGTTCTCGCCGGGCGGCGTGGCGACAGACGACGTCGCGGCCTACTACCGCCGCCGCGCCGAGAACCAGGTGGGCCTGATCGTCACCGAGGGCACCGGCGTCGACCGGCCGGCGTCGCTGAACGACCCCAACATCCCGCGCTTCCACGGCGAGAAGGAGCTCGCGGCCTGGGGCAACGTCGCCTCCGAGGTCCACAAGGCGGGCGGTCTGATCGCGCCCCAGCTCTGGCACGTCGGCGCGGTGCGCACCCGCAGCGAGACGTGGCAGCCGCCAGGCCCCTACGACAGCCCGTCGGGCCTTTCGAGCCCGGGCAAGAAGTTCGGCGAGCCCATGAGCGACGCCGAGGTGGCCGACGCCATCCGCGCCTTCGCCGACGCGGCCAAGGCGGCCAAGGACCTGGGCTTCGACTGCGTCGAGCTGCACGGCGCCCACGGCTATCTGATCGACCAGTTCTTCTGGGACGGCGTCAACGTCCGCGAGGACGCCTACGGCGGCAAGGACATCGCCGGTCGCGCCGGCTTCGCCGCCGACATCATCCGCGCGGTCCGCAAGGCCGTCGGCCCCGACTATCCGATCATCATCCGGATCAGCCAGTGGAAGCAGCAGGACTTCGCCGCCCGTCTCGCCGAGACGCCGCAGGCGCTGGAAAGCTGGCTGGGCGCCCTGGTGGAGGCCGGCGCCGACGTGCTGCACTGCTCGCAGCGCCGGTTCTGGGAGCCGGAGTTCGAGGGCAGCGACCTCAACTTCGCGGGCTGGGCCAAGAAGATCACCGGCGTGCCGACGATCACCGTGGGCTCGGTGGGCCTCACCGGCGAATTCGTCACCAGCTGGGGCGGCGAGGTCT
This sequence comes from Phenylobacterium sp., assembly GCF_004299445.1. Taxonomy (GTDB): domain Bacteria; phylum Pseudomonadota; class Alphaproteobacteria; order Caulobacterales; family Caulobacteraceae; genus Phenylobacterium. The sequence continues at coordinate 27,944 of NZ_SCTC01000054.1, read as the reverse complement.
CGCAGCCCGCGTCGCTGGAGCGGCTGGAGCAGATGCTGGACCGTGGCGACTTCGACCTCGTCGCCGTCGGCCGCGCCCTGCTGCAGGACCCCGAGTGGGTCGTGAAGGTCCGCGAAGGCCGCCAGGACGAGCTGCAGGCCTACGACCGCGGGGCGCTCGCGACGCTGTACTAGAGCTTCGATCTTACCTCCCCCGTCGCGGCAGCGACGGCGGGAGGGGGACCGTCCGCCGAGGCCACAGGCCGAAGAGCGGATGGTGGAGGGGGCGAGCCTCCTCAACGGAATTCACGACAGCCTACGGCCCGCGGAGCTTGAAGCCCGCCCCCTCCACCAATCGCTCTCCGCTACGCTCGGCGATCGGTCCCCCTCCCGCCGCTTCGCGGGGGAGGTAGAGGTTAGTCGCCGTCGCCGGGCCCGCCGATGCCGGAGTCAGCCGAGTCGGTCGCGCCGCCCCCAAGCGCTGGAAACACGAGCACCACCAGGATCGCCAACACGATCACTGCGCCGCCGCCAAGCAGCAGCATCGCTTCGACCTGATCCAAGCTCAGCAGCTCCCGCCGCCGCCATCGCTGCAGCCGCCACCGCCGTCGCCGCCGAAGACCGCGGCGCTGGTGGCGACCGTCGCGCCACCGTCGTCGCTGCGGCGGCCACGGGCCATCCGCCGATCGTACCGATAGGCCGCGGGCGCGATGAAGATCAGGAGGAGGAAGAGGGCGACGCCGCCGATCACGACGCCGATGTCGAGGCTGTCCATGGACGAGCTCCTCTATGGGAGATCACGTCATCACAGTTTCACGACAGATCGATGACGCCGCTCAGGCGTTGAAGTTCAGCTTCAGCCCCGGGCGCGGCCACCGGGCCTTGAACAGCTTGCCGGTGGACGAGGCCGTGATCCAGGCGGTCTGCATGTCGTCGCCGCCGAAGCAGATGTTGGTGCAGATGAGGTCAGGGAAGGCGTAGTGCTCGGTGGTCCCGTTGGGATCGAACGCGGTGATGCCGCCGTTGATGATCGTCGCCACGCAGACCTTGCCCGAGGCCTCCACCGCCAGGCTGTCCAGCAGCTGATAGCCGGGCAGGTTGCAGATCACCCGGCCCGGCGCGAAGCCGGCGTTGGGCGCCAGCACGCCCGTCTCGGCCACGTCGAAGCCCCATAGGCGGCCCAGCTGGGTGTCGGCCACATAGACGGTCTTCTCGTCGGGCGAGAGGCCGATGCCGTTCGGCGAGATCAGGTGACCGCGCTGCTGGCTGATGTGGCTGCCGTCGGTCTTCGCATAGTGGACCGCGCCGTTCTTGCGCCCGTCCGGCGTCGAGCAGCCGTGGTCGGTGAACCAAAACCCGCCGGACTTGTCGAAGACCAGGTCGTTCGGCCCCACCAGCCGCTTGCCGTCGCAGCTGTCATAGACGGTCTCCAGCTTGCCGGACTTGAGGTCGTAGCGCTGGATCATCCCGCCCGTGTGCGTCGGCGGCGTGGGGCCCGGGATGGTCAGGCCGCCATTGTCGAGCCAGACGAACGAGCCGCCGTTGTTGGTGATCCAGATCGCCCCGTCGGGCCCGATGGCCGCGCCGTTCGGGCCCCCGCCCGTGTCGACCAGGGTCTCGCGCTTGCCGTCTGGCGTGATCCGCGACAGCCGCTGGGCCTTGATCTCGGTGAGGATCACCGACCCGTCCGCCATGGCGATGGGGCCTTCGGGGAACTCCAGCCCCTCGCAGACCAGTTCGAAGTCCATGGCGCTCTCCCTGTCGCTCATTGTTGCGGGCGACCTTAGCGCGCCAATCACGCGCCGCCAGTCGTGACGCGGCGTCAGCTAGGCGCGGTCCAGCACACGCACAGTGAACGGGTATTGGTCGACGTCCGAAGCCTCGTGCCGCTCGGCGCGGACCTCTTTCCAGCCGCTCTCGTCGATGGGCGAGAGGGTGACGTCGCCCTCCACCTCGGCGTCGACGTCGGTCAGGTACAGCCGCCGGGCCTTGGGCAGAGCCAGTTCGAACAGCGAGGCGCCGCCGATCACGCAGACCTCGGTCGCGCCATCCTCCTCGGCCTGTTCGCGGGCGATCGAGTACGCCTCGGAAAACTCCTCGCAGACGACCGCGCCTCTTGGCTCGAACGAGCCGTCGCGGCTGAGCACGATGTTAGTCCGCCCCACCAGCGGCTTCTTCGGCAGGCTCTCCCAGGTCTTGCGCCCCATGATCACCGGCTTGCCCATGGTGATGGCGCGGAAGATCGCCAGGTCGGTCTTCAGCCGCCAGGGCAGGGTCCCGTCCCGCCCGATGACGCCGTTTCGGGCGCGCGCGATAGGACCGGCGGCGAGGATCACGTTCGACATGGAAGCCTTCTACGATCTCCCTCCCCATTAAGGGAGGGAGCTTACTCCACAGGCTCCAGCCACTGCAGCCATTTGCGCCGCACGGCCTGGTCCGGGTCGATGCCGAAGCGGCGGCAGTAGAGCAGCAACTGGCACAGCAGGTCCGCCGCTTCGTCGGCGCGGTCGTGCTCGTTGGCCTCGCCGCGGCCGCGGCTGGACAGGCGCAGGTGCGCCTGGCTGAGTTCGCCCAGTTCCTCCTGCATCTTCAGCAGGTACCAGTCGTCGTCGCGGACGATGCCGTACTTGCCGGCATAGATGTCGGAGATCTGCGCCGCGGACTCGGTGACTTCCCGGAGGGTCAGCGGCGGCTTGGGCATCTAGACGGCGATCGGCGCGGAGATCGAAGGGTGGGCCTGATAGCCCGTCAGCTTGAAGTCCTCGAACTCGAAGGCGAACAGGTCGTCGCGGTCGGCCACATGCATCACGGGCAGGGGCAGGGGATCGCGGCTCAACTGCTCGCGGGCCTGGTCCAGATGGTTCATGTAGAGGTGGGCGTCGCCCAGGGTGTGCACGAACTCGCCCGGCTCCAGCCCCGTCACCTTGGCCATCATCAGGGTCAGCAGCGCATAGCTGGCGATGTTGAACGGCACGCCCAGGAACACGTCCGCCGAGCGCTGGTAGAGCTGGCAGCTGAGCTTGCCGTCCGCGACGAAGAACTGGAACAGGCAGTGGCAGGGCGGCAGCGCCATGTCCTCCACCTCGGCCGGATTCCAGGCCGAGACGATGTGGCGGCGGCTCTCGGGGTTGGTCTTCAGGCTGTTCACGACGGTGGCGATCTGGTCGATCACCCGACCGTCGGGCGCGGCCCACGAGCGCCACTGCTTCCCGTAGACGGGGCCAAGTTCGCCGTCGGCGTCGGCCCACTCGTTCCAGATGCTGACACCGCGCTCCTGCAGCCAGCGCACGTTGGTGTCGCCGCGCAGGAACCACAGCAGCTCCAGGATGATCGACTTCCGGTGCAGCTTCTTGGTGGTCAGCAGCGGGAAGCCCTTGGAGAGGTCGAACCGCATCTGCCGGCCGAACACGCCCATCGTGCCGGTGCCCGTACGGTCGCCGCGCTGCGCGCCGTTCGCCAGGATGTCGGCGAGCAGGTCGAGGTACTGGCGCTCCGGATGGTCCGGGGCGGCCGCGTACGGCGTGGCGATGGCGACATGGGCGTTCATTCGATGGCGAGCGTCGCGCGGGCAGGCTGATTCGGGAACCGCTGATTCGGTCGCAGGGCCTGCCTCGTCCACAGACGACGTATTCGATCCACATGACCGTTCGTCGAATCCCGGGTTGGCGCACGGTGAACGGTTCGTTAAGGGCCGCCTACAGTTTTTATGTAAGGTGGGTCCTATGTTTGTTTCCGCGTTCGCGGCGATGGCTCTGCTCGCTGCGCCCGAGTCCGTCCAGGCAGCCGTTCCTGCGCCCGCGCTTGCGCCGGAGGCCAAGTCGACCGAGGCCAAGGCTGCACCCAAGAAGACGTGCTACACGGCCACGCCCAGCGGCTCGCGCATGCCGCGGAAGGTCTGCGTGACCCAGTCGGGCGGCGTTGAAAAGGCCGCCGAGAAGCAGCCCAAGGCCGAGTAGGGCCGAACGCCGCTAGCCTGCGAAACCACCGTCGTCGAGGAACGCCTGCTCCTCGGCGGTGGTCGTGCGCCCCAGCGCCGGGTTGCGGTGGGGAAAGCGGCCGAAGCGGGCGATGACGTCGCGGTGGATTCGGTGCCACTTGATCATCTCGGGGTCGCCCAGCGCTTCAGCCAGCGCCAGGCCATAGTCCTGGTCGGCAATCTCTTCCGAATGCTCGAACGGCAACAGCATGAACTGCCGCATGGGCGGTTCGACCTGGGCATGCCAGCCCTTCTCGGCGGCCATGCGGGCGATGGCGCGCGCCTTGGGATCGGTGGCGAAGGCGTGCGCTGAGTTGCGGTAGAGGTTGCGCGGAAACTGGTCCAGCAGGATCAGCAGCGCCAGCGCGCCCTGCGGCGTCACCGCCCAGTCATCATATCCCCCGCGCGCGGCGATGTGGTGTGTCGGCTCGAACTTCAGCCGGATCGTCTCGTCGAAGGCGGGCTTTACCGCATACCACTTCTGGGGGCCGGCATTGGTCCAGAAGGTCAGGATGTCGTTCGGGGTCGCGGGCACGGTCTCTTTCCTTCGATCGCCTGAACTCGCCTGAACCGCCCCCCCTGTTCAAGCCGGTCTGTTCAAGCGGGTCCATTCAACCCCCGTTCACCCAGTCGGTGCGTACCTTACTTGCAGATGGGACTGCAGGGCTGCGTGAGTGGCCCAATTCGGACTGGTGCGATGAAGAGAATGGTGATGACGGCGATCGCCGTCGTACTGGCGGCCCAGGCGCCCGCGGCGCTGGCGCAAGGCCGCGGCGGCGACGACCGGGCCGAGCGCAGTGAAGGCCGCGCGGACGGCCGCGGCCGTCCCGAAGGCGGCGGCGTGCGCGCCCAGCGCGAAGTCAGCGAAACCGGCGGCCGGCGCGACGGGGGCGAGCCGCCACGCGCGCGCGAAGCTCCCCAGGCGCCTCAGGCTCCCGAAGCGGCGCAGCCGCGGTTCCGGGGCGACGGCGGGCAGGGCCGGGGTGACGGCCGCCGCTGGGATGGGGGCGGGGATCGCCCCCGCGGAGATGGACAACGTGGCGAGGGGCGTCGCGGCGACGGCCCACGCTGGCAGGGACGCCCCGGGGGTGACGGCCTTGTGGACGGTCGTCGAGGCGATGGCGGCGATTGGCGCCGTGGTGATCAGGATCATCGTGTGGAGGGCCGGCGCGATGACGGCTGGCGCGACCGCGATCGCCGCGGGGAGGATCGCCGCGATCATGATCGTTGGGACGGGGATCGCCGTGATGGGGATCGCCGCTGGTCCGGCGGCCGCGACTGGGACCGCCACGACGATCGGCGCGATTATCGCCGTTGGGAGCGCGGGCGCTATCCCTCGGTCTACTTCAGCAGCTACCGCTATCGCCATGCGTGGCGGCCGCCGTCGGGCTTCTATGTCCGCAGCTGGAGCTACGGCGAGTTCTATCCGCGGAGCTGGTTCGGCCCGAGCTACTGGATCCTCGATCCCTGGCAGTACGATCTGCCGTTGCCGCCGCCCGGGTTCGACTGGGTGCGCTCCGGCCCCGACGCCCTGTTGATCGACCAGTACACCGGCCGCATCGTCCAGGTGGTCCGCAACATCTTCTGGTACTGAGCGCCTGGTCCTCCCATCGGGGAGGGACGTCTATCCGGCCTGGCAGGCGGCGCAGAGGCCGCGGGCTTCCAGCGTGATCGCGCGGACCGCGTAGCCGGTGCGGCTCGCCGCATCGCGCGCCGCCGACAGGTCGGGCTGGAACTCGGCGGCCTCGCCGCAGCAGTCGCAGATCAGGAAGGCGGCCATGTGCCCGCCCTCGATCCGGCAGGGCACATAGGCGTTCAGGCTCTCGATCCGGTGCGCGAAGCCCAGGCGCTCCAGGAACTCGAGGGCGCGATAGACGGTGGGCGGCTTGGCCGGTTCGCCGTGCTGGCCGAAGGCGGCGATCAGGTCGTAGGCCTTCAGCGGCGCGTCGGCCGACAGCAACAGCTCGAGAACCCGGCGCCGAGGGGCCGTCAGGCGCTCCTGGCTGGTCGTGCAGCGATCCTCGGCCGCGCCCAGCGCCTGGCCCAGGGCCGCGCCCTTCAGGCCGTGGTGCACATGGTGTTCGTGATGGTGGCAGTCGCTCGCCATGTCTTTCCGCTACCGCCGATCCTGCCTGTTCGCAACGTGCTTGACGGGTCGTTATGTTATTTCATAACAGTAGCGCCGCTCTTCAAGTCCCATCTCCCGTCCAGGTCCATCTGATGTCCCGCGTCACTCTGTTCGCCACCGTCGGCGCCCTTGTTCTCTCCGCTTCGGCTGCGCAGGCCGACCAAGCGGCCGAGCCGGGGCATAAGGACCTCTCCGAGGTCGTGGTCACGGCTGCGCCGTACGTGGTCTCGCTCGACTCCACCACGACCAGCGTCAACGTCATCAAGCGCGACGCCCTCGACCTCGCCCCGTCGGCCGGCCTGGGCGACGTGCTGGCCCATCTGCCGGGGGTGCGCTCGTCGTTCTTCGGTCCGGGCGCGAGCCGCCCCGTGATCCGCGGTCTGGCCGGCCCTCGGGTGCAGGTGCTGACCAACGGCGTGGGCCAGATCGACGCCTCGGGGCTGTCGCCCGACCACCAGGTGGCAAGCGACCCGCAGGAGGCCGAGCGCATCGAGGTGCTGCGCGGTCCCTCGGCCCTGGCGTACGGCGGCTCGGCCATCGGCGGCATCGTCAACGTCATCGACGAGCGCATCCCGTCCAAGTTTGAGGCCGGCGTGCACGGCCGCGCGCTGGGGACCTACTCTTCGGTTGACGACGGCCGTCAGGTCTCGGGCGCTCTGAAGGCCGGCCTCGCCGAGGGCCTCAGCGTCACGCTGGACGGCGTCCGCCGCCGCACCGACGACTACGAGATCCCTGTGGCGGCGATATCGCGCCGGCTGGCGGCGGATCAGGGCCTGCCCAAGCCGTCGCGGGACGGCGAGAAGGTCCCGAACACCTATACGAAGCTGGATGGGTTCGGGGGTGGCTTCTCCTACGTCGGCGAACCCGGCTGGGGCGGCGTGGCGGTCCGGCGCACCGAAAGCGAATACGGAAGCGCGGCCGAGGAAGAGGTCCGCATCGAGCTCAAGCAGACCCGCGTGGACGCCCGCGGCGCGCTCGACTTCGATGGCGGCCCGTTCGCCAGCGTGCGGTTCACCGGCGGCTACGCCGACTACGAGCACACCGAGTTCGAAGGCGCCGAGGCCGGCACCACCTTCCTGTCCAAGGGCGAAGAGGGCCGCATCGAACTGGTCCAGCGCGAGCGGGACGGCTGGCAGGGCGCGATCGGCGTCCAGGGTCTGCACCGCTCGTTCGACGCCATCGGCGAGGAAGCGCTGATCCCCAAGACCAAGATCAACGAATGGGGCGTCTTCACCCTCCAGCGATACGACAAGGACGCCTGGGGCCTGGAGGGCGGCCTGCGCGTGGACGGCCGTTCGGTGAAGAACGTCCGCGCCGATCGCGATTTCACGAACATCTCGGCCTCGGTGGCCGGCTTCGTGCGACCCGCGGAGGGCCTCTTCCTGGGCCTCGCGCTCTCACGCACCAGCCGCGGGCTGACCGAGGAAGAGCTGTCGTCGCTGGGGGCCCACCCGGCCACGGGCCAGTTCGAGATCGGCGACGCCACCCTCGACAAGGAGGTGTCGTACGCCGCGGACGCCAGCCTGCACTATCGGGGCGGCCCTTGGACGGTGGACGCCCACCTCTTCTACTCGGACTACGACAACTTCATCGACCTGATCCCGACGGGCGCGGTGGACGCCGAATCCGGCTTCCCGGTCTTCACCTTCGTGCAGAGCGGGGCGAAGTTCTACGGCCTCGAGACGGAAGCCTCGGTCGAGACCTGGCGCGACGGCGAACGCAGCTTCCACCTCGAGGCGGCGGCCGACTACGTCCACGGCAAGACCGACTTCGGCCCGGCCGTGCGGATCCCGCCGTGGTCGGTCACCGGCCGCGGCGTGTACGAGGCGGGCTGGTGGACCGGCACGGTGGAGGTCCATCACGTCGGCAAGCAGGACCGGGTGGCCACGTTCGAGCTGCCCACCAGCGGCTACACGATGCTGAACGCCTCGCTGGTGGTGCGTCCGCTCAAGGGCAAGGACGGCCTGAAGGTGTTCCTCGACGGCCACAACCTGACCAACACCGAGGCCCGCGAGCACGCCTCGTTCCTCAAGGACATCGCGCCGCTGCCGGGCCGCAGCTTCCGCGTGGGCGTGGGCTACACCTTCTAGGCTCGAAGGGCCGGCGCGCCGTAAGCTCGCGCGTCGATCTGGAGAGCCTGCTGATGTCGCGTGTCCTGAAACTTGCCGCCGCCGCCCTGGCGGCCACCCTGATCGCGACCGGCGCGGCCCAGGCCGCGCCGGAGCCGGTGGGGCATGACTTCGTCATCAAGGACTTCCGGTTCCGCACCGGCGAGACGCTGCCCGAGCTCAAGATCCGCTACCACACCCTGGGCGCGCCCAAGCTCGACGCCGCCGGCAAGGTGACCAACGCGGTGCTGATCCTGCATGGCACGGGCGGCTCGGGCCGCAGCTTCACCAACCCGCTGTTCGCCGACGTGCTGTTCACGCCCGGCGGCCTTCTGGACCCGGCGAAGTACTTCATCGTCATGCCCGACAATATCGGCCATGGCGACAGCTCCAAGCCGTCGGACGGGCTGCGGGCGAAGTTCCCCAGGTACGACTACGCCGACATGGTCGAGGCCCAGCACGCGCTGGTCACAAGCCTCAAGATCGACAAGCTGCGCCTGATCATTGGCACCTCGATGGGCTGCATGCACAGCTTCATCTGGGCCGAGACCTATCCGCAGGGCGCGAAAGCCCTGATGCCGCTGGCGTGCCAGCCGGTGGAGATCGCCGGGCGCAACCGGCTGTGGCGGCGGATGGCCATCGAGGCGATCACCTCCGACCCGGCCTGGATGGGCGGCGACTACAGGACCCAGCCCGTCCAGGGGCTGAAGACCGCCGCCAACCTGCTGATCCTGGCGGGCGCGGCGCCGCTGCCGCTGCAGGCGCAGCTGCCGACGCGGGCGGCCGTGGACGACTATGTCGCGCGCGAACTGCCCCGCCGGATCGCCGGCATGGACGCCAACGACTTCATCTATCAGGTGGATTCGTCGCGCACCTACGACCCCTCGAAGGACCTCGAGAAGATCACCGCGCCCATGACCTGGGTGAACTCGGCCGACGACTTCATCAACCCGCCCGAGCTGGGCCTGGCCGAGGCCGCCATCACGCGCCTGAAGACCACCCGCTACGTCCTGATCCCCGCCACCCTGCAGTCCCGCGGCCACGGCACGCACACGCACGCCGCCCTGTGGAAGGATGAGCTGGCGGCGCTGCTGAAGCGCTCGGAATAGCGGTCTTCTTTGGCCGACGTTCGGCCGGACACGAAAAAGGGGCCGCGGTGCGACCCCTCATCCGTCAGCCTTCGGCCGCCACCTTCTCCCGCAGGGGGAGACGGGGGGCTCGGCTAGTCTTCGCTCTCGGCGGCCGCCGGGGCGCCTTCGCCTTCGAAGCTGCGCGGGGCGCGGCGACGGCGGGGCTTGGGCTTGGCTTCGCCGTCGTCAGCCACAGGGGCCGGCGCGGGTCGGGCCGCCTGGAGGAAGGCCGGCGCGTGGCTGGCGCCGCCGTCGGAGTCGCGGAGCATCGGACCGGTTTCGGTCGGCTGCACCACGGCCAGCGGGTCGCGCTCGGGACGATCGTCCCGGTCGCCACGGTCGCGGCGGTCACGCTCGAAGCGGGGGCGATCCCCACGCGGCCGGTCGTCACGGTCCCGCGGACGTTCGTCGCGCGGGCGCTCGTCACGGGGACGATCATCCCTGGGGCGTTCGTCGCGGGGACGATCATCGCGAGGCCGGTCGTCGCGAGGCCGGTCGTCGCCGCCTCGGTCGTCACGGGGCCGGTCGTCCCGGGGACGGTCGTCGCCTTCCGTGCGCGGACGGTCGTCACGATTGCGGTTGCGGTCGCGATCTCGGCCGCGGCCTTCGCCGTCGCGGAAGCGGTCACGATCCCGGTCGCGGCTCTGCCACTCGCCACGATCGCGGTTCTGATCGCGGTCGCGGTTGCGGTTCTGCTCGCGGTCGCGTTCGCGCTGGGCCTCGGCCTCCTCGCGCGCTTCAGCGCCCTCAATGGGGGCCGCTTCGTCCGCGGCCATGGCGGCCTGCTGGCCGCTCTCGTCCTCGAAATCGATGTCGTAGCCGCTGGAAAACTGGTCGCGGCCCAGGATCTCGCTGGCCGGCCGGTTGGGCTGGATGGCGCGCAGCAGGCGGAAATAGTGCTCGGCGTGCTGCAGGTAGTTCTCGCCCAGCACCCGGTCGCCCGCCGCGTTCGCGTCGCGGGCCAGCTGCTGGTATTTTTCGAAGACGTGCTGGGGATTGCCCCGCACCTTCACGCCTTCGGGGCCGTTCGAATCGAAGGCCCGGTTGGCGTTGTGGGCCTGCGGCTTGCCGCCGCCGCCACTACCGCCGCCACCACCCCGATTGCGCCCGCGTTGGCGCTTCATACCCTTGAAATCTCTCATATTTTAAGAAACCGTTTGGTTCTTCCCTAGCGCCTGATCGGCGACTGGCCTTCAGGGATGTGGCCCGGCCTGGGCATGTCATGTGAAGGCGTAAGTGTTCCCCGTCTTCCGCCCGGAAGCTCGTCAGCGAGAGGCCTGCTTGATCAAGAAAGCGTCGCGCCTGTCGGGTTCGGCGGGCGTCCTGCTTGGGGACGCATCTACCTTCAGCACCGACGAATTTGGGTGGAGACGTGATCTGATGTAGCGAGTCAGGCCGTCGTTTCCAAGGCCTTTTTCTCACCGGCGACCACCCGGTCCCGGTCGGCCAGGTCCTTGATCGTCGTGACGAACACCGCGCCCGCCTCGCGGAACAGGGCCTCGACGGCGTCCTTCTGGTCGAAGCCGATCTCCACCGAAAACCGTCCGCCCGGCTTCAGCACCCGCAGGATCTCGGGCGCCAGGATCCGATAATGGTCCAGCCCGTCCGCCCCGCCGCTCAGCGCCAGGTGCGGCTCATGGTCCTTCACCTCGGGCTCCAGCGTCGGGATCACATGGTCGGCGATGTAGGGCGGGTTCGAGACGACCAGGTCGAATTCGTCGGGCGCCAGGCCGGCCGTCCAGTCACCGCGCAGGAATGCGGCGCGTCCCGCCAGCCCCAATGCGGCGGCGTTGTCGCGCGCCACGGCCAGCGCCTCCTCCGAGACGTCGATCCCCAGTCCGCGGGCCGCCGGGCGCTCGGCCAGCAGCGCCAGCAGGATCGCGCCCGAGCCCACGCCCAGGTCCAGGATGCGCCACGGCGCATGCTCGGGGAACTCGCGCAGGCTGTACTCCACGACCGTCTCGGTGTCGGGCCGCGGCGTCAGAACGTCGGGCGTGACGTTCAGCATGATCTTCCAGAAGCCCTTTCGGCCCAGGATGTGGCTTACCGGCTCGCGTCGTTCGCGCCGCGAGAGGTAGTCCTCGAGCGTGGCTTCCTGCTGGGGTGTCAGCTCCCGGTAGGGATCGGTCACGATGTCCACCCGGGTGGCCTCGGCGGCGGCCTCCACCAGCAGCCGCGCATCGATCACCGGGCCTGTCAGCCCCGCCGCCTCGAGTCGCGCCCGCGCGCCCTTCCAGGCCTGGACCAGGTTGAGGCTCATGGCGCGCCCTCCAGGGCCTGCGGCGTGGTCGCCGCGTCGCCCAGCCCCACGCGGCCGGCCGACATCACATGCACGTACACGCCGCACAGGGTGTGACCGTAGTTGTCGAACAACGCCTTCACGACCTCGCGGTCCCTGGCTCCGGTCGTCGGGTCCACCTCGGTCGCCGCGCACCGCACGATCGGCTTGAACACCTTAGCCCGGGCCCAGCCCACCATCAGGTCGCGGTCGGCCCAGTCGTTCTCGGCCCAGGCCGGCCAGCCTTCGACATAAACGTTGCCGCGGAACCGCAGGGGGTCGAGCTGCACGCCCATCTTCGCCGACAGGTCGCGCACGCTGGCCAGGTTGATGATCGAGACCTGGCCCGCGGGGTGGTCGGTGAACCGGAACCCGCCGCGGGCGTCCATCACCTTCAGCGGTCCGCGCAGGTCGTCGGGATCCAGGAAGGCGGTCAGCCAGACGGCGAAGCCCTCGCGCCCCTCGGCCTCGCTCAGCCGCCCTGAGAACGTGGGGCGCCCCTCGGCCTGGGCGCTGAACACGCCCGTTGCCTCGTCATAGCGCGTCTTGGCGACCGCCACCTGGGGGATGGCCGCCAGGACGGTGAACTTCTGCTTCGAGGTCCACGCGGGCTGGGCCGGGTCGAACCCCGACGGCCCGTTCTCCACCGCCCAGATGCGATCGTGCGGGAAGCCCTCGCCGGGGGCGAGGTCCACGTGGGTCAGGCTCTCGGGCGTGAAGCCCTTCACAGGATGGCGGAAGATCGCCGCGACGTGGCCGCTCATGGGCGGCTTCTGACCGAAACCCCGGCTGATCTCAAGGCGGGAGGCGCCGGAACGTGCGCGCGGCTCGGCGGTTAGACCCCCGGGCGGCTGTCGGAGGTTCGGGTTGGCGCGTGGGATGACAAACAGGCTGCTGGCGATTGCGCCCTGGGCGCTGGCCGCCGTGGCCACCTCGGCGTGGTGGTCCAACCGCCGCGCGCCGGCGCCGCCTGCGGAGCCGCCCCCCGAGCCGCAGCCCGGTCTGTCGCGCCAGACCGTGGCCGAGCCTGCGGTGTTCGAAATCCAGGAACCGGATCGGGGCCGCGTGGCCGTTCGCCCGCGCCAGATTCCCTGGCGCGGCTGGCGCGACATCCTCTGGCGCACCTGGCGCGAAGTGGGCGAGGACCGGCTCACCGTGGTGGCCGGCAGCGTCACCTACTACGCCCTGCTGGCGATCTTCCCGGCGCTGGGCGTGTTCGTCTCGCTCTACGGCCTGATCGCCGACGTGCGCACGGTGCAGGAGCAGCTGGCCCAGCTCTCCTCGATCTTCCCGCCCGAAGCCGTGCGGCTCCTGGGCGAACAGATGCTGCGGCTGGCCAACGGCGAGACGGCAGGCCTGTCGGCGGCCTTCGTCGTCAGTCTTCTCCTGTCGATCTGGAGCGCCAGCGCCGGGATGAAGTCGCTCTTCGACGGCCTGAACACAGCCTATGACGAGACCGAGAAGCGCGGCTTCGTCGCGCGGACGGCCACGACCTACGGCTTCACCGTCGCCTTCCTGCTGCTTCTGACGGTGGTCAGCGCGATCCTGGTGGCCGCGCCGCTGCGCCTGCGGGGGGAGGGGAGCGCCCTCGCCCTGTGGCCCCTGGTGTACGCCGCCGCCGCGGGCGCCTTCGCCGTGATCTACCGCTACGGGCCCAGCCGCCAGCGCGCCCGCTGGCGCTGGGTGTTCATCGGCAGCCTCGTGGCGGCCTTCCTCTGGATGGCGGGCTCGGCCGGCTTCTCCTGGTATCTGGCCAACGTCGCCCGCCTGGACGCCACCTACGGCTCCCTGGGGGCGGTGATCGGCTTCATGCTGTGGATCTGGTTCTCGGTGATGGTGGTGCTGATCGGCGCCGAGCTGAACGCCGAGATCGAACACCAGACCGCCATGGACTCCACGATCGGCCCGCCCGCGCCCATGGGCCAACGGGGCGCCGCGATGGCCGACACCGTCGGGCTGCGGTTCAAGGGCGTGGGCGAGCTCTGGCAGGCGGCGCAGCAGCGGGTCGGGGTCCTGCGCGGACGTGGACCTGCGCCGAAGTAGCGGACGGGCCTAGCTGAATTCGTCTTCCAGCGCCGCCAGACGGGCGGCCTGGTCCTCGGCGATCAGCGGGTTGATCACGTCGTCCAGCGCCTCGCCCTCGATCACCTTGGCGAGGTTGTAGAGGGTCAGGTTGATCCGGTGGTCGGTCACGCGGCCCTGCGGGAAGTTGTAGGTGCGGATGCGTTCCGACCGGTCGCCGGAACCCACCTGGCTCTTGCGGCTCTCCGAGCGGGCGCTATCCAGCGCCTCGCGCTGCATGTCGTACAGCTTCACCTTCAGAGCCTTCATGGCCCGGGCGCGGTTCTGGTGCTGCGATTTTTCCGAGCTGGTCACCACGATGCCGGTCGGCAGGTGGGTGATGCGCACGGCCGAGTCGGTCTTGTTCACGTGCTGGCCGCCGGCGCCCGACGAGCGATAGGTGTCAATGCGCAGGTCCTGGTCGCGGATCTCGATCTCGACATCCTCGGGTTCGGGCAGGATCGCCACGGTCGCCGCCGAGGTGTGGATGCGCCCCTGGGCCTCGGTGGCCGGCACGCGCTGCACACGGTGGACGCCGCTCTCGAACTTCAGGCGGCCGAAGACGCCATCGCCGGTGATCGCGGCCACGATCTCCTTGTAGCCGCCCATCTCGCCTTCGGTGACGCTGTCGATCTCGACCCGCCAGCCGTGCAACTGGGCATAGCGCGAGTACATCCGGAACAGGTCGCCTGCGAACAGCGCCGCCTCGTCGCCGCCGGTGCCGGCCCGCACTTCCAGCACGGCCGAGGCGTTCTCGTCCTTGTCCTTGGGCGCCAGCAGCAGAGCCACCTCGTGCTCCAGCGCCGGCAGCTTGGCCTTCAGCGCCTCGAGCTCGTCGCGGGCCATCTGCGCCATCTCGGGGTCGCCGGCCGTGAGCATCTCCTCCAGCTCGGGGCCCTCGGCCTTCACGCGCTCCAGCGCCGTCACCGCATCGGCGACAGGCTTCAGCTCGGCGTGCTCCTTCGACAGGCGCACGATCTCGGCGCCGTCGGTGGCGGCGCCCATACGCGCCTCGATCTCGCGGAAGCGGTCGAGCACCTGGTCGAGACGGGCCTGGGGAAGTCGCATGGGAGCGGGTCTCTAGCCGAGACGAGCCTCGGCGCCAAATGCGCTATGGTGCCGCCAGGGAGGAGACCGCCATGTTCCATGAGGGCAACCGCCAGCTCCAGGACGCTTTCGGCAGCCGCGCGCTGGCCGACCGGTTGGAGGAGAAGCTGCGGCGCGACCGCTTCACCGAGGGCGACGCCGCCTTCATCGCGACCCTGCCCTTCTTCTTCCTCGCCACCGCCGACGCCGAGGGACGCCCTGACTGCTCGTTCAAGGGCGGCGCGCCAGGCTTCGTCCGCATCGCCGCGCCCGACCTGCTGGTGTTCCCCGACTACGACGGCAACGGCATGTTCAAGAGCCTGGGCAACATCGCCGCCAACCCGCACGTGGGCCTGCTCTTCATCGCCATGGGCGACAAGCCCGGACGCCTGCGGGTCAACGGCCGCGCCGAGGTGGTGAGCGACGATCCGGCGATGGCCGATGTCCCCGGCGCCCAGCTGCTGGTGAAGGTGACGCCCATCGACATCTTCCCGAACTGCCCGCGCTACATCCCGCAGATGACCGTCCAGGAGGCCTCGCCGTACGTTCCCGCCGCGGGCGAGGCGCCGGTCGAGCCCAAGTGGAAAACCTTCCCCGACTTCGCCGACGTGGTTCCGCCGCGCAGAGCCTGACCGGAACGGTCGCCCGCCTCGCGTGTTCTCGCACCCGGTGACATGCGGAGGAACGAGACCATGGCGACCGAACGGGTGACGGAACGCAGCGACGGCCAGACGACGGAACGCGTGGTGGAACGCGATGTCGGCGGCGGCACGACCTATGTGGAAAAGCGCGGCTCGGGCCTTGGCGGGATCATGGTCGGCGTCGCCGTCCTGGCGATGGTGGCGATCGTGGCGTTCTTCCTGCTGCAGGCGAACCGCAACGACGCGCTCCAGACCCAGGCTGTGACCAGCGCCGCCTCCAGCGTGGCCGACAGCGCCGCCACGGCGGCCGAAGGCGTCAGCGACGCCGCCGGCAAGGCCGCCGACGCGGTCACGCCCGCGAACTAGGCCATCTCGCAGGCACGAAAAAGGGGCCGCGCCGCCATCGCGGTGCGACCCCTGATCCGGACGTCACGTCTCCCGCAGAGTCGCGGGAGCGGACGTAAGTCTTAGGCGCGCTCGCCGGTCAGCGAAGCGTTGCCGAACATGCCCAGCTTGCAGTTGCCGCTCATCTTGTCGCCGTCGACCTTGGCGGTGAACTCGAGCTTCATCGGCATCGGGTTCGTGATGTCGGTGCTCCAGGTCAGGGTGTCGCCGTCGACCTTGCCGGTCACTTCCTGCGCGCCCATTTCCGAGTCCACCGAGCCGGTGAAGGTGTCGCCGCTCGTGGCGATCTTCACCGCCATCGTGCGCGCGCCCATCGGGGTGTTGATCGTGACTTTCCAGTTGCCGTCCGCCGACATGAGTTCCTCCAAGAGAATTGGTCGCGCACCTAAGCGCGACACGCCGCCGCACGCAAGAGTGACGCAGGTGTCACTTTTGTAATGCCGCCCCGTAGAGAGGACGAATGGGCGCTACTCCGCGGCCTGGGCGACGGTTTTCGCGGCCTCGAGTTCGCGGGCCCTCGCTTCGACCAGTTCGACGATGTGGTCGACCATGTGGTCGTTGTCCATCTTGTGGTCGGGCTTGCCGGCCACATAGACCATGCCCGAGCCCTTGCCGCCGCCGGTGAAACCCAGGTCGGTCATCAGCGCCTCGCCAGGCCCGTTCACCACGCAACCGATGATCGACAGGCTCATGGGCGTGGCGATGTGGGCCAGCCGGGACTCCAGCGCCTCCACCGTCTTGATGACGTTGAAGCCCTGACGCGCGCACGACGGGCAGGCGATGATGTTCACGCCCCGGTGGCGCAGGCCCAGGCTCTTCAGGATGTCGAAGCCGACCTTCACCTCTTCCACCGGGTCGGCCGCCAGGCTGACGCGGATCGTGTCGCCGATCCCGGCCCACAGCAGCGAGCCGATCCCGATCGCGCTCTTCACGGTGCCGGTCCGCGTCGCGCCCGCCTCGGTGACGCCGATATGCAGCGGGCAGTCGATGGCCTCGGCCAGCTGCTGGTAGGCGGCCACCGTCATGAACGGGTCGGACGCCTTCACGCTGATCTTGAACTCGTGGAAGTCGTGGTCCTGCAGGATGCGGGCGTGGTTCAGCGCGCTCTCGACCATGGCGGCGGGGCAGGGCTCGCCGTACTTCTCCAGCAGCTCGCGCTCCAGCGAACCTGCGTTGACGCCGATCCGCATCGAACAGCCGTGGTCGCGGGCGGCCTGGATGACGTCGCGCACGCGCGAGGCGTTGCCGATATTGCCCGGATTGATCCGTAGGCAGGCCGCGCCCGCCTCGGCCGCCTCGATGCCGCGCTTGTAGTGAAAGTGGATGTCGGCCACGAGCGGGACCTTGGCCGCCCGGGCGATCTCCTTGAACGCCGCGGTCGACTCCTCGTCCGGGCACGAGACGCGGACGATGTCGCAGCCGGCCTCTTCCAGCTGGCGCACCTGCTCGATCGTGGCCTTCGCGTCGGCGGTCAGGGTGTTGGTCATCGACTGGACGGTGATCGGCGCGTCGCCGCCCACCTCCACGCTGCCCACGCGGATCTTGCGGCTCGCGCGGCGGTCGATCGCGCGCCAGGGGCGTACGGCGGTATGGGCTTCGGTCGTCATGGCGGGGAAAATAGTCCGTGGCGGTGCGAAACGCTATCTCGCCTCCCCTGCGAAACGGCGGGAGGTCGTTCAGCGGGCCGGCGCGGCAGCGGTCTTCGCCGGCGGGATCTTCAGGACGGGCGCGGCCGCCGGCGCAGCGGTCGTCGGCGCCGGAGCGGCCGCAGGCGCAGCCACGTTCGGCGTCGCGGTCGCCAGCTTCGAGGCCAGCACCTGGGTCGAGGGCAGCACGCCGTGCGAGCGGCCGGCCACGAACACCTGGAAATCCTGCGGCGCCGAGACGTCCAGCGTCAGGCCGGCCAGGTTCGGCACCCGGTAGGCCTCGCCCTTCGCCAGCTGCCGGGCGAAATAGACCGAGCCGTCGGGGCCACGCACGATGAGGGCGCCGGCCTTGATCGCCTGCACCGTCACCGTCGAGCCCAGCCGGGGATTGCCGCTGTCGTAGATCTTGCCCGCCGGCGTGAAGACCGGCTTCAGCGAGGCCAGGTCCACCGGCGGGGGTTCGCCCAAACGGGTCGGCGGCGGCGGGTGGCCCGAGCTCGGATCGTTGGGATCGGTCTTCAGACCCAGCGACGCCGCCAGGCCGGGTGTCTCGTAGGGCGTGGGCGTGGTGGATTCGACCGGCGCCGGCAGCGGCTCGCCCAGGACCATCGTGCCGCCCTTGAGCTTCGCCAACAGTTGCTCGGACTGGGTCTCCGACGCCAGCGGCGGGGGCGGGGCGGCGGCCATCATCGAGCGCTGGGCGATGTTCCACAGCACGATGGCCGCGATGATCACCATGGCGCCCACGGTGAAGGCCGCGACGCGCGGATCCTTCTCGTCCAGCATGCCCACCGGCGCGCGCAGGGGCTCGTCCAGCACCGGCTCCTCGGTCTTGAACCGCTCGACCGCGGCGTCCGGATCCAGGCCCAACGCCCCGGCGTAGGCGCGGATGTAGCCGATGGTGAAGGGGCGCGAGGGCAGGGCGTCCAGCCGCATCTCCTCGATCGCCTGCAGGTAGGCCCGGCGCACCCGCGTCCGCTCGGCCACGTCTTCCAGCGACAACCCGCGATCGTGGCGGATCGCCTTCAGCGCCTCGCCCAGGGTGTCGTGCGCGAACAGGGGATCGATGGGCCCCGCCGGTTCCTCGGGTGCGGCGCCGCCGCCGGGGGCGTCGGCCGGCGGTTCGGCCCCTACGAGGCTCAGCATCGCGCGCATCCGGTCGCGGCCGGACGGCGGCTTCTTCGACGGACGCTTCTTCAACAAGGCCAAGGTTCGGGGGCTCCAGCCCCATAGTGTCTACGGATTCGGGCGAGTCTCAGACGGCGAGGTAGAGTTTGCGCGCCAGGGTTTCAATCTCGTTCCGAACCGATCCGGCCGACGATTTCAAGAGCGCCGAAACGCCGCGCCGGGCGGCTTCACGGTCGCAGGACAGCACCATCTGCTTCACGGGGCCGACGCCGGTGGGTGGCATCGACAGGCGCTCGAAGCCCAGCGCCACCAGGGTGAACGCCTCCAGCGGCCGGCCGGCCATCTCGCCGCACACGCTGACCGGCGTGCCGGTCTCGGCGCAGGCCCGCTGGATCGCCTCCATCGCCCGCAGCATCGGCGGCGACAGGAAGTCGTAGCGGTCGGCCACCCGCGGGTTCCCGCGGTCGGCGGCGAAGATGTACTGCATCAGGTCGTTGGTCCCGACGCTGACGAAGTCGGTCATCGGCAAGAGCGCGTCCAGATGCCAGATCAGCGACGGCGCCTCGATCATGGCGCCCACGTCCAGCCGCGACGGCGCGGGGCGGCCGCGCCGCTGGGCCCACGCCACCTCCTGGTCCACCCAGGCGCGCGCGGCCCTGAACTCGTCCACGCTGGCGATCAGCGGGAACATGATCCGCAGCGGCCGGCCCTTCGACGCCGCGATCAGCGCCCGCAGCTGCAGCCGCAGCAACGCCGGCCGGTCCAGGCCCATGCGCACCGCCCGCCAGCCCAGCGCCGGGTTCTCCTCGCGCTCGGCCTCCATGTAAGGCAGCACCTTGTCGCCGCCGAGGTCCAGGGTGCGGAACGTCACCGGCAGGTCGCCCGCCGCGTCCATCACCCGCGAGTACAGCGCCGTCTGGGCGTTGAAGCGCGGCATCTCCTCCGAGACCATGAACTGGAACTCGGTCCGGAACAGGCCGATGCCCTCAGCGCCGGTGTCGGCCAGGCTCTCCAGGTCGACGTCCAGGCCGGCGTTCATGAGGAGCGTCACCTTCACACCGTCACGGGTGAAGGCCGGCGTGTCCTTCAGCTTGGCGAACTCGGCGCGCCGCTGGCGGCGCACCAGCACGCGGGCCTGGATGGCCTTCACCACGTCGGGCCGCGGCCGCAGGAACGCCTCGCCGGTCTCGGCGTCGACGATCACGGGGTCGCCTTCCGACACCTTGTCGCGCAGGCCGGCCAGGCGGCCCACACAGGGGATGTCCAGGGCGCGGGCGACGATGGCGGCGTGGCTGGCCGACGAGCCTTCCTCCAGCAGCAGCCCGGCCAGCTTGGTGCGGTCGTATTCCAGAAGGTCGGCCGGCCCCAGGTTCCGGGCGATCAGGATGGCGCCCTCGGGCAGGTCGCGGGCCACGCTGCCGGCGCCCGACAGGTGGCGCAGCAGCCGGTCGTTCAGGTCTTCCAGGTCGTGCAGCCGCTCGCGCATGTAGGGGTCGCGGGCCTGGCCCAGGCGGGCCCGGTGCTCGGACCGCACCCGCTCCACCGCCGCCTCGGCCGTCAGCCCGTTCTTCACGGCGTCCTCGAGGCTGCGGTTCCAGCTCGAGGAGTGGGCGAACATGCGGTAGCTCTCGAGCACGTCGTACGACGCGTCGACCAGGCCGTGCTGGCCCTCCAGCATGCGGTCGATCTGGTCCTTCAGGCTCTGCAGCGCCTCGGCCAGGCGCTTCTCCTCGGCCACCACGTCGTCGCTGAGCAGCTGCGAGGACGCCACCGGCGGCTCGTGCAGCACCGCCACGCCATAGGCCAGTCCGTCGGCGAACTTGGAGCCCTTAAGCTGGTCGGGCCGGCGGGGCGCGAGTTCCACGCCCTCCAGCTCGCCCACGCTGATCAGTTCGCCCGAGGCGACCATCTCGGCCAGCACCATGGCGACGATCTGGATGTCCTCGACCTCGTCCTCGGAATAGGTCCGCTCGGTGCGGTTCTGGACGACCAGCACGCCGATCACGCGTCCGCCGCGCAGCAGCGGCACGCCCAGGAACGCGTGGTAGGGGTCTTCACCCGTCTCGGGCCGGTACGAGAAGGCGGGGTGCTCGGGCGCGTCGGCCAGGTTCAGCGGTCGGCCGGCTCGGATGATCTCGCCGACCAGGCCTTCGCCCGGCTTCATCCGCGTCACGTGGACGGCGCTGGGATCCAGGCCCTCGGTGGCGAACAGCTCCATCTCGCCGCTGGCGCGCCGCAGGTAGATCGAGCACACCTCGGCCACCATGGAGAGCGCGATGATGCGCACCACCATGTCCAGGCGCTGCTGCGCGGGGCCGCCCCCGGCAAGCGCCTCGCGGATCTGCCGCAGCAGGCTCCGCTGACCTCGAATGGCGACAGGTGCGGCCATGCTAGGCGAAACGTCCTCCCTATCCCTTGGCCGTTAGCTAGCAGTTTTGTCTTTCAAATCCGAGACTCAAAGCCCGCCTGTGCCTCAGGTCCGAGAACTGCCGCTGTTTTGGGCAGAGCCGTCAAAACCACGACGTCCGCGACCGCGTCAACGCGACGACGTCGGACCTAACCCTTCTTGGGCGTCAGCTTCACGATCGCCCCGGCCGTGCCGTCCTTCAGCAGGTAGACCGCCCCGTCCGGTCCCTGGCGGATGTCGCGCCAGTTGGCCGGGGCCGGCGTCTCCAGCCGCTCCTCGCCGACCACCTTCTCGCCCTTGAGCGTCAGCCGGGTGACGAAGCCGCCGGGCAGGCCCTGCGGCTGCTTGCCGGCGATCAGCAGGCTGCCCTTCCACTTCGGGAACAGGCTGCCGGTGTAGAAGATCATGCCCGAGGGCGCGATCGTCGGGTCCCAGTAGTAGAGCGGCTGCTCCATGCCCGGCCGCTGGGTCTCGCCGCCGGTGATCGGCGTCTTGGCCGGCCCGTAGTTCACGCCATAGGTGATGGTGGGCCAGCCATAGTCGCGGCCCTTGCGGATGATGTTGATCTCGTCGCCGCTCTGCGGGCCGAACTCCACTTCCCAAAGCTCGCCGGTCTGCGGGTGCAGCGCCGCAGCCTGCACGTTGCGGTTCCCATAGCTGAAGATCTCGGGCCGCGCCCCGTCCTTGCCGACGAACGGATTGTCCTTGGGGATCGAGCCATCGGGATTGATCCGCACGATCTTGCCCAGGCCGCTGGCCAGATCCTGCGCCTGCTTCTGGCCGGCGGGGATCGAGCGCTCGCCTTGCGTCACGAACAGCTTGCCGTCGCGGGCGAACACCAGCCGCGAGCCGAAGTGGAGCGGCGAGGCCAGGGCGGGGCGCTGGCGGTAGATCACCGTCAGGCCGTCCAGCCTGGGCGTCGGCCCGTCCACCCACTTGCCCCGCGCCACGGCGGTGTTGTTGGTCCCGTCGGCGTTCGGCTCGGCATAGCTCAGATAGACCAGGCCGTTCGTCTTGAAGGCGGGGTCCAGCACAACGTCCAGCAGGCCGCCCTGGCCGCCCGAGAACACCGCCGGCGTCCCCTCGACCGCGGCCTCGGCCAGCGTCCCGTCCTTGGCCACCACCCGCAGCTTGCCCGCCCGGCGCTCGGTCACCAGCATCCGGCCATCCGGCAGGAACGCCAGCGACCAGGGAAACTGCAGGCCCGAGGTGACTGTCGTAGCGTCGAACGCGCCGCCCAGCTTCTGCTCCGGCGCGCGGGTCTGGCCCGCGAAGGCCGGCTTGTACGCAGTAATCGGCGGCCGGGTCTCGACCTGGGCCGATGCGCTCGTTGCGGTGAGCACGCCCGACGTGATAGCCGCCGCGGTCGACACCGCCTTGAACACGCGCCGCATCGGCGTCTCCTTCCCGAAATGAACCGAGCGTTGCCTAGCGCCCGGCGAACCCCTTGGGAAGGTCAACCAGAGTGTCCGGGAGTCTCGCATGAGCGCGAAGTGGGCCGGTGCTGCAGGACTGATGGCGCTGGGCGTGCTGGCCGCGCCCGCGTTCGGTCAGGCGCCGGCCGCCCCGCCGCGCGGCGCTGCGATCTACGCCGAGCGCTGCAAGGACTGTCACGAGGCCGGCGACGAGCGCGCGCTGACCCGCGAGCAGCTGGCCGCCAAGACGCCCGCCGAGATCGTCGCCGCCCTGACCACCGGTCCCATGGCCGCCGCCGCCGAGGGCCTGACCGCCGACGACAAGCAGGCCGTCGCCGCCTGGCTGACGGCCCGCTAGGCCGCCGCGGCCGCCTCGCGGACCAACAGGTCCTCGTAGAAGGCGCCGATCGGACGCGTCGGGTGGGCGATCTGGATTTCCAGGATCCACAGGCCCGTGGTCGGCATCGCGTCGAATTCGCCCAGGGCGCCCGCCTTGTAGATCGCGTGCGGGAAGTCCGAGACGCGGTGACCCTTCACCTCCCAGTTCAACCGCCAGCCCATCGCCTCGGCCCGGGCCTTGGCGAAGGCGTACAGCGCCGCCCCGGTCAGGCCGTCGTCGCGCCAGCGGCCCGCCACTTCATGCCACAGGTCGCGCGCGGCCTGGGCGCAGGCGGCCATCTCGGGATCGTTTCCCACCACGAAGGTGTCGCCCGCATCGCCCTCGTGGCCGTCCCAGACCACCCCCAGGTCGACGTAGAATATGTCGTCGGCCCGCAGCACATAGTCCGGCGTGAACTCGCCGTAGAAGGTCTCCAGCGTGCCCGGCCCGAAGCGGATCACGTTGCGATGCCACAGGCGCTCCATGCCCATGGCCTCCAGGATCTCCTGCGCCACCTCGCCGCCGCGGCCCTCGGTCATGCCCGGCGTGATCGCCGCGGCGATCTTGCGCACCGCCTCGAACGTCAGGTCCCGGGCGCGCAGCATCGCGGGCAGCGAGAACGCCTGACCAACGGCTTCCCTGGCGTGTTGAACGGGCATGCGGACGGCTCCTGTGGCTAAGCGCGACAGAAGACATAAAGATATCTTTATATGACTTCAACCTGCCTTTCCCACGCAGTGGGAGAGGGGGACCGCGCCCCGTAGAGGGCGTGGTGGAGAGGGCATGCCTCAGGCTCGGCGGATCGAATGTCCGCCTAAGGGCTCAGCAGCCGATCGGCCAACGGCCCCTGCGGCCGCTTGCCCTCTCCACCACCCGCTCTTCGCTGCGCTCGGCGAGCGGTCCCCCTCTCCCACTACGTGGGAAAGGCAGGTCTGACGTCACGCGTCGGCGAAGATCCGCAGGAAGTTGTCGGCGTAGAACTTGTCCCGCACCGCCTCGGGCCGCTCGCCCAGCGCCGCCTCGAACCGGCCGATTGGATTTCGGCCCCCCTCGATGTGCGGATAGTCGCTGGAGAACAGGTAGAGGTCGGCGTTCGACTGGTCGATGAAGCTGCCCACCTCCTCGAACACGAAGGGCGTGAACGCCAGCTGCTGGGTGATCTGTTCCGACGGCGTGCGGCGCAGGCGCTGCAGGTTCTCGTCGTTGCGGCTCCAGTGCTTCACCACCCAGTCCAGTCGGCGCAGCAGTTCCGGAACCCAGCCGGCGCCCAGCTCCACCGCCGCCCCGCGCAGGTTCGGATGCCGCTCCAGCACCCCGTCCAACACCATCATGGTCAGGAACTGTTCGGGCCCCTCGTGCAGCAGGGCGATGTCCTTGGTCCGCAGGTTCTCGCCGCCGCCCAGCCAGTCCTTGGTCGGCGGGCGGCCGTTGTTCATCCAGGCCTTGGCCAGCTGCAGCGGCGCGCCGCCCACATGCAGCAGGAACGGCGTGCCCGTCTCGGCCAGCCGCGCCCAGAACGGGTCGAGGTCGACGTGGCCCGGCGAGCGCTCGCCGCAGGGCCGGTGCGGGATCCACGCCGCCTTCAGCCCGGCCTTCAGCGCGAATTCCAGCTCGGCCAGCGCCAGGTCGGGATCGTCCAACGGGATCACCGCCACGCCCATCAGCCGCCGGTCGGACTTGCAGAACTCGCTCATGTGCCGGTTGTGGGCGCGCGCCGCGCCATAGCGCAGCCGGTGCTCCAGCTTCGATGACGGCGAGAACGGCATCGCCACGCTGTGAGTCGCGAACACCAGCTGTTTCCGGAAGCCCAGCAGGTCCAGCGCGGTGGTCCGGTCGGCGCTGTTGAACGCGCCGAGGGCCTGGATCTCCTTGGACTTCGCGATCAGCTCGTCGCCCATCGCGATCTGGGCGGCCACGTGCTCGGGGCTGTGGCGGTTGCCCTGGCCGACGATCACCGCGACCTCTTCGTCGGTCACGATCGAGGCCGAATAGCTGACCTCCGGAATCTCGTCGCGCAACGCCGGGTCGGCATAGGCCTTCAGGAAGTCGGGCAGTTCCATGATGTGGCTGTCGGCGTCATAGAACGCACGGCCCGCGGGCGCGTAGGGCATGAGATCCTCCTCTTGGCCCGCGCGGATCCTTGGGTCCGTCCGCGCGTGGCCGGGCGACTATGCCCTGCCGGCCGCCGCCTCACCAGTCGTCGGTAGGAGGAACAGGAATCCGCGACTTGAGCGGCGCGCGTGCAGGGCGCATCGTCCCTTCAACGAGAAGGAACGGGGCGGGGGAACGATGCGGAAGTGGCTGGCCTTTGCGCTTGCCTGGGGGCTGATCCTGGGCGGCGCGTTCTTCGCGTCGCGGGTGCAGACCAACGGCGGCGCGGTGACGATCACCGAGGTGCGGATTCCGGCCGAGGAGGGCGTGACCGTCTCGGCGCTGCTCTACAGGCCGGCCGGCGCCACGGCGGCCAAGCCCGCACCCGGCGTCCTGGTCAGCCACGGCTACATCAACACCCGCGAGATGCAGAGCCCGTTCGCGATCGAGCTGTCGCGCCGCGGCTACGTGGTCCTGGCCATGGACATGACCGGCCACGGCTATTCGGGCGGCATCGTGGGCACGGCCGGATTCGGCGGCCCCGCGGCGCTGCGCCACCTCAAGAGCCTACCGTTCGTCGACAAGGCCAACATCGGGCTCGAGGGCCATTCCATGGGCGGCGGCCCGATCCTGGCCGCGGCCAAGGCCGACCCGGACGGCTACCGCGCGATCGTGCTGGAAGGCTCGACGCCCGGCCTGCTCGGCGCGCCGGCCCCCGAGAATCCGAGGAACCTCGCCGTGGTCTTCGGCCAGTTCGACGAGTTCGCCGGGCTGATGTGGGGCGTCCCCAAGGGCGGCGACATCGAGACGTCCGCCAAGCTCCAGAAGGTGTTCGGCGTCACCGGCCCGGTGGAGGAGGGGCGCCTCTACGGCGACATCGCCCAGGGCACCGCGCGGCTGCTGCTCAACCCGCCGATCACCCACCCCTGGGAACATTTCTCCGCCAGCGGCGTCGGCGGCGCGGTCGACTGGTTCCAGCGCACCATCCCGGCGCCCAACGCCAAGCCTGCGTCCGATCAGGTCTGGCTCTCGAAGGAGCTCGGCACGCTGGTCGCTTTCATCGGTCTGGTCGGCCTGATCCTGGCCACCTTCGACCTGCTGATCGGCCTGCCGCCCTTCGCCGCCCTGGCCCAGCCGGCCCAGCCCGTGGTCGAGCGCCGCGACGGCCGCTGGTGGCTGATGCTGGCGGTCACCGCGATCCTGCCGGCGCTCACCTACTTCCCGCTGATGAAGGTGGGGCAGGTGTTCTTCCCGATGGCGCCCTTCCCGCAGTGGGTCCAGAATCAGTTGCTGGTGTGGGCGCTGGGCACGGCGCTGATCAGCCTGATCCTCGGCGTCTTCCTGAAGAACCGCGCCGTCTTCACCAACCGCTGGGTCCCCGCGATCCTGGCCTCGCTGGCCACCATGGCGGTGGCCTACGGCTCAATCCTGGTCATCGATGGCCTGTTCAAGGTGGACTACAGGTTCTGGGTCCTGGGCCTGAAGCCGCTGGACGCCACCCGGGCGATGCAGCTGCCCGGCTACCTGATCCTCTGGACGCTGTTCTTCCTGGTCGCCATGCGCGGGCTGGCGGGCCGCATCGCGGTGAAGGGCGAGGGGCTGATCGCGTCCCTGGGCTGGGCCAAGATCGCCATGGCCGGCGGGTTCCTGGTGATGGTGGCCTGGCAGTATGCGACCCTGTTCTCGACGGGCCTGCTGCTGACCCCGAAAGAGCCGCTCAACACGGTGATCGCCATCCAGTTCGTGCCGCTGCTGGGCGTGATCGGCGTCATCGGCGCCTGGACCTACCGGCGCACCAACTCCTACGTCCCCGGCGCCCTGATCTGCGCCCTGTTCATCAGCTGGTACGTCACATCGGGCACCGCCAACCACCGGCAGCCCGGCTTCGAACCACAACTGCCGGGAGCCGCCGCGCCCGCGAAGAAGTAAGCGTCCCTCTGGACCCCCGGGGCTTCGTTCTTATGTTCGCTTCGGCGCACGCCCGCGCCACCCATGCCTGGGAAGGACGCCCGTGTCGCTGTTGGCCACCGCCGGACTGCTCCTCGCCGCCGCCACGGCGACGCCCGAACCGCCCAGCGCCGGGCCGCTGACCCCCGACGCCTTCTACGCCGGTGTCTGGTACGAGCAGGCGCGCACGCCCACGGGCCTGACCAAGGGCTGCGAGTGGGCCACCACGCGCTACAGCCGCGACGACAAGGGTCGCATCGCGGTGAAGGACGCCTGCCACGACAAGCGTCAGGATGCGCCCGAACGCAGCATCGAAGGCGTCGGCACGATCCGCGACCCGGGCGTGAACGCCACCCTGGCTGTGCGCTACCGCCTGGGCCCGCTGCGGATCTCGCGCACCTATCGGATCATCGCCACCGACCCCGACCGGTCCTGGTTCATCTCGTCCGAGCCGGGCTTCGACAAGGTCTACATCTTCACCCGCGAGGTGGCGCCGCCGCTCTCCGCCGTCGAGGCGCTGACCGCCAAGGTCCGCGAGCTGGGCTATCGGGGCGAGCTCGAGATCCTCGCCACGCCGGGCCGCGACAAGCCGCCGGCGCCCTGAGCTTCAGGCCGCCGTGATCCGGTAGGCGCACCGCCTGGCGCCGGCCAGGATGTGGTCGGTCCGCTCGATCTCGACGCCGGGCCCCAGCACGGCGCGGAACACCATCAGTTCGGCGCGGCAGAATCCCTGGCAGGCGGCCGCCGCCGCGCAGATCGGGCAGTGGTTCTCCACGAGGAGGAAGCCGCCTGCAGGGTCGGGCGACGCAGAGGCCATGTAGCCCTCCGCCGTCCGGATTTCGGCCAGGCGCTGGACCCGCGCCTCCAGGGTCTCGGCGTCGGCCATCGCGGCCGCATAGCCTGTCACGGTCGCCTGTTCGCGCCGCAGAATCATCCGTTCCACCCCGTCCTCGCCGAACTCGGCGCGCACGGCGTCCAGCATCTCCAGGGTCAGCTGGGCGTGGGTGTCCGGGAACCGGGCCTGGGCCTTTTCGGTGAGGGTCCAGATGCGGCGCGGCCGGCCCACGCCCCTACGCGCGTCGGAGTGACCGATCAGTCCGTCGGCGACCAGGCGCTCAAGATGTTGCAGGGTGGCCTGCC
>NZ_SCTC01000004.1 GCF_004299445.1 Phenylobacterium sp. | reverse complement strand
CGTGTGCTCTTCCGATCTACAAGGGCTATGCCGACGCCTCGAAGGTGACCGCCGACTGGCACGGCTGGCTGCGCTACACTTTCGATGAGCCGCCGACCGTCGAGCCCTTCAAGATCAAGCCCTGGGAGAAAGAGCACCTCCCGAACCTGACCGGGACCATCTATGCGCGCCGGCCTCAGGGCGCGATCTCGCGTGGCGGCGACCGCCAGCGCGCGACCGGCGACTACGAGGCCTGGACCCCGGAGTAGGCCCGATGGGCGCTTACCGCATCCCGCCGCACCACCTGCGCCGCGCCGGCCTGGGCGTGGCGTTGGGCGCAATGCTGGCGGCGGGGATCGTGGATGCGCAGCCCACTGCGCCGACCGCGCCGACAGCGCCTGAGGCCGCGTCCGCGCCCACTGGCCCCGCCGCCGAGGAGGCGCCGCCCGCCACCGTCGCCGCGCCGGCGCCCGCCGCCGTCGCTCCAGTTGACGCCAAGGATGTCGCGCCGGCCGTGGCCCCCAGGGAGCAGGTCGCCGAAAAGCCGGTCGAGGCGCCGATCCGCCGCAACCGCTACGACATCGCCGTCATCCAGGCGCTGGACAAGGTGACGGCCGAGACTCTGCGGTTCGAGGCCCGGGTCAACACGCCGGTTCGCTGGAAGGGCCTGGTCTTCACCGTTCGCGCGTGCGAGCGCTCGGCGCCGGACGAGCCGATCGAGGACTCGATCGTATACCTGACGATTGACGCGCAGCCGCGGCCGCAGCCCGGCCGGCCGACGCCGGCTCCCAAGCAGGCGTTCAAAGGCTGGATGTTCGCCGCCTCACCGGGCCTCAACCCGGTGGAGCATGCCACTTACGACGCCTGGGCGATCAGCTGCAGGGCTTCCGCTCCCGTGGTCGCCGCCGCCGCGCCGCGCGCGACGCCCGCGCTCAAGGCGGTGACCGAGGCGCCGAAGGTGCTAGACCTGCCCGCGGCCGAAGGCTCGCCAGCCGCGGCGCCCTCCGCCACACCCCTGCCCAAGGCGACGGCCCCCTCCGCCCCGCCGCCTGCGCCCAAATCCGAGCCGGCTGCGAAGGTCGATCCGGTCGCGTCGCCTACGACGTAGAAGTCGCCGTCGGCTTCCAGGGCCTCGGACAGCCGGCGATGATAGGCCGCGCGCGAGATTTCCTGCGCGCCGAACTGGGCGAGGTGCTCGGTCATGAACTGTGCGTCGAGCAGGCGGACGCCGCCGCCGATCAGCCGGGCCGCCAGGTGCACCAACGCCACCTTGGAAGCGTCGCGTCGCCGCGAGAACATACTTTCGCCGAAGAAGGCTCCGCGCAGCGAGACGCCATAGAGACCGCCCACCAGTTCATCGCCGTCCCAGCACTCGACACTATGCGCATGGCCCACCTTGTGCAGCTGGAGATACAGCTGCTCGATCGGCCGATTGATCCAGGTCTCTGTCCGGCCCGGGCCTGAAGCCGCGCAGGCCAGCACCACCTCGTGGAAGGCGGAGTTGATCCGCACATCGAACGGATCGCCTCGCACCGTACGCGCCAGGCGCTTGGGCACATGGAACCCCGCCAGCGGCAGGACGCCGCGGCGCTCGGGGTCGATCAGGAAGACGCGTGCGTCCTCTCGCGCATCGGCCATGGGGAAGACGCCCCGGGCATAGCAGTCGAGCAGGTCGCTGGCGTCGAAGGCGGACATGACCCCGGTCTAGCGCGCGCGCCGGCAGCGGGGGAGTAGGTCATGCCGCTTCGTTCACGAATACGACCTTATGGGTCGGGTCGGTCATCGCCTCTGCCGCCTCGCAGAAGAGGGCCCGGCGGGTGATCACGTGTTCCGGGCAGAGACAACCGCGCTGCATGAGGTCCAGCGCGGCCGGCATGTGAGCGCGGGCATGAACGCGGCCCAGCTTGAGCGTGATGTTGCGGCCGTACATGTCCATCAAGGGTGTCGGCGTTCGAGGGACGAAGTCACCGTAGGTTCGTTGGCAGAGTCCTTCGTAGTCGGTGCAACGGATGGCGAAGGCCAGGCCGTCATCGTGACCGCTGGCGTCGAGCGTCAGGGGAAACGGCCCGACCGGCGGGGTATCGGGGCGCAGCTCCATCTGGATGGTCTCGGCGCCAAGCCGCTTTGCGACGTGGAGATTGTCGTCATCCTGGGCGACGTAGACGACCTTCTCGGCGCCCAGGGCTATCGCGCACTGAATGACGTGGAAGGCGATGCCGCCGCGCGCGCCGCCGACGATCAGCAACCGCGCGCCGGGCCGCTCGCGCAGCGGATCCAGGACAAAGGCCAGCGCGTTGGTCACGTTGTCGGCCACCCCGGCCAGGGCCTCCGGTGCCAGGTCGGCGGGGGCATGCAGCAGCATGTGATCTGCGAACGGGACGCGCAGTCGGTCGGCAAGGCCACCGCCGTATTCCACGCCTGACAGAGGCGCCATGCCGTACGACGAGCGGTAAGGCACGGTCTCGCACAATGCCGTGAGGCCCCGTCGGCAACGGCCGCAAGAGCCGCAACTGATCTGGAACGGCACCAGCACACGGTCGCCAGGGCGGAAACCGGCGACCCGGTCCCCCACCTCGATGACCTCGCCATAGGTCTCGTGACCGAAGGCGAAGCCACCCGGCCAGCCGGCCAACCCCGTGGCGATGGACAAGTCCAGATCGCAGCGCGTGACGGCCAGCGGGCGGACGATCGCGTCGCCGTCGCTCTCGAGCCTGGCGTCGGCGACCTCGCGCCACTCGAGAACCTGGGGCGAGACGTAGAAGAGCTGCCTCATGCGGCCTCCGGGGTTAAGGGGGTGACGGCGACCGACATGGCGACCTGACCGATCAGGCCTTCGCCATCCCGGAGCGCTGCCCAGCCAACGCCGATGGCCGAGGGCGACCACGCCGTCGCGGGCTCTAAGCCGATCCAGTCGCCGCGGGGTGCGCGGATGAGGTGGACGCTGAGGTCGGTGTTGGGGATCGCCGCGGGCGGCCGAACGGCGGCTCCGATCGGCGGGACGATACCGTGCGCCCAATCAGCGGCCACCAGCACACGGGCCAGCGCCGAGGGGCGCTCAAACAGCGGTCGCTGGTGGCGGAACCAGGCCACCCCGGCCGCGAAGCGCGCATCGAGCGTATCCATCATCCAGGCCCCGCCATGCATCGCCGCCCGCCGTTCGGAGGGGAGCTCAAGAGGCTCGCTGCGTCGCGCCGGCGGGGTCGGCAGGCCAGAGACCGGCAGTTCTGCGATCACCGTCGCGCGCTGGACGGCCACGAGCGTCCCGTCGGCCGTCAGATCGGCGTCGATCACGCAGACGCGGCGGCCCCGCCGCAATGGCCGGACGGTCACCCGCAGTGGCGCGACGGGGACAGGGCGAAGGAAGTGCGTTGTCAGACTGGCCACAAAACCCTGAGCCTCGCCTTCCACCGCCACGGCCATCAGCGCCGCCGCGCCGCCACCCTGCAGCCCTTCAAAGGGACCGCGAGCGTACGCGCTGGGGCGCCAGGACCCGTCGGGGTCGAGCGTGAACACAGGGGTCATGGGCGAGTGGTCCTCGTTGCCGGGCCCGAAACCTCGCTGGACGCCAGCCGCCCGGAAAGCGAAACATGCGTCGGATGCATGAATTGGGTTCACCTGTCTGGGGGCGTTCCACCCCACCTCTGGCGGCGCTCAGAGCGTTCGACGCCGCCGTCCGGCTGGGGAGTTTCCGGGCGGCGGCCGAGACGCTGGGGCTGACGCCGTCTGCCGTCAGCCATCAGATTAGGGCGCTCGAGCGGGCGCTCGGGGCGACGTTGTTTCACCGCCAGGGTCGGGCCATGGTTCTCTCGGAGGCCGGTGAGGCGCTGGCTCCGTTCGTTCGGCAGGGCTTTCTGGCGTTTGAGCGCGGGGCCTACGCCGTACGCGGCGGCGCACGGGCGCGGCAGATCCGGGTGAGCGCGCTGGCCATGTTCAGCCAGTTGGTGCTGATCCCAAATCTAGGTCAGTTCGCGAAGCGTTGGCCCGCCTACGACGTCAGGATCGAATCCTCGCCGCGTTTCGTTGATTTCGACCAGGACGACTTCGATGTCGGCGTTCGCGTCGGCGACGGGCGCTGGCCGGGCCTCAAATGCACCGAACTGCTGCGGATCACTGGAGCGCCCGTCGCCAACCTGGAAGTGATCCAACGACTATCGCTGAGAGACCCGCGCGACTTGGTGGGGACGCGCCTGATCCATGACACCGCCCAACCGCACGCCTGGAGGACCTGGCTGAAGGCGAACGGCGTGGACCGCCCAGACGAGGAGGGGGACCTGTGGCTCGACTCCGCGCCCGCAACCTTGCATGCGGCCGACCAAGGGTTGGGCGTGGCGTTCGCCATCGACCCCCTCGTGCGCGCCTGGCCAGGGTTTGGCGAGCGGCTCGTGTTCGCGCTGCCAGGGTTCAGCGGACCCGCGACACGTTACTGGGTGGTGCGCCGGCCAGAGTCGGAACGCGATCCCAAGATCCGCGCCTTCATAACCTGGTTGCGAGCCGCTTGCCGTGACCTCGGCTAGCCCGCCTGGCTGGCCATCCAGCGTTCCAGCCAGTGGATGTTGTAGTCGCCCTTCAGGATGTCTTCCTGGTGCATCAGCTCCTGAAAGAGCGGGATGTTGGTGTCGATGCCGCCGACCACGATCTCGCCCAGGCAGCGGTTGAGGCGCGCCAGGCACTCCTCCCGGTCGCGGCCATGGACGATCAGCTTGCCGATCAGGCTGTCGTAGTAGGGCGGGATCGAATAGCCGGCGTACAGGGCGCTATCCATGCGCACGCCCAGGCCGCCGGGGGCGTGGTAGTCGGTGACCAGGCCCGGCGAGGGCGCGAAGGTCTTCGGGTTCTCGGCGTTGATCCGGCACTCGATGGCGTGGCCTTCGAAGATGATGTCCGACTGCTTGAATGACAGCGGCAGGCCCGCGGCGATGCGGATCTGTTCGCGCACCAGGTCGATGCCGGTGATGGCCTCGGTGACCGGATGCTCAACCTGCAGGCGGGTGTTCATCTCGATGAAGAAGAACTCGCCGTTCTCGTACAGGAACTCGATGGTGCCGACGCCCAGGTAGCCGATGGCCTTCACGGCATCGACCACGACCTTGCCGATCTTGGCGCGGGCTTCGGCGTCGATGGCCGGGGAGGGGGCTTCCTCCAACACCTTCTGGTGGCGGCGCTGCAGCGAGCAGTCGCGTTCGCCCAGGTGGCAGACGTTGCCGAAGCTGTCGGCGATGACCTGCAGCTCGATGTGGCGCGGGGTCTGGAGGTAGCGCTCCATGTAGACCGCGTCGTCGCCGAAGGCCGCCTTGGCCTCGCTGCGCGCCGTCTGGACGGCCTCCACCAGGTCGGCCTCGGTCTTGGCGACCTTCATGCCGCGCCCGCCGCCGCCGGCCGCCGCCTTGATGAGGACGGGGAAGCCGATCTCCTTGGCCGCGGCGATCGCCTCTTCCTCGGTGGTCACGGCGCCGTCCGAGCCGGGAACCACGGGGATGCCGGCGGCCTTCACGGCCTGCTTGGCCGTGATCTTGTCGCCCATCATCTTGATGTGCTCAGGCTTGGGCCCGATGAACGTGAAGCCGTGGGCCTCGACGATCTCGGCAAAGCGGGCGTTCTCGGACAGGAAGCCGTAGCCGGGGTGCACGGCCTGGGCGCCGGTGATCTCGCAGGCCGCGATGATCGCCGGGATGTGCAGGTAGCTCTTGGCCGCCGGCGCAGGGCCGATGCAGACGCTCTCGTCCGCAAGTCGCACCCACATGGCGGAAGAGTCCGCTTCCGAGTGCACGGCGACGGTCGAGATGCCCATCTCCTTGCACGCGCGGTGGACCCGCAGGGCGATCTCGCCCCGGTTGGCGATCAGGATCTTGTCGAACATCGAGCTACTCGATGATGGCGAGCGGTTCGCCAAACTCGACGGGGGTGGCGTCCTCGACCAGGATCTGGACGACCTTGCCGGCCCGGGGCGCGGGGATCGGGTTCATGGTCTTCATCGCCTCGATAATGAAGAGCGTCTGGCCGGCCTCGACCGTGTCGCCCAGCTTCACGAACGATGGCGAGCCGGGGTTGGGTTGCAGGTAGACCGTGCCCACCATCGGCGACTTTACAGCGTCGCCCTTTGCGACCGCGGGGGCGGCCTCGGCGGGAGGGGCTGCGACGGCCGGGGCCGGGGCCGGCGCGGCCGGCATCGGCGCGGGCGCCGCGACGTGGTGCACGGCTGCGGCGGTGATCTGCTTGGCCACGCGAATCTTCAGCGCCCCTTGCTCGACCTCGATCTCGGACAGGCCGGTCTCTGTGAGGATGTCCGCCAGCTTGCGCACGAGACGCGCATCAAACGGATCGGCAGGCGCCTTGGGGGTG
The DNA here is from genome assembly GCF_004299445.1 of Phenylobacterium sp. GTDB lineage: Bacteria > Pseudomonadota > Alphaproteobacteria > Caulobacterales > Caulobacteraceae > Phenylobacterium. The sequence continues at coordinate 75,413 of NZ_SCTC01000004.1, read as the reverse complement.
TTAGCCATGTATCGGCCCTTGTCTTTCGTTTGGTCTAGCGGGCCAGGCCCGCGGCGGCCTCGACGGCCAGTTCATAGCTCGCAGCCCCGAAGCCGGAGACGATCCCGGTGGCGGCCAGCGAAACATAGGTTTCCCGACGGAACGCCTCGCGGGCCGCCGGATTCGACAGGTGGCACTCGACGATCGGGATGGCGAGCATCTTCAGGGCGTCGAGGATGGCGATGGAGGTGTGGCCGTAAGCCGCCGGATTCAGCACCAGCGCCGAGGCCTTCTCACGGGCCTCCTGGATCCAGTCCACGAGTTCGCCCTCGTGGTTGGATTGTCGGAACACGACCTCATAGCCCCTGGACTTCGCCCGCGCCTCGCAGAGGCCACGAACGTCGTCCAGGGTCTGATGTCCGTAAATCTCGGGCTCGCGGGTCCCCAAAAGGTTGAGGTTGGGGCCGCTCAGCACATAGATCGGTTTCGGCATTCGGCTCCGCCGCGCGATTCCGGGCCCTTGTAACGGGCCCCGGCCAAGGTCACAAGCAAGGCGAACGGAGCATACGCGTGCAACTGACGATCAACGGGGAAAGCCGGGTCTTTTCGGGCGTCGCCGACGTGGCCGGGCTTGTGTCGGCCCTGGGGCTCGACACGAAGAAGGTGGCCGTCGAGCGAAACCTGGAGATCGTGCCCCGCTCGGCCTATCAGAAGACCCCGGTGGCCGAAGGCGACCGGATCGAGATTGTGCATTTCATCGGAGGCGGCTGACGTGGACGGCTCGACCCATAATTCGAACGAGACCTGGACGGTCGCCGGCCGCACCTTCACCTCGCGCCTGATCGTGGGCACGGGGAAGTACAAGGATTACGCCCAGAACGCCGCCGCCGCCGAGGCGGCCGGGGCCGAGATCGTCACCGTCGCGCTGCGCCGGGTGAATCTGAGCGATCCCAATCAGCCGATGCTGGCCGACTATGTGAAGCCCGAGCGCTTCACCTACCTGCCCAATACGGCGGGCTGCTTCACCGGCGAGGACGCGGTGCGCACCCTGCGCCTGGCGCGCGAGGCCGGCGGCTGGGATCTGGTGAAGCTGGAAGTGCTGTCGCAGACCGCGCACCTGCTGCCCGACATGGAAGAGACGCTGCGGGCCCTGAAGCTGCTGATCGCCGACGGCTTCTCGGTGATGGTCTACTGCTCGGACGATCCGGTCTACGCGAAGAAGCTGGAGGACGCGGGCGCCGCGGCGATCATGCCGGCGGCCGCGCCGATCGGCTCGGGCCGTGGCATCCAGAACATGCTGAACCTGGGCCTCATCATCGAGCAGACCAAGGTCCCGGTGCTGGTGGACGCCGGGGTCGGCACGGCGTCGGACGCGGTGGTGGCGATGGAAATGGGTTGCGAGGCGGTGCTGATGAACACCGCCATCGCCGAGGCCAAGGACCCGATCCGCATGGCCGTGGCGATGAAGCACGCCGTCATCGCCGGGCGGGAAGCCTACCTGGCCGGCCGCATGGCCAAGCGCCAGTACGCCGACCCGTCCTCGCCGCTGAGCGGGCTGATCTAGGGCTCTTCGTCCGCCTCTTGCTGGGCGCAAGAATGTCATCGTCCTTCCTCCGAGCCTGGACCTCTCCGCGCTTCGCCAGCGTCTACGGAGCGATCGCGCTGGGAATGTTCCTGGGATTCGCGGGACCGTTCGGGTCGTTCCAGTCGCTGGCGGCGCCCGCACGCTACGCGTTCTGGTTCGCGCTCGTGGCGGTAGGCTACGGACTGGCGGTCGCCACCCTGCAGCTCCTTCGTCCGGCGACGCTGTTCGCGCGCCTGCCGACCGTCGCCGCCATCGTGATCGTGGGACTGGTTTCGACCCTGCCGATGATGTTCGTCGTGGCCTGGGCTCTCGATATGGTCTTCGCCCGGTCGACGCCGCCGCGGGAGCTGGTGTCGCTCTACGCCTCGGTCGCGTCGGTCCAGTTGGTCATCAGCGGCATCGCGTCGTGGCCTTCCCTGGCGCGGGCCCGGCCCGCGCCGCCGGCGGAAGACCTGAACGCCGACCGGTTCTTCGAGCGGGTTCCCGAGCGGCTGGGCCGCGACTTGGTGGCCCTCGAGGCGCAGGATCACTACGTGATGGTCCACACCCGCCGCGGTTCGGCGCTGGTCTCCATGCAGCTCAGCGAGGCCATGCAACTGCTCCCGCCCCAGCTCGGCCTTCAGGCGCACCGGCGCTGGTGGGTCGCCCGCGAGGCGGTCGCGGGGTTGCGCCGCGAGGGGCACCAGACACTCATCGATCTCGCCGACGGCCTGACGGTGCCGGTTGGCAGAACCTATCTCGCGGCTGTCCGCTCGGGCCTGGAGACGTGCGACGCCTGACCGGGCGCGGGAGGCGGCGTCCGCGCGACGGCTCCGGGCGGCGTGTGGCATTGCCGCAAATCCTGAGCGCGCCAATGGCATTGGCGGAATCGGCCGTTGTCGCCGGCCAGGCGAGCTGATCGAGACGGGGCGACTTTTCTGCAGCCTCATCGGAGATCAGATGCGACAACGACTTTTTGCCTGCGCCCTCATGTTCGTCACCGCGGTTCCCGCCGCGGGCTTGGCGCAGGACGCCACGGTTCTGAAGACGACCTGCGGGCCCAGCGCCGCGGCGCCGACCGGCGAACCCGACCTGACTGGATTGTGGGACGTCTATATGGACGTGGGCGGCATCCCGAGCTTCGGCCTGCTGACGGTCGGCTGGCTCGACGGCCGCTATGCCGGGACCCTGACACCCGTGCGAACCGCGCCGGTCGTGGTGCGAAGCCTGACCGTCAGCGGCCAGACGGTGCGGATGGTCGTGGGATCGCGCGAGGGCGACGTAACCTACAATGCGGCGCTTTCAGCCGCGGCGGACCGGATGTGCGGGGCCGTGACCTATCACGGCGGTCTGCTGCATCCGATGGTGGCGCAGCGGCGGCGGCGATAGGTTGCTCGACCTGGAACGCCGGCCCCTCGTTGCAGCGACAACAGGCCAAGGAGCCTCGACGCGGCTCTTCAACTTGCTCCACGGCTTCCCATTCATCCAGCGCCGATAGCACCACGAGTGTTCGCCATCCGCCCCCGCAGCAGATGACCTTCCAAAGATCCCGTCCCGATGTCGGTCTTCGCTGGGGGCGACCGGGCCCCTTACCTCCCGCCGCTCGCGGGGGAGGTAAGCTCAGCCGGGATAGCGGTCGAAGGCGGGGAGGTCGTGGGCGTTGGCCATCCACTCGATGCGTTCGGCGACCTGGATTTGGGCGGTGGGCTGCAGGGCGCCTGGGTCGTCGAGGGTGGCGGTCTGGACGTCGATGAGGCCGGGGAAGACCTCTTCGTTCGTGTAGAACAGGCCCGTACCGCAGGCGGGGCAGAAGTGGCGGCGGCCGTGTTCGGACGAGGCGTACACGTGGGTCGCGCCGTGGATGGCGATCTGGTCGGCGGGGACCATGCCCCAGGCCACCATCGGCGCGCCGGCCGAACGGCGGCAGTCGGTGCAGTGGCACAGGGCGTGATGGACCGTCTGTTCGGTCATCTCGTAGGTGATCGCGCCGCAGTGGCAACGCCCGGTGAGCATCGGCGGGTCTCCCTCATGTCTGCCGTCGGCGAGACATTAGGGCGGGGCTGCTGACAACGGTGTGGCGGCAGCGGCGGGCGGCCGCGCCACAGCGCCGCCGCCCGCGCTTTCCGTAGTCCTATCGGGCCATGTTCAGGACCTGGACCTGGGTGAACTCCTTCAGGCCTTCCTCGCCAAGCTCGGAGCCGATGCCCGAGAACTTCGAGCCGCCGAAGGGCAGGTGGGGCTGCAGGTCGGCGTGCTTGTTCACCCACACCGAGCCCGACTCCATCTGCTCGGCCAGGCTCCAGGCCCGCTCGGTGTCCTTAGCCCAGATCGAGCCGCCGAGGCCGTAGATCGAGGCGTTGGCGCGGGCCACCGCTTCGGCCGGGTCGGAGTACTTGATCACCGGCATGACCGGGCCGAACTGCTCCTCGTCGACCAGCTTCGCGCCGTCGGTGATGTCGCGGACGATCGTGGGGTTGATGAAGTAGCCCTTGTCGCCCTTGCGGCCCCCGCCGGCGATGACCTTGCCGTCCTTCTTGGCGCTCTCGATGAAGCCCAGCACCTTCTCGAACTGGGCCTTGTTCTGCAGCGGGCCCATCTGGACGCCCTGTTCCAGGCCGTCGCCCACCACCATCTCGCCGGCCAAGCGGGCCAGCTCATCGCACATGGCGTCGTACATGCTCTCGTGGACGTAGATTCGCTTGGCCGCGATGCACACCTGGCCGGCGTTCTGCATGGCCGCGCCCAGGACCTTGGGGGCGGTTTCCTTGAGGTCGACGTCGTCCAGCACGATCAGGGCGTCGTTGCCGCCCAGCTCGAGAGAGATGCGCTTCAGCGCGTCGGCGGCGCTGGCCATCACCTTCTTGCCGGTCTCGGTGGAGCCGGTGAAGCTGATCTTGCGGATGCCCGGATGTTTGGTCATCTCGCCGCCCAGCTCGTTGTTGTCGGCGATGATGTTCACGACGCCGGGCGGCACGATGTCCTTGATGATCTCGCCCAGTTTCAGCGCCGTGAGCGGCGTGGTGGGCGCGGGCTTCACGATGACGGTGTTGCCGGCGAGCAGGGCCGCGGGGACCTTGAACGCCATCAGGATCATCGGGAAGTTCCAGGGCACGATGCAGCCCACGACGCCCAGGGGCTTGCGGCGCACCTCGACGCGGCTGGTGGCGTCATCGCTCACCACGCGGGCGTCCAGGCTGAGCGTCGTGAAGTAGCGGAAGAAGGCCGCGGCGCCGAAGATCTCGCCCATGGCGTCGCCCAGCGGCTTGCCTTGTTCCTGCACCAGCAGCCGGGCGAGATCGTTGATGTTGGCCTGGATCGCGTCGGCGATCTTGAGCAGCACGGCGCGGCGCGCGTCGATCGAGGTCTTGCTCCAGGCCGGGAAGGCCGCCTGGGCCGCGGCGACGGCCTGGTCCAGCTGGGCCTTCGAGGCGCGGGCGCAGGTGGCGAACACCGCCTCGGTGGCCGGGTTCACCACGTCGAGCGTGGCGTCGCCGTCCACCAGGGCGCCGTTGATCAAGAGCTTGTAGTCCGACATGTCGTTCCTCCCGGGGAATTCTTCGGGAGGGAGGGAACGCCCCTTACGTCAGGGCGGTCAAGCCGAGCAACTTCCTTTCCCACTGCGTGGGAGAGGAAGATCACGCGGCGGTTTGCAGCCGTTCGCGGTCGGCGTTGGCCGAGACGCCGACCTTTTCGAACATCTCGTCCCGGTCAGGCCCGCCCTTGGCCGGGTAGAGATCGGCGTTCCGGGACTTGCCGCGGGCCCAAACCTTCATGATCCGCGCCAGATTTGCCGGCTTCTTCAGCCAGGCTTCGGGGTGCTCCAGCATGTGGAAGCCCTTCAGGAAGGCCCGCATCAGCTCGACGTCCTCGCGGATGGCGATGGACACGCCGTCTTCCAGGAAGCTCCTCATCACCTTGCTGCGCAGGCTGGGCTTGCCGGTCGGCAGGAGGGCGGCGCGGGCGCGCTTGATGGCGCCCTGATCGGCCTTGCGCATCACGTCGTAGTAGGGCCGCAGCTCGCGCTCGAGACCGTCACGATAGACCATCAGGCGCGCCGCCGGATGCTGGGCCGCCGCCAGGGCGTCGGCCAGCAGATACGCGCTCACCGCCGCGAACGAGCAGCCCCGGCCGTACAACGGGTTGGTCCGCACCACGCTGTCGCCGACCGGATAGAAGCCCAGCACGACGGGCTTGCCGCCCGGCGTCAGCTCGCGCCAGCGGCTCTCCAGCTGGCCCATGCCGAACACCTTGCTGGTGGGCTTCGCACGCTCGGGATCGATCCACGGGGCGACGCCGGGCAGTTCACGGCAGATGGCGTCGAAGATCTGGGGATCGACAATCGCCTTGCGCATCTCCTCCTCGACCTCGGGGGCGCACAGGGTGATCGAGAAGCAGCCGTTGTCGCCCGGGAAGACCCCGAACTTGAGGTAGCCCAGGTCGCCCGTCGCGCCGGCCCGCGTGCGCGGGGGCTCTTCGCAGCCGGGGTTCAGCCGGTAGTGGCGGGTGAAATAGATGACGCCGCAGGGCTCGGATGTCTGCGGGATCGTCACGCCGGCGGCGGCCAGATGCTCGGTCGCGCTGGAGGTTCGGCCCGCCGCGTCGACGACGATGTCGGCCGAGAGCTCGCTGCCGTCCTCGAGGCGCACCCCAGTGACGCGCGGCGGCGCGCCGGCCTCCACGATCAGGTCTTTCACGAAGGTCTGCGGCCGCATGGTCACGCCGGGCAGGCCCTCGGCGTAGCGGCGCATCACCAGCTCCAGCGTCGTGCGCCGGCTGGTTAGGATCGCCAGGTCTTTGTCGATCGGCGCCGGGACGTAGTTTTCCTTGTGCTTGGGCGTCAGGCCGCCCTCGAAGCCCAGCTCGCGGCACCCGGCCTCCAGCAGGGCGTCCAGTAGCGCCGGGTGGCGGTCACGGACGATGGTGCGCAGGCGGGCCAGGAACGCGTGGCTGTGGCGCAGGTGGCCGACGCCGCGGCGCTGCCAGTCCTCGAAGGCCACGTCGGCCCCGCCTTCCGGAGGTGGCGGGTCGCGGTCCAGCACCACGACCTCGCGATCCGACCCGGCCAGCGCCATCGCCGTCCAGAGTCCGGCCATACCGGCCCCGATCACCACGACCCGTTCGCTCATCATACTCCCCTGAGAGGTTCTTCGCGAAGCAGTCTACCAGAGGCCGATCTTTACGTCGGGGAGCCTGGGGCCGTGGCAGGCGGCCGCTTCAGGTTCTGGCCCTTCACCTTGGCCAGCGCGGCCTTCACGGCGTCGAGATCGGCCCCGGGAATCACATAGTCGCCGATGATGAACGCCGGGGTGCCCTGCAGGCCCAGCGCTTGGGCGAGGGTGCGGATGTCGTTGAGCTGCTCGGTGATCGCCGGGCTGGCGGCGGCCTTGCGCACGGCGGCGGGGTCAAGGCCCACCTCGATCAGGTGTCGGTCGAGCGCCGCCTCGTCGAGGCCGCGGTCTTCCATCCAGGCCTTGTAGAGCTGCAGCCCCTTGGTCTTGCCCTCGGCGGTCAGCGCGATCCGTGCGGCGGTCTCCGAGACCTCGCCGAAGATCGGGAACTCCTTGAAGACGAAGCGGACGTCGGGGTTCTCCTGCATCAGCTTGACCATCTCGGGCGCCACGACCTTGCAGTAGCCACAGCGGTAGTCGAAGAACTCGACGACGGTGAACTCGCCGTTCGGGTTGATCACCACGTCGCGCGGGTCGCGCTCGAGCTGCTGGCGGTACTTGTTGACCGTCGCTGCGCTGGCCTTGGCCGCGGCCAGCGTCTGCTTCTCCCGCAGCTTGAGCGCCATCTCCTCCAGAACCTCGGGGTGTTCCAGAAGGTAGGCGCGCACCTTAGCGCCGAACTCGGCGTCAGCCTGCTTCTGGCAGGCGGAAAGGGCGAGAGCGGCCGTCATGACGACGGCGAGGGGGGCGTAGCGCTTCATCGGATCCAGATAGGTCTCAGGGGGGCGGCGCTCAACGCCGGCTCGCGACGGAGCCCTCGCGGGCCAGGTCGCGCAGGTCTTCGCGGGTGGGTTCGGCCACCAGGACGATGTCGGTGGCGCGCCGCCACTCGGGCGTGCCGCGGGTCAGCATCTCGCGGGCGCGCATGGCGAACACGCGGGCCTGACGCTTGTCGCCGATGTAGAAGTTGTATTCGGCGGTGGCCAGACGGGCGAGGCCGTCCTCGCCCAGCTTGTCGTGCGCCTCGGCCAGCAGGCGCCAGGCCACGGCGTTGTCTTCTTCCTGGGTCAGGGCGCGCTTCAGCTCGCCCACGCCCTCGAGCACCTTCTTCTTGTCGTCGAGCGCGATCAGGGTCTGGCCCAGGTTGACCCGCAGCAGCGGGGCCTCGGGCTTCAGCTCGACCGACTTGCGCTGGGGCGCCTCAGCCTCTTCGGTCCGGCCGAACTCGAACAGGATCTGCCCCTTGAGCTCCCAGAGGTAGGGGTTGGTCGGCTGCTCCTGCAGAAGCGCGTCCACCAGCTTCAGGGCCCGGTCGGGCTCCTTCAGCTGGTAATAGGCGATGGCCCGGGCGTAGCGCGAAGGATAGTCCTTGGCCTTCTCGTCGTACTTGGTGATCGCGACGCCGGGGTTGAGGAAGCCGTCCAGCTTGGCCTTCATGACGGCGTGCTCGGCCATCGCCTCGGGGCTGTCCTTCTTGTTGTAGTTGGGCTGGACCTCGACCTTGCGGCGCAGGGACTCGATCCGGTCGGACGAGATCGGGTGGCTGCGGAAATAGGCGAAGCGCCGCGCCTCGTCGAAGACCTCCTGGTAGCGGAAGTTGTCGAAGAACTCGGCGAGGCCCTTGCCCGACAGGCCGGCCTTGTCGAGCAGGGCGGCGCCCGCCTGGTCGGCGCGGCCTTCCTGTTCGCGGCTGTAGCCCAGAGCGCCCAGGGTGCCGAAGTAGCTGGCGCTCCCGGCCAGACCCGCCGCCGCCTCGGGCGAGCCCGCGAGCGCGGCCAGGACGCCCAGGCCCATGGTCAGCAGGAAGGGCTTCATGCCCGCCGAGCTCATCTCGCCACGCCGGGCGGAGTGCCCGGCGGCGAGGTGGCCGACTTCGTGGGCGATGACGCCCTGCAGCTCGTTGGGGTCGTCGGACTCCAGGATCAGGCCGGTGTTGAAGCCCATCACCCGCGGACCGGCGAAGGCGTTCAGTTCCTTCGAGCCGATCAGGACGATCTCGACGCTCTTCGCGTCGATGCCCGCCGCCTTCAGGATCGGCTCGGCGTCCCGGGCCAGGATTTCCTCGATCTCGGTGTCACGGATCAACGACTGGGCCGCAGCCGGGCTCGCCGCGATGGCGAAGCCGACGGCGAGCGCCGCCGTCAACGCCAGACGCGAAACCGACCGGAAAGGGGAATTCATGCTCGACACTCTTAAGTCCGACACCCCCCGATCCGGCCGGATGCTAATCCGTTAGCCGCGTCGCCACCACCCTCTGCGCGGCGTCGGCGCGGGGCCGCTGATCTCGGCCGGATCCGGCGCCTTGGGCGTGGGCTCAGGCGCGGGTTCCGGAGTGGGCTCGGGCGCGGCGGGCGCAGCGACCTCGACCACTTCAGCGACCGCTTCCGGCGCAGGCGCCTCGGCGACGGCCTCGGGAGCAGGAGCGGCGGCCTTGCGGCTGCGCGAACGCTTCGGCTTGGTCGGCGGCGCTTCGGCCACGGTCTCGACGACCACGGCTTCGGCCTCAGGCTCGGGCTCGGGCGGCGACGGCAGCTCCGCGGCCGCAGGCGCGGCCTCGGCGGTGTCGGCCACAGCTTCCTCGCCGCGTCCGCGGCCACGGCTGCGGCTGCGGCGGCTGCGCTTGGGCTTTTCCTCGACCTCGGGCAGCTCCACCCAGATGTCGTCCTCGTCCGCGGCGCGGGCCTTCACCTGCGGCGCGACGGCGGCGACCTCGGCCGCGACCGGAGCGGCCTCGGCGCGGGGCTGGTCAGTCGAGGAGGGGGCGATGGGCTTCAGGTCCTCGGCGGGATCGTACCAGACGAAGGGATCGTCGCCGTAGGGCACCCAGGGGCGCACCCACGAGAACGCGTCGACCGGACGGGACTCATCGCGCGACCGGCGACCGCCGCGGCGGCCACGGCGGCGGCGGCGGCTTTCACGGTCCTCGTCGCTCTCGGCGCGGGCCGGGCGAGGCTCGCGATCCCCGCGGGGCTCGCCGGTGCGTTCCGGTCGATCTTCGCCATCGCGGCGACCCCGACGCCGGCGGCGACGGCCGCGACGGGCGCCTTCGTCGTCGTCACGGCCGACCTCCTCGCGCGGATTGCGCGCATGAGCCTGATCGTCGTCGGTATCCTCGCGCTCGAGGTCGTCCTCGTCTTCTTCCTCGTCCTCGTCGACCGCCTCGTCGTCGAAGTCATCGTCGTCGGTCAGCGGCTGGTAGGCCTGGGCCGAGGTGACGGCGGGCGGGACGTGGTCAGGCCGGGTTTCCATCGAGGTGCGCTCGATGACGTGCTCGGCGTGCGACATCTCATCTTCGATGACGACGGTGACGAACAGGCCCAGCGCCGCATGCAGCCGCGCCAGATGCGCGCGCTTCTCGTTGAGGATGTAGAGGCCGACGGCCCGCGGAACCCGCAGGACCGCCTCGCCGCCGCCCTTGAGGGCCTCGATCTCCAGCGCCCGCAGCGAGGCGAGCGCGCTCGACTCGACCGAGCGGACCCGGCCGGTGCCCGCGCAGTGCTCGCAGACGTGGGTGGTGCCCTCCAGGACGCCGGTGCGGCGACGCTGGCGGCTGATCTCCATCAGGCCGAACGGGCTGATCTTGCCCATCTGGACCCGGGCGCGATCGTCCTTCAGCGCGTCCTTCAGCTTCTTCTCAACGGCGCGGTTGTTCTTCGATTCATCCATGTCGATGAAGTCGATGACGATCAGGCCGGCGAGGTCGCGGAGGCGCAGCTGGCGGCAGGCTTCTTCGGCCGCTTCCAGGTTGGTCTTGAGCGCCGTGGCCTCGATGTTGCGCTCACGCGTCGAGCGGCCCGAGTTCACGTCGATGGCGACCAGCGCTTCGGTCTGGTTGATCACCAAGTAGCCGCCGGAGCGCAGCGGCACGGTGGGCGAGTAGATCTGGCTGAGGTGGTCCTCGACCCGGTGCTTGACGAACAGCGGCGTCGGCTCGCGGTAGGCCATCACCTTCTTGGCCTGCGACGGCATCAGCATGCGCATGAAGTCACGCGCTTCCTTGTAGCCGGCCTCGCCCTCGACCCAGACCTCGTCGATGTCCTTGTCATAGAGGTCGCGGATCGTGCGCTTCACGAGGTCTTCTTCCTCGTAGATCAGCGCCGGCGCGATGGAGTGCAGCGTGGTCTCGCGGATGTTCTCCCACAGGCGCAGCAGATAGTCGTAGTCGCGCTTGATCTCGGCCTTGGTGCGCTTGGCGCCGGCGGTGCGTACGATCAGGCCCATGCCCTGCGGCACGGCCAGGCTGGCGACGACGCCCTTCAGGCGCTTGCGGTCGGTGGCGGTGTCGATCTTGCGGCTGATGCCGCCCCCGCGGGCGGTGTTCGGCATCAACACGCCATACCGGCCGGCCAGCGACAGGTAGGTGGTGAGGGCCGCGCCCTTGTTGCCGCGCTCTTCCTTGACGACCTGCACCAGCATGATCTGCCGCCGGCGGATCACTTCCTGGATCTTGTAGCGGCGCATCAGCCGGCGGCGGCGGCGCGCCAGCTCTTCTTCCATCACGTCGTCGTCGTCGTCCGAGCCGAGGGCTTCGGTGTCGTCGTCGTCGTCGCCGTGGGCTTCGGCCTCGGCGTCGCCATTGCGGCTGCCGCGGCGGCCACGGGCGGGACGCTCGTCGTCGTCATGGTCCTCGGCCTCTTCGCGCAGCAGAGCTTCGCGGTCGGCGAGGGGGATCTGGTAGTAGTCGGGGTGGATTTCGTTGAAGGCCAGGAAGCCGTGGCGGTTTCCGCCATACTCGACGAAAGCCGCCTGCAGGGACGGCTCAACGCGCGTCACCTTGGCGAGGTAGATGTTCCCTCGAAGCTGCTTTCTGTTCTGGCTTTCGAAATCGAACTCTTCAACGCGGTTCCCGTCGACGACCACCACACGCGTCTCTTCCGCGTGGGCTGCGTCGATCAACATCGTCTTGGGCATAAGTCTCTCCGCGGCGCGCGGGGGCGTATGAGGCCCGGCGCTGCCGGCAAATGGGACGAGCGCGCGCGTGACCTGCGAGCGCGCCGGAAACGGCGTCTCGGTCGGCCTTGGGGCCAAATGTGGCTCGAGCTGCGCAGCTCATCGGGTGTGTTCCTAGGCCGTGTCCCGAGGGGCGCGGATCGGAGGGGGCGTCGCTGCCGAGTACACGGCCAGAGCCGACGCCGGTTGGTTATGGCGCGTCGCGTTCGGGCCCGATACGGGCGCTCCGGCGCGGCGCGGCCGGACATTGCAACACTGGGCGTCAAAAGGAAAGCCAGTGCTCGCGTTATGGGAGAGAAGAGGCGTGCGGAGCCGCAACACCTCGTTAACCCTTTGTCCACGGGCCGCGCCCCTATATGGCGTCTGCGATCGCTTTCTGCGAATCTTCGTTTTTTCGAGGCTTTAGGACGGTGCGGGGCAACAAGAGCGAGACGGGTCGGACGCGGGGGCGGGCGCTGGTCGCCGGCGCCGTCGTGGCCGTGGGTCTCGCCGCCTTCGCCGTCGGCCACGCCGCGACCGAGAACGTCGGGCTGCTCAAGGTCCGCATGGGCGGAGACGCCCGCGAAACCCGCCTCGTCATCGAGCTCGACGGCGCCGCCAGCGCCAAGGTGCTGTCCGATGGTTCCGCAGACCGGCGGGTGGCCGTACTGCTGAACGGTGTCGACACCGTGGTGGCCCAACAGGGCGCCGGCCGTGGCGTGGTCAAGGCCTGGACGGTCGAAAAGGGGCAGGGCGGGGCGCTGCTCCAGATGGACCTGGCCGGGCCCGCGAAGGTCAAGCGCCGCTTCCTGCTGCCGCCCGCAGACGGCGTCACCAGCTATCGCTATGTCATCGATGTGGCGTCGGCCGTTCCCGTCGCGCCGGGCGCCGTGATGACCTCTGCGCCCAACACCTTCCAGCCGGCGCCGCAGATCCGCGCCCAGTTCCTGCCGGTGAAGAAGCCCGCGCTGCCGCTCAAGAAGGTGGTGGTTATCGACGCCGGCCATGGAGGCCGCGACGCCGGGGCCCAGGGCGTCATGGGCTACGAGAAGGACGTGAATCTCGCCGCCGCCCTGACCCTGGCCGACCAACTGGGCCGCTCGGGCCGATACAAGGTCGTGCTGACCCGTTCCACCGACGTCTACGTGCCGCTGGAGACCCGCGTGCGCGTGGCGCAGCGCGCAAACGCCGATCTGTTCATCTCGCTGCATTCGGACTCGGCGCCCGAGACCAACCTCAAGGGCGCCTCGGTCTACACGCTGTCGGACAAAGCCTCGTCGCGCGCCACCAGGTTCGTCAGCCGCGACGACTGGTTCATGAAGGCCAGCCTGGCCGGCGACCAGGGTGTGCGCGACATCCTTTTCGACCTGACGCAGCGGGCCACGCGCAACCGCTCGGCCGTGTTCGCCCAGACCCTGGTGGCCAACATCGAGGGCAAGGCGCCGATGCTTCGTCGCAGCCACCGCGACGCCGGCTTCATGGTGTTGCTGGCCCCCGACGTGCCCGCCGTGCTGCTCGAGATGGGCTTCGTCAACAACCCCGAGGACGAGGCCCGGCTTCGCGATCCGGCGGCGCGCACCCGGTTGATGCGCGCCGTGGCTCAGGCCATCGACACGCACTTCGGCGAACCGATGAAGGTCGCGTCGCGCTGACGCGGATCGTCGCCCGGCCGTTGGCGCCCGCGGCGACACAGGCTAGACGACAGGTCTAGCGCCAAGAGCCCGATCCCAGTTTTGACGTCCCCCAGCAGTCCGGAACGGCCGAAGCCCGAGCGGGCCAGCCCCCCGCGGTGGTTTGGCATCGCCGGCATTGCGGTGCTGAGCTTCATCGCCGTCGCCGCCGTGGCCATGGGCGTCTACGCGGCCTGGCTGTTCCACGACATGCCCGATGCGGGCGACCTCGTGGACTATCACCCGCCCACCGCCACCCGGGCCTATGCCTGGGACGGCACCCTGATCGGCGAGTTCTCGCGTGAACGCCGCATTTTCGTGCCCTACGAGGCCATTCCGGCCCAGACGGCCCAGGCGTTCCTGGCGGCCGAGGATCACGGCTTCTTCAAGCACGGCGGCGTCGACGTGGGCGGTTTCGGCCGCGCCATGGCCAAGAACGTCATCAACCTGGCCCAGGGCCGGCGGCTGGAGGGCGGTTCGACCATCACCCAGCAGGTCGCCAAGAACATCCTGCTGACCAGCGACCAGACCATCGGACGCAAGCTGAAGGAGGCGATCCTGGCCTCTCAGCTCGAGCAGACGCTCTCAAAGGAGCGGATCCTCGAGCTGTACATGAACGAGATCTGGCTGGGCTATCGGTCGTACGGCGTGGGCGCGGCCGCCTACAACTACTTCGGCAAGTCGCTGAGCGAGCTCACCCTGGCCGAGAGCGCCTATCTGGCCGCGCTGCCCAAGGGCCCGGACAACTACCATCCGATCCGGCGCACGGCGGCCGCCATCGGGCGCCGCAACTGGGTGATCGACCAGATGGCCGACCTGGGGTGGGTGACCCGCGCCGAGGCCGACGCGGCGATGAAGGAGCCGCTGACCGTTCAGCAGGCCCCGTCGCGCTCGCAATACCGCGACGCTGACTACTTCGTGGAGGAGGTGCGCCGCATCGCCCTCAACATGGAAGAGTTGGGCGACGAGCGATTGAACGCCGGCGGTTACTACATGCGCACCACGCTGGACCCGCGCCTGCAGAGCGCGGCCAAGCAGGCGCTGATGAACGGGCTCGAGACGTACGATCGCCGCCATGGCTGGCGCGGCGCCTTCGGCCACGTCACCACCCTCGACGGCTGGGAAGACGTCGCGCGCAAGACCACCAAGCCGCGCGAGCGCCAGGACTGGAAGCGCTCGGTGGTCGTCAGCGTCGCTGGCGGCGCCGTGCGGGTGCGCACGATCGAGGGCGACGAAGGACAGATCGCGGGCCAGGACATCAGCTGGGCGCGGGCCGGTAAGGGCATCGGCGTCGGCGACCTGGTCTTTGTCGAGCCTGCCAAGAACGGGGCACCGTGGCGGCTGAAGCAGGTGCCGGCGGTGAACGGCGCGCTGGTGGCGATGGAGCCCTATTCCGGCCGCGTCGTCTCGATGGTCGGCGGCTACTCGTTCTCCCTGTCCAGCTTCAATCGGGCCACGCAGGCGTTGCGCCAGCCCGGCTCGTCGTTCAAGCCGATCGTCTATGCCGCGGCGCTGGAGAGCGGCTACACGCCGGCCAGCACCGTGATGGACGCGCCGATCACCCTGAAGGGCTTTGGCGGTCAGTCCTGGAGCCCCGAGAACTACAGCCGCGACTACTACGGCGCCCTGACCCTGCGCCGGGGCCTCGAGCTTTCGCGCAATACCATGACCGTGCGCCTGGCCCAGAGCGTCGGCATGACCAAGATCTCGGATCTGGCGATCCGGATGGGCGTGACCAAGAAGATGGACAAGGTCCTGGCGATGGCCCTGGGGTCGGGCGAGACCACGGTCTACCGGATGGCCGGCGCGTACTCGACGTTCGTCAATGGCGGCAAGATGGTGCAGCCTCACCTGATCGAGGTGGTCGAGGACCGCAACGGCAAGGTCATCTGGCGCGCCGATCGCCGCGAGTGCGACCGCTGCACCAGCGGCTTTACCGGCGCCGAGAGCCCGCGAATCCCGCGGGGCGGCGAGCAGGTAATGGACCCCATCACCGCCTATCAGATCACCTCGTTCCTGGAAGGCGTCGTGCTGCGCGGCACCGCCACCCAGGCCTCGTCCATCGGCAAGCCCCTGGGCGGCAAGACGGGCACCACCAACGACTACCGTTCGGCCTGGTTCATGGGCTTCTCGCCGCACCTGGTCGTGGGCGTCTACATCGGCTTCGACGACAACCGCAGCCTGGGGAACAACGAGACCGGCAGCGTCGCCGCCGTGCCGATCTTCACCGAGTTCATGACCGAGGCGCTGAAGGACAAACCGGCCGAGCCGTTCAAGGCGCCGTCGAACGCCAAGTACGCCTCGATCCGGGGCATCCGCGAGGCTTTCCGGCCGGGCACCGAGCCGGCGGCCTCGACCGTGGGGCTGGGCGCAGCCGGGACGCCCTCGGGTCCGCAGCCCTACGACAAGGTGTTCGGCAACGGTCAGGTCACGGGCGCGCCCAATGCTGCGGCGGCGGTCGCGCCGCCCCCGCCGCCGCCGAAGAAGAAGGACGACCTGTCCGACTTGTTCTGAGGTCGCGTGAGCGTCGCTATCGAAACCGCAGAGCTCGCGGAGACACGCAGAGAGAGACCCAGAGCGCATGGCCGCTCCTCGAAACTCTGCGTTCTCGGCGGTTGAACCATGAGGCGCCTAGGGCGGCGAAGATGGCGGCGGGCCGCTTGTGCTGACGGGCAGCGCAGGCTAGAGCCCGCGGCTCACGTTTTGGGAGTCTCTCCATGAGAGCGGATGTCGAGGCCGCCAAGGCCGACATCGAGCAGTCGATCGAACTGCTCAGGAGGCGTCTTTGACTGGGAACCAGCCCTCCGAAAACTCGATGAGCTGAACGCCCGGGTCGAAGACCCGAGCCTGTGGGACCGGCCGTCCGAGGCCCAGGTGGTGAGCCGCGAGCGCTCGCGTCTGGCGGCCCAGGTCGAGGCCGTGAAGTCGCTGGAGCGCGATCTCGCCGACGCCATCGGCTATGCCGAGATGGCCGAGGACGAGGGCGACGAGGACAGCTACGCCGAGGCGATCGGCCAGCTGAAGGCGATCAAGGAACGCGCCAGCCGCGCCGAACTCGAAGCCCTGCTTTCGGGCGAGGCGGACGGCAACGATGCGTTCGTGGAAATCAACTCCGGCGCCGGCGGCACCGAGTCCAACGACTGGGCCGGCATGCTGCTGCGCATGTACACCCGCTGGGCCAACGCCCACGGCATGGAGGTCGACTTCCTGGAAGAGACCTCGGGCGAACAGGCCGGGATCAAGTCGGTCACTCTGCAGATCAAGGGCACGAACGCCTACGGCTGGCTGAAGACCGAGGGCGGGGTCCACCGTCTGGTCCGCATCTCGCCGTTCGACGCCGCCGCCAAGCGCCATACCAGCTTCGCCTCGGTCTGGGTCTATCCGGTGGTGGACGACACCATCGAGATCGAGATCAACCCGTCCGACGTGCGCACCGACACCTACCGCGCCTCGGGCGCGGGCGGCCAGCACGTGAACAAGACCGACTCGGCGGTGCGCCTGACCCACATTCCGACCGGCATCGTCGTGGCGTGCCAGAATCAGCGCTCGCAGCACCAGAACCGCGATCAGGCCTGGAAACAGCTGAAGGCGCGGCTCTACGAAGCCGAACTGGCCAAGCGCGAGGCCGCGGCGCAGGCGGTGGAAGACCAGAAGACCGACATCGGCTGGGGCCACCAGATCCGCAGCTACGTCCTGCAGCCGTACCAGATGGTGAAGGACCTGCGCACCGAGGTGGAAACGAGCGACACGCAAGGCGTGCTCGACGGCGACCTGGACCAGTTCATGGGCGCCGCGCTGGCCCAGCGGGTGGGGGCGACGCGGGAGTAGCTACTCCGCCGCGACGCTCAGTGCGCTCGGGGCTTCCAGCGCCTGCTGGACGGGCGGGACCAGCGCCAGGCTGCGGCCCTCGAAGTGGGCGCCGGCCTCGATGGAGAGTTCGGTGTGGCTGATGTCGCCGTCCACGCGGGCGGTCGACCACAGCTTGACGCGGCGCGCGCAGATCACGCCCGTGACGCGCCCGCGCACCTCGACGGCGTCGGCGTGGATCGCCCCCGAGACGCTCCCCGTCTCGCCGATCACCAGCATGCCCACGCGCAGGTCGCCATCGACCGCGCCGTCCAGGTGCAGGTCGCCGGCGGTTTCGAGATTGCCCGCGATGCGGACGTCTTCGGCGACCAGCGAGGCGGCCGATAGTTTGCGCGGTTGCGACGGCGCTTCCGGAGCGGCGTCCTTAGTCGTTCTGGAGAACATACTGCCCGGCCTTGAGGAAACGGCCCGGGTTCTGGGCCCGACCGTTCACCCATACCTCATAGTGGAGGTGGGTCCCAGTGGATCGCCCGGTCGATCCCATCGCCGCGATGCGCTGGCCGACGCCGATGCGCTGGCCGGGGCTGACGGCGAAGCCGGAGAGGTGGGCGTAGCGGGTCTTCAGGCCGCGGCCGTGATCGATCTCGACGACGTTGCCATAGCCTGAGCGACGGCCGACGTAGGACACTACGCCAGGACCGGTGGCGTAGATCGGCGTGGCGTGGGCGCCCGAGAAGTCCAGCCCCGAGTGATAGGCCGGCCGGCGGGTGAACGGGTCGAAGCGCACGCCGAAGCCGCTGGTCTGCGGGCCGCCGGCGGTGGGTCGGGCCAGCGGCAGGTCGTCGACCGCCTCGGCCAGGGACTCGGCTTCGTTCAGGTCGCGCGCGGCGCGGTGAATCCTGGCGGCGAAGTCCTCATCCACGTCCAGAACCGCGGCCAACGCGCGGGGGTCTTTCGACTCGATCAGCGGGCCGCCCAGCGCCGCGCCGCGGTCGACGAACGCCGATGGCGACAGGCCGGCCATGCGGAAGGCGATGCGCAGCCGGTCGGCGCGGCTCTTGGCGAAGGAGTCGGCGGCTTCGAGCAGCTGCTCCTGGCCGATGCGGACCTGTTCCACCCGGCGAACCGGGCTGGCGTCAGCCTGGGCCAGGGCGCGGGTGATGGCCGGCGTCAGCGCCTCGGCCGCGCCGGGCGCGCCCTTCATGTCGGTGAGCAGCAGGGCCAGCGCCGCGTGCCGCTTTTCCATCGAGGCGGCCATGTCGGTGTTCGAGCCGTTCGCGGCGTTGAGGCGCGCCATGGCGCTGTCCAGTCGCGCCTGGCGGTCGGCGACATAGCGCTCGGACTGGGATTTTAGCTTTGCGATCTCGCGGTCGGCGGACGACGCCGACATCAGATTGACCAGCATCGCGGCCGTGCAGACGCCCATCCAGAGGGCGCTCGCGGCCACGCCGCCAGCCAGGACCATCTGCTTCTTGGTGGTGAGAACGAAGGCCTTCATGGCCCCGCCTGAGCGGACGTAGAGGTGCCGCTCAGGAAATAGCTCTACGAGCGAGCGCCGAAGCTGCGTGAAGCTCTTCTTCATACTGCCGCCGGAGTCCCCATCCCTCGGTGCCCGGGATATGCGATGACTTTTTCCGGGCAGGCAAGGTGGTTAAGGGCCCAATTGACCCCAAAGCGACCAGCGGCCGCAGGTGAATATCGTTTATCGGTTACAGCCAAGCTTCAGAGCGCTTTCGCGGCATCGAGGACCTGTTGCGCGTGGTTGGGCACGCGGACCTTGCGCCAGATCTTCGCGACCTTGCCGTCCCGGATCAGGAAGGTGGAGCGATCAATGCCCATGTACTTGCGGCCGTAGAGGCTCTTTTCGACCCATGAGCCGTACGCCTCGATCACCGCGCCCTCGGGGTCCGACCCCAGCTTGACGCCCAGATCGTACTTGGCGGCGAACTTCTTGTGCGAGGCGACGCTGTCCTTCGACACGCCGACGACGGTGACACCCGCCTTGGCGAACTCGGGAGCCAGCGCGGTGAAGTCCTGGGCTTCCTTGGTGCAGCCCGAGGTGTCGTCCTTGGGGTAGAAATAGAGCACCACCGTCTTTCCGGCGAAGTCGGCCAGGCGCACCGGGCCATCCGGGGTCTCGAGGTTGAAGTCGGGCGCGGCGGCCCCTTCGAAGACATCGGTCATTGCAGAACTCCAGGACCGCGGCCGGAGGGCCGGCCGCGGGGCAGGGGGTTTAGACGGGCTTCACCAGTACGATCTTCTTCTTGCCGGCCGACAGCTTCACCACGCCATCCGCCAGATCGGCCGACGTGATCGCGCGGTTTGCGTCCGGCTCGGCCTTGTCGTTCACACGCAGACCGCCGCCCTGGGCGAGACGACGGGCCTCACCCTTGGAGCCGGCCAATCCGGCCGTGACCGTCAGGTCGGCGAGCTGAACGCCGGCTTCGAGCAACCCGGCCGCCACTTCGACGGTGGGAAGGTCGGCAGAGAGGCCGCCCTGTTCGAAGGCCGCTTGGGCCGCAGCCGCCGCCTTCTCGGCCTCGGCCGCGCCGTGCAGCATCGTGGTGGCGGCGTTGGCCAGCACCTTCTTGGCCTCGTTGATCTCGGCGCCCGGCAGCTTCTCCAGGCGGGCGATCTCGTCGAGCGGCAGGTCGGTGAACAGGCGCATGAAGCGGCCCACGTCGGCGTCCTCGGTGTTCCGCCAGAACTGCCAGTAGTCGTAGGGGCTGCGCATGTCGGCGTTCAGCCACACGGCCCCGCCCACCGTCTTGCCCATCTTCTGGCCCGACGCGGTCGACAGCAGCGGCGTGGTCAGGCCGAATGAGGGCTTGCCCTCGACGCGGCGGATCAGCTCCACGCCGTTGACGATGTTGCCCCACTGGTCCGAGCCGCCCATCTGCAGCACGCAGCCGAACTTGCGGGCCAGTTCCAGGAAGTCCACCGACTGCATCAGCATGTAGTTGAACTCGAGGAACGTCATCGGCTGCTCGCGCTCAAGCCGGGCCTTGACGCTGTCGAACGCCAGCATGCGGTTGACGGTGAAGTGCACGCCGTAGTCGCGCAGGAACTCGACGTAGCCGAACTTCGACAGCCACGCGTCGTTGTCGACCATCACCGCGTCGGTGGGGCCGTCGCCGAAACGGAGGAACTTCGCGAACACCGTCTTGATCGAGGCGATGTTGGCCTGGATCTGGGCTTCGGTGAGCAGGGGGCGCGACTGGTCCTTGTCGGTCGGGTCGCCGATCTTGGTGGTGCCGCCGCCCATCAGCACGATCGGCTTGTGACCGGTCTCCTGCAGGCGCTTCAACATCATGATCTGGATCAGAGAGCCCACGTGCAGCGACGGCGCCGTGGCGTCGAACCCGATGTAGGCGGTGACGACGCCGTTCGCGGCCAGTTCGTCCAACTCGGCCGGATGGGTGATCTGATGAATGTAGCCGCGCTCCTGCAGAACCTTCAGGAAATCGGACTTGAACGCGGTATCGGTCATCGCAGTTGGAATCTCATGGTCGGCCGCTTCAGGGCCAGGCGCGGGGCGCTCTAGCACAGCGAGGGACGCAATATCGAGGGACATGGCAGGCTCCGGGTGACTTGAGGGAGGCCGGCGGTCTTCGATTTGGGGAAGGAGCGCCGGCCGGAGGGGCAGGCGCGTGTGATCGGACGCCTGCTAGAGGGGCAGGCGGTAATAGCGGCCAGTGCGGGCGGCAGGTCCGATCATCGCGGGCTAGCTAGCGGTTCGCGGACATGGCAGTCAAGTTGGCCATGCTCGTGCTGGGATTCATGACGGGGACGTCGCTCGACGCGGTCGACATGGCCGTGCTCGACACCGACGGCGAGACGATTTTCGAGTTCGGACCGGCCGGCGAACGCAAGCTGACCGACGCCACGCGCGACGTCGTGATGGCCGCCACCCGCCAGGCGCTGGCCTGGGAGCGCGGCGCGCCCGAGCCGCCGATCTTCCATCACGCGGCCGAAATGGTGGCCGAGGAGCATTTCGCGGCCGCCGAGGCCTTCCTGCAGGAGAGCGGGCTGGCCTGGCCCGACCTCGACCTCGTGGCCATGCACGGCCAGACCGTGCTGCATGAGCGACCCCGGGACGGCGTCGTCGGTCGCACGGTGCAACTGGGCGACGCCGGGCTGCTGGCCAAGCTCTGCGGCCGGCCTGTGGCCTGCGATTTCCGAACGGCCGACGTGGCGGCGGGCGGTGAGGGCGCGCCCCTCGCGGCCGCCTATCACGTGGCGCGGGCCAGGCACTCGAAACTGGCGCCGCCGCTGGCGGTGCTGAACATCGGCGGCGTGGCCAACTTGACCTGGTGGGCCGGCGGCGACGACTTCACCGCCTTCGATACAGGCCCTGGCAACGGCATGCTCGACCTGCTGGTCCAGGCGCGCGGGGCCGGGCGATACGACGCCGGCGGCAAGTACGCCAGCGTGGGGCGCGCCGACGAGGGCGTGGTCCGCGCGCTGCTGGCGCATCCCTATTTCCAGGGGCCGCCGCCGAAGTCGCTGGACCGGCACGACTTCTCCTTGGAGCCGCTGGAGGCGCTGCAGCTCGAGGACGCCGCGGCCACCTTGGTCGCCTTCACGGCCGAGGCGGTGAGGCTGGGTGTTGAGGCGCTGGGCGCACAGCCGAACGAGGTGATCGTCACCGGCGGCGGTCGCCACAATCCCGAGATCATGCAGGCGCTGGCCGAGCGCCTGTCGGCCCCCGTGCGGCCGGCCGAAGACCATGGCTGGCGCGGCGACGCCCTCGAGGCCGAGGCTTTCGCCTTCCTGGGCGCCCGTGTGAAGCGCGGCCTTCCGATCACCTTCCCGAACACCACCGGCGTGGCCAGCCCCACGACCGGCGGGCGCATCATCAGACCTTGAGGGGCAAGACCATGGGCAAGCGAATGTGGATGGCGGCGGTCGCCGTCGTAGCGATGGCCGCTGCGGCGCCCGCGGGCGCGCAGTCGTTCGACAAGCCCGTGTTCGACGCGGCCAAGGCGCTGCAGCCCAAGGTCGTCGCGTGGCGGCGCGATATCCACGAGCACCCCGAGTTGGGCAACAGCGAGGTGCGGACCGCAAAGCTGGTCGCCGACCACCTGCGCAGCCTGGGGATCGAGGTGCGCACCGGTGTCGCCAAGACTGGCGTTGTGGGCGTCCTGAAGGGCGGCAAGCCCGGCGGCGTGGTGGCCCTTCGCGCCGACATGGACGGGCTGCCGGTGAAGGAGGACACGGGCGTCCCCTTCGCCTCCAAGGTCACCGCGACCTACAACGGCGCGACCGTCTCGGTGGCGCACGCCTGCGGCCATGACGCGCACGTCGCGATTCTGATGGGCGCGGCCGAAGTGCTCGCCAAGATGAAGGACCAGATCCCCGGGACAGTGGTCTTCCTCTTCCAGCCCGCCGAGGAGGGCCCGCCGGTCGGCGAGGAGGGCGGCGCCCCGCTGATGATCAAGGAGGGCGCCCTCGACAATCCGAAAGTCGACGCCGTCTTCGGCCTGCACGTGGTGCCCGGCGAGCCGGGCTCCCTCATGTGGCGGCCGGGCCCGATGATGGCGGCGTCGGACCGCTGGCAGATCAAGCTGAAGGGCCGGCAGACCCACGGCGCCAATCCCTGGTCCGGCATCGACATCGCCTCGATGCAGGCTGAGATCGTGCTGGCCTTCAACCAGATCGCCGCGCGCCAGATCAACGTCACGCGCACGCCCACCATCCTGACGGTGGCCACGGTGCACGGCGGAGTCCGCTACAACATCATTCCTGACGACTTTGAGCTGTCGGGAACGCTGCGCACCTTCGATCCCGAGCTGCGCAAGGACATCATCGCCCGCGCCGAGAAGGCCGTGGAGAGCATCGCCGCCCGCTACGGCGGCTCGGGCCGGATGGAATGGGGCAATCCCAATCCGGTGACCAGCAACGACCCGGCGCTGACGGCGAAGATGAAGCCTACCCTCAGCCGCGCAGCCAAGGGCCGGATCAAGGACGACATCGACTTCATCACCGGCGCCGAGGACTTCTCGTACTACCAGTTGAAGGTCCCGGGCGTGTTCTACGATCTTGGCATCGGCTTCCCCAAGGGCGTGAACCACTCGCCGTTCTTCAATGTGATGGACGAAGGCGCCCTGGAGGTCGGTGTCCGGGCCCAGGCCCTGACCGCGCTGGACTACCTCGCCAGCCGCAAGAGGTGATTTCCCTCCCCTTCATGGGGAGGGACAGACCGCGCGGCGGTCAGGGTGGGGAAGTGGAGGCCGGAGTGCTGATGTTGGGGAGGATCGTGACTTGCCCACCCGTCTCGGCTTCGCCTCGCCACCCTCCCCATGAAGGGGAGGGAAAAGTGACCCAAGGTCATACTTGTCGGTCAAACGGATGTTCGGCACGCTGAACGCCGATAATGAATGCGGGAGGACGCTATGGCCGACGACAAGCCGGAGATCTCGGGCGCTGACGACCTGGGCTTCGATCCGAAGGCGCTCCTCGAGAAGTATCGCGCCGAACGGGACCGCCGGGTCCGTAGCGAAGGCAACGAGCAGTACGTCGAGATCGCCGGGCAGTTCGCGCACTACCTGGAAGACCCCTACGTCGCGAAGATCGAGCGCGCCCCCATCACCGACGATACTGAGGTGGTGATCATCGGCGGCGGGTTCGGCGGGCTCCTGGCCGGCGCGCGGCTGCGCGAGGCCGGCGTGCAAGACCTGCGTGTGATCGAGAAGGGCGGCGATTTCGGCGGCACCTGGTACTGGAACCGCTATCCTGGCGCGGCCTGCGACATCGAGAGCTACGTCTACCTGCCGCTGCTGGAAGAAGTGGGCTTCATGCCCGAGCGGAAGTACTCCCGCGCGCCCGAGATCATGCAGTACAGCCGCAAGATCGCCGAGAAGTACGACCTCTATCGCAACGCCTGTCTCCAGACCGAGGTGAAGGCCGTCCGCTGGGACGCCGATGCGGCGCGCTGGATCATCGAGACCAACCGCGGCGACGCCATGAAGGCGAAGTTCGTGATCATGGCCAACGGCCCGCTGCACCGGCCCAAGCTGCCGGGCATCCCGGGTGTCGAGAGCTTCAAGCGCCACAGCTTCCACACCAGCCGCTGGGACTACGACTACACCGGCGGCGACTCGCTGGGCGGTCTGGTCAACCTGAAGGACAAGCGGGTTGGCATCATCGGCACCGGCGCGACCGCCGTTCAGTGCGTGCCGCACCTGGGTGAATGGGCCAAGGAACTCTACGTCTTCCAGCGCACGCCGTCGTCGATCGACGTGCGCAACGATCGTCCCACCGACCCCAACTGGGCCGCCAGCCTGCAGCCGGGCTGGCATCAGCACCGGATGGACAACTTCAACATCCTGGTGTCGGGCGGTTTCGCCGAAGAGGACCTGGTCAACGACGGCTGGACCGACATCATCGGCAACATCCTGCTGCTAGCGCGCCGCAAGGCCGAGCGGGGCGAGCCGGTGGACAACCCGGCGGCCCTGATGCAACTGGCCGACTTTAAGAAGATGGAGCAGGTCCGCGCCCGCGTGGACCAGGAGGTCAAGGACCCTGCCGTCGCCGAGGCGCTGAAGCCCTGGTACAACCAGTTCTGCAAGCGGCCGTGCTTCCACGACGAGTATCTGGCGACGTTCAATCGCCCGAACGTCCACCTCGTCGACACGCAGGGTCGTGGCGTCGACCGGATCACCGAAACCGGGATCGTGGCCAACGGCCAGGAGTTCGAAGTCGACTGCCTGATCTACGCCACCGGCTTCGAGGTGGGCACCGACTACGCCCGCCGCGCGGGCTATCAGGTCTACGGCAAGGATGGGCAGACCCTGTCGGGCAAGTGGGCGAACGGCATGGAGACCTTCCATGGCTTCCACGTTCGCGGTTTCCCCAACCTGTTCGTCGTCTCGACCGGACAGTCCGGCTTCTCGGCCAATTTCCCGCACATGCTGAACGAGCAGTCCCAGCACCTGGCCTACATCGTTCGCCATGCCCTGGATCGCCAGGTTCGGACCCTGGAGGCGTCGGCAGAGGCCGAGAGCGCCTGGGTCGACACGATCGTGAAGCTGTCGGTGATGCGCGACGCGTTCCTGAAGGAATGCACCCCCGGATATTACAACAACGAGGGGAAGGTCGAGCTGATGAACAAGAAGAACACCTCGTACGGCGCGGGCCCGGTGGCCTTCGCCAAGGTGCTCGAGGATTGGCGCGCCGAAGGCTCGCTAAAGGGGCTCGAACTCAACACCTAAAGCCCAGCTTGCGCATGGACGCCCGTGACCGGGCGTGCTGACATGCAGGCATGGGGGATGTACCGGCGGGGACGAGGCGTCGAGGCCTGCTCGACGTGGTCGAGCGGGTCGGCAATGCGTTGCCGGATCCGGTCTTTATCTTCATCGGGCTGATCGTCGCCCTCGCGGCCGTCTCAGCCCTCGGCGCGGCGCAGGGATGGTCGGCGGTCAACCCCGCCACCGGCGAGACGCTGGTCGCGCAGAGCCTCTTCAGCGCCGCGAACATCGAGCGCCTTTTTGTCGAGATGCCACGGACCTACACCGGGTTCGCGCCGTTCGGGATCGCGCTGACCATCATGCTGGGCGCGACCGTGGCCGAGCGGAGCGGGCTGATGGCCGCGTTGATCCGCGCCAGCCTGCTCGGGGTCAGTCGGCCCGTGCTCGTTCCGGTCATCTTCCTGGTCGGCTGCATGACCTGCCACACGGTGGATGCGGGCTTCCTGGTCTATGTGCCGCTGGCCGGCCTGGTGTTCGCCGCCGCCGGACGCCATCCGGTGCTGGGCCTGCTGGTGGGTTTCGCGGGCGTCGCCGTGGGCCTGGCGGGCAACCTGTTGCCGGGACAGGTCGACGTGCTGCTGCTCACCATCACCGAGGTCGGCGCGCGTCTCCTCGTGCCCGACTACACGATGAACCCTCTGGGCAACTGGTGGTTCGCCGCGGTCCTGACGCTGATCTGCACGGGCCTGGTCTGGATTGTGGGCGAGCGGGTGATGGCTCCGCGCCTGGGCGAATGGACGGGGGAGGGTGAGCAGTTGAGCGCCGGCCCGCTCGCGCCGGACGAACGCCGCGGCCTGATCGCGGCCGGCCTCGCGGCTCTGGCTGTGGTCGGCCTCATGGTGAGCCTTGCCGTCTGGCCCGGCTTTACGCCGCTCTATGACGAAAACGCCGCGGGATCGGCCCGGATGACGCCGCTGTTCCGCAGTCTGGCGGGCGGACTGGCGCTGCTGTTTTTCGCGACTGGCTGGGCCTACGGGACCGCCGTCGGGGCGATCCGCTCGCACCGGGACGTGGTCACATCGATGGTGGAGGGGCTCGAGCCGCTGTTGCCCTACATCGTGCTGATGTTCTTTGCGGCGCACTTCGTCGCCATGTTCGGCTGGTCCAATCTCGGGCCCATCACCGCGATCCGCGGCGCCGAACAGCTTCGTGCGCTCAACGCGCCGCCGATGCTGCTGCTGCCGATCCTCACGACCATGTCGGCCTGGCTGGACTTCCTGATCGCGTCGGCGTCGGCGAAGTGGAGCGCGGTGGCGCCGGTGGTCGTGCCGATGCTGATGCTGCTGGACGTCTCGCCCGAGATGACCACCGCCGCCTACCGGATCGGCGACGTGGTGACGAACCTGATCTCGCCGATGAACCCCTACTTCGTCCTCACCCTGACGTTCTGCCGCCGCTGGGTTCCGGGCTTCGGGCAGGGGACGATGCTGGCGCTAATGCTGCCGCTGGCCGCGTCATTCTACATCGGCGGCATGGCGCTCACCGCCGCCTGGGTGGCGCTCGACCTGCCGGTGGGTCCGGGCGCATCGGTCGGCTACAGTCTGCCGCAGCGCTGAGCCTGCACGAAATCTGCACATGATCAGCTTCGCCTCAGCGCGCCAGTCACCTATTGCCGACACCGCCTGGGCCTGAAAGTCGCCTCGAACAGGGGACTTCCGCGGATGCGCGCGCGACGGCCGATACTCTGGACGATGGCGGTGGCCGCTGACGCGACGGGCGCCTGTTCGCAACCCTTCCATTGACCCCAGCTGCGAACCCCGGAACATGACCTTCATGCCTCAGGTCCTCGTCGTCGACGACGATCCCCATATCCGCCAGCTCCTGGTTTTTGCGCTGGAGAAGGCCGGCCTCAGCGCCCGCGAGGCCGAGGACGGGGAGGCGGCGCTGAGCGCCGTCGCCGAGCTGGCCCCCGACCTCGTGGTCCTCGACATCAACATGCCCAAGCTGGACGGACTGGAGGTCTGCCGGCGGCTGCGCGCAAAGGGTGATCTGCCGATCCTGTTCCTGTCGTCGCGCGACGACGAGATCGACCGGGTGCTGGGGATCGAACTGGGCGGCGACGACTATGTCGTGAAGCCCTTCAGCCCGCGCGAGGTGGTGGCGCGGGTCCAGGCCATCCTGCGGCGCGCCCGGGCGTCCAAGCCCGCCGAGCCCGCCGCCGCGGCGCTCACTCATGGCCGCCTCACGCTGGACGGCGACAGCTGGATCGCCCGCTGGTCGGGCGTCGAGGTCCCGCTGACCGTGACTGAGTTCGGCATCCTCAAGATCCTGATGAGCGGGCCCTCCCGGGTGTTCAGCCGCGATGCGATCATCGACCGGCTGCACGGCCCCGGGTTTGCGATCACTGACCGCACCATCGATAGCCACGTCCGCAACCTGCGAGGCAAGTTCGCCGCGCTTGGCGGCCACGACGTCGTCGAGACCCGCGCGGGGGTCGGCTACCGCCTGGGGCCCTGCCAGGGGCAGCCCGCGCCGCCGACCAACTGAAGCGCGTGATCGAGCGGCTCAAGGACCTGATCGCGCCGTTCTGGCCGAAGCTGCGCCTGCAGGTGATCCTGTTCGGCGTCCTGCTCTTTGCCGCCGTGATGCCGGCGATCGGGGCCATCGCGCTGCGGGTTTTCGAGAACACCCTGGTGCGCCAGACCGAGGCTGAGCTGGTCGCGCAGGGCGCCGCGCTGGCCGCGGTCGCCTCGGTGGAGTGGCCGGGTGCGCCGCCGCCGGTCCCGCGCCCGGTGAAGCCGCCCGATGGTTACTACCGGCCCGAGTTCACCACGATCGACCTCAGCCGCGGGCCGGTGCTGGGTGAGCGCCCGCCGCCCCGCCCTGCGCGCCGGGCGCCCGATCCGGACGCCCTGGTGGTTGCGCGCCGGATCACGCCCATCATCGACCGCACCACGCGCACGACCCTGGCCTCGGTGATCATGCTGGACCGGCAGGGAATCGCCGTGGCCGGGCCGGGGCGAGGGGGCGATTTCTCGCGACTGCCCGAGGTGCAGACGGCGCTGACGGGGCGTCCGCGCACCGTGTTGCGCGTCAATGGCGACTACCGCCCGGTGGCCAGCTTCGAGTGGCTGAGCAAGGCCTCTGGCATCCGGCTGCACCACGCGCGGCCCATCGTCGTCGCGGGACGGACGCAGGGCGTACTGCTGCTCTCGCGCTCGCCCCGCGCGCTGTTCCGGGGGCTGTATGAGGATCGCGGGAAGTACGCCCTGGCCGGCGCGGTGATCCTCGGCATGGTGATGATCATGGCAGGCCTCATCGCGCGCGGCGTGACCGGGCCGATCCTGACGCTCAGCGCCGCCACGCGCCGGGTGGCCCAGGGCGACGGCCGCATACCCCGCACGCCGCGCACCGCCGCCATCGAGATCCGCGATCTTTACGCCGACTTCCGGGTGATGGCCGAGGCGATCGACCGGCGCTCGGGCTATCTGCGCGACTTCGCCGCCGCCGTGAGCCACGAGTTCAAGACGCCGCTGGCGGGGATCACCGGAGCGGTCGAGCTGTTGCAGGACCACTACGAGACCATGTCGCCGGATGAGCGGCAGCGGTTCCTGGACAACATCGCCGGCGACTCCGAGCGGCTGTCGCAGCTGGTGACCCGCCTGCTGGACCTGGCCCGGGCCGACATGGCCACGCCGGAAGCGGGCGTCGCCACAGACCTGGCCGAGCCGATCCGTCGCGCGGTCGATGGCCAGACCCGGCCCGACTTCGCGGTCGAGGTGCAGGCGCCGCGCGACGTGCCGCCGGTAGCGGCCCCGGCCACCACGATCGAGAGCGTGCTTACGATCCTCCTGCAGAATGCCCGTCAGGCGGGCGCGACCCGTGCCTGGCTCACCAGCGCGCTGGAGGGCGACGAGGTCGTTCTGACCGTGTCCGACAACGGCCCAGGTGTGCCCGAGGCCGATCGCGAGCGCCTGTTCGAACCGTTCTTCACCAGCCGCAGGGCCTCGGGCGGCACCGGTCTGGGCCTGCCGATCGCCCGGTCGCTGCTGCAGGCCAGCCTGGGGCGCGTTGAGCTGGTTGATGCCGGCGCAGGGGCGGCCTTCCGGGTCAGCCTGCCTAGGGCAGAGCGCTAGCGTCTGCACGAAATCTCGACACAGGCCGCCGGACCGGCTGCATGGCCGGGCGGCATGATGGTCGAATGGACAGGCCGCTTCTCCCCACCCCAGACGGTCTCCGCCTCGCTCTAGAAGGCGAGGCCTGGTCCTGGCGGCTGACCACTCCAGAGGGCGCGAGCGTTGCGGGCCTTGCCCCCGACCCCAATGCAGCGCGCCGGTCAGCCGCCTTCGCCGGGCTTGTTGTCTCGGCCCTGCATCGGACCCACCGGCGCCGGTTCTAGGTCAGGGTGACGTAGAGCTCGCTCTCGATCACCCATTGGCCGGTGACCTTGCGCCAGACGGCTAGATAGGCGCCGCCCATCTCGCGATCCTTCCAGCGCCCGGTCCAGCGGCCGTGTTCGGCCGCGCGCGCGGCGTCTGCGTCCGCCTCGACCGATGCGGTCTCGCGCACGTAGGTGACGAAGTCCGGCTCCGCGAACTGGGCGGCGAACGCCTGGATCACCGCGGCGACGCCCAGGATCAGCTCCCCGTCGCCCACGATCAGCTTCACGTCCGGCGCGAAGAACGGGCGCAGGCGCGCCGCGTCGTGGGCTGCGATCAGCTTGTTGGTCAGGCGCCGGCGGGCGCGGACGGCGGCGTCGGGCGCCATCGCGCGGCTAGGCCGGGTTGGCTTCCAGACGCTTGTCGAGATAGTCGCCGACCCGCTTTTCCACGTCGGGCAGGTTCTCCATCCAGAAGTGGCTGGCGCCATCGACAACGTCGTAGTCGATCACGATGCCCTTCTGGGTCCGCAGTTTGGAGACGACGCGTTCCACATCGATCGGCGGGACCACGGTGTCGTTCTGGCCGTGCAGGATCAGGCCCGAGGCCGGGCACGGCGCCAGGAAGCTGAAGTCGTAGGCGTTGGTCGGGGGCGAGACCGAGATGAACCCGTCCGTTTCCGGGCGCCGCATCAGGAGCTGCATGCCCACCCAGGCGCCGAAGGAGTAGCCGGCGACCCAGCACTGCGAGGCGGCGGGATTGGTCGACTGGAGCCAGTCCAGCGCGGTGGCCGCGTCGGCCAGCTCGCCGATGCCGCCGTCGAACTCGCCCTGCGAACGGCCCACGCCGCGGAAGTTGAATCGCAGGACCGAGAAGCCGCGCTTCATGAACAGGTGGAAGAGCTGAACCGCCACCGGATTGTTCATCTGGCCGCCGGCCTTGGGATGGGGATGCAGGATCAGCGCGACCGGTGCGGTCTCGCTTTTGCCCTGGGAATAGCGTCCCTCGATCCGCCCGGCTGCACCGGTCAGAACCACCTCTGGCATTCGAACCCTCTTCTCAGCCCAGAATACTTGACTGCTGTACTCGGTCTTCCTAAGTCGCAGCCATCCGGCGCGACCCCGCTTCGAGCGAGGCCGGGCTCATAACATAGGACGCTCCGGATGCGCGCGAAAACTGCATTGGGCATCTGACCATGCGACTCTCCACGAAAGGCCGCTACGCCGTGATGGCCATGGCCGACCTCGCGCGCCGTGAGCACGAGGCGTCGCGCGCGGTCGCCCTGGCCGATATCGCCGCCCGGCAGGAGATCTCGCTGTCGTATCTGGAGCAGCTGTTCGCCCGCCTGCGTCGCAAGGGGCTGGTGAAGAGCGCCCGGGGCCCCGGCGGCGGCTATCGCCTGGCCCGCACCGCCGACACCACGACCATCGCGGAAATCGTGCACGCCGTGGACGAGCCGCTGCGCGCCACCCGCTGCACCTCGGGCAATGGCTGCATGATCAAGGGCGAGCGCTGCCTGACCCACGACCTGTGGGCCGACCTGGGTGACCGGATCGAGGACTACCTGGCTTCGGTCAGCCTGGCTGACGTCGTCGGCGGGCGCCTCCGGCAAAATCGGCAGGCGGCATGAGCGTCTATCTGGACCATAACGCCACCGCCAAGGTGCGCCCCGAAGCCATCGCAGCGATGACGCAGGTGCTGGAGAACGTCGGCAATCCGTCGTCCATCCACGCCGCCGGCCGCACCGCACGCGCGGTGATGGAGCAGGCTCGCGCCGACGTGGCCGCCCTGATCGCCGCGCCCGCCTCGACCGTCATCTTCCTGAGCGGCGGCACCGAGGCCAATGCGTTGGCTATGGAGAGCGCGATCGCCGGCGGGACGCGCCGCCTCATCGTCTCGGCGATCGAGCACGACAGCATCCGCGAGACCGCCGCGGCCAGTGGCGTCGCGGTCGAGATCCTCCCGGTGGATGCGAACGGCGTGGCCGACATGGCCTGGCTGAAGGACCGTCTGGCCCGCTGGGACGCCGCCGACGGCCGCCCGTTCGTGGCGCTGATGCTGGCCAACAACGAGACCGGCGTGGTCCAGCCGGTGGCCGAGGCGGCGGAGGCCGTGCGCGCCGCCGATGGCTGGCTGCATGTCGACGCCATCCAGGCCGCCGGCAAGATCGCCGTCGACAGCCGCGCGCTGGGCGCCGACACCCTCAGCGTCTCGGCCCACAAGATCGGCGGCCCGCAGGGCATCGGCGCGCTGACCTTCGGCCCGCGCGCCAACCTGTTCCGGCGTCAGCACGGCGGCGGGCAGGAGCGCGGCCGGCGTGGCGGCACCGAGAACCTGCCGGGCATCGCGGGCTTCGGGGCGGCGGCGCGCCAGGCGCTTGCGGGCCTCGACAGCTATCAGGCGCAGGCGGCGTTCCGCGACGCGGCGGCCGAACGGATGAAGTCTGAAGGCTGCGTCGTCATGGGCGAGGCCGCCCCGCGGCTACCGAACACCCTTTGCATCGCCGCGCCGGGCTGGACGTCGGACCTCCAGGTCATGGGCCTGGATCTGGCCGGGGTCATGGTCAGCGCCGGCGCTGCCTGCTCCTCGGGCAAGGTCAAGGCGTCGCCGGTCCTGGAGGCCATGGGTCAGGGCGATCTGGCGGCCTGCGCCATCCGCGTCAGCGGCGGGTGGTGCTCGACGCAAGCCGACTGGGAGGCATTCACCACGGCGTGGCTGCAGGCCTACGCCCGTCATTCCGCGCGCCGGCCAAACTCTTCACTGGGACAAGTCGCCTGATGGCCGCCGTCAAACAGACCGTCGAACACGTCGCCTCGCTTGAAAAGTACAAGCACGGCTTCGTCACCGACATCGAACAGGACTTCGCGCCCAAGGGCCTGAACGCCGACACGGTGCGCTTCATCTCGGCCAAGAAGAACGAACCCGAGTGGATGCTGCAGTGGCGCCTCGAGGCCTTCGAGCGCTGGCTGGCGCTGGACGAGCCCGACTGGGCCAAGGTCAGCTTCCCGCCCATCGACTACCAGGACAGCTACTACTACGCCGCGCCCAAGGAGAAGACGGGCCCCAAGAGCCTGGACGAGGTCGATCCGGACCTGCTGGAGACCTACAAGAAACTGGGCATCCCGCTGCGCGAGCAGGAGGTCCTGGCCGGCGTCGTGGGCGCACCCAAGTACGCCGTCGACGCCGTGTTCGACAGCGTCAGCGTGGTCACGACCTTCAAGAAGGAACTGGCCCAGGTGGGCGTGATCTTCTGCTCGATGAGCGAGGCGATCCGCGAATACCCCGAGCTGGTGAAGCAGTACCTGGGCACCGTCGTGCCGGTCAGCGACAACTACTTCGCCTGCCTCAATGCCGCGGTCTTCTCGGACGGCAGCTTCGTCTATGTCCCGCCAGGCGTCCGCTGCCCGATGGAGCTGTCGACCTACTTCCGGATCAACGCCGAGAATTCTGGCCAGTTCGAACGCACCCTGATCATCGCCGACAAGGGCGCTTACGTCTCATACCTGGAGGGCTGCACGGCCCCGATGCGCGACGAGAACCAGCTGCACGCCGCCGTCGTCGAGCTGGTCGTCCTGGACGACGCCGAGATCAAATACTCGACCGTCCAGAACTGGTACCCGGGCGATCCCGAGACCGGGAAGGGCGGCATCTACAACTTCGTCACCAAGCGCGCCGACTGCCGGGGCGACCGTTCGAAGGTGAGCTGGACCCAGGTCGAGACCGGTTCGTCGATCACCTGGAAGTACCCGTCCTGCGTCCTGCGCGGCGAGGGGAGTTCAGGCGAGTTCTACTCGATCGCCATCACCAACGGCCGCCAGCAGGCCGACACCGGCACCAAGATGATCCATCTGGGGGCGAACACCCGCTCGCGGATCATCTCGAAGGGCATCTCGGCGGGGAGGAGCAGCAACACCTACCGTGGCCTGGTTTCGGCCCACCCGAAGGCCAAGGGCGCGCGCAACTTCACCCAGTGCGACAGCCTGCTGATCGGCAAGCACTGCGCCGCCCACACAGTGCCCTACATCGAGGCCCGCAACGGCCAGTCCAAGTTCGAGCACGAGGCGACGACAACGCGGTTGTCCGAAGATCAACTCTTCTATGCGATGCAGCGTGGACTCACCCAGGAGGAAGCTGTGCAGCTCCTCGTGAACGGGTTCGTGAAAGACGTACTGCAGGAGCTCCCCATGGAATTCGCTGTCGAGGCTCAGAAGCTGGTGGCGATCAGCCTCGAAGGGAGCGTCGGATGAGCCGACCGACCTACGACGGCGAGCAGACGGCGCTGGATGCCGACGGGGCGATGCTCCGCGAGTGGGACGGCGTGGTTCTGGTGCGCGAGCTGGCGGCCACGGCGCAAGGCAACTGCGAGGCCATGCCGGCCACGATCCCGGCCGGCACGCGAGCGACGGCCATCACCCTGCTCGACCCCGAAAAGGGCGTCTTCGATCTCGAGTGCTACCTCGACGCCACCGGCGACCTTTATGCGTTCGCGCACGGGGTCGGCGCCGATGTCCGGGTGGTCGAGAGGATCGAGGACAAGAAGGCGGTGGAGATTTGAGCGTACGCGCCCAGACGCCGAAGGTTTTGACGCTGCGCGACGCGTTCGAGACGGAATTCGCGCGCCGCGAGGCGGAACGCCGCGCCCGCGAGGACGCCGAGCGCCGCCAGCAGGAGCAGGACCTGGCCAGCGCCGAGGCGCTGCTCGCGGCGGTCAGCGCGGACCGCGGCTTCCTGGAGGAGCGCGGCCTAATCGCCGACCTGCGCCGGTATACGGTTTCGCTCGATCACACGAACTACCGGGTGGCGGCCTACTTCGAGGCCGGCAAGGTCAACATCACCCTATCCGACAAGCGCACGACCAGCCCCGGTTCGGCCGCGCCCCGTAAACAAGAGACCGTCGAGACCGTCGAAGACGCGCTCAAGGTCATGGCCCAGTTCCTCGCCGACGAGACCCGATAACCGAATGCTGTCCGTTTCCAATCTGCACGCCACCGTCGACGAGAAGGAGATCCTGAAAGGGCTCTCGCTGGAGGTTCCGGCGGGCGAAGTGCACGCGATCATGGGCCCGAACGGGGCGGGCAAGTCGACGCTCTCGTACGTGCTCACCGGCCGTTCTGGCTACGAGGTGACCGCCGGCTCGGCGACGCTGGACGGCGAGGACCTGCTGGCTCTCGAACCCAACGAACGGGCGGCCAAGGGCGTCTTCCTGTCGTTCCAGTATCCGCTGGAAATTCCGGGCGTTCCGGCGCTGACCTTCATCCGCACCGCGCTCAACGCCCAGCGCAAAGCGCGCGGCGAGGCCGAGATCACCGCGCCCGAGTTCCTGAAGCTGGCGCGCCAGAAGGCGGGCGAGCTGAAGATCGACTTCGAGATGCTGAAGCGCGCGCTCAACGTCGGCTTCTCCGGCGGCGAGAAGAAGCGGATGGAAATCCTTCAGATGGCGATGCTTTCGCCCCGCTTCCTCATTCTGGACGAGACGGACTCCGGCCTCGACATCGATGCCCTGCGCATCGTGGCCGACGGCGTGAACGCCCTGCGCTCGCCCGACCGAGGCATGTTGGTGATCACGCACTATCAGCGTCTTCTGGACTACATCAAACCCGACCGCGTTCACGTGCTGTCGGCTGGTCGCATCGTCGCTTCGGGTGGTCCCGAGCTGGCGTTGGAGCTGGAGCGGGAAGGTTACGACAAGTACGCGAGGGCGGCGGCTTGACCGTCGCCGCCGCCATCCGTGAGCGCGACGTCTCGCAGCTCCCCGGCAAGCGCGACGAGGACTGGCGCTGGACCGACCTGCGCGGCCTGATCCGTCAGGCGCCCGAGCCGTCGGCCGTGATCGATCCGGGGTCCCTGGGCTCCGGCCCCTTCGATGCCTTGGCCGAGGACGTCATCGTCGTCGCCAACGGCCGTGGCGCGGCGCACATCGGCGTCGAGCCCGGCGAGACCAAGGTCGTGGCCTTGCGGGTCGTCTCGCGCGGCGACGGCGCGCATGCGGCCCGGGTCTCGATTGACGTCGAGACGGGCGGCCGGCTGGTCCTGCTGGAAACCTACGAGGGCGATGCCGGCGGCTACCTGGGGCAGGTGGGTCTCCTGATCAGCGTCGCGGAGAATGCGGCGATCGAACGGGTCGTCCTGGCGTCGGACGGCGCCGAGGGCGTGACCGTCAGCGAGGCGCTGGTGGAGCTCTCGCCCGGCGCGGCGTTCGCCCAGACCGTTCTGACCAGTGGGGCGCGTCGCCAGCGGCTGCAGACCACGGTCCGCCATCCCGGCGGGCACGCGGCCCTTCGCCTCGACGGTGTGTACCTGCTGGCCGACAAGCGGCATGCCGACCTCACGACCGTGGTCACCCACGCCGCACTCCACGGCGCCACCGAGCAGCTCACCAAGGGCGTCGTGCGCGATCAGGCCCGTGGCGTGTTCCAGGGCAGGATCGTCGTGGCCGAGGGCGCCGATCACACCGATGCGCGTATGGGCCATCACGCCCTGATCCTGTCCGATCGCGCCGAGGTCGACGCCAAGCCCGAGCTGGAGATCTACGCCGACGACGTCTCGTGCGCGCATGGCAATACGGTCGGCGCGCTGGACGACGAGGCGCTGTTCTACGCCCGGCAACGCGGCATCCCCGAGCCTGAGGCCCGGGCGATGCTGACCGAGGCCTTCATCGGCGAGGTCGTGGACCGCATCGTCCACGAGCCGGCCCGTGAGATCGCCCGGGCCTGGGCCGCCGAACAGCTGAGGGCCTGAACATGGCCTTTGACGTCGAAGCGGTCCGGGCCGAGTTCCCGATCCTGCAACGGCAAGTCCACGGGAAGCCTTTGATCTATCTGGACTCGGCGGCATCCGCGCAGAAGCCGCGGGCCGTGATCGCGGCGATGACGCACGCGATGGAGCACAGTTACGCCAACGTCCACCGCGGCCTGCACACCCTGGCCAACGAGACGACCGACGCGTACGAGGCCGCCCGCAAGACGGTGGCGGCCTTCATCAACGCCGATCCGACCGAGATCGTGTTCACCAAGGGCGCCACCGAGGCGGTTAACCTGGTCGCCCACGGGATCGGAGCCTCACTGCAGGCCGGCGACGAGGTGGTGATCTCCCAGATGGAGCACCACGCCAACATCGTGCCCTGGCACTTTCTGCGCGAGCAGAAGGGCGTCGTGCTGAAGTGGGTTCCGGTGACCGACGACGGCCGGCTGGATCTTGAGGCGTACCAGCGCCTTCTGGGCCCGAAGACTCGGATGGTGGCGCTCAGCCACATGTCGAACGTGCTGGGCACGATCAACGACGCCAAGGCGCTGGCGCGGATGGCCCATGATGCCGGCGCGCTGGTTCTGTTCGATGGCTGCCAGGCGATCGTCCACAAGCCGGTGGACGTGAAGGACCTCGACGCCGACTTCTACGTCTTCTCGGGCCACAAGCTGTACGGCCCCACGGGCATCGGAATTCTCTACGGCAAGGCCGACAGGCTGGCCGCGCTGCCCCCGTACCAGGGCGGAGGAGAGATGATCGGCTCGGTCTCGGAGGACGAGATCACATACGCCGACCCGCCGCATCGCTTCGAGGCCGGCACACCGCCGATCCTGGAGGCCATCGGCCTGGGCGCCGCCATCGACTGGATCACGAGCCTCGACCGCCAGGCTGCGGCTGAGCACGAGCACGCGCTCTACGCCCACGTTCGCGAGCGGCTCAAGGGCTTCAACTGGCTGCGCGTCATCGGCGACGCGCCAGGGAAGGGGGCCATCCTGTCGTTCACGATGGAGGGCGCCCACGCCCACGACGTGGCCCAGATCCTGGATCGCTACGGTGTGGCCGTCCGCGCCGGAACCCACTGCGCCGAGCCTCTGATGCGGCGTTTCGGCGTGACGTCGAGCGCTCGGGCCTCCTTCGCCCTATATAATACGATCGAGGAGGCGGACGCTTTCGTGGACGCCTTGACCAAGACCCAAGCCTTTTTCGCTTAAGCCCATGAGCCCGATGGACGACGCAACCGCCCCGAACCCTGTCGTAGGGGAGCCCACCCAGACGCCGCCGCTGAGCCAGGCGGAACTGGATGCGATCACCGATCAGCTCATCGAGAAGCTGAAGACGGTCTTCGACCCGGAAATCCCGGTCGACATCTACGAGCTCGGCCTCATCTACAAAGTCGACGTGTCGGACGACAAGGATGTCGCCATCGACATGACCCTGACCGCGCCCGGTTGTCCGGTGGCCGGCGAAATGCCCGGCTGGGTCGAGGATGCCGTCCGCGAGATCGAAGGCGTCCGCAACGTGACCGTCGATCTCGTGTTCGATCCCCCGTGGGACCCCTCGCGCATGAGCGACGAGGCCAAACTCGCCCTGAATATGTTCTAGGGTCCGACCCTGATGACGCACCTCGACATCACCCCCACGCCCCGCGCCCGACGCCCCCGGCCCAAGGTGGTCACGCTCAGCGACGCCGCCGCCCAGCGGGTGCGCGAGATCATGGGCAAGGCCGAGAAGCCTTACGCCGGCCTGCGCGTCGGAGTTAAGAACGGCGGCTGCGCGGGTCAGGAATACGTCCTGGAGTATGCGGACGCGGCGAATCCCCTCGACGAGGTCGTCGAGGACAAGGGCGTGACCATCCTGATTGACCCCAAGGCGGTGTTGTTCCTGATCGGCACCGTGATCGACTATGAGGTGAGCCGGCTCTCGGCGAAGTTTGTCTTCCGCAACCCCAACGAGACTGACGCGTGCGGCTGCGGCGAGTCCGTAACCATTACACCAGCGAAACTCGACTGACGGATCGAACGGGGTATCCTGTGGCCAGCAACTCGGGACCGGACATGACCGACGACGTCGAACTGCGCCGACTGGCGACCCGCCGGGCGGATATGAAGCTGGCCTTCCGCAGCCACCTGATGGCTTACGTCATCGTCAACGCCGGTCTCGTGGCCATCTATCTGATGACCGGTGGCTTCGGAGACTACTTCTGGCCCATCTGGCCGATGCTGGGCTGGGGCGTCGGCCTCGCGGCTCATGCGTTCACGGTCTACATGGACGGCGAGGGCATGCGCGACCGACTGATCGAGCAGGAGCTCGAGAAACTGCGCCGCAAGAACTAGCTAGCTAGTCGCCGGCGTAGGCGTAGGGCCCGCCGCGCTCCAGGGCGCGACGGTAGGCGGGCCGCTGGTGGATCTTCTTCAGGAAGGCCGCGAGCTTCGGGCGGCCCACCCGCGCCGCGCCGCGTTCGGCCGCCGCCTCCGCGGGGAAGCTCATCATGATATCGGCCGCGCTGAACTCTGCGCCGGCGAACCACTCGGCCTTCTCCAGTTCGGCTTCCCAGTAGTCGAAGTGCAGCTTGAGCTGCGGGTCGATGAAGCCGCTCTGGGCGCGCTTGGCGATGGCGTTCACGAACGGACGCATCAGCGACGGCGCCCGCTCGGGGAGGGCGCCGAACACCAGCTTGAGCAGCAGCGGCGGCATGGCCGAGCCCTCGGCGTAGTGCAGCCAGTAGCGGAGGCGCTGTCGGTCGCCTGGACCCGCGCCGAGCCGGCCCTGGCCATAGCGCTCCAGGATGTACTCGACGATCGCCCCGGTCTCGGCGATCGCCTCGCCGTCCTCCGTGATCACCGGCGACTTGCCCAGCGGATGGATGGCGCGCAGCGACTCGGGCGCCAGCATGGTCTGCGGGTCGCGGTCGTAGCGGATCATCTCGTAAGGGACCTCGAGCTCCTCCAGCAGCCAGAGCACGCGCTGCGACCGGGAGTTCTCGAGATGGTGGACGGTGAGCACGAAAGGACCCTCGCAAGCTGTCTTGCGAGGGTCCTTACACTGTGAAGCCGGAATCGTATCGGGTGAGAGCGCATTGAGCGCTCTCTTCTGACGCTCGCGAGCCGGCTTGATCGGGTTCGACGCGAACCCGGAGGATTCTAGCGGCCCTTGAACTCGGCCTGGCGCTTCTGGACGAAGGCCATGATGCCTTCCCGGGCGTCCTCGGTGCGGCCGGCTTCGCCCTGAGCGTAGGCTTCGGCCTCGACCTGATCGTGCCAGGCCGCGTCCAGCGAGTCCCAAACCAGGTTACGGGTGAGGCCCAGCGACTTGGGCCCGGTCGCCAGCGCCTTGGCCAGCTCGGTGGCCTTGGCCAGGACTTCGCCGTCGGGGACGCAGCGGTTGATCAGACCCCACTGTTCGGCGGTCGCCGCCGGCAGCTTCTCGCCCAGCAGCATCAGCTCCATGGCCCGGGCCTTGCCCACCAGCCGGGGCAGCAGCCAGGTCGCGCCGCCGTCGGGCACCAGGCCGATGCGGCGGAACGCCAGCAGGAAGTAGGCGCTCTCGCCGGCCACCACGAGGTCGCAGGCCAGCGCCAGCGACACGCCGACGCCCGCGGCCACGCCGTTCACCGCCGCCACCAGCGGCTTGGGCGACTTGCGGATGCGGCTCACGAAGGGATTGTAGACGTTGAGCAGGGCCTGGTTCGGACCCTCGCCGCTGTCGGTGGCGCGACCGGCCGACCCGCCGCCCGAGAGGTTGGCGCCCGAGCAGAAGCCGCGGCCTTCGCCGGTCAGGATGATGGCCCGGACGTCCTTGTTGGCGATCGCCGCGCTGACGGCGGCGTCAAGGTCGGCCATCAGTTCCAGGCCGGCGGCGTTCAGGGTGCCGGGATCGTTCAGGGTGATGGTCGCGACGCCGTCTGCGACGCTCGTCTTCACCTTGGCGGGGGCTTGTGCGCCGTCCATGGCGTCCTCCTTCAAACTCTCGGGAGAGAGTGAAGGCCAGATACCCCGGCGTCAGCCAAGACGAATGATCAGGCCGCCCGGGTCTGCTCGTTGGCCGGGGCGATCGAGGTCTGGTTGCGCCCGCCATTCTTCGAGGCGTAGAGCGCGCCGTCGGCCCGATCGAGCAGGCTGGTGGTGTGCTCGTTGCCGAGATGGTCGGCGATCCCGATCGAGATCGTGATGGCGCCCAGGTCCTCGTTGGTCGAGCGGCGCTTCAGGATGCGCGAGCTGATCTCTTCGCGGACGGTCTCCAGGATCGTCATCGCCGAGCGGCTGGTCTCGCCCGGGAAGATCACCGCGAACTCCTCGCCGCCATAGCGGGCCGAGAAGCGGCGCCCCTCGCTGGCGGCGCGGCCGATCACGCTGGCGACGAAACGGATCACCTGGTCGCCCGTCTGGTGGCCCCAGGTGTCGTTGAACTTCTTGAAGTGGTCGATGTCGAGGATGGCCAGGGCCAGAGGCTCGCCGGTCGCCACCGCATGGGCGCAGGCGGACTCGAACGTCTCGTCGAACGCCTTGCGGTTGGCGAGCATCGTGAGCGAGTCGGTCATGGCCTCCCGGCGGGCCTGCTCGAGGTGCTGCTTCAGGCGGCCCAGTTCGTCGTTGGTGTCGGCAAGTTGGCTCTCGAGGGTCTTGTTCTCGTCGCGGACCTTGGCGGTGGCGACGCTCAGGGTCTCGACCATGGCCCGGACGGCGTCGGAATTCTCGTCGTGCTCCAGCGAGGCGGACGCGCTGGCCAGTTGCTGGCCGTAGGCCTCGCTGCTCTCGCGCGCCGACTCCAACGCCCGGCTGACGCTTTCCAGTTCCTGGGTCAGGCTCTTCCCGGCGTCGAGGATCTCGCCCGACAGCTTGGCGTGAGGCAGATGCTTCTCCGCGATCTTCTCCGCCACCTGCTCGGTGAAGTGCTGGCCCGAGGACAGCACGGAGTCGATCTCGTTCGCGACTTCGCCGTCCTTGGCCGCAACGTAGTGCAACCACAGCTCGAAATTGAGCGTGGTGGGCCAGACGCGATTCGACTCCATGGCTTCGATGGCCTTGCGGGCCCAATCGTACGCCCTGGGGCTGCGTAGGATAGTATCGAGGTCCTTCGACATGCGGCCGAAAATATCGGCCCGACCCCAAACGACGGGTTAAAGCGCCAGATTAATCTTGAGAGGTTTTCGGGGTGGCGCGCGTCAGGAATGCGGGCGTGTCGCCGCCGAAGCCGACGACGCGCTCGTTGTCCTCCTGGTCACGACCGCGGGCGCCTCGATCGTCCCGCGGGCGATCGCTGCGCGCAGGGCGTTCGTCGCGGCGCGGCCGCGATTCGCGGTCCGGACGGGGCTCGCGCGCTTCGGCTTCGGGGCGGGCTTCCCGGGGTGCGCGCTCCTCGCGCTCACGACGGGGGCGTTCACGACGGACGCGGGCAGGGGCCTCTTCGGCGGCGGGGACGGGCGCCTCGGCCTGAACCTCGGCGGGCGCTTCGGCCTGCGGCGGGCGGGTGTCCCGTGGCGGACGTTCGCGGTCGCGGCCTCGGGGACCGCCCGGACCACGGTCGCGGCCGCTGCTGCGCTCACGGCCGCCGCTGCGCCCGGCGCGCGGCTCGTCCTTGATGCTGCCCCAGTCGATCCCCTCGATGACGATCTCTTCCGGAACCTTGCCGATCAGCTTGAGCACCTTGTCCAGGTTCCGGCTGTCGGCGGGCGTCACGATCATGAACGCCTGACCCAGGCGGCCCGCGCGGCCCGTCCGGCCGATGCGGTGCACATAGTCGTCGGCGTGGTGCGGCACGTCGTAATTGAAAACGTGGCTGACGGCCGGGATGTCCAGGCCGCGGGCCGCGACGTCCGAGGCGCACAACAGGCGCAGCGCGCCGCTGCGGAAGCTCTCCAGCGTGCGCATCCGGGTGGCCTGGTCCAGGTCACCGTGGATCGGCGCGGCGTCCAGGCCGTGCTTCTTCAGCGACTTGGCGACGATGTCGACCTCGGACTTGCGATTGCAGAAGACGATGCCGTTCTTCACGTCCGCCCGGCCGATCAGCTCGCGCAGCGCCGTGCGCTTGGCCTTGGGGTCAGCGGTCGGGATCCGCACCAGGTTCTGGGTGATCGTGTCGGCCGTCGTCGCTGGCTTCGAGGCCTCGACGCGGATCGGATCGTTCAGGAACTGCTTGGTGAGCCGCGTGATCTCGGGCGGCATGGTCGCCGA
The DNA here is from genome assembly GCF_004299445.1 of Phenylobacterium sp. Lineage (GTDB taxonomy): Bacteria > Pseudomonadota > Alphaproteobacteria > Caulobacterales > Caulobacteraceae > Phenylobacterium. The sequence continues at coordinate 32,814 of NZ_SCTC01000004.1, read as the reverse complement.
GAAGAACAGCGTCTGCTTCTTGGGCGGCGTCAGCTTGAAGATGCGCTCGAGGTCGGGAATGAAGCCCATGTCCAGCATGCGGTCGGCTTCATCGACCACCATGATCTGCACGCCCGTCATCAAGAGCTTGCCGCGCTCGAAGTGGTCCAGCAGGCGGCCGGGCGTGGCGATCAGCACGTCGACGCCGCGATCCAGCTTCTGCTCCTGGTCCTTGAACGACACGCCGCCGATCAGCAGGGCCCACGAGAGCTTCTGGTCCTTGGCGTACTTTTCGAACGAGGCGGCGACCTGGTCGGCCAGTTCGCGGGTCGGCGCGATCACCAGGGCGCGCGGCATCCGCGCCTTCGCGCGGCCGGCGGCCAGCCGATCGATCATGGGCAGGGTGAAGGCGGCGGTCTTGCCGGTGCCCGTCTGGGCGATGCCCAGAACGTCGCGCCCGTGCAGGGCATAGGGGATCGCCTCGGCCTGGATCGGCGTGGCGGTGGTGTAGCCGGTGTCGGCGACGGCCTTCAGGGTCGCAGGCGACAGGCCAAGATCGGAGAATTCGGTCATTCGTGTCCGGGTGGGCGGCGCCCACTCAAGTGAGGCTGGCGCAACGCGGCTGCGCAGGCGGAGATCGCCACGCGCGCGGAACATACGGTCAACCTGCGTCAAGTCAACGCGTGCTGAACAGTGAAGTTCACGGCGCCTCTCGGCGCAGCCCCCCGGCCCGGGTGTTCTAGATGTCCAGATCGGCCACGGCGAACTCGGCGTTCTCCTGGATGAACTGGAAGCGCGCCTCGGGCTTGCGGCCCATCAGGCGCTCCACCAGGTCCTCCACCAGTTCTTCCGCCCGGGGCAGGGTGACCCGCGCGAGCGTGCGGGTCTTGGGGTCCATGGTGGTTTCCTTGAGCTGGCCCGGCATCATCTCGCCCAGGCCCTTGAAGCGGCTGATCTCGGGCTTCTTGCCCTTGAAGTCGCTGGCCAGCAGCTGGTCGCGGTGCTCGTTGTCACGGGCATAGACCGCCTTGCCGCCATGGCTCAGCCGATAGAGCGGCGGGAGCGCGAGATAGAGCCGGCCCGTCCGGATCAGGTCGGGCATCGTGCGGTAGAAGAAGGTGATCAACAGGCTCGCGATGTGGGCGCCGTCGACGTCGGCGTCCGTCATGATGATGATGCGATCGTAGCGCAGGTCTTCGTCCCTGAACTTCGACCCCGTCTGCGCGCCCAGCGCCAGCAACAGGTCCGACAGCTCCTTGTTGCCGCCGAACTTGTCGGCTGTAGCGGATGCGACGTTCAGGATCTTGCCCCGCAGAGGGAGGATCGCCTGGGTCTTGCGGTCGCGGGCCTGCTTGGCCGAGCCGCCGGCCGAGTCACCCTCGACCAGGAACAGCTCGGTGCCCGTGGTGGACGAACCCGCGCAGTCCGCCAGCTTGCCGGGCAGCCGCAGCTTGCGGGTCGCTGAGGCGCGGGCGACTTCCTTGTCCTTGCGCCGCTTCAGCCGCTCCTCGGCGCGTTCGACCACGAACTGGAGTAGCGCGCTGGCGGCCTTGGGCTGGGCGGTCAGCCAATGGTCGAACGGGTCGGCCAGGGCCTTCTCGACCAGGCGCTGGGCCTCGGATGACGACAGCTTTTCCTTGGTCTGGCCCTGGAATTCGGGGTCGCGGATGAACACGCTGACCAGAGCGCCGGCCTGGGAGACCACGTCGTCGGCGGTGATCAGGGCGCCGCGCTTCTCGCCCACCAGTTCGGCGTATTGCTTGAGCCCGCGCGTCATCGCCGCCCGCAGGCCGCTCTCGTGCGTTCCGCCTTCGGGCGTGGGAACCGTGTTGCAGTACGACTGCATGAAGCTGTCGGCCTCGCCGAATCCGGCCGGCGTCCAGGCCACGGCCCACTCGACCTTGCCGGCCTCGCCGGGGCGTTCATAGCGGCCGGTGAAGGGCTCGGGCGTCACCGTCTCCAGCCCCTTGATCCGCTCGGCCAGGAAGTCGGCCAGGCCGTTGGGGAAGCGGAAGACGGCCTCAGGCGGCGTCTGGTCCTGGATCCGTGACTGATCGCATTTCCAGCGGATCTCGACCCCGCCGAACAGATAGGCCTTGGAGCGCGCCATCCGGTAGAGCCTGGCCGGCTTGAACGCCACGCCGTCGCCGAAGATCACCGGGTCGGGCGTGAAGCTGATCTGGGTGCCCTTCTTGCGCGTCGGCCCCAGCTTCTCGATCGGAGCGACCGACTTGCCCCGCGTGAAGGCCTGGCGCCACTCGAAGCCGTCCTTCCAGGCGGTGACCTCGACGCGCTCGGACAGGGCGTTCACGACCGAGACGCCGACGCCGTGCAGGCCGCCGGAGGTCTCGTAAGCCTTGCCCGAGAATTTCCCGCCCGAGTGCAGGACGGTCATGATGACTTCCAGGGCCGACTTGCCCGGGTACTTGGGGTGCGGGTCGACCGGGATGCCGCGGCCGTCATCGGTGACAGTGAGGGCGCCGTCAGCGTCCAGGCTCACCGTGATCACCTTGGCGTGGCCGGCGACGGCCTCGTCCATGGCGTTGTCCAGGACTTCGGCGAACAGGTGGTGCAGCGCGCGTTCGTCGGTGCCGCCGATATACATGCCCGGCCGCTTGCGGACCGGCTCCAGCCCCTCGAGGACCTCGATATCCTTGGCGGAATAGCCGCCCTTGCTCGTGGCCACGTCCGGGCGTGGCTCGTGGCTCTCGGCCAGCGGCGCGGCTGGCACGGGATTGAGGGCGTCGTCGCCGAACAGATCTGATGCGGGCTGGGAAGAGGACTTGGACATCTTGGACTGAAGTTGCGTCGATTCTCGGCGGGCCACCCTATGGGCGCGTGGGGGTGGTCGGGTCAAAGGAAAGCGAAATTCTCCCAAGGGGCGAGCGCGGGTCGCCTCCTGCGCCGGGTGCGTCGAGGTCACCAGCGCGGCGCCCGACGATCTGCGGACTTACGATGCCCGCTCGGTGGAGTCGGGACGCTGGACACCGTCGCCTGGGCGGCCGCGCGCGGGGGCTGTCCCAACCCGATGATTCTAGGGCACGATCCGGGTGCGGCTGTCGGAGGGCGTCTTGGCGAGCTGGCGGGATCCGGAGATTGCGGGTGTTCGCGCGCTGATGGCGGCCCGCCGCCCTGATCCCGGCGCACCACCCCCCAGCCACGCGGAGCGCCGCGCCGCGATGGACGCCATGGGCGAGGCGGGCGCGCTCCCCACCGGTTGCTGGCACGAGCCGCTGACGCTTGGCGGCGTCCGGTGCGAGCGGGTCACGCCCGAGGGCGCGTTGGGCGAGCGACGCATGCTCTACCTCCACGGCGGCGCCTACACGGCCGGCAGCCCGCGCAGCCACAGGCCGCTGGTGGCCCGTCTGGCGGCGGCGGCGCGCACACGCGCGATCGCCGCCGACTATCGGCTGGCGCCCGAGCATCGCTTCCCCGCCGCGGTGGACGATGCCGAGGCGGTCTACCGCGCCTTGCTGGAGGAAGGCGTGGCCCCGGCGAGCATCGTCGTGGCCGGCGACTCGGCCGGAGGCGGCCTCACCATGGCGCTCGCGCTGCGCCTCAAGGCTCAGAGCCTGCCACAGCCCGCCGGGTTCTTCGTAATCAGTCCCTGGGTCGACCTCAGCCAGTCCGGCGCCAGCTATCGCACCAAGGCCGACACGGATCCGATGATCAGCAAGCCGGGCCTGGACGCCAGCGCACGCGACTATCTCGGCGGCCTGGAGGCGTCCGACCCGCTGGCCTCGCCGATCCTGGGCGACTTCGAAGGCGTCGCCCCGGTGCTGATTCAGACCGGCTCGGAAGAGGCGCTGCTCAGCGACAGCGTCACCCTGGCGGACGTCCTGGCCCACGCCCGCGTCGACGTACGCCTCGAGGTCTGGCCCGAGATGATCCACGTCTTCCACGCCTGGGGCGCCGCCCTGCAGGCCGCCCGCCGGGCCATCCATGTGGCGGGCGGCTGGATGGACGAACGGTTCGCCTGACCCGGCCTACTTCGCCCGGTAGATCTCGCTCAGCAGGTCCGGCGCGCCGGGGATGCGCTCCAGGCGCGGGTAGCGCAGGCCGCCCTTGTAGGTGATGGCGATGGTCTGGAAGTGGTCGCCGTTCTTGACGAGCAGGCTGATCGGCCGTCCGTCCTTGGCCGCCGTGATCGCGGTCTTCAGGCGTTCGGCGTCATACGCGATGCCGTCGACCGCCAGAATCCGGGTCGAGACCGTCAGACCGGCCTCGAACGCCGGGCTGTCCCACAGCACGCTCGTGATCTCGCCCTCACGGTTCAGCACCACGCCCAGCGAGTAGGTGAGATTGGTCTGCTTGTTGGCGGTCTCGCCCGCCTTGAAGAAGCTCGTCGGCGTCTCGGTGTAGACGAGCTTCCAGCCCCCGCGGGTGATGCCGTCCAGGGGCGGCTTCACGGCCACGTCCTTGACGCGCACCTTGAGGAACTCGGCCCAGTCGTAGGGCTCGACCGCGGTCAGGGTGGCGACCACGTCGTCGAAGGTATAGGGCCGCACCGTACGGTCGCCGTCCTTGCCGCCGAAGAAGGCGCGGGCGAAGTCGTCCAGCGAACGCTTCCCGCCCGACCGCTCGCGGATGAGGGTGTCGGCGTCCAGCCAGATCAGCTGGCCCTCGGAGTAGTAGTCCTCGCTGCGCTGCCAGCTCACCCACGGCTGCGGGCGGCGGGCCGACATCACCGGGTCCTGGCCGGTGTCCTCCATCTGCCGCCAGCGGCGCCCGATGCGGGTCTCGAAGGTGGCGGCCGTGGCGGCCAGCGCTTCCAGGCTCTCGTCCTTCGAGAACATCCCCGAGCGGCCGCCCAGGACATAGCCCCAGTACTGGTCCTGACCCTCGTAGACCCACAGCAGCTGGCCGCGCATCGGCACGTTGAAGTTGGGCGTCCACAGCTCGGCCGGGCGGCGGGACTTGCCGTCCCACGTGTGGGTGTACTCGTGCGGCAGCAGGTTGCGGTCGGTCACCGCCTTGTCGAAGTCGGTGAAATAGCCGGGCTCGACCTGATTTTCGCTGGACCGGTGATGCTCCAGCCCGATGCTGCCGAGGCGATCCGATATGGCCACCAGGAATTCGTAGCGGTCGAACGGCCGCGAGCCGAACAGCTTGTCGGCCTGGCGGATCAGGTTCCTGTGCCGCTCGACGACCTGGGCGCTGACCTCGAGTTCGCCCGCGGTGTCGCCCACCACGTTCAGGCGGACGGGAAATCTGGCGCCGGGGTCGAGGTCGATCTGACGGAAGTAGCGGCCGGCGAACATCGGGCTGTCCACCAGGGTCTCGAAGTCCACCGGCTTGAAACGCACCGAGTCCGCCTCACGGCTCACAGTGTCCAGCGCGACGCCGTAGCCCCAGCCGGCCGGCAGCTTGATGCGCGGCTCCACCATCACCCGGCGGCTGAAGTGACCGGCCGGATAGAGGGCCACCGCCTCCCACTGCAGGTTCAGCATCTCGGGCGTCACCATCACCCGCCCCTGGTTCGGCGCCGTGGGGGTGAGGAACTGGAACTCGGCCGTGATCTCGCGCACGCCCGCGGGCACGTTCAGGTGGAAGGCGTAGACGTCGACGGTGTCTCGCACCCACGGAATGACCTTGCCGTCGGCCTTGATGACCAGCCCGGCCAGCTTGTCGATGGCGCCGCGCGGGGCGTGCTTGCCCGGGAGCCACTGCGGATAGAGCAGGGTGAGGGGCCCCGACTGAGCGACGGGGATCGTCTGCTTCACGCGCCAGATGCGTCGCGCCGTGTCGGTGAGGTCGACATCCAGCCTGATCGTCCCCGGATAGGCCACGTCACGCGGCGCGGGGATCGCGGGCGGCATCGGGGCGGGCTGGGGCCCTTCGGACGGCTGTGCGACGGCAGGCGCGGCGACCGCCAGCACCACGGCGGCGGCAAGGAACGCAGATTTCAAGACGACCACTCGATGACGGATTTCCGGACGTTCTAGAGCGGTATGGCGGTGGGCCTCAACTGCCGCACGCCGCATCGTTGCGCTCGCGTGACGGGCCGGATCGCCGCAAACGAAAAGGGCCGCGGATCTCTCCGCGGCCCCACTCACATCAGCTTTCGCTGATTAGCACTTGTAGTACATATCGAATTCCACCGGGTGCGGATGGAGCTGGAGGCGCATGACCTCTTCCATCTTCAGCTCGATGTAGCTGTCGATGAAGTCGTCATCCATGACGCCGCCCTTCTTGAGGAAGGCCCGGTCCTTGTCGAGGTTCTCGAGGGCTTCGCGCAGCGAGCCGCACACTTCCGGGATCTTCTTCTGTTCGCGCGGCGGCAGGTCGTAGAGGTTCTTGTCGGCGGGCGCGCCCGGATCGATCTTGTTCTCGATGCCGTCGAGGCCGGCCATCAGCAGGGCCACGAACGTCAGGTAGGGGTTGCCCATCGGGTCGGGGAAGCGGGCTTCCAGGCGCTTGGCCTTAGGGCTGTCCACGTGCGGGATGCGGATCGAGGCCGAGCGGTTGCGGGCCGAGTAGGCCAGCTTCACGGGGGCTTCGTAGCCGGGCACCAGGCGCTTGTACGAGTTCGTCGTCGAGTTCGAGAACGCGTTGATCGCCTTGGCGTGCTTGATGATGCCGCCGATGTACCACAGGCACAGGTCCGACAGGCCCGCGTACTTGTCGCCCGCGAACAGCGGCTTGCCGTTGGCCCAGATCGACTGGTGCACGTGCATGCCCGAGCCGTTGTCGCCGAACATCGGCTTGGCCATGAAGGTGGCGGTCTTGCCGTAGGCGTGCGCCACGTTGTGGATCACGTACTTATAGAGCTGAAGGCGGTCGGCCATGGTGATCATGGTGTCGAACTTCAGGCCGAGCTCGTGCTGGGCCGGCGCCACTTCGTGGTGGTGCTTCTCGGGCTTCATGCCCAGCTCGCCCATGACGGCCAGCATTTCGCCGCGCAGGTCCTGGCCCGAGTCGACCGGGTTCACGGGGAAGTAGCCGCCCTTCGGGCCCGGGCGGTGGCCCATGTTGCCCTCGGGGTAGGTCTTGCCGCTGTTCACCGGCAGCTCGACCGAGTCGAACGAGTAGCGGGTGTCCTGCGGCGAGGTGTTCCACTGCACGTCGTCGAAGATGAAGAACTCGGCCTCGGGGCCGAAGTAGACCGTGTCGCCGATCCCCGCCGACTTCACGTAGTTGAGCGCCGCCTTGGCGATCGAGCGCGGGTCACGGTTGTAGGGCGTGTTGGTATCGGGGTTCACGATGTCGCAGAACAGCGCCAGCGTGGTCTGCTGGTAGAACGGGTCGATGATCGCCGTGTCCAGGTCGGGACGCAGCTTCATGTCGCTCTCGTTGATGGCCTTCCAGCCGGCGATCGAGGAGCCGTCGAACATGGTGCCGTCGGTGAGGAAGTCCTCGTCGACCAGGTCGATGTCGAAGGTCACGTGCTGCATCTTGCCGCGCACGTCGGTGAAGCGGACGTCGACGTATTTGACGTCTTTCTCCTTGATCATGTTCAGGATGTCTTTGGCGGAAGCCATGGCGGTTATCCCCTTCTTGAAACGCTCGATGATCAGATAGCGATGGTTCCGGTCTCGCCGGTGCGGATCCGCACCACGTCGAGGACCTCGGAAATGAAGATCTTGCCGTCGCCGATGCGGCCCGTGCGGGCGGCGCCCGCGATCGCCTCGACGGCGCGATCGACCTGGTCGTCGGCCAGGACGACCTCGATCTTGATCTTGGGCAGGAAGTCCACGACGTACTCGGCGCCGCGGTAGAGTTCGGTCTGGCCCTTCTGGCGACCGTAGCCCTTGGCCTCGACCACGGTCATGCCCTGCACGCCGAGTTCCTGCAGGGCCTCTTTCACCTCGTCCAGCTTGAACGGCTTGATGATGGCTTCGATCTTTTTCATGGACCCAACTTCAGGAACCGGTGGGAAGACGCCCCGGCGATCGCCGGCGACCCAGCACGCACCGGCCACGGGCGACAAGCAGGCTTTGGTTGCCTGCCGTTGCGGCTGCCTGGGAAACTGATCGGGCGCCTAGAAAATAGGCGCCATAAGGTCAGAAAATGATCACGTCGGAAATCGCCTTGTTGGGGCGGGTTCGGCGCCTAGGATCGCGTTGAAACAAGGTTTGGGAGACGGGTTGAGATGGATGAACGGACCCCGGTGCTCATCGGAGCGGGCCAATTCACATACCGGGGCGATCCGGCCGCTTCCCCGTCGCCGACCACGTTGCTGAAGATTGCAGCGGAAAGGGCGGCCGCCGACGCCGGAATAGGCGCCGAAGGGCTGGCCGCGATCGACACCCTTGCCGTCGTGGGCTTCACGATCGATGCGCCCGGCTCGAAGCGCGGGATGATCCCGCACTCCACCAACCCGCCCGCGCTGCTGTCGTCGATGATCGGCGCCAGCCCGCGCTGGAGCGTCTATTCCGAGATGGGCGGCAACACGCCCCAGTACCTGATCAACATGCTGGCCGAGCGTGTCGCCAAGGGCGAGGCCGAGCTGGCGCTGACCGTCGGCTGCGAGTTTCTGGGCTCGGCGATGAAGCGGGCCGGCAAGGGCCTGTCGTTCGACGACTGGAAGGCGGTCGAGGACGAGACCCTCGAGCTGCCCAAGCGCGTCGGCGATCCGCGGCCGGGCAACACGGCCTACGAGGCGCGCCACGGCCTGAACCGGCCGATCAACATCTACCCGCTTTTCGAGAACGCGCTGCGGGCGCGCGACAAGCGCTCGCTGGCCGACCACCAGAAGCAGATGGGCCGGCTGTTCTCGTCGTTCAGCAAGGTGGCGGCGCAGAACCCCGAGTACGCCTGGTTCCCGACCGAGCGGACGCCCGAGGAGCTGGTCGAGGTCTCCGATAAGAACCGGATGATCGGCTATCCGTACCCCAAACTGTTGAACGCGATCATGGAGGTCGACCAATCGGCCGCCGTCTTCGTCTGCAGCGTCAGGAAGGCGCGCGAGCTGGGCGTGCCGGAATCGAAATGGCTCTACCTGCACGGCTGCGCCGACGCGGCCGACCTTTGGCATCCCCTGGACCGCCAGAACTTCCACTCCAGCCCCGCCATGCGGCTCACGGGCAAGCGGGCGTTCGAGATGGCGGGGATCGGCCTGGATAAGGTCGACTTCATCGACCTCTATTCGTGCTTCCCCGTGGCGGTCGAGGTCGGCGCCGAGGAGCTGGGCCTTTCGCTGGACGACCCGCGCGGCCTGACGATCACCGGCGGGCTGCCCTACATGGGCGGGCCGGGAAACAACTACGTCATGCACTCGGTGGCGGCGATGCACCGCAAGCTCACTGAGAACCCCGGCAAGTACGGCCTGATCACCGGCAACGGCTGGTACCTGACCAAGCAGTCGACCGGCGTCTATTCCACGAAGGCGCCGGACAAGCCGTTCGAGCGCGAAGACCCAGCGGTGCTCCAGCGCGAGATCGACGCCCTGCCGCATCCCGAGATCACGGAATCGCCGCAAGGCCCGGCTACGATCGAGACCTACACGGTCGTCCACAAGCGCGAGGGACCGTTCATGGCGATCGTGGTCGGCCGGGACGCCAACGGCCGCCGCTTCGCCGCCAACACGCCCGACGATCCGGCCCTGCTGGCCGGCATGGAAACGTCGGAACAGGTTGGCCGGACGGGCACGGTGGTCCAGAAGGGCGACCTCAACATCTTCACTCCGGACTGATCCCTCATGGCGCGTCTCTACCTGATCCGGCACGGCCGGCCGTCCTCCACCTGGGGTGGCCACGACGACGATCCGGGTCTCGACGAGACGGGCCAGGAACAGGCGAGGGCGGCCCGCGACTGGCTGCTCTCGCGTCCGGAGGCCGAGCGTCCGACCCTGGTCGTGAGCTCGCCGCTCCGCCGCTGCCGCGAGACCGCCGAGCCGACCGCCCAGACCCTGGGCGTCGCCGCCGAGATCGATCCGGTGGTGGGCGAAATCCCGACGCCCAGGGCGCTGTCGGCCGAGGCCCGGCCGGGTTGGCTGCGCGAGGCGTTCCAGGGGACGTGGGGGGCGATTCAGGGCGACATGGACTACGACGCCTGGCGCGGCGAGATCATCGCCTCGCTGGCGCGACGCGGAAACACGGCGGTCTTTTCGCACTACGTCGCGATCAACGCGGCGGTCTCCAAGCTGCTGGGCGTGGACCAGGTGCTGGCCTTCCGGCCCGACCACTGCTCGATCACCATCCTGGAGACCGACGGCGAGACGGTCCGGCTGGTCGAAAAGGGCGCCGAGGCGGCGACCAGCGTCCTCTAGCGGTCCCAGATCGATCGGAACGATCCGCCGCCGTTCAGGCGTTGCGCGGGGCTCGACTTGTCGATGTGGCCGATCAGGCCCTGGTAGACGCCGTAGCCCACCAGCTCCTGGAGACGCGGGGAGAAGCCGCGCACCAAGTCGGGCGACAGGCCCAGCTGCTGGTTCTCCTGCTGGCGGATGAAGCCCGCGCAGTAGTTCATGGCGATGCCCGTCCGGCGCGTGTCGGTTCGGTTGGCCCCGCCGCCGTGCCAGAGCGACCCCTCCCAGATCAGCACGCTGCCCTTCGCCATCTCGGCGGGAATGGTGTCATAGGCGCCGCCGTACTCGGGGTTGCCCTTCAGGTGACTGCCGGGGACCAGCCGGGTCGCGCCGTTTTCCTCGGTGAAGTCGGTGAGCGCCCACATCGAATTGCAGACGATCGGCCGGTGCGGCTTGTCCAGGGGGATCACCATGTCGTCCGCATGGATCGGCTGGGCCGTCTCGCCGGGATCGATGGCGATGGACGAGAGCGACGAGATCAGACAGCCAGGGTCGAGCACGCCCTCGATCACGGGCAGCACCGCCTCATGGGTCGGGATCTGGTCGAACGGGGCTCCGTGGGCCAGCAGGTTGTAGATGCGCACCGTGCGGTGGCCCTCGAAGGCGTTCATCGCGGGCTTGGCGTCCAGGTCGCGTTCCAGGCGGGCCAGCGCGTCGTTCAACGCCTCGATCAGGTCGGGTGCGATGGCGTTCTCGACGATCGTGTAGCCGTCGCGTCGGACGCGTCCGATGTGGTCAGCGCGGGCGGCGTCGTCCATCCGGTCATACTCCTGTCCAGAGGGCATGCTAGCCGAGGCGCAGCGCAGGTGCGAAGGGCTTGAACCGGCGCGCCCGGCGTTGGAAGACAGGCCGTTGGCCCAGGAGTTCAGCTTGACCGCCCGTCCCATCCTCACCGTCGCCGAGATGGGCGCGGCCGATAAGGCCGCCATCGCGGCCGGAACGCCCGGCGTCGAGTTGATGGAACGCGCCGGCCTGGCCGTGGCCGACGCGGTCACCCAGCGCTTCGATGTCCAGCCCGTGCTTGTGCTCTGCGGCCCCGGGAACAATGGCGGCGACGGCTATGTCGTGGCCCGGCTGCTGAAGGCGCGGGGATGGCCCGTGTCGGTCCGCGCGCTGGGCGAGCCCGCGACCCCTGACGCCCAGGCCATGCGCGCCCGCTGGGATGGCGAGACCCTGCCGCTGGACGGCGCCCTCGGCGAGGCCCTGGTCATCGACGCGCTGTTCGGCGCCGGCCTGTCGCGGGCCCTGGACGGCGCGGCCGCCCACGCCGCCGCCCTGCTGGCCAGCCGTCCCGAGACGGTGGTCGCCATCGACACGCCCAGCGGCCTGCCGGGCGACACCGGCCAGCCGTTGGGGCCATCGTTCATCGCCGGCCTGACCGTGACGTTCCACGCCCGCAAGCCGGCCCATGTGCTGGAGCCTGGCCGCAGCCGCTGCGGCGAGATCGTGGTCGCCGATATCGGCCTGGGCGCGACGCCGTCCACGCTGTTCGAGAACGGCCCCGAACTCTGGCGCGCCCGGTTTCCCTGGCCCTCGGCGTCCTCGCACAAGCACCAGCGTGGCCGCTTGATCGTGGTCAGCGGCGACGCCTGGAGCACGGGGGCGGCCCGGCTCTCCGCCCGCGCGGGCCTGCGCATCGGCGCCGGGCTGGTCACGATCTACGCCCGGGAAGAGGCCCTGGCCGCCAACGCCGCCCATCTCGAGGCGGTGATGCTGAAGCCCTACGCCAACGACCTGGAGCTGGAACAGGCCGCCGACCAGGCCGACGCCGCGGTCATTGGCCCGGCCGCCGGCGTCACCGAGACCACGCTGCTGAACGTCCTGGCGCTCGCCCGCACCGGCGCGGCGCTGGTCCTGGACGCCGACGCGATCACCGTCTTCCGCGACGATCCGGGCGAACTGTTCTCGGTGCTGGACCGCGACGACGTCCTGACCCCGCACCAGGGCGAATTCGAGCGCCTGTTCCCCGGCCTGCTCAAGGCCGCCCCAGAACGCATCACCGCCGCCCGTCGCGCCGCAGCCAAGGCCGGCGCCGTCGTGCTGCTCAAGGGCGCCGACACCGTGATCGCCGCACCCGACGGCCGCTGCGCGGTGAACATCAACGGCTCGCCTTGGCTGGCCACCGCGGGCTCAGGCGACGTGCTGGCCGGCTTCATCGGCGGCCTCGTCAGCCAGGGCATGGACAGCTTCGAAGCCGCCTGCGCCGCCGCCTGGATCCACGCGGAGGCGGCGGAACTACATGGCCCGGGCCTGATCTCGGAGGACCTGCCGGGTCTCGCGCCGACGGTGCTACGGCGGCTGTACGAGGAGCGGTGACGATGAAGGCCTACCTCGTGCTGGATTTCGCCGTCCACAACTTGCGGGGCTTCCTTCCCTACGTCTCGGCCATCCCGGCGTTCATCGAGAAGCACGGCGGCCGCTATATCGTTCGCGGCGTCGAGCCGACCGTGATTGAGGGCAATTGGTCGCCCCAGCGGCTGGTTATCCTGGAGTTCCCGTCGCAGGACAACGCGAGGGCGTTCCTGGACGACCCGGAGGCGCAGGGTCTCTTCGCGGTCCGGCACGGGACCACCGACAGTAAACTGATCCTGGTCGACGGTTGCGACTGAGGTCGCGGCCCTACCCGAACATATCGCTGGTCACGCCCCGCGCCATCTCGCGCAGGATCTCGTCGGCCAGGGTGTCCAGCGGCGAGCCCTCGCGGTAGTCGCCGCCGGCCGCCAGGCGCGCGCGGCCGTCCTTCAGCAGCTTCTCGGCCGCGGCCTCGGTGATCTCCTTGTCGGGGTCGTAGACCGCCACCGGGTGGCCGCCGTGGTCGGTCATCACCCGCATCACCGGGATGTCCGTCAGCCCGTCGCCGAAGAAGGCGATGCGGTCGAAGGGCACCGGGCGGTCGCGGTCGGCCTGGACGGCGTTGATGCCGTCGTTGTCCCACTCGTCCAGCGTCCACTTGTTGATGCGGAACAGGTACTGGGTCTTGCCCGTGTAGTTGATCGCCAGCGCGATCCCCATCGCGTCGTCGTCCTCGTCGAACATGAAGCCGGAGGCGTAAATCCGGTCAAACCACTTGGCGATCGGCGAGCCCTCGATCAGCTCGCGATTGCCCGACGAGATGATGAAGTGGCGCAGGTCCAGGCCCAGCGCCTCGGCCCGCGCATTCTGGCGGGCGAACCAGTCCTCGACGCCGGGAAACAGGGGCAGGGCGGCGCCTCTGCGGCGCCAGCTGTCGTGGCTGAGCTCCAGGCCCTTCTCGCGGGCCTTGGCCAGCATCAGGTGCATGTAGGCCAGGATGCCGTCGCCGCGCTGCTCGCGCGCCAGCTTGCCCGCCTCGGCCCAGAAATCAGCGTGCGCCATCCCCAGCTCGTCGGGGATGAAGGCGTGTTCCTGCATGTTGCCGGGCGCAAGGGTGCCGTCGAAATCGTAGGCGAAGACGGCGAGAGGGCGGCTCATGGCCGGTTCCAGTAGCAGTGTTGGGGGAGCCCGACGAGGGTGGCGCTTGTTCCGGTCAAGCGCAGCCCAGTCTGTAAGGGTCACCCCCCAACCTAAGCAAACAGACCGGGGCGACCTGTAAGGGTCGCCCCGGTCCCGCGACGGGAGGCGGGGACCGGGGCGCACGGTGGCGGTTGTCGGGGAACAGGGCCGCCGCCGCGTTTCTGGTGTCCGATGCTTGTGGGAGATGCGCGGACAGGGGAGTTACGTCGGCGGATCCCCCCCGGATGCGGAAAGATGCACCTCTGCGTAGAATTTTTTTCGGGAGCCCGAATTTTCTTCGACGTCAGGCCGGGCGGCGCGCGCGCTCGCGCACCGTGTCGATCGCGAGGGCCAGGCCGGCGATCATCAGCGGCAGCACGAAGAAGAACAGCCGATAGCCGAGGAAGGCGGCGGCCAGGGCGGCGCTGTCGATCCCCTTCAGCAGGGTCGAGACCGAGCTCTCGAACACCCCCACGCCGCCGGGAACATGGCTGATCAGGCCTACAACCACCGATGGCGCGTACGCCCCTACGAAGGTGAAATAGCCGACGGCGCCGGCCGGCAGCAGGATCCAGAGGATGGCCGCGGCCACCGCGTTGTCGACCGTGCCGATGGCCAGCTGCGCCAGCGCGACGCGGACAGAGGGCAGCTTCACGCTGTGGCCGAACGCCCGCAGCGGCTTGTGCAGCACAGCGCAGAGAACGACGTAGCCGACGACGCCGGTGATCAGGAGGCCGCCCAGGACATCGGCCACCGGATTTGCGATCCGGCTGACGGCGGCGATCTCCTTGCTGCCGGCCAGCAGCAGGCTGGCGCCCGCCAGGGTGCAGATGCCCACGGCGAAGGTGAAGCTGTTGAAGACCGTCGCGGCCGCCACCTGGCGCAGGGTGATACCGTGCTTGCCGTAGAACCGGGCCCGCACCGCGCCAGCCACCAGCAGGTTGGCGCCCAGGCTGTGCGAGATGGCGCAGGCGATGAACCCGCCCGCCAGGGCTTGCCCGGCGCCGATCTTTGCCCCCGCCCAGCGGAGGCCCATCAGCTCGACCACGCCCATCAGCAGGAAGCTCAGCGCCGAGAAGACGATCGCCAGCAGAGTGGAATCCCAGCCCCAGGCCCGGATCGCCGCCGCAAGGTCCTGCGGACTGAGGTCATGGAACTCGCGCCACAGGATGAACGCCGCCGCCGCCAGCAGCAGGACGGCCACGAAGTGCCACACCGCGCTCCGCAGGAACCGGCCGAAGCGCGAGCCCTGCGTCTCTGGGAGCACCGCAGCCAGCTCCTCTTCCACATCCTCGGGGAGGGGCTCGGGCCTGGCGGTAGGGTCGGGCGTCAGCAAGGGCCGGATATCCGCAGGGAATCGAGGGCGCGCCCATGGTCCCTTCCTGGAACCGAAGTGCAAGGCGGAGGTTCTTTCCCCACTTCCCGACGAAATTGAGGAGATGGCCGATGGAACGCGAAGACTGGCGCAATCGGGAGGCCGATCGTCTGCGGCGTCTGCGCGACCCGGCGCGCGACGACTACGGCCAGGCCGACTATTCCAACCTCTATGGCTACGACCCCCGGACCCGCTCGGGTTACCGGGCCTACGACGACGGCCGGCCGCACCCGGGCGAACCGCCGCTGCCGCCCGTCGATGAACCGCGGCGCTACCGCGATGACGGGGCCGCCCATGACCGCGACCCTCGGACCGTCCGCCGCGACGGCCCTTCGGACCGCGTGCTGTGGGCGGTGATCATGGAGCGGTTGGAGGACGAACGCCGCCTGGACCTGCGCGAGGTGAAGGTCGAGGTGCACGACCGCGAGGTCACCCTCTTCGGCACGGTTCGCCACAAGGGCGACAAGCGGCGCATCGAGGACGTCGCCGACATCGACGGCGTCCGCAACGTGCAGAACAACCTCCGCGTCCGCGAGCGCGGACGATGGACGTTCTTCTCGTGAATGACGAGCCAGGGGGCTGCGGAACCGCGCCGGGCATCCCAACTGTTGTCGCATCATGAGCAAACCTGTCGTCGTCAACATTCCCCATGAACTCGGTCGCGCCGAGGCCCGCCGCCGGATCGACGAGGGCGCCGCCCGGCTGACCGGCCAGATCGGCGCGGTGGGCGACCTCGAGAAGACCTGGGACGGCGACACGCTGCATTTCTCGCTGGTCGCGATCGGCCAGACCGTGTCGGGCAAGATCCTCGTGCAGGAGCGCGAGGTCTGCCTGGAGGTGAACCTGCCGGGCATTTTCGCGATGATCGCCGGCAAGGTGAAGGGCCGGTTGCGGGAGCAGGGTCAGATCCTGCTGGAGGGGCCCAAGCGGGGCTGATCCGAGCAACCTAAACCGCAGGCGGACGTTCTTCGGGGGACAGTTTTCAGGAGCCCCACATGCCCGACAACCAGACCCGCCCCGACGCCGACGAGGCCCCGATCCGCAACCCAACCGACGCGCCCTCGACCGAGGCTGCGAAGGCGCTGGAAGAGCACCGCAACTTCGAGGCGGCGCACGTCCGCGCGGTCGAGCCGCCGCCCGAAGGCGAGAAGATCGACCACATGGCCGAGCGCGAAGCCAAGGCCGAGGACCGTCAGGAGGCCCTGGTCGACGAGGCGCTGGAAGAAACCTTCCCGGGCTCGGATCCGATCAGCCCCAAGCACATCACCTGACGCCTTACTGGATGAGCGCCTCGTAGGCTTCCTGGGCCTCGATCCATTCGAGCTCGGCGGCCTCCAGGGCGCTCTGGGCGGCCTCACGCCGGCGGCCCAGGTCGGCGGCCTTCGCGGGGTCGCCGGCAAAGGTCGCCGGGTCGCTCAGCGCCCGGTCGATCGACGCGACCAGTTCGTTCGCCTTCGCCAGAGCCGCTTCCGCCGTCTCGGCGCGGCGGCGCGCCGTGCCGGTGGGAACCTTCACCCGCGGCGCTGGCGGGGGCGGCGCGACGACCGGCTCAGGTTCGGCCTTCACCTGCGTCGGACTGCGCGCGGCCACGCGGGCGCGCTCCAGCACGAACGCCGCATAGTCCTCCATGTCGCCATCGAACGGCTCGATCTTGCCGTCTGCCGCCAGCCACAGGCGGTCGGCCACAAGCTCCATCAGCGAACGGTCGTGGGTGATGAGGATCACCGCGCCCTCGTAATCGTTCAGGGCGTCCAGCAGGGCGCGGCGCGAGTCGATGTCGAGGTGGTTGGTCGGCTCGTCGAGGATCAGCAGGTGCGGCGCCTCCATGGCCACCATGTTCAGCAGCAGGCGCGCGCGCTCGCCGCCCGACAGGTTGGCGACCGTCGTCTCGCACTTCTCGAAGCTGATCCCGAACTGCGCCAGGCGCGACCGGCGCGAGGCCTCGGTGGACCCGGGCATCAGCCGCCGGATGATGTCCAGCGGCGTGTCTGTCGGATCCATCGCCTCGATCTGGTGCTGGTGGAACCAGCCCACCTTCAGCCTCGGACTGCGATGCAGCGCGCCGGCCCCGGTGGTCAGCGCGCCCGCCACCAGCTTGGCGAAGGTCGACTTGCCGGCCCCGTTCACGCCGAGGAGGCCGATGCGGTCGTCGATATCGAGTCGCAGGTTCAGCTTCTTCAGGATCGGCGCGCCGCCGTAGCCGACCGAGGCGTCCTCCAGCCGCAGCAGGGGCGGGGCCAGGGGGCGCTCGGGCGAGGGCAGCGAGAACGGGGTCACCCGCTCCTCGATCACCGCCGAGACCGGCGGCAGCTTGGCGATCATCTTCAGGCGCGACTGGGCCTGGGTGGCCTTCGAGGCCTTGGCGCGGAAGCGATCGACGAACGACTGCAGGTGGGCCCGGTGGGCCTCGACCTTCGCTCGGGTCGCTTCCTGCAGGCGCAGCTTCTCGGCAAGCTGGCGCTCGAAGTTGTCGTAGCCGCCGGGGTACAGGTTCAGCTTGCCGTCCTTCAGATGAAGGATGTGGTCGCAGGAGTTGTTCAGCAGCTCGCGGTCGTGGCTGATGACGATGGCCGTGTGCGGGTACTTCTTGAGCCGCGCCTCCAGCCAAAGGGCGCCTTCCAGGTCCAGGTAGTTGGTAGGCTCGTCCAGCAGCAGCAGATCTGGTTCGGAGAACAGGCTGGCCGCCAGCGCCACGCGCATCCGCCAGCCGCCCGAGAACTCCGCCATCGGCCGCGCCAGATCCTCTTGCGAGAAACCCAGGCCGGCCAGGATTTCCGCGGCGCGCGAGGGCGCGCGGTCGGCGTCGATCTCGATCAGCCGCGCATAGATTTCGCCCAGCTCCTCCGGCGGGGCGGTATCCAGGTTTGAGAGCAGGGTGTGTCGCTCGACATCCGCCTCGAGCACCGTGTCCAGCAGGGTGACCGGCGTGGCGGGATGCTCCTGGTCCACTGAGCCGATCCGGGCATGCCGGGGCAGGCCGATCTCGCCGCCGCCCGCATGGAGCTGGCCCAGGATCACCTTGAACAGCGTCGACTTGCCCACGCCGTTGCGGCCCACGAGGCCGACCTTGGCGTCCTTGGGCAGGGTGACCGTGGCCTGGTCGAAGAAGCGGCGTCCCCAGGCGTCGAGGACAAGGTCTTTGATTTGCAGCATGGGAGGATCCGTGGGCGCCGCGTCTAGCAGACATGGTGCGCTGCGTCATGGGCGGGCCGCGCATCGGCGGAAATCGGCCCGGTTCGGCGCCGGGAAGCACGGGGCGAAACGTCGCGAGCCTGTGCAGGCCGGCTCTAGCGGGTTGATCCGCGACGGCGGTTGGCGATATAGACCGCGCCGACGCGCGAAGGGTCCGCCCTTGCGCACCTCCCCATTTCCATCAGAGCCCCAACGGAGCCCATGACCGAACGCACCTTCTCGATCATCAAGCCGGACGCCACGCGTCGTAACCTGACCGGCAAGGTCAACGCGGTGATCGAGGATGCCGGCCTGCGCATCGTGGCCCAGCGTCGCATCAAGATGACCGAGGCCCAGGCGAAGAAGTTCTACGAGGTTCACGCCGAGCGCCCGTTCTACGGCGAACTGGTCGAGTTCATGACCTCCGCCCCGGTGGTCGTGCAGGTGCTGGAAGGCGAGAACGCCGTGGCCCGCTACCGCGAAGTCATGGGCGCGACCAACCCGGCCCAGGCCGCCGACGGCACGATCCGCAAGCTGTACGCCGAGAGCGTCGGCGAGAACTCGGTGCACGGCTCGGACAGCATCGAGAACGCCAAGATCGAGATCGCCCAGTTCTTCACGGACGCCGATATCGTCGGCTGAGCCTCAGGGCGCATCGTCAGGCTCCGCGGGGATCGCTCCGCGGAGTTGTTCGTTTCCACCTTTGCACAAGTGAACATGAGAGAATCCAAGGTCATGCCTGGCTTCTCCGATCGCCTCGCCGCTCAGGCCGAGGCCCGGAAAGCCCTCCTGGCGAAGTTCAAGCCGAAGCCCGCGGTGCCCGCCGCAGAAGGCGCATTCGAAACCACCGCCCAGAAAAAGGCCCGCGAACTCGAGGAAGTGCGTGCGAAGCGCGCCGCCGAGAAGGAAGCCGCCCGCCTCGCCAAGGAGAAGGCCGAGGAAGAGCGCCGCCTCGCAATCGAGAACGACGAAGAGCTGATGCTTCAGCTGAAGCGCGAAGAGCGCAAGGCCCGCAAGGCCGCCGAGAAGGAAGCTGCTCGCCTCAAGCGTGAGATGAAGGCCCAGATGCGGCGGACCGGCTAATCCCCGGTCGAGCCGGTCACGCGCCGGCTCAATTCGCCGTAGTAGCCCTGGATCAACAGCTCGACGGCCTCGCCACGCGCCTCGGCCTCGAAGGCCAGGTCCTTGGCCATCTGCACCGCGGCAGACCTTGAGAGGTCGCCGGCGAGAGGCTGTCCGTCCCTGAAGACGGTCCAGTCCCGGTCCTTCTGCGCCACAGCGTACTGCACCATGTCGGCCTCCCGCACCCGCTCAGCGCGTCAGTACGGTGAAGGTTCCCGAGGCCCGCCAGATCCGGTCACAATTCGACGGGGCGACCGTGCGGCGTGTGCAGGTAGGCGTTCTTCCAAGCCGCCTTGCGCGAGATGAGCTCATCGGTGGCGGCCAGCTTGCGCCCTGTCACCAGACCCTCCAGCGCCGCGACCCAGTGTTCGTAGTAGCGTGAGCCGTCGTCCTCGGGATCGCGCTTGAGCTCCGTCGACAGCGCGTCGGCCCATTCCGTCCAGGTGAAGGCGCCGCCCTCATGCAGTTTCAGGGTCAGGGCGAAGGCCTGCGCCTGCCAGGGCTCGGCGAAGACCGGCCCCTCGGCGTCGCGCGGCAGCCGCGGAAGGTTCAGGACGTCAGGCGCGCTCAAGGTAGGGCTCCCACAGATCGAGCCGGACGCTGTCGCGGGCCGGAGCCTCGGGGCCCCACAGCTCGCGCGCCTCGAACCGGACGCAATAGAGGTGGTGCGGATCCTCTCCGTGGCCGTGGGCGTGGCGATCGGGGAAGACGTGGCCGCCATGCAGCCGGTCGATCACGCCGACGCGGCCGCGCACGTACCGGGGCAGGCGGGTGTGGCCGGGCGGGTTCATCACCCTGGCGCGGACACGGTCGCCCACGGCGAACGCCGCGGGCGGCACGTCGCGAACGTACGAATAGGGGCTGGTGAGAGCGGCGTGGACGCTGGCGGCCGGCCGGAACGGCGTCGACTTCGGCGCGCCCGGCGCCGCGCGGCCCGACGCCAGCTCGTCTGCGGTGATGTAGCCCGCTTCCAGCAGCAACTGCTCCACCCGGGCCAGCCACTTCTCGTAGTAGCTCATGCGCAGGTAGTCGGCCGGAGGCATCCGTTCGATCTTGTGCCGTCCGGCGTCGATGTTGCCGCGGGTCGGCGAGGCGAGGTTCAGAGCGTGGACGCGCCCCTCCCAGGCATGATGGAAGGCGATCCCCTCGGGCTCGGGCGTGATGGGACCCATGCCGTGCATCCCGCCCATGTCGTGCACGCCGTTCACAGCCGCGCCGTCCCGATCATGCCGTCGCGGGTCACCAGGTCGGCGAGCTCGGCCTCCGACAGCCCCTCGGTCCCGGCCGGCCGCTCGGGGATCACCAGGTAGCGGACCTCGGCGGTGGAATCCCAGACGCTGACCTCGACGTCGTCAGGCAGTTCGGTCCCGAAGTCCGCCAGCACGCCGCGCGGATCGATGACGGCGCGCGCGCGGTAGGGCGCCGACTTGTACCAGACCGGCGGCAGCCCCAGCACTGGCCACGGGTAGCAGGAGCACAGGGTGCAGACGACGAGGTTGTGGGTTGTCGGCGTGTTCTCGACCGCGATCATGTGCTCGCCCTGCCGGCCGGTGAATCCGAGCTCGGCGATGGCTGCGGTGGCGTCGGCGCGCAGCCGTTCCAGGTAGGCCTGGTCGCTCCAGGCCTTGGCGACCACCCGGGCGCCGTTTCGCGGGCCCACCTTGTGCTCGTAGTGATCGACGATCGCATCCAGCGCCGCCGGGTCGACAAGCCCCTTCTCGATCAGGAGGGACTCCAGCGCCTTCACCCGCAGCGCGATGTCCGAGGGCGGCTCCTGCTCATGGTCGTGGTCGTGGTCGTGATGATCGTGCGCCATGACCGACAAGGTGGCCCAACCCGGCGCTGGGGTGAAGACCGCGCGTGACCCCGATGCGATCCGCTGCAATGCTGGCCGGGCAGGAGGCGTGCATGGTCGAACCCCACCTCATCTACTTCGCCGACCCGATGTGCTCGTGGTGCTACGGCTTCTCGCCGGTCATCGAGCAGGTGCGTCAGGCCTACGGCCGCGCTCTGCCGATCCGCGTGGTGATGGGCGGCCTGCGCCCGGGAACCGACAAGCCGATGACCGACAAGGCCAAGACCGAGATCGCCGGGCACTGGTATCACGTCCACGAGGCCTCGGGCCTGCCGTTCGATGCGGCGGTCCTCCAGCGCGAGGGCTTCATCTACGACACCGACCCGGCCGCCCGCGCCGTGGTCGTGGTCCGCCGCGAGGGCGAGGAACTGGCCCTTCGCTACCTGGCCGCCGCCCAGCGCGCGTTCTACGCCGAGAACCGCGACGTGACCTCGGGCGAGGTGCTGGCTGACCTGGCCGCCGAGTTCGGGCTGGACCGCGCAGCGTTCCTGGCGGCTTGGTCCACCGAAGAGGCCAAGAGCGAGACCTGGCGCGACTACGCCATGTCCCAACGCGCCGGGGTCACGGGCTTTCCGACCCTGGTGGGCGGTCCCAACGATCAAGGCGTCTACGGCGTCGTGACCCGCGGCTATGCCCCGCCCGAGCAGGTGCTGGCGGTGCTGCGCGACTGGATATCGGGCATCGCCGCCTAGGTTCGCAGCGAACGATATGCTCGTCACCGACACGAAGGCCGTCGGCGCGAAGAGGCTGCTCTCTCTATCGGCGACGGCGATGGGCGCGATGGTCCAGATCCTGGGCTTTGCGGGCGTCGGGGCGGCTCTGCGCCGCCGCGCCGTCGTGGTCGCCTGATCGGTTCGGGTGGTGTTCCTGGCGGGAGCGCCACCCTGCCGCCTTGCGCCGGGGCGCGGGGCACGCGATATCGGGAGGGAGAGCGCGGGCCTGTTGTCGCCCGCCACGAAAGAGGACTTCCCATGCGCGATCCCGTGACCACCGCCCTTGGCCTCGTGCCGATGGTCGTCGAGCAGACGAGCCGTGGCGAGCGCGCCTACGATATCTTCTCGCGCCTGCTGAAGGACCGGATCATCTTCCTGGCCGGTCCCGTCGAAGACGGCATGGCCAGCCTGATCTGCGCCCAGCTGCTGCACCTCGAGGCCGAGAACCCCAAGAAAGAGATCCAGATGTACATCAACTCGCCGGGCGGCGTGGTGACGTCGGGCCTCGCGATCTACGACACCATGCAATACATCAAGAGCCCGGTGATCACGCTCTGCCTGGGCATGGCGGCCTCGATGGGCTCGTTCCTGTTGATGGCGGGCGAGAAGGGCCAGCGCATCGCCCTGCCGAACAGCCGCATCATGGTTCACCAGCCCTCGGGCGGTTACTCGGGCAAGGCGCAGGACATCCGTCGCCACGCCGAGGACATCCTGAAGACCAAGCGCCGGCTCAACGAGATCTACGCCAAGCACACCGGCCAGCCGATCGAAGTGGTCGAAGAGACCCTCGACCGCGACCACTTCATGACCGCCGCCGAGGCCCGCGACTGGGGCCTGGTGGACCACGTCTGGGAAAAGCGCGACGGCGACGACGAATAGTCACAGGTTTCGCATCCGCGAATTCAGGGCGTCGGCGAGAGCCGGCGCCCTTTTCGTTTGCGCCGGATCGTTTCACGTTCGGCCCGGGGAGTATGGGGTCGGGGCTTGCGGATATTCTACGTCACCCAGGGCGTGCACCGGACGGGCGGACAGCTGGTCAACCTGGATCACGTCGCGGCGCTGCGCGTGCGGGGCTACGACGCCCGCTTCCTGTTCGTCCGGACGGACGGGACGCCACCCGAGACGTTTCCGGCAGGCTATGACGCGCCCTGGCAGGCCGGGGTCGATGGGCTGACTTCGGAGGACGTCGTCGTCGTGGGCGAGATGTTCGGCGCCGGGGCCCAGGCGGTGATGTCCACGCCGGCCCGCAAACTCATTCACAACCAGGGCCCGTACTACAGCTTCATGGCCTTCTCCGATCTGGACGCCATGCGTCGCTGGGGGGCCGAGGCGATGATCCTGCCCAGCCATTTCGCAGCCGGAATGTTGATGCAGATGGGCTGGGACCGTCCGGCCCATGTGGTGCGTCCGGCGCTCGATCCGGTCTTTGCCGCCGCAGCGGGCGGGCCGCGTGAGCTGCGAATCGCCATGATCCCCAATCGACGCCCACAGGAGTGGCGTCTGATCCGCGGCGCGCTGCGGTCCCGGCGTCCCGATCTCGCCGGGATCCCGTGGATCGAGATCAAGGGCCTGCCGCGCGCCGAGGTCGCCCGGGTCATGGCCGGCAGCGAGATCTTCCTGGCCACCGGCCTGCTGGAGGGACTGGGCCTGCCGCCGCTCGAGGCGATGGCGACCCGCGCCCTGGTGGTCGGCTTCCACGGCGGGGGCGGGCGCGAGTACGCCACGCCGGAGAATGGCGACTGGTTCGATGACGATGGTCACCTGGATGTCGCCGAGACCCTGGCCCGCCGGATTGACGAGCTGAGGGCCGGCGAGACGTTCGAGACCCGGCGGGCGGCGGGTCAGGCGACCGCGTCGGCCTTCAGCCGGGCTGCGTTCGAGGCGGACCTTGCGGCGGCCTGGGCCGCGATCGCCGGCCCGCCCTGAGCGGCCTTCAAGGCCGCGTCTCCGTCAGGGCCGGCCGGTGAACACGCGATAGTAGGGCTCGTCGGCCATCGCCAGCATCTCGGTGTCGCCCGAGGTGTCGCCATAGGCGGCCCGCACCCGCAGATCGCCATAGGCCGCGCGAATCCGCGCCACCTTCTCATCCGCCCGGCAGTTGGGAGAGGCGAAGACTCCGGTCACCCGGTCGCGATCGTCGAACGCCAGCTGGGTGCCCAGGAGGTCGTCGGCGCCCAGGCCCCGGGCGAACGGCGCCACCACGATGTCGGGCGACGCGGTGACGATGATCAGCCGCACCCGCTCCTTGCGCCACCGCTTCCAGGCGATCACGGCGTCGGGCCGCAGCAGGCTGCGCGAAAGTTCGGCGAATCGGCGCGCGTCGGTCTCCAGCTGGGCGCGCGACACGCCGCCCAGGTAGATCCTCGTGGCCGCCGCCTTGATACGCCCACGATCGTGGTCGACCAGGTAGCGGACGCTCGCGGGGATCAGTCGCAGCAGGCCCAGCCACCATTTTACAGCTGGCGTCCGCCATTTGAGGAACGCCGTGTAGCTGTCGCGCACTGTAAGGGTGCCATCGAAATCGAAGGCGACGATGGGCCGTTCGGGACCGTCCGGAATGTCCGTGTCGTCGACGTCACGCTCTTGTGCCATTTCGGCGTGTTTCCCATTTGGTAAGGCGAGGCGCCCAAGGTTCCGGCTCCGCGCCACACATTGTCGCTCCGGTGAGCGAAGGCTTGTGATCCCGGCGCGGATCGGGGAATGTCAAGACTTGGACAACCCGCGGCGCGTATCCTGCAAGGCTAGGGCGCCACATGCCCGGGTCGAGGCGATCCAGAACACCGGCCCGCCTCGTCGAAAGAGTGAGATGAGACCATGACCAAGGCCGCCAGCGGAGATTCGAAGAGCACCCTGTATTGCTCTTTCTGCGGCAAGAGCCAGCACGAAGTCCGCAAGCTGATTGCGGGTCCGACCGTGTTCATCTGCGATGAATGCGTGGAACTGTGCATGGACATCATCCGCGAGGAGCACAAGATCTCCTTCGTGAAGTCCAAGGACGGCGTGCCGACTCCCAAGGAGATCCGCGAGGTCCTCGACGATTACGTGATCGGCCAGGACCACGCCAAGAAGGTCCTCTCGGTTGCGGTCCACAACCACTACAAGCGGCTGAACCACGCGACGAAGAACAACGACGTCGAACTGGGCAAGGCCAACATCCTGCTGATCGGCCCTACCGGCACCGGCAAGACGCTGCTGGCCCAGACGCTGGCCCGAATCATCGACGTGCCGTTCACCGTCGCCGATGCGACGACGCTCACCGAAGCCGGTTATGTCGGCGAGGACGTCGAGAACATCATCCTCAAGCTGCTCCAGTCGGCCGACTACAATGTCGAGCGGGCCCAGCGCGGCATCGTCTACATCGACGAAGTCGACAAGATCAGCCGCAAGTCGGACAACCCGTCCATCACTCGCGATGTGTCGGGCGAGGGCGTCCAGCAGGCGCTGCTGAAGATCATGGAAGGCACCGTCGCCTCCGTGCCGCCGCAGGGCGGGCGCAAGCATCCGCAGCAGGAGTTCCTGCAGGTCGACACCACCAACATCCTCTTCATCTGCGGCGGCGCGTTCGCGGGACTGGAGAAGATCATCTCGGCGCGCGGCCAGGGCACGTCCGTGGGCTTCGGCGCCAAGGTCTCCGACCCGGACGCTCGCCGGACGGGCGAGATCTTCCGTCAGGTGGAGCCCGATGACCTGCTCCGCTTCGGCCTGATCCCCGAGTTCATCGGCCGTCTGCCGGTGATCGCCACCCTGGACGACCTGGACGAGAAGGCCCTGGTGAAGATCCTCACCGAGCCCAAGAACGCCTTCGTGAAGCAGTACGTCCGGCTCTTCGAGATGGAGAACGTGGGCCTCACCTTCACCGACGACGCGCTGAACGCGGTGGCCCGCAAGGCCATCCAGCGCAAGACCGGCGCCCGCGGCCTGCGCTCGATCCTGGAGGGCGTGCTGCTCGACACCATGTACGAGCTGCCCACCTACGACGGCGTCGAAGAGGTGGTGGTGAACCAGGAGGTCATCGAGGGCCGCGCCCAGCCGCTGATCATCTACGCCGAACGCCGCGACAAGGGCGGCGCGGCCTAGGCGTTTCTGCGAACGGAAATCGAAGGGCCCCGCAGGCGACTGCGGGGCCCTTGTCGTTTATGGATCGGCCGGGGAGGGCCCAATGCGCCGACTGATGATCGTTGCCGTCGCCGCGAGCCTGGGTATGGCTCAGCCGGTCCTGGCCGCCGATCCTGCCCCGTCGGCCTCGCTGGCCAGGGGCTGCACGGCCAAGGCGGCCAAGGCCGCCGAGCCGGCGGAGGTCGCGGCCAACCCCGCCGAGTTCGCGGGCAAGTGCGTCAGCCTGGAGGGGTGGTGGCGCGACATCGCCCTCTATCCCAGCCGGGCCGAGGCCGCGCAGACCGACGCGCTCTCCATCGTGATCCTCGATCAGCGCCGTGTAGGTCTCTACCTGCCCAAGGCGCAGCTTGATGCCGCGCCTCAGACGGCGCCCCGGCTGGTGAGGGTCGTCGGCCGGGTAGGCGGCGCCTGCGCCACGGTGGCGGCCGAGGTTCGCGACAAGGACGACGGCTACTGTCACTACAAGCCCGGCGTCTGGCTGGCGGTCGCCAGCGTCACGCCGAAGTAGCGCGACATGAGCCTCATCCGCGCCCTCGATCACATCAACATCCGCACCGCCGACCTTGCGGCGACCAAGGCATTCCTGGTCGACGTCCTGGGCCTCGCTGAGGGCTGGCGGCCGCCGTTCCCGTTCCCGGGCGCCTGGCTCTACGCGGGCGACAAGGACGTCGTGCACCTGGTTCAGGTCGACAAGCCCGCCGCCGATAGCGCCGGCTCGTCGCTGGATCACTTCGCCTTCGACATCGCCGACTACGACGACGCCCTGGCGCGGATCGAGAAGACCGGCCTGCCGTTCCGCGCCACGGCCACGCCCGGAACTTCAGTGCGGCAGATCTTCGTCCGCGACCCCAACGGCGTGACCATCGAGCTCAACTGGAAGGGCCCGACGCCGCGGGGCTGAAGACGCGGGTCAGCCGATCCAGAGTCCGCCCCGACGCCGGCGCCCGCTCTTCCTAGCGCCGCAGCTTCGCCCGCTTCTCCAGATGCCAGATGCTCTCGCTCAGCTCGTCCAGCTTCTTGGACAACAGCGCGTGGGTGTCAGCGAGGCCCTGGTTGTAGACGTGCGGCCCGATGGTCTCGATGATGAAGTCGAGGAGGAAGTGGGCGTCGAATCCCGTCACCTCCACGTCGTGCTCGTCCTTGAGATACCGCGACAGCGCCACGGCCAGGGCGTCGCGGGTGTCCTTGGGGAGTTCGATCTTCGACATGCGGAGGCCACGATGGCGGCTGTGCTCTACGGCATCAAGAACTGCGACACGATGAAGAAGGCCTGGACCTGGCTGGACCAGCACGGCGTCGCCTACGACTTCCACGACTACAAGAAGGCCGGCATCGACCGCGCCACCCTGGAAGGCTGGGTGCGGCAGCTGGGCTGGGAGGTCCTGCTGAACCGCGCCGGGACCACGTTCAAGAAGTTGCCCGACGCCGACAGGCAGGGGATCGACGCGGCCAAGGCCATTGACCTGATGCTGGCCCAGCCCTCGATGATCAAACGCCCGGTGCTGGACCGAGGCGGCAAGCTTACGGTGGGCTTCAAGCCCGAGGTCTATGCGGCCCTGTCAGACTAGCCGGCCTCGGTCTCCAGCGTCGGGAAGTCCGTGTAGCCCCGCGCGCCGCCGCCGTAGTAGCTGCGGGGGTCGGCCACGTGCAGCGGGGCGTTGCGGCGCAGGCGCTCGACCAGGTCGGGGTTGCCGATGAACGGGCGGCCGAAGGCGATCATGTCGGCGGTGTCGGCCGCGCGGGCGGCGATGGCCAGGTCGCGGTCGTACATGTTGTTGGCGATCGTCACGCCCTTGAACAGCCGCCGCAGCTTCTGCAGGTCGAACGAGGGCTCGGCCGTGCGCGAGATGCCCGTGTCGCCCTCGACCATGTCGAGCCAGCCCACCTTCAGGTCGTTCAGCCGCTCCACGACATAGGTGAAGAGGGGTTCGGGATCTGAGTCCCAGGCCTGGTAGGCGTGGCCGATGGGCGCCAGCCGCACGGCCGTCCGCTCCGGCCCCCACACGCCGATGATCGCCTCCAGAACCTCGACCAGCAGCCGGGCGCGGTTTTCGATGGAGCCGCCGTAGGCGTCGGTGCGCTTGTTGGTCATGTCGCGCAGGAAGGCGTCGATCAGGTAGCTGTGGGCCGCGTGCAGCTCGACGCCGTCGAACCCTGCCGCCTTGGCGCGCACGGCAGCGGCGCGGAACATCCCGACGATCCCCGGCATCTCGTCGAGGCGCAGCGCCCGGGCTTCCTCGTAGTCGTGGGGGCCCGACAGCGTGAAGATTTGCCCCGGCTGGCGGTAGGCCGAGGGTGCGATCGGCGGCTCGCCGCCGCCGAGCGAGGAATGGCTGAGCCGCCCGGCATGCCAGAGCTGGCTGAAGATCACCCCGCCCTTGGCGTGGACCGCGTCGGTCACCTGCCGCCAGCCGGCGATCTGGTCGTCGTTCCACAGGCCGGGGATGTTGGGCCCGCCGCGCCCGCCCGGCGCCACCGGCGTCGCTTCGGTGATCAGGAGGCCCGCCGAGGCGCGCTGGGCGTAGTACAGCGCCTGCAGCTCTCCCGCCTCGCCGGCGTCGTTCGAACGGGTCCGGGTCAGCGGCGACAGCGCGATGCGGTTCTGCAGCCTGAGGCCGTTGAACTCGCAGGGGTCGAACAGGTCGGTCATCCGGGGCTCCATCGTCACCGCGCGACGTTGGCCGGCCCGACGCCGCGTCAGTCCAGTGCGTCGGCCGCCGCATCCGATCGCCCGGGCGGCGGCGACTAGGGGGTGATGCGCGGTCGGAGAAGGCTCCGCCGCCGGGTCGGAGCGACGCAAGATGGAAGACTTCTTCTCGAGTTACTGGTGGCTGCTGTTTCCCCTGGCCTTCTTCGTGTTCGGGGCCTGGGACCGCTGGCTGTCCTACAAGCGCAGCCAGGATCGGCTGGACCTCCTGCGCAGCTACACCAACCAGGGCAAGGACCCGCCTCCGGAACTGCTGCGCGCGCTGCAGGACGAGGAGGATGACGAAGACGACCTCATGTATGGCC
Organism: Phenylobacterium sp.; assembly: GCF_004299445.1. Lineage (GTDB taxonomy): Bacteria > Pseudomonadota > Alphaproteobacteria > Caulobacterales > Caulobacteraceae > Phenylobacterium. The sequence continues at coordinate 3,751 of NZ_SCTC01000004.1, read as the reverse complement.
GTCTCGGCCGTCGCACCGCGCGCCGCATGCGCCGCCGCTACTGGCGCTACACGCCCTATTGGGCCTGGCGCACGGCGATCATCACCGGCGCAGTGGCGGCGGGCTTCTGGTTCGCTTCGGAGTACGCCGATATCCCCGGCGTCGACTGGCCGTTCCGGCTGGTCGCGATCATCATGACCTGCGTCGCTGCGGGGCATCTGGTGGCCGCCATCTTCACCTCGACCTTCCGGAGCCGATGAGCCCCGAAGGCCTCGATAACGAGCTGGTCGAGGCCGCTAGAGCCGGCTCGACCGCCGCCTTCGCGCGCCTGGTGGAACGCCATCAGGCGCCGTTGCGCGCCTTCCTGCGGCGCACCTGCGGGAACTGGGCCCAGGCGGACGATCTGGCTCAGGAGACGTTCCTGGCGGCCTGGTCCGCGATCGGAAAGCTGGAGTCCGGGGCCAGCGTCCGGGCCTGGCTGTGCGGCATCGGCTACAACAAGCACCTGAGCGCGACGCGCAGCGCCGGGCGCAGCCGCGCCCGCGAGGCCAGCTACGAGGCCCATCGCCCCGCGTCCGCCCGCCCGCTCTCTGACGAACGCCTGGCGCTCGAGGCGGCGCTCGCGGAACTGCCGCCGGACCAGCGGGCCTGCGTGGCCCTGTGCCTGGCGGCCGATTTCAGCCACGCGGAGGCGGCGCAGGCCCTTGGCCTCCCGCTGGGTACGGTAAAGAGTCATGTCACGCGCGGCCGCACGCGGCTGCTGCAGGTTTTGGGAGGCTCCGATGACGGAAGCTGACGCGCGGCTGAAGACCCTCTTCGCCGAGGACGAACCGCCGGTTCGCGACCCCGCGTTCTCCACGGCCGTGATGGCCGAGGTGGCGCGCCGCCGCTTCGTGGCGGATGTGGGCTTGTTGGCGGTCGTGGCGGCGGCTGGCGGGTTCGTGCTGTGGGCGGCCTGGCCGGCGCTCTCGCCGCTGCTGACCACCACCTCTGCGGGGCTGGTCCCGGTGATGGCCTGCCTGACGCTGGCGGTCACTGCGGTGGCCGTGCTCGACGGGCGCCTGGTCCCGGGCGGCTTCCGGAATCATGACTAAGGTTTCATGCGCGGGTCTGCATCTGTCGGGCGTCGCCCGCGCCTCTAACCATCAGAAAGGGCGGAAAACCGCTCACCTGGAGAGGACTGCATCGAGATGGAAATTCTGATCCCCCTGGGCTTCTTCGCGATGATCGCCGCGCTGGTGATCGTCCCGCGCTACTTCAAGAGCATGGAACGGCAGCGGATGGCCGAGACCCTCAAGGTCGCCATCGAAAAGGGCCAGCCCCTGCCCACCGAGATCATCGACGCCATGTCGTCGAACGTGCGCACGCCCGGCCTGCCGCCGTCGCCGCAGCGCGACCTGCGCACCGGCATCATCTGGCTGGGCATCGGCGTGGGTCTGGCCGCCATGGGCGCGGCCGTCAGCTTCGAGGAAGCCGACGCGCTGTACCCGATCCTGGGCATCGCCGCGTTCCCGATCTTCATCGGCCTGGCCTTCGTCGCCCTGGCCACGCTCAACAAGACGAAGCCCTAAGCGCGCGATCGGGGGAAGATGCCCATGTCGGGCGCAACGATCTCGACCTACGCCAGTCTGCACGACGTGGAGCTTTGCGCCCACGCCGCGGCGGGCGAGCGGCGCGCCTTCGGGGAGCTGGTGCGTCGTCACGGCTCCGCGATCCGCGGTCTGCTGCGCCGCATGGGCGCGCAGGGCGCCGAAGCCGACGATGTCGCCCAGGACGCCCTCCTGGCGGCGTTCGAGCGGATCGCCGAGTTCCGCGGGGAGGGGACCTTCGCGGGGTGGGTGAAACGCATCGCGGCGCGGCAATACCTGCGCCGGCTGCAGCGCGAGAAGCGGCTGGCCGAGCTGGCGGTCGAAGGAACGGATGACGAGGCCGACGCCACGGCCGGGGACGCCGACCACCGCATCGACCTGGACGAGGCCCTGAAGGTCCTCAGCCCGGCCGAGCGGCTCTGCGTGTCCATGTGCTACGGCGCGGGTCTTTCTCATGGGGAGGCGGCTGAGGCCTTGAACCTGCCGCTTGGAACGGTCAAATCCCATGTCAAACGTGGTCTGGAAAAGCTCCGAGCGCGACTGGCGCCGGCCGAAAGCGCGACTGCTGAAGGGAGGCGGAGCAATGGCTGAACTCGATTTCGAGCGGCGTCTGGAACGCCTCTTCATGGACGCGCCGGAACTCCCGGACGCGGCCGCCTTCGCCCAGCGCATCGAGCGCAAGCTGGACCGCGGCTGGAACATGCGCCGCTGGCTGATCGGTGCCGCGGGCCTGACCGGCGGTGTGATCGGCGCCAGCCAGCTGTTCATGTCCAACCTGTTCGAGCGCGTCGAGACGGCGGAGCAGTCGGCCCGGCTGGTCGGTCAGGGCCTTTCGCGCGTTTCCCCCTCGACCGACATGGTGTCGGCCCTTTCGGGCGGCTATGGCGTGTGGGTCGCCGTCGCCCTGGCGCTGGCGGCCATGGCCTATTTCGCATCGCGGCTGATCGAGGAAATGTAATTTGTCGAGCCATCGGGAAGCGCCGGTCCGTCGTGTCGCTGCGCCGGATATCCTGGCGCGCAAGAGCGGGACGCCCATCGTCTGCCTCACCGCCTACACCGCCCCGATGGCCGAGCTGCTGGACGAGCACTGCGACCTGCTGCTGGTGGGCGACAGCGTCGGCATGGTGGTCCATGGCCTGCCCAACACCGTCGGCGTCACGCTGGACATGATGATCCTGCACGGCCAGGCGGTCATGCGCGGATCGCGTCGGGCCATGGTCGTCGTCGACCTGCCGTTCGGCAGCTACGAAGGCTCGGCCGAGGTCGCCTACGACAACGCCGCCCGAGTCATGAAGGAAACCGGCTGCAGCGCCGTAAAGGTCGAGGCCGGTCCCACGGTGGCGGCCAACATCGAGTACATGGTCCGCCGGGGCATCCCGGTGATGGGCCACGTGGGCCTGCGGCCCCAGGCGGTGATGGTTGAGGGCGGCTTCAAGGCCAAGGGCAAGGGTGGCGAGGAGCGCCGGCTTATCCTGGAAGAGGCGCGCGCCGCCGCCGACGCCGGCGCCTTCGCCGTGGTGGTCGAGGGCGTGGCCGAGGGCCTGGCCCGCGAGATCACCCAGGACATCGCCGTGCCCACCATCGGCATCGGCGCCTCGGCCGGCTGCGACGGTCAGATCCTGGTCACCGACGACATGCTGGGCCTGTTCGACTGGACGCCCAAGTTCGTCCGGCGCTATGGCGACATCCGCGGCGAGATCGCAAAGGCGGTGGCGGCCTACGCCGAAGACGTCCGCAATCGCACCTTCCCGGGCCCCGCCGAGATCTACTACGCCAAGGCGGGGTAGGGCTCCCGAAGCCCTGAACCCCCCTCATCCCATCCCCAAGAACGCCATGGCCGGGCCCGTCCCGGCCACCCAGATACGAGGCGCTGGCCGCAAGGCGCACCGCATCACCGCCGCGTCCTCTCCGGAAACGGCGGCGCTTCTGGGTGGCCGGGACAAGCCCGGCCATGACGTTCCAAAAAAGTGGAACGAAGAGCGCTTCTACGACCGTTTCTGTCGTACCCCCATGTTCCACTCGCGATCATGTCCGAGCCCGCGCCCGACATCTTCGAAGAGGACCAATTGCTGGCCCAGACGGCCCGCATGGACTTCGCCTTCGCCCGCCACGTGCAGCAGAAGGCGCTCGCCACCGAAGAGGTGGCCGAACTCTCCGACCTGGCCCGCGCCTACACCCGGCTC
>NZ_SCTC01000003.1 GCF_004299445.1 Phenylobacterium sp. | reverse complement strand
TCCTCGTAGTGGGCCGGGAAGATCTCAAGGGTGTCGCCGCGCCGGCGGAAACTGCCGCGCTCGAAGGCCTGATCGTTGCGCTTGTACTGGAGGGCCACGAGGTCGGCCATCAGGCGCTTCTCGTCGATCCGGTCGCCCGGCTTCACCTGGAAGGTCATGGCCGAGTAGGTCTCGACCGAGCCGATGCCGTAGATGCAGGAGACCGAGGCCACGACGATGACGTCGTCCCGCTCCAGGATCGCGCGGGTGGCCGAGTGGCGCATCCGGTCGATCTGCTCGTTAATCGAGCTGTCCTTCTCGATGTAGGTGTCGGTTCGAGGGACGTAGGCCTCGGGCTGGTAGTAGTCGTAGTAGCTGACGAAGAACTCGACCGCGTTCTCCGGGAAGAAGCTCTTGAATTCGCTGTAGAGCTGGGCGGCGAGCGTCTTGTTCGGCGCGAGGATCAGGGCGGGCCGCTGGGTCTCCTCGATGATCTTGGCCATGGTGAAGGTCTTGCCCGAGCCGGTGACGCCCAGGAGGACCTGGTCGCGGTCGCCGCCGTCGATGCCGGCCACCAGCTCGCGGATGGCGGTCGGCTGGTCGCCGGCGGGCTCATAGGCGCTGCTGAGCTTGAACTTGCGCCCACCCTCGCTCTTCTCCGGGCGCACCGGGCGGTGCGGCTTCCAGAGCATGGGCATGGTGTTTTCGTCGTAGTCGAAGGCCGCCGACATGTCGGCGACGCCTTCAGGCGCGGAGGGGGCGGGCATGGCGTCCAAGGTAGGCTCTCCCGGCAGGGTTCGCCACCTCTCTGCGCCAAGCCTGCTGACAGCAGTCTGTCAGGATCAGGCAGGCCGCCGGACGCCCAGCAGCACGCTCGCCATGTCGCCCTTGGCCTGGAGCGTGAGGATCAGCAGGTAGGGGAGCAGGAAACCCGCGCCGCCGAAGAACGCCACGACCGCGAGGACCAGGCTGAGCGGCGCAAAGCCGCCGCGCCAGGCGGTCCAGAGCGCCGACAGGGTGAGGAAGCAGAGGAAGTCGAGGTTGAACTGGCCGGGCCAGCCCATCTTCGCGATGTCGCCGAAGAAGATGGGTATGAGGTTCATCCCGTGGTTGGCGATGACCACCGCGGTGAAGGCGACGAGCACGCCCCACAGCACGACCAGCAGTATGCGGAACGCCGCCATCTCGATCACCTCCCCCTTGTTGCGCGGATGTTGGCACGGGAAGGGGGCGTCCGCACATTACCTGGCAGGTAACGGGAACGCGGCGGTCAGGCGGCGTGCTCGAAGCGGAGGGGCGGATCGGCGGGGCGGGCCGCCGGGTCGCTGTCAGCCTCGCGCGGGAGCCCAGCGAAAAAGTAGCCGACATCCACGTCCAGCACGCAGGTCAGCTTCCAGAGCATGGCGACCGAGAGGCGGTTGCCGGCGCACTCGTACTTCTGGATCTGCTGGAAGCGGACGCCGACGGCTGCGGCGACCTGCGCCTGGGTCAGGCCCAGCAGGCGTCGGCGACGGCGCAGGGCGCGCCCTACAAGGATGTCCACGTCGTCGGTCATGATGGCTACGCTTCGTTCAACTACCGCGACGTGTAGCGCCGACAACCGGAAGGGCGTGACCGAGCAAGTTCCGAGCACGCCGATTTCTCGCCGAGCCCGCCCTGGCCGCCGGCCGATTCCGACCGAACATGACGCGGCGGCGGCTTGCGGGCGCCGCGCAGCCGGGCCAATACAATGTAAACGCACGTTTGAAGGAGACGCCCTGTGAAGACCCGCATCACGGAACTGTTCGGTATCGAGCACCCCATTATCCAGGGCGGCATGCACATGGTGGGCTACGCCGAGATGGCGGCCGCTGTGTCGAACGCGGGCGGCCTGGGGATCATCACCGGCCTGACGCAGGGCTCGCCCGAAGGGCTGGCCAAGGAGATCGCGCGGTGCCGCGAGATGACCGACAAGCCGTTCGGCGTGAACCTGACCTTCCTGCCGGCGGTGACGCCGCCCGACTATCCGGGCTTCGTCGAGGCGATCATCAAGAGCGGCGTGAAGGCGGTCGAGACGGCCGGCAACAACCCCGCCAAGTGGCTGCCCAGCCTGAAGGAAGCCGGCATCAAGGTGATCCACAAGTGCACCTCGGTCCGCCACTCGCTGAAGGCGGAGCAGATCGGCTGTGACGCGGTCAGCGTCGACGGGTTCGAGTGCGGCGGCCACCCGGGCGAGGACGACGTCGGCAACTGGGTGCTGCTGCCCCGCGCCGCCGAAGAGCTGAAGATCCCGTTCGTCGCCTCGGGCGGCTGCGCCACCGGCAGCCAGCTGGCGGCGGCGCTGGCGCTGGGCGCCGAGGGCATGAACATGGGCACGCGGTTCATGGCGACGGTCGAGGCGCCGATCCACCAGAACGTGAAGGATGCCATCCTGGCCGCGAACGAACTGGATACGCGCCTGATCATGCGCCCGCTGCGCAACACCGAGCGGGTGTTGAACAACGCCGGCGTCGAGCGCCTGCTGGAGAAGGAGCGGACCCTCGGCGACAAGATCACCTTCGCCGACATCGCCCCGGAAGTGGCGGGCGTCTACCCGGCGATCATGAAGAACGGCGACATGGACGCCGGCGGCTGGAGCTGCGGCATGGTCGTGGGCTTGATCCACGATGTCCCGACCGTGAAGCAGCTCATCGACGGCATCATGGCCGAGGCCGAGGAGATCATCTCCAAGCGCCTGGCGCGGTTCGCGGCCTGATTCGCAGGCCCTAACGCGTACAGCCTCGTTCCCCGCCTCACCGTACGGCCGAGGCGGGGCGCGGGACGTGCTGACAGGGCGTCCAGAGCATGGAACAACACCGCCCATGACGGTGCAGTCTCTTCCCGCCTGGATGTACACAAGCGAGGCGTTCTTCGAGCGCGAGCGGCAGACCATTTTTCGGACGGCCTGGCAGGTGGTCTGCCACCTGAACGACATCCCCGAGGCCGGCGATTATCAGGCCTTCGACTTCCTGGGCGAGCGGGTGCTGACCGTGCGCGGGGACGACGGCGAGGTGCGCTCGTTCCACAACGTCTGCCGACATCGCGCGTCGCGGCTGGCGGACGGGAACCAGGGCAACTGCGGCCACCGGATTGTGTGCCCCTACCACGCCTGGAGCTACCGGCTGGACGGGCGGCTGGCCAATGTGCCGCCGTGGCAGGGCTTCGACGGGATCGACGGCGACGAACTGGGCCTGAAGCCGATCGAGCAGGAGATCTACCTGGGCTTCATCTTCGTGCGGTTTGCGCCGGGCCTGCCCAGCGTGGCCGAGATGATGGCGCCCTACACCGCAGAGCTGGCGCCGCACTGTCCGGCAGACCTGCAGCCGCAGGGCCGCGTGACGCTGCGGCCCCGGCCGGTGAACTGGAAGAACATCGGCGACAACTACTCCGACAGCCTGCACATCCCGGTGGCCCACCCGGGGCTGACGCGGCTGTTCGGGACCAGCTACGGCATCGAGGCCGAGCCGTGGGTCGACAAGATGTGGGGTGACATCGTCGAGACGCCGTCGAGCAACTGGGTGGAGCGGCACTACCAGGCGCTGCTGCCGACGTTCCAGCACCTGGAGGGGCGCGATCAGCGGCGCTGGAACTACTACAAGCTCTGGCCGAACGTGGCGTTCGACGTCTATCCCGACCAGATCGACTTCATGCAGTTCATCCCGGTCTCGGCCACTCAGACGGTGATCCGCGAAATCGCCTATGTGCGGCCCGACGCGCGGCGGGAGGTGAAGGCGGCGCGCTACCTCAACTGGCGCATCAACCGCCAGGTCAACGCCGAGGACACGGTGCTGATCCGGCGCGTGCAGGAAGGCATGGAGAGCTCAGGCTACGAGACGGGCCCGCTGGGTCCGTCCGAGGTGTGCCTGAAGGGCTTCGCCGAGAAGATGGCGATGTTCATCCCGGAAGCGGCCCAGGCGGCGGAGTAGACTAGGGCTCGACGATCAGGCTTTCCAGGCCGCGGAAGCCGGGCAGGGCGCGGTAGGTCAGCGTCTGGTCCGCCAGCTTCAGGTTCGGGAACCGCTCGAAGAGCTTCCACAGGGCGACCTGGCCTTCCATCCGCGCCAGGGGCGCGCCGATGCAGATGTGAGCGCCGCCGCCGAAGGCCATGTGCGGCACGTGTTTGCGGGTGATGTCGAACCGCTCGGGCGCCTCATAGATGGCCGGGTCGCGATTGGCGGCGCGCAGCACGGTGATCATCGCTTCCTTATCGGACACCGCCTCGCCGCCGACCTCCATGGGGCATGAGGCGATGCGGCTGGTCATGGTGATGGGCGGGTCCCAGCGCAGGATCTCCTCGACCGCCATAGCGATGAGTTTGGGGTCGGCCTTCAGCGCCGCCAGCTGCTCGGGGTGGGTGAGGAAGGCGCGGACGCCGTTGCCGATCAGGTCGGTAGTGGTGAGGTTGCCGCCCACCAGCAGGCTCTGGAGGTTGACGCTGACCTCCTCGTCCGAGAGCTGGGCGCCGGCGGCCTGGAGCTGGACCATGTCGGTGATCAGGTCGTCGCGTGGGCGGGCCCGGCGCTCGGCCATGGCTTCGGCGAAGAAGGCGTCCAGCGCCTGGGCCGCCACCATCAGCTGCTGGTCCTGTTCGGGCGTGCGCAGGGCGTTGAGCGACAGGATGATGCCTTCGGACCACTCGCGGAACTCGCGCAGGCGCTCCTTCTCGATGCCCAGCACGGCGGCGATCACCAGGATCGGCACCGGCACGCCGTAGTCGGCGATGATGTCGAAGGCGGCCCGACCACTCAGGCTGTCCAGCACTTCGTCGACGATCGTCTCGGTCTGGGGCTTCATCTTGGCCGCGCGCTTATAGAAGGCCTGCGTGAGCGGGCCGCGCACCCGGGCGTGGTCGGGATCGTCCATGAAGAGGATTGACAGCGGCCGGTCGCCCGACCCCTCTGACACGCGGCTGAACAGCGCGCGCGGGTTGCCGCGGGCCGGGTTCCGCCAGAGGCTGCGGTCGTTGACGATGCCGCGGACGTTCTCGTAGCCGGTCACCACCACCGACTCGAGCACCGGATCGTGGCGCACCGGGCACCGCGCCTGCAGGTCGGCCAGACGCGGGTAGGGGTCGGTCCGGAATTCGGGGTCGATCTCGAGGAGCTGGAAGCCCGTGGGCAGGTCCTGCGGCTCGGGCGCCTTCTGCTCTGACATCGGTTCGCTCCTCCTTCTGGCCGTGGAGTCAGCGCCAGGAGGACCGCGCGCGCAAGGCCTAGTTCGACGTCAGGCCGCGTACTGGGCGAAGCGGGCTGCGGTCGTCTCGAGCGGCAGGGCCAGGCCGTTCGAGAGATAGGCCACGGTGCGATAGAAGCCGCACAGCAGCAGGATCTCCAGGATCTGGTCGTTTCTGTAATGGCGCTGGAGGTCGGCGAACTCGGCGTCGGTAAGCGTGGACCGGTCGTGCAGCGCGTCGACGGTGGCGACCAGGACGGCTTCGTTCCCCGCCCACGGGCCGGTCGCGCCGGGCGGCGCCAGGGTGGCGGCGATTTCTTCCCGGGTCAGCCTGGCCGCCGCGGCGAAGGCGCTGATGTGGACGCCCCATTCGTACTCGCAGCCGGCGCGCGCGCACACCCGGTCGATGACGATCTCGCGCTCACGCAGGCTGATCAGGCGTCCGTCGAGCAGCGAGCCGGCGCGGAACTTCTTCCAGGCGCGTTCACTGCTGGCCAGCGTCGTGAACAGCACCAGCGGCGGGACGCCGGGCGGCATCACCTGGTCGAAGTGACCCTGGATCTCGGCCGGGTAAGGCGCGGGGAGGGGGGCGATCCTTGGCATGGGGGGCTAGCTCCGCTATCAATATCGTAGCGCGAAAGTGCTATTAAAATGATAGCGATGACAAGGGCCATTCGTGAGCCAGCCTGATCCGACGGCGATGTTGAGGGTGGCCGGCCAGCGGCCGATCATGGCGCTGCTGGAGCTGCTGGGCCGGCGGTGGACCCTGCGGGTGCTGTGGGAGCTGCGCGACGGGCCGCTCACGTCGCGGGCGCTGCGGGCCGCCGCGGGTGGCCTCGCGCCATCGGTCCTGCAGGCGCGGGTGAACGAGCTGCGCGGGGCGCAGCTGCTGGAGTTGGGCGCGGACGGCTACGGGCTCACGCCGCTGGGGCGCGAGCTGCTGGAGGTGTTCACGCCGATCTACCTGTTCGCCGACCGCTGGGCCGAGGCGATGCCCCGCGACAGCTAGCGGCGGGCGTCCAACCAGTCGCGGATGGTGCGGTTCACCTGGGGCGCGGCGTCGTGCTGCACGAAGTGGCCGGCGTTCGGGAACATCACCACGGTCGTGTCGGCGTCGACGTAGTTCCAGGTTCCGGAGTGGCCGGCGGCGTCGAGAGCCGTGTCCTTCATGCCGTGGATGACGAGCACCGGGACCTTCACGCGGTTGTTCGGTTGAGCGGACGGCGCGGGCTGGACGTCGGCGCCCGTCCCGCGCGGATAGTTGGCGCGGTAGTAGTTCATCATCGCGGCGAAGTCCGAGCGCTTGAAGGCCTCGACGTAGCCCGGCCGGGCGGCGGGGTCCTTGGTGGCCATGCCGGCCAGCATCTCGGCGCTCAACATCTTCTCCGAGCCTTCCTTCTGGAAGTTGCGGGCGTACTGGCTGTTCTTCTGCTGGTCGGCGTTTGTGGCGAGTTCGCGGGCCATCCCGGCGGGGTGGGGCACGCTCAGGATCACCAGCTTGTTGACCAGGTCGGGCCGCGCGAATGTGGTCTGCCAGGCGATGGCGGCGCCCCAGTCGTGGCCGATGACGATGGCGTTCTTCTCGCCCTCGGCGGCGATGACGGCGGCCACGTCGCCGATCAGGTTGGGCATGGCATAGGCCGCCTCGCCCTGGGGCTTGTCCGAGAGGTTGTAGCCGCGGGTGTCCAGGGCGGCGGTGCGATAGCCCGCCTTGTTGAGCTCGGTCGTCAGCGGCTTCCAGGTCGCCGAGTAGTCGGGAAACCCGTGGATCAGCACCACGAGCGGCCCCTTGCCCTCGGCCACGTAGTGGATCTTCACGCCGTTGTTGACCGCGTACTTGTCGGCCGCGTGGGCGGCAGTCGACAGCATCAGCGCGGCGGCGAAGGCGAGCGCGGCCCGGATCATCGGCGGTTCCTCGTTATGTTTACGGCGTAGATTAGACTTGCCTCACCTTCATGGGGAGGGGCAGCTCGACGAAAGTCGAGCGGGGCGGGGACGTGGCGATCCTCACCGGTCTCAGCACTCTGGCCGACACTTCCCCACCCGTCTCGCGTTCGCTCGCCACCCTCCCCATGAAGGGGAGGGAAAGACCCTGTGCGCCACATAGTATGTGCTAGACACTGTGTATCGCACAGTGTATGACGCACAGCACGATGCCCAATGACGCCGACATCTTCGAAACGCTCCGGCAGGAGCTGCGCCGCGGATCGCTGATCCTGGCCGTGCTGGGACAGCTGAGGTCCGAGCACTACGGCTACACGCTGCGCAAGGCCCTGGGCGACGCCGGCGTCGAGATCGACGAAGGCGCGCTCTATCCCATGCTGCGCAGGCTGGAGGCCCAGGGCCTGCTGACCAGCGAGTGGCGCGAGGAAGAGCGGCGCAACAAGCGCTTCTACCGGCTCTCGGACGAGGGCCGCGCCGTGCTCGACCGGCTGGTCGAGGAATGGACCAGGCTGAACGCCTCGGTCGACGCCATCCTGAAGGGTTGAGGCATGTCCGACCTGATCGAACGCTACCTGGGCGCCATCGCCCGCGAACTTTCCGAACGCCAGCGCGCCGACATCACCGCCGAACTGCGCGACGAACTGATGTCGCAGATCGAGGGCCGCGAGGAACGGCTGGGCCGGCCCCTGACCGAGGGCGAGCTGGAGGGGGCGCTTCGCGACTTCGGCAACCCGGTGGTCGTCGCGGGCCGCTATCGCCGGATACCGCACCTGATCGGACCGCAGATCTTTCCGTTCTGGTGGCAGACCACCAAGGTGACCATGACGGTGATCGCCGCCGTCTACGTGGTGCTGATCGTTCTGGCGCTGCTGACCCAGGGGCCCCATGAGCGGGACGTGCCGTCGCCCGTCCTGGTTCTGGGCTTCACATTCGGCGTCATCACCTTCGGGTTCGCCCTGATCGAGCGATACGGAAATCCCGAGAAGCTGGCGCGCCGGTGGCGGCCGGATGGACTCCCGCCGGCCGGGGGCAAGACCAAGGGCCGATTCGAGATCCTGGTCGAGATGGGCATGACCGCTGTGGCGCTCGCATGGTGGAGCGGGCTGATCCACTTCCAGAACACAATGCCGGGGACGGGCGGCCTGCAGGTCGACCTGGCGCCGGTGTGGACCGTCTGGTTCTGGCCGATCCTGGCCTACATGGTGGTGGAGCTGCTTGTGAACGCGCACGCCCTGCTGCGGCCGGCGCGGGTCATCGTGAACAGCGGGCTGGCGGTCGCCCGCAACCTGGCGGGGGCGGCCATCCTGTACAATGTGCGGCTGGACGGCCACTTCGTGGAGGTGAGCTCGCCGACCCTGCCGCTGGACGTTCTGGCGCGGATGCAGGCCAGCTTCGACCGCGGGTTCAACTTCGCCATCGGCGTGACGATCGCGGTGTTCCTGGCGCTGGCGGCGCTGGAGGCTTGGCGCCTCCGCGGCCATGTCGTCAGCCAATCGGGCGCTCCGGCGGCGGCCTGATCTAGAGCGTCGCGTGGCTCACAGCGCTGGCGGCGACGAGCAAGACGCCGATCAGTGTGGCCAAAGCGAGTATGAGATTGCGCATGCTTCGCTCCCCCTTTGATCTTCGGGGGAGTTACGCAGCAAGCGCGGCGCCAGATGCGTCAGGAGGCCGCGGACCGCCCTTCTAGCGGCGATCCACGCCCTTGCTGACCGCCGCGCCAACCCCGGCTCCGACCGCGGCTCCGACGGGTCCGCCCACCACAGCTCCGGCCACGGCGCCGGTGGCGGCCCGTTGCTCGACGTTATGGCCGCACGCCGAGAGGGCGAGGGCGGCCGACAGAGTCAGGAAGGCAAGTGCGCGCATGAGATCTCCTGCCGTGAAAACACGCCGCCATGACCATTGTTCCGTGCAAGCTTCGTGGCCCTCGACGTAAGGTAAACGAGTATGATTTCAGAAGACTTGGAAAGCCTGTGAAGACTAAATGCAGGCTTCGGTGAGCATCTCGAAATTCTCCTGCGAACTCAGTCCCCTGCGTGGCGCAAGCGATCTCAAGTCGCCTTAGGGGCGATCTCGCCGTTAATGCTGCGGCGCAAAAAAGTCTTGCCAGCGGCGCTCGCGCCATTCATACACCCTTCACCATTTGCCGTCGCTCGACCCCACAACGGATCTCGGGGAAGAGCCTGCCGGCGGACGCTGCCAGCACGTGCAGGGGCGCCCGGGGCGACATGTAGGTTGGGGGGCACGTAACGCCCTCGCCGCTGAGGACCGTTCCGTTTTGCAGTATGAATTCCTGGTGCGCGCCGTTCGGCGTACGCCTATTGGCGCCGCTTTGGCGGGTGCAGGCATGGGCCTGGGCCTGGGCGCAGCCTTTCTGATCTTCGGCATGGCCCGCCATGCGGCGGACTATGCGCATGAGCTGCGCATGGCCGACGCGGCTGTGGCCGGCTACAGCGGTTCGTACCTCGAAGCCGAGGGGCAGGGCCTTCGCATCGGGCTCCAGCGTTACGGCTTCGAGGGCGCTATGGATGCGATCACCCATCCCAGCCGCGTGGACAAGGAACGCCTGAAGGCGCGCCGCCGCGCCGACCTCGATTGCCTCACCACCGCGGTCTACTATGAGGCGCGTGGCGAAAGCCCCCGCGGCCAGGCGGCCGTCGCCCAGGTGGTGATGAACCGGGTGAAGCACCCGGCCTTCCCCAAGAGCGTCTGCGCGGTCGTCTTCCAGGGCGCGGGCCGCAAGGGCTGCCAGTTCAGCTTCGCCTGCGACGGCTCGATGCGGAAGCACCGCGAAATCCTGGCGTGGAACCGTGCACGCGAAGTGGCCACGCGCGCCCTGGCCGGCGCGGCCCGGGCCGAAGTGGGGGCGGCGACGCACTTCCACACGACGGCGGTCTCGCCGATGTGGGCGCCGCACATGCTGCGCGTCGCCAATGTGGGCGCGCACGTATTCTACAAGTTTGCGCCGTACCGCTCGCGTTCCGCGCCCTCGGCGGCGCCGGTTCGGCAGGCGATGCTGACGGCCAGCCCGGGGCATACCCCGGACCTGCGTATCGAACCTGCCGTCGAGAAGGCGATCGAGGCGTCGCTGGACCTCGCGCCGACGACGACCGCCGAGCCCAAGGCCAGGGCCGCTACGGGCGTGGCTGTGCCGGTCGCGGCAGAGGAAGCGCGCCTGGCCCCGGCCCAGCCGGCGGCTGCGTCCTCCTAGGCTCGACAGGCCTAGAGCGCGTCTACCTGCTTTCCGAGCTGTCGGCGCACCACGCCGGGCAGGAGCCGGTTGAGCAAGCCGATCCGTCGCGCCTGACCGCCGACCAGGTGGTGCAGCCGCGGCTTGCCGTGGACGGCGGTCCACACGGCCTCCGATACGTCCGACACCGGATACACCGGCACCTTTTCCTGGCGCAGCGACACACGCAGGTCCTCGTTTCCGGAGAAGCGGGCCTTGTCGAGCAGGGGCGTGTCGATGAACCAGGGCATGATGCAGCGGACGCCGACGCCGATGCGCGCGAACTCGGCCTCCAGGGCCTCGGACAGGCCGCGCACGGCGAACTTGGTGGCGGCGTAGACGCTCATCCGGGGCGGGGCGACGACGCCGGCGACAGAGGCCACGTTGACGACCAGGGCGCCCGGTGTTGCGGCCAGCAGGTCGAACGCCGCCTGGCATCCGTTCAGCACGCCCTTGAGGTTCACATCGAGTTGCAGGTCGACGTCGTCGGGCGTCTGGCTCTCGAGGTATCCGCCCTTGGCGACGCCGGCGTTGTTCATCAGTACGTCGAGCCGGCCGCCCGTCGCCTTCGCGAACACCGCGAGTTCGCGCTTCCACGCGCTGCGGTGGCGGACGTCTAGGCTGCAGACGATCCCGTTGGCCGGGCCGATGGCCTCGAGCGCCGCGGTCAGGCCCTTGGCGTCGATGTCGGCGAGGCCCACGAACCAGCCGCCGGCGGCAAACCGGCGGGCGGTGGCGAGGCCGATGCCGCTGGCCGCGCCCGTTATGAAGATCGCCCGACGGCTGTCCGCCTGGGCCCTGGTGATCCCGGACATCGCGAACCCCCCCGTATGCTGCGAAGTTACACCCTCTATCCTGAGAAGAGGAAAATCGGATGGCGGTGGAAGCTCGGCAACAACTGGCCAAGGACCTGTTGGGGAGCTCCTACGAGACGCTGACCCCGGTCCAGCGAAGCGTCATCGACCTGATCGCGACCGAGGCGCCGACCGGGCTGGATCCGGCCCTGCACACCGACGACCGCAGGCCGGGCGAGAAGCTGTCGGATCGTGTCGCCGCCATAGGCGGATCGTGGCGCTTCATCATCGCGTTCGCGCTGGTGCTGGCGGTCTGGATGACCTGGAACGTGGCGGTCCACGGCACGAAGCTGGCCTTCGACCCGTACCCCTTCATTTTCCTGAACCTGATGCTGTCGACGCTGGCGGCCGTCCAGGCGCCGATCATCATGATGAGCCAGAACCGCGCCGCGGCGCGCGACCGGGCGGCGGCCGAGCACGACTACATCGTCAACCTGCGGGCCGAACTGGAGATCATGCACCTGCACGACAAGATGGACGCACTGCGCCGGCGCGAGCTGTTGGGAATCATCAAGCGCCAGAACGAGAGCCTGCGGATTCTGCGCCAGCAGGGCGCCGCCGAGATCGGGGCCTAGGCGGCGCGGGGCTGGAGCTTCAGCGCCGCCGGTTCGTCGGCGCGGCTGTCGCCGTCATCGTACCAGGCCGCCAGGCTGCGGTACTCACGGGCGACCTCGAGGAAGCGGTCATGGCCCTCGCCGGGGCCCCTGTCGGCGAGATTCTGAACCCGCCGAGCTTCCGCGGCGTAGTACCTGCTGCGCCCCTTCAGGGCGATGGCTCCGGGCTCGATCGACATACGCGCGCTCTCCACAGGCCATGGGAAAGCGCCGGCGAGGCAAGGGTTCCCTCGTCAGGCCCGGGCGGCCCTGCGCAGCGACTGGGGCGGCTGGCCGAAGGCGCGCAGGAACGCGCGGCGCATGCGTTCGGGGTCGCCGAAACCCACGGCCTCGGCCACATGGTCAATCGGCGCGTGGCTGGTCTCGACGGCCGTGCGGGCCGCTTCCAGGCGCAGGCGCTCGACCGCCTTGGCCGGCGTCGTGCCCGTCTCGGACGTGAACGCGCGGGCGAAGTTGCGGGGGCTCATGGCGGCCCGCTCGGCCAGCCGCTCGACGGTGAGCGCGCCGGCCAGATTGGCCCGCATCCAGTCCATCAGCTCGGCGAAACGGCCGGTGGCGCCGCCCATCTCCACAAGCGCCGAGAACTGCGATTGCCCGCCGGGCCGACGTTGGTGGACGACCAGCTGCTGGGCGGTGCGGCGCGCGACCTCGGGGCCCAGGTCGTCCTCGATCAGCGCCAAGGTCAGGTCGATGCCGGCGGTGATGCCGCCTGACGTCCACACGTTTCCGTCCCGGATGAAGATGCGATCGGCGTCCAGGCGGATCTTCGGATAGCGCCGGGCGAAATGGTCGGTGCGGCTCCAGTGGGTGGTGGCCCGCCGGCCGTCCAGCAGGCCGGCCTCGGCCAGGAAGTAGGCGCCCGAACAGACGCTGGTGACCCGCCGCGCGGTCGGAGCCACGCGCTTCAGCCACGCGACGATGTCGGTGAACTCGCGCACCGCGCGGGTGGCGTCGCCGCCCGAGACCAGGATCGTGTCCCAGTCTCCCCCGGTCGGGGGCGCATCGGCGAGGTCCTCACAGGCGAAGCCCGCCCCTGCGGTCGACAGGGTGTGTCCGCCGCCGGGCGCGAGCACGTGGGTCTCGTAGGCTCCCGGGCTGTAGCGGCCGGCGATGTCGAAGGCCGACAGGGGCCCCGCCGCGTCCAGCAGCTGGAAGTTCGGGAAGACGACGACAGCGAGCTTGCGGGTCATGGCAGAATTTGTGGGAACATTGTCATTTCGGCCAGACCATGCCGCGCGTAGGTCGGGGGCGTCAAGTTTTCAGGAGGTCCCAGATGTCCAAGCTCAAGATCCTCTTCGTGCTCTATCCCGGGGTGACCCACCTCGACTTCACCGGCCCGCACCAGGTGCTGTCGCGGGCGCCCGACTCCGAGACCGTCGTGGCGTCCATGGGCGGCCAGGACATCGAGGCCGAGGGCCTGACGTTCACGAACCTGGCCGATCTCTCGAAGGTCGATCGCTGCGACGTGATCTGCGTCCCCGGCGGCTTCGGCACCACCGCAGCCATGCTGGACGAGGCGTTCATGGCGGAGGTCCGTCGCCTCGGCGCGGGCGCGACGTATCAGACCAGCGTCTGCACGGGCTCACTGATCCTGGCCGCGGCCGGGTTCCTGAAGGGCAAGAAAGCCGCCTGCCACTGGGCCTGGCGTTCGATGCTGGAGCCCTTCGGCGCGATCGTGAGCGATGAGCGCGTGGCGCGCGACGGCAACGTCATCACCGGCGGCGGCGTGACCGCCGGCATCGACTTCGCCTTCGTGATGCTGGAGGAGCTGGCGGGCCGCGACTATGCCGAGGCGGTCCAGCTGGGTCTCGAGTACGCCCCCGCGCCGCCGTTCAACTCGGGCCGGCCCGAGCTGGCGCGGCCTGAGGTCCTGGCCCAGGTGAAGGCCCGCATGGCCGCCTCCGCTGACAGCCGCGCCGAGGCGGCGATGCTCGCGGCGGAGCGCGCGTGATGCGGCGTTGGCTCATCGCGGCCGCCGCCTGGCTGGCGCTGGCGGCGCCGGCCGCGGCCAAGCCCCTCGTGGTGATCCTGGCGGACGCCGACGGAACCGAGACGACCGACCTGATTGCGCCTTATGCGATCCTGGCCGAGAGCGGCGCGGTCGAGGTCAAGGTGGTCGCGGCCACGGCTGCGCCCATCCGGCTGATGCCCGGCATGGCGCGGATCTCGCCGCAGATGACACTGGCGGAGCTCGCGCGGCGGCCGACGGCGCCGGACGTCGTGATCGTGCCGGCCATGCACCAGGTGCGCGATCCCGAGCGCGCCGCCTGGCTGCGGGCGCAGGCCAAGGCGGGGGCGCGCCTGATGTCGATCTGCGACGGGGCGCTGGTGCTGGCCGAAGCGGGGCTGCTGGACGGCCGACAGGCGACCGTCCACTGGTTCAGCGCCGAGAGCCTGGCGAAAAAGCACCCGAAGGTCACCGTGCGGCGCGATCTTCGCTGGGTGACGGATGGCCCCATCACCACCACGGCGGGCGTCAGCGCCTCGGCGCCGGCCTCGCTGGCGCTGCTGAAGGACCTTGCCGGCGAAGAGGTAATGCGCGCGACGGCCGGGCGGCTGGGGCTGGCGCAGCCCGATCCGCGTCACGCCGGCGGCGACTACCGGGTGGCGTCGGGCCCGCTGAGCGTGGCGGCCGGTAATGCCGCCGCGTTCTGGCGGCGCGACGACGTGCAGGTAGCGCTGTCGCCGGGCATCGACGAGTTCAGCTTCGCCGCCGTCCTCGACGGCTGGTCGCGGACCTACCGCTCCACCGCGTGGGCCACCGGGCCGGCGACGGTGGTCTCGCGGCGGGGCCTGACGATCCACGCCGATCCTGCCGCCCCGAGACACTTCGATCGCCAGGCGACACTGCCCGCGACCGGCGCCATCGAGGGCATGATCGACCAGCTGAGGGCGGCCTACGGCCAGCCTACCGCCCGGTTCGTCGCGTTGCAGCTCGAGCACCCCTACGGCGCGCTGAGCGCCTGGTAGGTCAGAAGGCGAACTGACTGCGGATCGACAGCACATTGGCGTCGTCGCCGACCTCTACGCCGGTGGCGCTCAGGCGGTCGACGTCGATGTGCTGGTACTGCAGCTGGAAGCGCACGACGGCGTTCGGATACCAGTTCAGCGCCGCGGTCGTGACGGTCTGCTCGCCGCCGCGGACGCCGCCGGCAGGGGCCGCCACGCCGCGGGAGCCCGCGTTGTCGTCGAGGTCCAGCACGCTGTAGCGTCCGGCGATCTCGATGGCGCCCCAGGTTCCCTCGGCCGGGTTGAAACTGGTGTTGGGCCGGATGCCCCTGAAGCCGCCCGACTGGCTGGTCCAGGCGTGCTGTTCGCCGGTGATCGTCCAGGCGGCCTGTACGTACCAGCCGTCGAAGTTGGGGTTGGGCCCGCCCGTCCGGTCGAGATCGATCCGGAAGGCCTCGGCCGAGGCCTGCAGGTTCCTGTAGTTGAAGCCCAGCTCGGCGCCGTAGGCCGTGGCGCCGCTGGCGTTGAGGTTTCCGGTGTCGACGAGGCGCGCGCCGTCGACCCGCAGCTCGGGCCGCTCGCGAAGGCGCAGCTGGCGCGTGCGCGCGGCGCCGGCGCCGGTGTCGGCCACCTTCAGGACGCCCGAGACGCTGCCGCCGACGTGGAGGGCGAAGTCCTTGTCGCCCAGGGGGCTCCAGGCGAGGCGGCCGATGTAGCCGATCTGCTCGTCGAACTCGGGCGCGGCGGGCGTTCCGACCACGGCGCCGGTCAGGACGCCGGAGGCATACCAACGCTCGCCGTTCGCGAAAGCGCCGACGCCGGCCCGACCGTCGCCGCCTGCGATGTTGCGGACCAGTTCCGGGGCGGCGGCGCGCTCGATGAACAGGCCTTCGGCGTTGTTGGTGGCGTCTTCGAGACCCACAGGCGTGGCCCAGGCGCCGGCGCGCAGGCGAACCGGGACGCCGCCGGGCCTCCAGCCGGCGTACTCGACATAGGCCTGGTTCAGCACCGCCGACTCGGCGCCGCTTCCGCCGAATTCGCCCGTCAGGGCATAGTTCCAGTCCCTGGCGAACGTCCCTTCCACGCCCAGGCGGGCGCGGCGGAAGTTGGTGCCGGAACTCAGGTCGTTCGTCCCGCGCTTCTCGTCGTAGGCGGCCGCATCGAACTGCATCAGGCCGCGCACGGCGAACCTCTGGCCGTCGCCGGTGGAGATCGTGGGCCGGCCGTTGGAGAGCGCGGTGGCGGGCGCCTTCCTGCGTTCGGCCTCGGCCTTCTGGGTGGCCGCCTTGATGTCGGCGAGCTCGCCGGTGAGGGCCGCGATCTTGGCCTCGAGCGCCGCGATCCGCTCCTCGGCCGTCTGCGCCAGGGCGTCCTGCGCCACGCCGGCCAGCAGCGCGGCCACGAGCGAGGCTCGCATCATCGTCTTCATCAGAGGGATCCGGGGTCCATACCGTCGTGTGACAGCGTTAAAGACCCATCCGGTGAACGAGCGGTTCACGCGTAAGAAACAGCAACCCGAAGTATATATTTTGGGAATTGTGGGAATTCGGGATTGTCGAGGGTGCGATGATAATTCGCATCGTGATTAATTGGCTGGTCATAGGGATGGGTCATGCGTGGGCGATCACTTCAAGCGCGCAGGAACGCCCGTGAATTTTCGGAACCTCTCGATTTCGGCCAAGCTTGTGTTCGTCTTCGGCGGAATGCTGGCGACGATCGCCGTGGGCGGCATGGGCCTCTACCTGAACAATGTTTCGCTGCAGGCCTCGGTCGCCCGTACGGACCGCGCCCAGCAGGCGCTGTCAGCGGCGGTGGATGCGACGTTCCGGCTGGCCCGCCAGGAGAACTCGCTGCGGGGTTTCCTGCTGTCGGGCGACGCCTACTACGTCAAGCGCATCAATGAGGTTCACAAGGTCAAGTTCTTCGAGGCGATGAAGACCCTGGAGGCCCTGGCCCAGGGCGATGCTGCGGCGACGGCGCGGGTGGTCAAGGCCGAGGCGGCGTTCGCGAACTATGAGAAGGTGGCGCTGAACGTCGGCATTCAACTGGGCTCCGATCCGGCGACCCGCGCGGAAGGCGTCGCCCTGGTCAGCCATGACGGCGTGGCCGACAAGGCCATCGAGGCAGTCGAAGACGCTATCGGCGCCATCGACGAAGCGGCCGCCGAGACCCTGAAACGCGAAGCCGCCGCCCAGGCCGCCGCACTGCAGCGTGTGACGATCGGCTTGATCGTCGGGGTGGCCCTGCTGGCGGCCCTGGCTCTGGCCGCGGGCGTGATCCTGGCCCGCTCGATCGCCGACCCCGTGCGGGCGATGACCACGGTGATGCGCCGTCTGGCCGCGGGCGACAACGACGTCGAGGTGCCCGCCACCGACCGCAAGGACGAGGTGGGCGCCATGGCCCAGGCCGTGCTGAGCTTCAAGGACGGCGCGCTGGCGCGGATCCAACTGGAGCGGAAGGCCGAGGACTCTGCCGCCGACGCTGAACGGCAACGCGGTCAGGCCGAGTCGGAGCGCGCGCGCGCCCAGGCCGAGCAGGCCGCCGTTGTGCAGGCCTTGGCCCTGGGCCTGTCGCGCCTGTCGTCCGGCGACCTGACCTATCGCATCACGGACGCCTTCCAGGGGAGCTACGAGGAACTGCGGAAGGACTTCAACACCGCGGTCTCCAACCTTGAGCGCACCCTGGGTCAGATCGTGGATGGCTCGGGCGCCATCACCTCGGGCGCCGGTGAGATCAGCCAGGCCGCCGACAATCTGTCGCGGCGCACCGAGGCCCAGGCGGCCACCCTGGAAGAGACCGCCGCGGCGCTGGACCAGATCACCGCCACGGTGCGCAAGACCGCCGATGGCGCCCAGGCCGCCGACGCGGTGGTGAACGAAGCCCGCGCCAGCGCCGAGGCCTCCACCGCCGTGGTGGGCCGCGCGGTGTCGGCGATGGGCGAGATCTCGGCCTCCTCGGGCCAGATCGGGCAGATCATCGGCGTGATCGACGAGATCGCGTTCCAGACCAACCTGCTGGCGCTGAACGCCGGCGTCGAGGCGGCGCGCGCCGGCGACGCGGGCAAGGGCTTCGCGGTCGTGGCCTCGGAAGTCCGCGCCCTGGCTCAGCGCTCGGCCGAGGCCGCCAAGGAGATCAAGTCGCTGATCTCGGCCTCGTCGGAACAGGTGGGCGCGGGCGTCGAACTGGTGGACCAGACTGGCCAGGCGCTGCATCAGATCTTCGAACAGTTCAGCCAGATCGCCGTCCTGGTCCGCGAGATCGCCGCCTCGGCGCGCGAGCAGGCCTCGGCCCTGGGCCAGGTGAACACGGCCATCAACCAGATGGACACAACCACCCAGCAGAACGCCGCCATGGTGGAAGAGAGCACGGCCGCCAGCCACACGCTCTCACGCCAGGCCAGCGAACTGACCCGCCTGGTCCAGGCCTTCAAGGTGCACCCCGGCGCCGGCCGCCGCGCGATCGAGACGGCTCAGCCGCTCCGCATGGCGGGGTAGGGGAGAAGGCCGCCCCTCTTCACTTCTTCCGCGGCGCGTAGGCGATCATCTGGATCTCGACGACGCCGTCGTCGGCCAGCAGGCCCGTCGTGCCCACCGCGGTCCAGGCCGGATGAGGCGGCGGCATGAACTCGTCCTTGGCCTTGGCGAAGGCGGCGAACTGCTCGTCGCGCGTACCCTTGAAGCCGGGGCCGTCCCAGACATGGAAGGTGTTGATCATCACCACGTCGGCGAATGTCGCGCCGTCGGCCTTCAGCATCTGATCGATCGAACGGAATGCGCCCCGGACCTGTTCGGTGAACGCCGCATGGTCTGTCGGCGGCTTGCCGTAGGGCCCGGCGATCACGCCCGAGATGTAGAGGAAGTCACCGGCCCGGCGCGCGGGTGCGAACTTGTAGGCGTCGTAGTTGCGCTGTGCGCCGGGGCTGTGGATCACCACGTGGCCGCCGGGCGACGGCACGATCTTCGGGTAGCCGGCGGCCGGCTGAGCTTGGGCGACGGAGGCGGCGAGCGCGGCGGCCGCGATGAGCGAGGGCTTGAGCATGGCGGCGACTAGAGCCCAGGCTCGCCACGCCTGCCAATACCCGAAACCTATCGCGCCGCCCGGTTGATGATCCCGCCGCGTGGTGGATCGGCTCCGGCCGAGCCCTGTTTTCCGTGGGCTGCTACTCGCCGACCGCGTCCAGGCCGATGTCCAGCACCTTGGCCGAATGGGTCAGGGCGCCGACGCTGATGACGTCGACACCGGTCTCGGCGATGGCGCGGACGGTCTCGAGCGTGACGCCGCCCGAGGCCTCCAGGGTCACGCGTCCGCCGGTGATCACCACCGCCTCTCGCAGGTCGGCCAGGCTGAAGTTGTCCAGCATGATCACATCGGGATCGCAGGCGAGCGCCTCCTGGAGTTGGACCAGGGTGTCGACCTCGACCTCCACCTTCACCAGATGACCGGCAAAGGCCTTGGCGCGGCGCACGGCTTCGCCGACCGAGCCACAGGCGGCCACGTGGTTGTCCTTGATCAGGATGGCGTCATCCAGGCCGAAGCGGTGGTTCACCCCGCCGCCGCAGCGCACGGCGTACTTCTCCAGCGCGCGCAGCCCCGGCGTGGTCTTTCGCGTGTCGGTGATCCGGGCCTTCGTGCCGGCGACGGCGTCGACGTAGTCCTGGGTCAGCGTGGCGATGCCGCACATACGGCCCAGCAGGTTCAGCGCGGTGCGCTCGGCGGTGAGGATCGCGCGTGCGTTGCCGCTGACGCGGGCCAGCGCGGTGCCGGCGGGAACGACATGGCCGTCCACGGCGAGCGCGTGAAACGTCGCGGCCGGATCCAGCTCGGCCAGGGCCAGGCGGATGCAGCTCAGCCCTGAGACAACGCCGCCGCGGCGGGCCGCGAAGTCGGCGGTGAGCCGGGCGTCGGCGGGGACGCAGGCCTGGGCGGTGATGTCGCCGGCGCGACCCAGATCCTCGGCCAGCGCGGCGCGGACGACAGGCGCCACGATCAGGTCGGGAAGGGGTTCGATGGTCGGGAATGGGGTCATGACGGGGCCGTGGGCTTGGACAGGGCGATACCCGCGAGGAAGCCGCGGATCAGGGTGAGGGTGGCGGCGCGAACTTCCAGACTGGCGGCGGCCGGATCGGCGGCGACGGCGATCCTGAGCGCGCCCTGCACGAAGGCGCCGAACACCAGGTGCGAGAGGGTGGGCACAACGGCCTCGTCCAGCAGGCCGGCCTCGGCCAGGTGACCCATGGCGTGGGCGATGAGGCCGATGCAGACCGGCTCCTGCAGTGTGATCCACTGCTGGAAGCCCAGCACCGAGGGCCCGTCGATCAGCAGCAGCCGGCGCGCATCGGCCGCCTCGTAGGCGTCGAACATCTTGGAGCCGCCGACGATGATCTCCTCCAGCGGGTGCGGGCTCTCGGCCATGGTGGAGAGATCGACGTACTTGGCCACGTCGGCCATCACCGCCTCGCAGGCGGCACGGAACAGGTCGGTCTTGTCCTTGAACTGATAGTAGACCGCGCCCTTGGTCAGCCCGGCCGCCGCCGCGACCTCGTCCACCGACACCGCCGCATAGCCGTTTTCGGCGAACAGACGGCGCGCCTGGGCGACCAGCCGGTCGCGGTTGGTGAGCGGGACCGTTGACATCATACTCTCGGTATGACGATCATACTGAGAGTATGACAAGGGACTTGGATATGCGGCTTCCCACGTGGGCGATGGTTTCCGGCGCGGCTCTGATCGGGCTGGCCTTGGGTCTGGCCTTTACGGAGGCGTACGGCGGCTACACCGAGAAGGGCGTGCTGGCGGGGACGGCGATCACGGCCCGCTGGGCGTTCCCGTTCTTCATCGCCGCCTGGAGCGCCTCGTCGCTGGCGAAGCTGTGGCCGGGCGGGTGGCGCACGGCGCTGCTGCGCCGCCGGCGGGCCATCGGCCTTGCGTTCGCAGCCAACCACTTCGTGCACCTGGGTTTCGTGGTCGTGGCTGTGTCGCAGTTCGGCCAGACCCGCCCACTGTTCGTCTGGCTGCTGGGCGGCGGGGCCTATGTGATGATCGCGCTGATGGCGCTGACGTCGAACAACGCCGCGCAGCGCTGGCTGGGCCTCGCGCGATGGAAGCTGCTGCACGCCACCGGGGGCTGGTGGGTGCTGGTGATCTTCGCCAACAGCTATGTCAGCCGCATCCCGATCAAGCCCGCGCTGGCGATCCCGGCGGTGGCCCTGATCGTGCTGGCGCTGGGCCTGCGGATCGCCGCGGCGCTGAAGGGGCGGGTGCGGGCTCAGGCGGCCTGACACGCGCGTTCCGCGGCGGTGACGAAGGTGCGTTCGGGATGGGCGGTGGCGGGATAGTCGGCGCGGAAGTGGCCGCCCCGGCTCTCTCGGCGGGCCAGGGCCGCCTCGGCCACCAGCCGGGCGGCGACCAGGGGCGCGGCGCACCCATGCTTGGCCTGGAGGGCGTCGATCTGGTCGGCCAGCCGGGTGAGACCTGCGGCGTCGCGCACCACGCCGGCGTCGCGGCTCATCGCCTGGCGCAAGACCGCCAGGGCCGGAGCCGGGAGTTCGGGCGCGACGGCGGCGCGGACCAGCGGACCGGTCGCGGCGGTCGTCTCGCGGGCGGTGTGACCGGCGCGGCGGCCGAAAACGGCGGCCTCCAGCAGCGAGTTGGACGCCAGGCGGTTGGCGCCATGCACCCCGGTTGAGGCGCACTCGCCGGCGGCGAGCAGGCCGGGCAGGGTGGTGCGGGCATGCGCATCGGTGGCGATGCCGCCCATGTGGTAGTGGCAGGCGGGCGCGACCGGGATCGGCTGCACCCGCGGATCGACGCCACCGCCCATGCAAGCGGCGAAGACGGCGGGAAACTCGTCCGGGAAATGCCCGCCCACGGCCTCTCGCGCATCCAGGAACGCGCCGCGACCCGCCATGCGCTCGGCATGGATGGCGCGGGCCACCACGTCGCGCGGCGCCAGTTCGGCGTCCTTGTGGTAGCGGGCCATGAACGGCTGACCGTCGGCGCCGATCAGCTTGGCGCCCTCGCCGCGCAGGGCCTCGGTGGCCAGCGGGGCGGGGTCGCGGCCGATGTCGATGGCCGTGGGGTGGAACTGCACGAACTCGGGGTCGGCGATAGTCGCGCCAGCGAGGGCGGCGAAGGCCAGGCCCTCGCCCTTCAGCTCGGCCGGCGTGGTGGTGACGGCGTAGAGGCCGCCGATGCCTCCGGTCGCCAGGATCACGGCGCGGGCGGTGATCTCGATCAGCTCGGCGCCCTGCCGCACCACGACGCCGCGCACGCGGCCGGTCGCGTCCTGCAGCAGGCCGGCCAGCTTCCAGCCCGTGCGCATCTCGATGTGGGGCGAGGCCAGGGCGGCCACGGTGACCGCCTGCATGATCGCCTTGCCGGCCTGGTCGCCCTTCACCCGGGCCACGCGGGCGCGCGAGTGGGCGGCCTCCAGGCTCTGGGCGAAGGCGCCGGCGGGCGTGCGGTCGAACGGCGCGCCCAGGCCGGCCAGCCAGCGGACCGCCTCGGGGCCCTCCTCGGCCAGCAGGTGGGCGACCTCGGGCACGACGAGACCCGCGCCGGCGGCGATGGTGTCGGCGGCGTGCAGTTCGGGCGTGTCGTCGGCGCTGAGGGCGGCGGCGACCCCGCCTTGGGCCCAGGCCGAGGAGCAGCCGCTGTTCAGCGGCGCGTCGGTGATCAGCAGCACGCGGGCGGGCGCGGCCGACATCGCCGCGGCGAGCCCCGCGAGGCCGGCGCCGACGACGATCACGCCGTCATGGTTCAGGCGCTCAGCCATGGGTCGCCTCGTAGAACACGTCGGTGGGGCGGGTGCGGGCGGCCAGGTCGAAGGCGCCGTAGACTTCCCAGTGCACGCCGGTCAGATCGCGGCCCATGTGCGCGGCCGCGTCCCGGGCGGCCGCGTGGGCCGCGCCGCGCTGCGACCACGCGCCCGTGTGCGTGACCTGCACCGCTTCGCCGGCCGGCGTGCTCCAGGGCGCGACGGCGCCGACGCCCGGAAAGGGCCGGGCCAGGCCCACGCCGATGCGCAGGTCCAGGACCCCGTTGTCATCCTCGCCCTCGCACAGCACCACGTCGCCCCAGTAGGGGCCGTAGTCGCCCGTGCGCAGCGCCGCGTGGACCGAGTCCAGCGCCTTGAACACGACCGCGCCCATGTGCTCGGGGCGAACGCGGGCCGTGACGGCCGCGAGAGGTTGGGCCGCCACGGTCGTGATGACCGGGTCGTAGCTCACGTCAGATCAGCTCCACATCCACATGGTGGCGGGCCTTCACGAGGTCGTAGCGGGCGGGCTTCGCCGGGGGCGGCAGGTCGACCATCCGCTGGACGGCCAGTCTCGCCCGCTCTGCGATCGCCGGGTCGACGGTCACCTCGTAGCGGTCGTGCCGCAGCGCCTCGTAGATATTCTCCAGCGTGATCATCTTCATGTGCGGGCACAGGTTGCACGGACGCACGAACTCGGTGAACGGCGCGTCGGCGGCGACGTTGTCGGCCATCGAGCACTCGGTGATCAGCACCACGCGCTTGGGCTTGCGCTGGATCACGTAGTCGTTCATCGCAGCCGTCGAGCCGGCGAAGTCCGAGACCTCCAGCACTTCGGCCGGGCACTCGGGGTGCGCCAGGACCTCCGCGTCGGGGTAGGCGGCCTTGAGCTCCAGGATGTCGGCGGCCGTGAAGCGCTCGTGCACCTCGCAGCGGCCCTGCCAGGCGATGATCTTGATGTCGGTCTGACGGGCCACGTTGCGGGCCAGGAACTCGTCGGGGATCAGGATGACCCGGTCGACGCCCCATAGGCGCGCGGCTTCTTCCACCACCTGCACGGCGTTGGCGCTGGTGCAGCAGATGTCGGTCTCGGCCTTCACGTCGGCGGTCGTGTTCACATAGGTGACCACCGGCAGGCCGGGATAGCGCTGCTTGATCAGACGCACGTCGGCGCCCGTGATCGAGCTGGCCAGCGAGCAGCCGGCGCGAAGGTCGGGGATCAGGATGCGCTTTTCCGGCGACAGGATCTTGGAGGTCTCGGCCATGAAGTGCACGCCGGCCTGTACGATGATCTTGGCGTCCGAGCGGGCGGCCTCCTTGGCCAGGCCCAGGCTGTCGCCCACATAGTCGCCCACGCCGTGGAAGATCTCGGGCGTCATGTAGTTGTGGGCGAGGATGACGGCGTCCTTCTCGCGCTTCAGCCGGTTGATCTCGGCGATGAGCGGAGCTTGCAGGCGCCACTCCATGGGCGTGACGTGGTGCTTGACCTTCTCCCATGCGGGAGCGGTCTGAGCCTGGACATCAGGCGTGAACGCGAACTGGAACCCGTCGGCGGCCATGGAACCCTCCTTATGCTCAAAGTGAGCATTTCTCAGGCCTAAAAGAGAGCGCCTGGGGCTTAACGGGCTCCGGCGCTTTTGCTCACTTGGAGCATAACCACTATATGGGGCTGACGTAGCGACGCGCAAGTGGCTTTTCGCGGGAGAGTTGAAATGCGCGCGGGGGGCGGGCGTCGCGACGTCTGCGGCCTCCCTCTGCCAAGGCGTGGGACAGGAAGTCTACGTCTCGCTGGGCGCAGGCGCGGTGACCTCGGCGATCGCGGCGGCCAGCTGGTCGGG
Source organism: Phenylobacterium sp. (assembly GCF_004299445.1). Classification (GTDB taxonomy): domain Bacteria; phylum Pseudomonadota; class Alphaproteobacteria; order Caulobacterales; family Caulobacteraceae; genus Phenylobacterium. The sequence continues at coordinate 285,952 of NZ_SCTC01000003.1, read as the reverse complement.
GCCGTAGGGCTTGCGGAGCAGGGGCCAAGGGGCGTCTTCGGCGGCGACCAGGACTTCGCCCGTGTAGCCCGAGGACAGGATGACCGGCAGGCCGGGGCGCTGACGCACCGCAATCCGCGCCAGATCGACGCCCGACTTGTCGCCGGGCATGATCAGGTCGGTGAGCATCAGGTCGAAGGCCTCGCCCGTCTCCAGGACTGAAAGCGCGGCGTCGGCGTGCTCGGCGCGGCGCACGCGGTGACCCAGGTCGCAGAGCATGGCGTCGACCATCTCGGCCACCTGAAGGTCGTCCTCCACGAGAAGCACGTTGAGCGATGGGCCATTGCGAGCCGCCGCCGCGGCTCCGGTGGTGGTTGACGCCGCGGCGGCTCCGGCGGCGATGCGGGGCAGGTAGAGGGAGACGCAGGAGCCCTTGCCGGGCGCGCTGTCGACCGTGGTCGCGCCGCCGCTCTGCCGGGCGAAGCCGTAAACCTGGCTGAGGCCAAGGCCCGTTCCGCGGCCGGGGGCCTTGGTGGTGAAGAACGGCTCGAAGGCGCGCGCCTGGGTGTCGGCGTCCATGCCGACTCCGGTGTCTTGTACGGCCACGCACAGATAGTCGCCGGGCTCCAGGGTCTCGACCTGGCGGGCCTCCAGCCGGACGGGCAGGGTCTCGATCCTGATCATCCCGCCGCTGGGCGTGGCGTCGCGGGCGTTGACCGCCAGGTTCATGATAGCCGCCTCGAACTGGCTGGGGTCGAGGTTGACCACGCATTCGGGGGCGGCCGGGGCCACGACCAGGTTCACGGCTTCGCCCACGGCGCGACGCAGCAGGGGCTCGGTGTCCTTGAGCAGGGCGTCGACCTGCACCGGCTCGGGCTTCAGCGCCTGGCGACGTGAGAAGGCCAGCAACTGCTGGGTCAGACGTTCGCCGCGCCGCGCCGCGCCCTGCGCCGCGCCGATCATCCGCTCGCGTCGCGCCTCGTCCTTGGGATGGCGCTGCATCAGGTCGAGGGCGCCGATGATCACCGTCAGCAGGTTGTTGAAGTCGTGCGCCACGCCACCGGTGAGCTGGCCTACGGCGTCCAGCTTCTGGGCGCGATGGAGCTGGGCCTCGGCCTCGTCGCGTTCGCCCAGCGCGGCCTGCACCCGCTCGGCGAGGATTTCGTTGATGCGGTGCAGATCCTCCTCGGCGCGCTTGCCGTCGCTGACGTCGAACCCCACGCCGATGAAGCCCTGGAATGCGCCATCCGGCCCCCAGCGCGGCTGCGACACCGAGCGGACCCAGCGGAACTCGCCGTCGGCGCGGCGGTACCGCGCCTCAAGTGTGAACAGCCGGCGCGACGCCTCGCCGGCGACCTGCTCCTCGAGGATGCGCGCCATGTCGTCGGGATGCAGGACGCGGCGCCAGTCGAAGTCGATGGCCTCCTCATAGGGTACGGCGAGAAAGTCGACGTAGGCCTTGTTGGCGAACTCTCGCCGGCCGTCCGTGCGGGTGACCCACATCAGGATCGGGGCGCTGTCAGCGAGCATGCGGAAGCGCGACTCGGTGTCCGCCAGCGTCTGCTGAGCCGCCGCCTGGCCCGCCGCCGCCTCGTCCAGGCGCAGCAGGCCGCTCCGGAAGCTCTGGCAAAGCAGAACGGTCAGGGCGCCCGAGACACAGAACAGGGCCTGCAGCCGCACCAAGTCAACGGTGAGGAAGGGGCTGGGCGACAGGAGGTTGAACGTCACGGCCGTCGCCAGGAGCAGCCATCCCCAGCGGGCGCCGACCAGGATGGTCGCGGCGATCAGGGCGGGGAAATAGGTGATCGACAGTCCCAGGCCACGCTCCAGACCGAGCAGCAGCAGCCGCAGAGCCACCGCGGCCACGAGGGCCACGGTGGTCACGGCCAGGCCTTCAAGGAAGGTCGGCGAGCGTCGCGGGACAAGCCGAAGCGGCCACAGCGCCGGCGTCATGGAACTGGCATCAAACCCCCCGGCCCGAAGAGGACCGAGGGCAGCATGGGATGCGCCGGAGACCCGCGCAACCTTCGTCGAACAAGGTATGCCGAACGGGCTGTCCCAGGCGGGCTTGCATGAATTTTGCCCGGCGCGGGTCTCATTGGAGCCCATTTGCGCCTATATGCGACAGCCTTGAAGTGAGGAGGGGTAGATCCCTGACGTCGAGTTGGAGGCATAGGCTTCGTCCCGCGTGGGCGAAGATCGGGGCCGCTTCGGTCCTGGCGGTCGCCATGGCCGGACCGGCCTGTGCGCCTCAGGGCGCCGGCGCCGACAGCCGCAACGTGGCCAAGTTCGTCTCGACCGACATGTCCAACCGCGGTCTGACCCGGCTGGCCTACAGCATGGATCCGTCCATGCGGGCGCTGGCGATCCGGCATGATCCGGGCGTGCGTCGCGCCGACCTCTGGTCGCGGCCGGAGGGCTGGGAGCGGCTGGACCTCAACACCGTCCCGAACCTGGGCTTCACGGGTGACGCCGAGGGCGAGACGGCAGAAGAGCTGAATGCGCTGCGGTCGTTCTCCAAGCTGCCGATCCGGCCGATGAAGCCGTTCTACCTCTCGCCCAGCAGCCCCGAGTACGGCCGGGCGCTCGAGTGCCTGAGCCAGGCCGTCTACTATGAAGCCGCGCGCGAGCCGCAGCTGGGGCAGGAGGGCGTGGCCCAGGTGGTGCTGAATCGCATGCGCCACCCGGCCTATCCGAAATCGGTCTGCGGCGTCGTCTACCAGGGCGCGGCGCGGACCACGGGCTGCCAGTTCACCTTCACCTGCGACGGCTCGCTGCGCTGGGCGCCCCAGCCGGCGCTCTGGAGCCGGGCCAGGGCCGTCGCCGCCCGGGCGCTGGCCGGTTACGTCGACAAGACCGTGGGCTCGGCCACGCACTATCACGCCCAGTACGTGGCCCCCTACTGGGCGCCGACGCTGGTCAAGATGACCCAGGTGGGCCAGCACATCTTCTATCGCTGGACCGGCCCCTGGGGCGAACCGCCGGCCTTCACCGGCCGCTACGCCGGCGGCGAGGCCTATCTGTCGCCGGCCATTCTGGGCGCGCTGGATCAACGGACCCAGGGCGGCGTGCTGTCGCCCGAGGCGCAGGGCATCTCGGCCGAGCGCAAGATCACCCTGGCCGTGGCCGGCGAGGTGCGCACCTACAACGTCGTCGATCCCACGGCCCCGGGCGGCGAGAAGACCCGGGTGATGGGCGTGCTCTACTCCTCGCGCCGCCAGCCGACCGCCGACGAGGTCAAGCGCATCAACCAGAGCCTCGAGGCGATCGAGCGCTCGATGGACGCCAAGTCCTCGACGCCGCCGTCCCTGGCGCCGGCCGTGACCACGGCGAACGGCCCCGCCGCCTGAGCCTAGGGCGTGAACGCGTCGGGATAGGCCACGCTCAGCGGCCCGTCGAAGGCGCCTTTCTCCAGGGCGAGCGCCATGAACGAAGGGCTGCCGGAGTAGGGCGACGAAACGTTGGCGGCGGTCTCGGCCAGGAAGCCGAAGCGCGGGTAGTAGTCGCGATGACCCAGCACCAGCACGCCATGGGCGCCGAACTCCCTGGCCGCGTCCAGGCCGGCGCGGATCAGCGCCGAGCCCGTTCCCGCGCGCTGTAGACCCGGGCGCACGGCCATGGGCGCCAGGGCGGCGAACATCTCGGCCCGATCGGCGAACAGGCGGCTGAACAGGATGTGGCCGGTGACCTGATCCTCCTCCGCCGCCACCAGTTCGAACAGCACGTCGCCGTCGGCGCGCAGCCGTTCGATCAGCCGGACCTCGTCGGAGCCGCCGAACGCGAGTGCATTCACCTCTGCGATGGCGGAATGGTCGGCGGTCCGGGCGTAGCGGATCAACCTCACCAGGCCCCGATCTTCTCAGCCTCTTGGTGGCTGATCGGATGGTGGGCCTTCCTGTGATCTTCCTCGGCGAGGAAGCGCACGGCCTCCAGCGCGGCCATGCACCCCATGCCGGCGGCGGTGACGGCCTGGCGGTAGACGTCGTCGGTGACGTCGCCGGCGGCGTAGACGCCCTCGATGGCCGTGGACGCCGTTCCGGCCTTCACCTTGAGATAGCCGGAGGCGTCCATTTCCAGCTGGCCCTGGAAGAGCTGGCTGGCGGGGGCATGGCCGATGGCGATGAAGACGCCGTCCGCGGCCAGGGTCTGGGTCGCGCCGGTCTTGACGTTCTTGAGGCGCGCGCCGGTGACGCCCAGCGGGTCGGTGTCGCCCAGCACCTCGTCGATCACGCTGTCCCAGACCACCTCGATCTTCGGGTGGTTGAACAGGCGCTCCTGCAGGATCTTCTCGGCGCGGAACTCGTCCTTGCGGTGCACGACCGTGACCTTGGACGCGAAGTTGGTGAGGAACAGGGCCTCTTCCACTGCGGTGTTCCCGCCGCCTACCACGATCACCTGCTTGCCGCGATAGAAGAAGCCGTCGCAGGTGGCGCAGGCCGAAACGCCGAAGCCCTGGAACTTTTGCTCGGTCTCGAGGCCCAGCCACTTGGCCTGGGCGCCGGTGGCGATGATCAGGGTCTCGGCCAGCCACACCTGGCCGCTGTCGGTCTCCAGCCGGAAGGGGCGCTGGCTGAGATCGGCCTTCAGCACGATGTCGCTGACGATCTCGGTCCCCACATGCTCGGCCTGGGCCTGCATCTGCTCCATCAGCCAGGGGCCCTGGATCACGTCGGCGAAGCCCGGATAGTTCTCGACGTCGGTGGTGATGGTGAGCTGGCCGCCGGGCTGGATGCCCTGGATCAGCACCGGCTTCAGCAGCGCACGGGCGGCGTAGATGGCGGCAGTGTAGCCGGCGGGGCCGGAGCCCACGATCAGGCAGCGGACGTTGCGAGGGTCGGGGCGAGGTTCGGACATGGACCCAATGTAGTGTCGATTCCGGACCTGCGCGACGCCTCAGCGTGTCGCGGCGGGAACGATCTGGCGCGCGAGCCGCTCATGGTTCAGTCGAGCGGGAGCGTGACCATGGGCAAGCTGAAGACGGCCGGCGTGATTTTCCTCATCGCCCTGGCGCTGGGCGCCGGTTGGGCGCTGTGGATGGGGCTCAAGCTGCTGGCCTGGATTGCCGCCGCCGGCCTGGTGATCGGCATCGTCGCCGGCGCCGCCATCCGCAGCCGCTCGCGGCCGAAACTCGCCGGACCGGATGACCACTCCCGACTTGGTTAACGAGGTCTTCAGCGGCGTCGGGGTAAGCACGGAGCCATGGCCAAGACCCCAGAGATCGAGATCGCCGGCCGGAAGATCGGCGCCGCCCACGAGCCGTACGTGATCTGCGAGCTCTCGGGCAACCACAACGGCAGCCTGGACCGGGCGCTGGTGATGGTGGACGCCGCCGCCGACACCGGTTGCGACGCCATCAAAATCCAGACCTACACCGCCGACACCATCACGATGGACGTCGACCGGCCGGAGTTCAAAATTCACGGCGGACTTTGGGACGGCCGCAGCCTCTACGAGCTGTATGAGGAAGCCCACACGCCGTTCGAATGGCATGCGGCGATCTTCGAGCGGGCCAGGAAGCGGGGCGTCACGATCTTCTCCAGCCCCTTCGACGAGACCGCGGTGGACCTGCTCGCCGACCTGGGCGCGCCCGCCTATAAGATCGCGTCGTTCGAAGCGGTGGACCTGCCGCTGATCCGCTACGCGGCGTCCAAGGGCAAGCCGCTGATCATCTCGACCGGCATGGCCAATCTGGCGGAGATCCAGACCGCCCGCGACACCGCGCTGGCCGCCGGCGCGCCGGGCGTGGTGATGTTGCATTGCGTGTCGAGCTATCCGGCCACCTTCGCCGACGCCAATGTGCGGACCGTCACGGACATGGCGCAGCGGTTCGACTGCCCGATCGGACTGTCCGACCACACGCCGGGCACGGCGGCCTCGGTGGCCGCGGTGGCGATGGGCGCCAGCGTCATCGAGAAGCACTTCACCCTGGCCCGCGCCGACGGCGGGCCCGATGCGGCGTTCAGCCTGGAACCCAACGAGTTCAAGGCCCTGTGCGACGACACCAAGGCCGCCTGGGCGGCGCTGGGTCAGGCGCACTATGACGTGCTGGGCTCGGAGCGGGGCAGCCTCCTGTTCCGCCGCTCGCTGTACGTCACCGCCGACGTGAAGGCCGGCCAGCCGCTGACCCGCGCCAACGTCCGCTCGATCCGGCCCGGCAACGGCCTGCCGCCCGCCCACTTCGAAGAGGTGCTGGGCCGCACCGCCAAGCGCGACCTGGCGCGAGGCGAGCCCCTGGCCTGGGACATGCTAGCCTGAGGTCATGGACCTCGACGACAACGCGAAGATCGCCGCCATAACCGAACAGATCGTCGCGCCGCAGCCGGGCGATCCGAAAGCGCGGCTCACGACTCCGATCCTGCGGGCGAGACGGCGCGGGATTTCCCGCGCTCTTAGAGACTGGCCGGCCGCAGAGGTTCTTCGGGCCGCGCGGCATGCCGAGGGCTTGCTTGCCCAAGAGCAGAAATGGGTCGCCTACGAGCTGATCCGACATCACCCCGGCGCGTTCGCGGCGATCGGCGCGGACGAGATCGAGGGTTTCGCCGCCCGCACCGCATCCTGGTACGCGGTGGACGGTCTGGGGACGGTCCTCACTGGAGCTCTCTGGGCCAAGGGACAGCTGCCGGACGCGTTGTTCGACGCCTGGTCCCGCTCGGAGAACCGCTGGCTGCGGCGCGCGGCCCTAGTGGCGACGGTGGGCCGCAACGCCGTGCGGCCCGATCCCGAACGCACCTTCGCCCTGTGCCTGCGGCTGGCCGAGGACCGCGACGACATGGTGGAGAAGGCCGTGTCGTGGGCCTTGCGCTGGCTCGCGCAGAAGGACCGCGCCGTGGTGGACGCCTTCTGGGACACCCATGCCGACTGCTTTCGTCCCAGAGTGCGCCGCGAGGTGGGCCACAAGCTCACCACGGGACGGAAGACTCCACGCCGACGCTAAAGTGAGTTATCGTTGATAACTTATCTTGATTCAGATCAAGGTCGGCGTGGGCGGGTCGTAGAATCTGCCGCGAAACACAGACTGGGAGGGTTGCTGGAATGAGCGCGTCACAAGCGGCTGCGGCCGAGCACTTCGACGTCCTGATCGTGGGCGCGGGAATCTCGGGCGTCGGCGGCGCCTATCACCTGACCCGGCAATGCCCGGACAAGTCCTTCGTGGTGCTGGAGACGCTGGAGAGCTTCGGGGGCACCTGGCTCACCCACAAGTATCCCGGCATCCGCTCGGACAGCGACCTCTACACCTTCGGCTACCGCTTCAAGCCGTGGGTCGGCCCGCCGATCGCCACCGCCGAAGAGATCCTGAACTACATGGGCGAGGTGATCGAGGAGAACGACCTCGGGCGCCACATCCGCTACCGCCACCGGATCGACCGCGCCGAGTGGTCGTCGGACGACAACCTCTGGACCATCGAGGCCACGCGCACCGACACCGGCGAACAGCTGCGCTTCACCGCAGGCTTCCTGTGGATGTGCCAGGGCTACTATCGCCAGTCCGAAGGTTACACGCCCGAGTGGGACGGCATGGCCGACTACAAGGGCCAGATCATCCATCCGCAGACCTGGCCGTCCGACCTGGATCTGAAGAACAAGAAGGTGGTCATCATCGGTTCGGGCGCGACGGCGGCGACGCTGCTGCCCAATATTGCCGACGACTGCGCGCACGTGACCCTGCTGCAGCGCTCGCCCACCTATTTCATCCCCGGCCGCAACGCGATCGACATCGCCGACCAGCTGCGCCTGCTGAAGGTGGACGAGACCTGGATCCACGAGATCGTCCGGCGCCAGCAGCTGTACAATGGCGACCTGTTCACCCGCCGCGCCTTCGAGGAGCCTGAGGCCGTGAAGGCGGAGCTGCTGGCGGGCGTTTCCTCGCTGGTCGGCCCTGAAGTCACCGCCAAGCACTTCACGCCCAGCTACCGGCCATGGCGCCAGCGGATCGCGTTCGTTCCCGACGGCGACCTGTTCCGCGCGGTCGCCGACGGCAAGGCCTCGGTGGTCACCGACGAGATCGAGCGCTTCACGGAGAAAGGCATCCTGCTGAAGTCCGGCGAGACGCTCGAAGCGGACATCATCGTCACGGCCACGGGCTTCAACCTGAACGCCCTGGGGGATATCGACTTCGTGATCGACGGCAAGCCGCTCAACTTCGGCGACACCGTCACCTATCGCGGGATGATGTTCACCGGCGTGCCCAACATGGTCTGGGTGTTCGGCTACTTCCGGGCCAGCTGGACGTTGCGGGCCGACCTGGTGTCCGACTTCGTCTGCCGGCTGCTCCACCACATGGACGAGAAGGGGGCCCGGAAGGTCGAGGTGGCGCTGCGCCCGCAGGACAAGGACATGCCCCTGCTGTCGTGGATCGACCCCGAGAACTTCAACCCGGGCTACCTGATGCGCGGCATGCATCTGCTCCCCAAGCGGGGCGACAAGCCCGAATGGCAGCACAGTCAGGATTACTGGCGCGAGAAGGACGAACTCCCGGTCATCGATCTCGACGACGCCGCGTTCGTCTACAGCGGGACCCAGGCGAACCGATCACGCGCCGCGTGACGCCTGCATCCGGCCGATCAGGTCGGCTGTGCCGGCCCAGCCCAGGTTCATCACCGCGTCGATGAAGGCCATGTAGGGCGTAAACGGCTCACGGCCCTGGGGGTAGGCGATCTCGACGAACCCCTGGAAGCGCACGGGGAAGGCGGCGGCGGCGAACACGCCGTCGTCCTCCATGTAGTCGTGGCTGCCCATCGGCGAGAGATAGTCGGTGGCGCCCACCGACCGGCAGATGGCGAGGAGGTGGTCCGAGCGCTGGCCGGGCGCGCCCAGGGTGCTGGCCCGTACGAACTCGCGCTCAAGGCCGAGCCGGCCGGCGGCCGCCTGGATGAGGCCGCAGTTGAAGTCGCCCAGGCCGTCGGCGGGTTGCGCGAACTGTTCTTCCAGGAAAGCCATGCCCTCGGCGAAGAATGGACGCTTTGCATAGGTGTGGCGGATCGAGTTCAGGTGCTTTTCCCGCCACGGCTCGGCGTCGGAGAGGCGGATTTCGCTGATGTTCGCGTCGCGGTCGGTCTTCTGGACGGGCACGCTCAGCATCACCTCCCCGGCGGCGCCCCAGATGCGGTTGCGCTGCTGCCACGAGCGGCGGGCGAACTGGACGTCGTCCAGGAACACGAAGACATCGGAGGCGGCGATCAGGTGGAAGTAGCCGAGGTAGGGCAGGTACGTCGGCTGCATGATGGCCGCGGTTCTGCCTGCGGCGGGCGGGGCCATCAGGCGGCGGCCTTGGCCTTCGACACGCCCAGCGCGGCCGACAGCGCCGCGTCCATCTCGACGAACTTCTCACCCTTGGCATAGGGCTCCCAGGCCCCCGCCACGAAGGCTGGGCCCACGCGCTCGGCCAGCGTCGCGCGCAGTTGGGTGAGGCGCTCGATGGCGTCGACCGTATGGTAGATCCAGCGCGGCTTGATCGACGCGGCCAGCAGGTCGCCCAGGGTGAGGTCGCCCTCAAAGCCCTTCAGCAGGCGATGGATGTCCCAGCTCAGCTCGTCGCCGCCGTCCTCGGCCACGCACTCGGCGGTCAACAGGGTCTTGCCGCCGCTCTCGTAGACGTAGACGCGGAAGCAGCTGCCCTCTGCCGTGAAGTTCTGGACGTAGAAGGGCAGGGCGCCGGTCCAGCGGGCCTCGAAGGTGTAGGTGGCGAAGCTCTTGGGCAGCAGCCGGGGCACGGGGACGCCGGCGGCCTTGAACAGGGGCGTCGGATTGGCGGCCCAGACCAGGACTTCGCCGGCATGTTCGGCGAGCGCCTGACGCGGCGAGACCAGGTCACGCTCGTGGATGGTCACGCCGATCGCCTCCAGCGCCCTGCGGCAGCCACGGAGCAGGGTAGGGAACCCGCCGACCGGCAGGCTGGCTTGCAGGTTGTTCGTATGCCCCCAGAGATGGCGCGGGATCGCCAGCAGCTCATTGGCCAGCGGGTTGGTCCTCTTCGCCTCGGCCAGGGTCTCGAGGTCGGCGCCGACCGGATAGCTGCGGTTGATCGCGAGCGGGGTCGCGGCGCTTTCATGCACCGTCGAGAGGTCGCAGCCGAGGTGCCAGTGCGCATAGCGGACCAGCGGATCGCGCATCGCCGCCGGATAGCAGTCCAGGCGGTCGGCCAGGCTGGGACCGACGGGGGCGGTCAGCGCAATGTCGGCGCAGGCGAACCCGGGGCCGCCGAAGTCCTCGATGTAGACGTCGCCGGGCGAGAGTGAGCCGAACCGATTGTCGAAGTCCTGGAACTCCAGGCCGTGGGTTTCGAGCAGCGCTCGGATCGGGTCCGTGCCGGGACCGAAGTAGATGCAACCCTCGCGCATCTCCAGGCCGTTGCGGACGTCGGGCAGAGCCACGCCGCCCAGGTTGTCGAACCGCTCGTGCAGTTCGATGTCGACAGCGCCCATGGCGTGCGCCTGGAAGGCGGCCAGGATGCCGGTCAGGCCGCCGCCGACGATCTTCACCCGACTCACGGTACCCTCCCCCAGACCACCAGGTCGCTGTTGCCGGGCACACGCCGACCCGCCTGAAGGTTGTCGAACCGGACGGCCAGTTCATTGCGATCGGTCAAGCCCAGGGTCTCGACCAGAAGGTCGACCAGGCCGTGCTGGGTGTAGAAGCGGTTGAAGAGGCCGGCTTCGCCGGTCTCGGGCGTGGCCAGGCGGAAGCCGTCGGGCTCCTCCTCGACGCCGCGTCCGTAGCGGTAGTCGTCGACCAGGCGGGTGCGGACGAACACCTCGGCGCCGGCCGCCAGGAGCGGCTTCAATCCGCCAAGCACCGCCTTGGCCTGGTTGAGCGTCAGGTAGCAGAGCAGGTTCGGGATGATCAGGGCGTCGAAGGGGCCGGTCAGCGGGGGTAGGCCCTTGGACAGATCGGCCTGGATGAACTCGGGACCCTCGCCCAGGTTATGCCGCGCATCGGCCAGCGCGCCGGCGTCGTAGTCGACGCCCACGCAGGTCCAGTCCCAGGTCTGGTAGAGCGACAGGTTGTTGCCGGTCCCGGAGCCCAATTCGAGCACGCGGCCGGTCCGTTCGCCGAGGCCACGCTTGAAGAAGTGCCGCACGACGAATTCGTCGGGGTACTTCAGGCCACGAATCTCGCGCAGGGATCGCATGCGGCCATGCTTGGACCGCGGAAGAAAACACTCGGTTAAGGATACGAGAAAGTCGCACCCTCAGGGTGAGGCGGGACGCGGCGCTCAGCCGGCGCGCGCCGCGATCAGCTTCAGGAATGTCTCGGCGGTGCGGCCGGCGCCCAGGCCGTCGCAGATCTCGGAACTCTTGCGGGCCAGGTCGCGGCGCAGATCCGCGTCGCGCAACAGGTTCCACAGCGCCCGGTCGAAGCTCTTGTCGAACTCGGGATCGCCCACGTCGACCACCAGGGCCGCCTCGCGGTCGGCCATGGCGCGGGCGGCCGGGCGCTGGTTCTCGGCCAGGACGACCAGCACCGAGGGCAGGCCCAGGATGCAGCGCTCCCAGGTCGTCGACCCCGGCGCGCCGACGCCGATGTCCGCCTCGGCCGTGAGGCGGGCCATGTGCGGGGTGTCGACGTGCAGCATCAGGCGGGGGTCGCGCCGCGCGATCTTGGTCAGGCCCGGCAGGCTGGGGGCGGCCGCGCCGAGCACGATGTCGAGGCCGGCTTCGCCCGAGCGCCGCCGGACAATCTCGACGATACGGCTGGTGATCCCGCCAACGTCGGTCAGGCCCATGCTGATCAGGATCCGTTGCACCGGCTCGCCGCGCCAAGCCAGGGCAGGGCCCCGCAGGGCGGCGAATTCCGGGCGCACGGCGGCGAAACTCGGGCCCAGCAGCAGGCGGCAGGTCTCGGGCACGAGGCCCTGGTAGTCGGCGGCCTTCCGCTCGGGTCCGGCGTCCACGACGATGTCGGCGCCCAGCGGGCGGTCGGCCAGGTCGTCGACCACCAGGGTCGGGCGCCCCTGGGCCATCGTGCGATGGTCGGGCTCGGCCAGCCCGTAGTGGTCGAAGGCCACCGCATCGAACGACTCGCGGACCGCAGCGGCCGCCAGGTCCTCGGCGGAGATGCGGGCGGCGTCGGGCGCGTAGGTGTCGAGCAGGTCGCTGACCGCGGGCGGACCCACGAAGGCGTAGGTCGCGCCCTGGGCCTCCAGCGCCTTCGCCAGGGTCAGTGAGCGCATGACGTGGCCGCCGCCCACGGCGGGGCCGGCGTCGACGACGAAGAGGATGCGTGGGCCGGTCATAGCCGCCGATGGCCTCCGAACTGGGCAAGATCGGGGCGCGCGGCCAATAGCGCGCGGATGTCCGCCGAGGTGAAGGCCGGATTGCCGGGGTAGAGCGCCTCGTAGACCGCGACGGCGAAGGCATAATCGTCGGGCGTATCGACGGTCCAGCGGATGTCGCCGTCGTCGGCGTGCGCGCTCTTCAGCCAGGCGGTCTTGTAGCCGTGGTCGCCGTTGTAGAGGCCCCAGGTGACGTGCTCGCGTTCCTCGGCCGTTGTCGCCTCGGCGGCGGCGCGGCGCAGGGCTGGCGCGGTGACGACCTCGACGTCCAGGCCCTTGGGAAAGGCGAAGGTGTCGGGGGTGTTCGACGTGTAGTCGGCACCGCTTTCCAGGTGCAGCGCGATGGTGTCGTCGACGCCAACGGGATCGGTCAGCGGGCAGTCGGCGGTTAGGCGCACGACGTGGTCGGCGGGATGGGCGTCGAGCGCGCCGACAAAGCGGGCCAGGACGTTGTCCAGCGGGCCGCGGTGAACCGCCACGCCCTCCGCGGTCATCGCCGCAGCGAGGGGGTCGTCAGAGGTCTCAGTGCTGGTGGCGACCACCAGCCGGTCCAGCCGGCGGCAGCGCGACAGCCGTTCGATCTGGCGCAGCACCATCGGGCGGCCGCACAGCGGCTTGAGCACCTTGCCGGGCAGGCGCGAGGAACTCATGCGGGCCTGAAGGATGGCGAGGATCATCCGCCTCACATGACCCGATGCGGCCCCAAACGCAAAGGGCCGCCCCGAAGGGCGGCCCTCGCTGTACGATTTTGTCGGCCTAGCTAGATGAAGTTGGCCGCGCTGATGTCCGCAAGATCGCCGCCGACGATGATGATCGACTGATCTGCAGTGCCATCGCCGTTGGTGTCCACGAAGACGGCGAGGTCGGCGCCGATGTCGTAGACGGCGTAGATGACCGTGCCGTCCATCGCGGTGTTTGCGGCCGCGAGCGCAGTCGCGTAGTCCGCGACGGTCGCCTCAGCTGCGTAGTTGGTCCCGCTTCCGGCCGCGAGCCCGAATTCGAAACGATCCGACGAGTCGAAGCTGCCGATGCTGTCGGCCGTTCCCAGGCTCAGGCCGGTGTCGCCCGCGCTGAAGAAGAACGTGTCGGCGCCAGCGGCCCCGATCAGGCTGTCCACGCCCAAGCCGCCGGTGATGCTGTCGGTTCCGCCGCCACCCGTCACGGTGTCGTTGCCGCCGCCCGCGCTTACCGAATTGGCGCCGCCGAGGGTGGTGATTACGTCGCCGCCGGCGCCCGACACGATCGTGTCGGCGCCCGTGCCGCCCGTGATCTGGTTGCTGCCTTCGCCGGCGTTGATCGAGTTGGCGCCGTTGCCGCCGTCGATCGTATCGTTGCCGGATCCCGCGCTGATCACGTCGTCATCGGCGCCGCCGGTGATGTTGTTGGCGCCTTCGCCGGCGACGATGGTGTTGGCGCCGCCCGCGTCGGTGATCGTGTCGTCCCCGAGGCCGCCGGTGATGTTGTCGGCATTGGCGCCGCCGGTGATCGAGTCGTTGCCGCTGCCCGCGTCGATGAGATTGCCGCCGGCTCCGCCGGTGATGGTGTCGTTGCCCGATCCGGTGGACAGGGTGTCGGCGCCGCCGCCCGCGGTGATGACGTTGTTGCCTTCGCCGCCCGAGATGTTGTTGGCGCCCCCGGCATCGGTGATCGTGTCGTTGCCGGCGCCGCCGGTGATGGTGTCCGCGCCCGTTCCGCTGCTGATCGAGTCGATGCCGTTGTTGCCGTCGATGATGCTGTCGACGGTGCTGGCGCTGCCGTCCACGGTGTCGTCGCCGTCGCTGGCCAGGATCGAGCCGCGGTTGGTGTAGGTGATCCGGTCGTTGCCGGCGCCCGAACTGATGATGTCCAGGCCGGCGCCCGTGCTGATCGTATCGTCGCCCGCGCCCGAGTTGACGGTGTCGTTGCCGGCGGTGGCGCTGATGTTGTCGTTGCCCGACCCGCTGGTGATGCTGTTGTTGCCGCCAGCCGCCACGATCGTGTTGATGCCCTCGCCGCCGTCGATGATGTCGGAGCCCGCGCCGGTGGTGATGCTGTCGTCGCCCGCGCCGCCGAGGACGGTGTTCGCGCCGCCGGTATCGGTGAGGGTGTCCGCGCCGTCGCCCAGGCTGACATTGTCGGCCCCGGCGCCCGAGGTCACGATGTCGGCCCCGCCGCCGGAGCTGATGATCGCAGCCGTTACGGTCGAGATCGTGTCGGCCCCGGTGGAGGTGCTGACCGTGCCGCCGCCGGCCAGGGTGATGTTGTTGTTGCCCGTGCCGCCGTCGACGGTGTCTTCGCCCGCGCCGCTGGTCAGCGTGTCGTCGCCGTCGCTGAGCGTGATGTTGTCGTTGCCCGAACCCGAGCTGACGAGGTCGTTGCCGATGCCAGCGCTGATGACGTTGTCGCCATCGCTGGCCGCGATGGTGTCGTGGCCGTCGCTGGAGGTGATGTTGTCGGCGTCGATGCCCGAGGTGATGCTGTCGTCGCCCACGCCCGCGATGATGGTGTTGGCGCCGTCGCTGGCCCCGATGCTGTCGTTGCCCGAGCCGCTGTCGACGTAGTCGGCGCCGGTGCCGGCCGTAATGACGTCATTGCCGCCCGCAGTCACGATGATGTTCGCGCCCGTGCTGGCCGTAACGACGTCGTCGCCTTCGCCGGAGTCGATGGTGTCGCTGGCCGTGCCGCCGGTGATGACGTCGTTGCCGTCGCCGCCAGCCAGGGAGTCGGCGCCGCCGCCGCCCGTGATGGTGTCGTTGCCGCCTTCGCCGCCCACGGTGTCGGCCGATGAGCCGGCCGTCAGGCTGTCGTCGCCCAGGTTGCCGAGCAGGAAGTCGCCGCCGCCGGCCGTGCCGTCGATGCTGTCATTGCCCTGGCCGCCCAGCAGCAGCTCGCGGCCCGTGCCGCCGGTGATGACGTCGTCGCCGAGGTTGCCCTGGGCGAACTGGAACACGGTGGCCGTGCCGCCCGTGCCCGTCGAGATGGTGTCGTTGTCGCGACCGCCGTAGATCACGTCGTCGCCCGAGCCGCCGACCAGGCTGTCATCGCCCTGGTTGCCCTGCAGCAGGTCGTTGCCGCCCGCGCCGTCCAGGGTGTCGGAACCCGTGCCGCCGTAAAGGCCGTCACGCAGGCCGCCGCCGGTGAAGGCGTCGTTGCCCGTGGTGCCGATGCGCAGCAGCGAACCGTCGGGGAGCAGGAAGTCGGTTTCGTTCCGGGGACCCGGGTCGGAGAACGTCACCGACCGCGTGGGCGTGGAAATGATGATGTAGTCCGGCGTGTTGATCGTGAACGGCACGAAGCTGACCGAGACCTGGGAGGCCGAAAGATCGCCCTGGAAGATCAGTTGGTCGGTGCCGGCGTTGTACGCCAGCGCCTGTTCCGCCGTGATGTCGTTGAAAAAGTAAGTCGCCACTGTGCGGCCCCCAAAACGATTCGGTTGCGTCCCTTGTCGGGAGGCTACTCATAATTCCTTAGCTAAGGTTACCGCGACAGGCGAACCGGGCAAGAAACCATTGCTCACGGTTGTCTTTATTGCCCCGATCAGGGCGATCCGTCGTATCGGCGCAACAGTTCGCGGGCTGCGCGGTCGGTTTCCGCAAGCGGTTCATAGGCTTCGCCCGTCAGGTCGCCGACATAGGGCCGGGCGATTCCACGGGCGCGCAGGGCCTCCTGGAAACGACTCAGCTTGGCGCTGTGGCCGGGGATCGAAATGGTAAACAGCGGGACGCCGGTCGCGGCCGCATCCGTGGCCAGATTGGTCGAGTCCTCGGTCACCAGGATCGCATCGGCGGCGGCCAGGAAGGCGAAGTAGGGGTTCTCGCCTGTCTCGTCCCAGATGATGCCCGGCAGGTGGGCGAGCGCGGCGGTCATGGCCTCGCGGGCGGCCTGTGGCGTGCGGCGGGTGAAGCTCAGCAGGATCGAGCCGCCGGCGGCCTCGACGCCGGCTGCGATCCGACCCGCTATCGCGAGGGCGGCCTGACGCGGCAGGTCATGGGCCTTGGACCGGCCCCCGACGATCACGGCCACGCGCGGTCGCGGAAGAGGGTCGATACGCTCGGCGAAGCGCGCCCGCTCGATGGCCAGCTTCTCGGGGCTGATACGGTTCGGCGCGCCCAGGATGGGGAAGACGTTGGGGCCGATGAGGCCGTCGTGCTCGGGCGGGACGACCAGGTCGAAGCGTTCGAGCGGCGCCTTCGGGTCCTGGGTCTGCACGACAAAGGTCTTGCCCTCGGCCCATTCGAGCATTCGCGTCGAGAGCGGGAGAGTGGCCCGTCCGGCGCCGATCCAGATGTCGGGCCACGGCGGCTCGATCGGGTCGCCGGCGCGGGCTGCGGGCGGGATCAGCCTCCAAGGCAGCCGGCCGAGCCCGGCCCGCCAGCCGATCCGGCGCGTGGCGATGTGGGCCGGTCGCAGGCGAGCGACGGCTTCCGCGAGGCCCAGGGCCTGGGCCTCGATGCCGGCGCGGCCGTCGGAAACGGCCCAGATCCGTAGGGGACGCCCGCCGGTGGCCATCAGGCGTGGATCAGACCCACTCCACCTTGGTGATCTCGTAGGACTTGCCGCCGCTGGGGGTGATCACCTCCACGACGTCGCCCTTCTCCTTGCCGATGATCGCACGCGCGATCGGCGAGGTGATCGAGACGCGGCCACGCTTCACGTCGGCCTCGTGCTCGCCCACGATCTGGTAGCGAGCTTCTTCCTCGGTGTCCTCGTCCACGACCGAGACGGTCGCGCCGAACTTGATCTGGCTTCCCGACAGCTTCGAGACGTCGATCACCTGGGCGCGCGCCATGCGATCCTCGATGTCGGCGATCTGACCCTCGATCCAGCCCTGCCGCTCCTTCGCAGCATGGTACTCGGCGTTCTCCGACAGGTCGCCGTGAGCTCGCGCCTCGGCGATCGCGCCGATCACGGCGGGCCGCTCGACCGTCTTCAAACGCTTCAGTTCTTCGTCGAGGGCCTTGTAGCCCTCGGCGGTCATCGGAACTTTTTCCATCGTGACTCGAAGTTCGCCTTGGTGGATCCCCAACCCGGCCGCGGGCGCACGCGTCCCGGGGGCAGAGATGCTAGGATTGTGCGCCGCAAAAAGCAAGACCGGGTAGGTAGGTCTTCGGCCCGAAGGACCGAGGCGGCGCTTGGCCGCGCGACCTGCGCGCCTTAGCTAAGTACGCGACGAGGAGAATGCTATGGCCGCGAGGCGCGGGATCACCCTTTACCACTCGCCGGCCAGTCGGGCGTTCACCGCCTATTGGATGCTGGAGGAGATCGGCGCCGCCTTCGACGTGCGGATCGTGGACATCCGCAAGGGCGAGCAGAAGGACCCAGAGTACCTCAAGCTCAATCCCGCCGGAAAGGTGCCGACCCTGACCGATGGCGATGTCGTGGTCAGCGAGAATCCGGCGATCGCGATCTACCTGGCCGACCGCTACAGCTACGGGACCCTGGCGCCGAAGATCGACGATCCGGACCGCGGCGCCTACCTGAAGTGGATGGTCTATTCGACCGCCGTGGTCGATCCGGTGGCCTACCTGCACGAACAGTCGATCGACCTGCCAGGGTTCGGGCCGGGGTTCGGGACCTTCGACGACATGGTAGGCGTGCTGAGCATGGCGCTGAAGGGCCGGAATTGGCTGCTGGGCGAGCGGTTCAGCGCGGCCGACGTGGTGCTGGGCGGCACGATCTCGCAGCTGATCTACCGTAAGGTGCTGCCCGACGATCCGGTGCTCAGCGACTACAACGGCCGACTCACCCGCCGCGAGGCCTACCACCGCGCCGCCGACGCCACCTGGCCGGCACACCTGTTTCCGCCGGTCGCCTAGTCCAGGTCGGGCAGGGGTAACGCGCCGTCCGAAGGCGTCGCGACCTCGGCGACGTTGAGGGTCATCGAGACCAGATCGTAATAGCCGTTGACCCCGATCAGGTCGACGACGCCCTGGTCGCCAAACAGCTTCTGGACGCGGGCGTAGGTCGCGTCGCTGACCTTCCGGTCGCGGCGCAGCTCGATGCAGAAGTCGTAGATCGCGGCCTCGTCCTCGGCCATGCCGCGGGGCCGAAGCCCCTTGGCCAGATCGGCCGCGACCTCGGGCCTCAGGCCGCCCTGCATCGCCAGAGGGTAGTGGGCGTACCATTCGAACTTGGCGTTCCAGTGCCGTGCGGTGATCAGGATCGCGAACTCGTTCAGGCGCGGCGGCAGGCTGGACTTGTAGCGGATGTGCTCGCCCACCTTCTGCAGCCGGTCGGCCAGCTCTGGGCTGCGCAGCCAGGCGTTGAAGGGACCGCGGATCGAACCGCGGGGGCCCGAGACGATCGCGTCGGCCACCTGCTTCTGCGCCGGCGTCATCTGCTCGGGCCTGAGCTCGGGGAACCGCTCCGCCGCGTTGGCCGCTGTCGCCATCGTGATCCCCATCAGAAACGCCGCAACCCGCATCATGCCCCGTCCGCCTGTCAGTTGCTTTCGCTGATGATCGCGCCTTCGAGTTCCCATGGATCAGGCGCCTCGAACACACCCTCGATGAAGTCAAAATGCTCGGGTGGGACCTCGATTGCGAAGTTCTCGCCGCGCACGACGTTGCGCTCGGCCACACGGGCGCGTCGCACCTCTGCCGGCGCTGTCACATAGTGGAACGTCAGCGGTAGCCCCGCCCCCTCGGCGATCTCCCGCACCCGCGCCCGGTCGGCCTTACGCATCAGGCCGATGTCGAAGATCACCGGCGTTCCTGTCGCCAGCACGCCGGCGGCGACGGACCAGATCTGCGCCTCGCAGCGCTGAACCCGCTCGATCATCCATTCGTACTCGATGGGCTGGGGCATGTCGGGCGCGAAGAGCTGGGCCATCCATTCGTCCAGCACGAAGGCCACCGCCTTTTCCCGGCGCGCGAAGCTGTGGGCGTAGACGGTCTTTCCGGCGCCGGACGGGCCGAAGATCACGTGGAGGGTCGGGAGGGACGTCATGCTCACGCCTGTAGACGACAGACGGACACCCGTCGACTTGACGGCATGCGCATGCCCAGCTCGTCCTACAGCTCATGAGCTATGGCTGCGATACGGATCCGGCCGACGCTCGGGGCGGATCCGTCCGCGATGAGTCCGTTCCGGCCAACCGATCTCAGCGG
The DNA here is from genome assembly GCF_004299445.1 of Phenylobacterium sp. Classification (GTDB taxonomy): domain Bacteria; phylum Pseudomonadota; class Alphaproteobacteria; order Caulobacterales; family Caulobacteraceae; genus Phenylobacterium. Next base: position 266,614 of record NZ_SCTC01000003.1, on the reverse strand, counting down.
ATGGTGAGGCCGCCGTCGATCACCAGTTCCTGGCCGGTGACATAGCGGCTCTCGGACGAGCACAGCCACAGCACGCCGTTGGCGATGTCCTCGGGCCAGCCCTTGACGCCCAGCGGCACGGCCAGGGTCGACATGGCGTCCAGGTCGGGCGGGGCGTTGGCGAGCGGGTTCACGGCCTGGCCGACGGTCAGCCAGATCGGCGTCTCGATCAGGCCCGGGTGCACCGAGTTCACGCGAATGCCGTCCTTGGCGTTGGCGCATTCCATGGCGACCGCCTTGGTGAAGAGGCGCACGCCGCCCTTGGTGGCGCAGTAGCCGGCCAGGTTGGCCGAGCCCTTCAGGCCCGCGACCGACGAGATGTTGACGATCGAGCCGCCATCGCCGCTCTCGCGCATCAGCGGGATCGAGTGCTTGGTGCCCAGGAAGACGCCGTCGAGGTTGATGGCCGTCTGGCGGCGCCAATCCTCGAGCTTCATCTCCAGGATGGAGCCGCCGATGCCGATGCCGGCGTTGTTCACCAGGAAGTCGAGGCGCCCGTGGCGCTCCCGGATGCCCGCGACGACGTCGGCCCAGACATCTTCCTGGGTGACGTCGTGATGGACGTACTCGGCCTTGCCGCCGGCCTTCTTGATGCCGGCGACGACCTCGGCGCCCAGGGCGTCCTGAATGTCGGTGACGACGACGAAGGCGCCTTCCGACGCCAGCTTCTCTGCGCAGCCGCGGCCGATGCCGCTGGCCCCGCCGGTGACCAGGGCCACCTTGCCCTGTACCCGATCGCCCATGACGTTCCTCCCCTTATCGCTGGTTAGTTGGAGTGGTAGCTCACGCTTGGGACGTGGAACAGGGCGCCGCGAGGGAAGGGCTGGACATGATCTTGAATATTCGGCCGCTGGAACCTGGGGACGCCGCGGCCTTGGCCCTGGTGGGGCAGGCCACGTTCCTCGAGACCTACGCCTCGGTGCTGCCCGCTGCCGACATCGTGTACCACTGCCGTCACGAGCACGGCGAGGCGCGGTACGCCGGCTGGCTGGGCCAGCCCGGCTACGATTTCTGGGGCGCCGAAATCGACGACCTGGGGGGACTGGTCGGCTATGCGATGCTGAGCCCGCCCGACCTGCCGGTGGCGACCGCGCCGGGCGATCTGGAGCTCAAGCGCATCTATCTGCTGTCGAAGTTCCAGGGCGGCGGCGTGGGCGCGCGCCTGATGGGCGCCGTCTGCGAGGCGGCGCGGGCGCGGGGCGCAAGACGGCTCTGGCTGGGCGTCTACGGCGAGAACGCCAGCGCAATCGGCTTCTACGCCCGCCAGGGTTTCACCCAGGCGGGCGTGCGGAAGTTTCAGGTGGGCGCCAACACCTATGACGACCTGGTGCTGGCGCGCGATCTCTAGGTCAGCCCGGGACGGCTACTGCATCCACTTGGGGTCGGCGCTGCCGGTGGTGACGATCCCGTAGATGAACCCGACGGCGAGGAGGACAATGGCGGCTACCATGATGACGCCGACCATCCCCTCGAACTTTTCCGCCAGGTGTTTCGGCTTGTGATGTTTCACATCGCCGGCGTGCGGTTCGGTATGCATGACTTCTTCCTCGCAATCCCTTGTGGAGTTTTTGGTCTCCACGCCAGGCTGCGGCAGACGCCAGAGGCGTCCCCCGGAAGTGCGCCCGTCCAGACCGTCCCCAGCCAATGCGGCCGGGAGGCGGAGAGGGCGTTTGTCGCGGGCCGCCGGGGCGCGCCCTTGCCGCCTGTCTCAGTCAGGCGATGAGGGGAGTCTGCGCCTCCTGCGTCATGGGGTCAACCGTGGTGGCGCTTGGCGCTGGGTCCCTGGTCCCGGCCCCATCATGCCGCGGTCAGGCGGCGGCTCGCGCCTTCGCCGCGGCATAGATGTCGGGCTCGGCCAGCCAGTCGTTCACGGCGCCGACCACCCTGCGGCCGGGCCCGTCGCCCTGCACGAAGCTGCCCTGCCATTTGCGGTCGTAGACGGGAATCTCGTAGCGGACGAAGGCCTTCAGACGTCCAGGCACAGCCTGTCCGTTCTTGAACTTCCAGATCACGCGGCGATCGGACCCCGGGGGATCGAGGACCATATCGCTGAGCGCGGTCTCGGCCCCGTCGATCTGCCAGCCGCCGCTGGCGCCCTTGGCGCCCAGCAGCGTGGTGGCGTTGGCGCCGTCGCCGGCCAGCCAGGCATAGTTGAAGGGCTGGTCGAACCGGGGCGCCTCCTGGCGCTGCTCGTGGAACTTGGACGGGCCGTTCAGGCGCAGCTTGCGCCCGCCAATCTCGACCTCGCCGTCGACGAAGCCGTAGACCTCGTCGCGGCCTTCCAGGACCTGCGCCCCGAGGGGGCTCACGCCCAGGAACTGACAGCTGATCCTGCCTGGGATCCGGCCCGGGCCGTGCGGAGCGGTGCGGCTTTCGTGGAACATCAGCTCGGCCGAGAGCCGCACCGCCGGCAGGGCGCCGCCGCCCCGCCGCACACGGATCAGTTCGGCCTTCAACGGGCTCGCCCGATACTCCGCCACCTGAGCGCCGGCCAGGCGGTCGCCGCCGCATGGGAGGTCGTGGCTGGTGAAGGCGTAGAACCGGCCCTCGTGGAAGATGTGGCACCACAGCCAGGTCTGTCCCTCGACCGGGAAGCGGCAGAAGCGGAGCGTCATGGCGCTGCCGCCGTCGAGGCCGACGGTCATGACCATCGCGCTCTCGGAATAGGCCTTGGACCCGCGCACGGCGGTGTCGGCGGCTTTGGCGGGCAGGGCCAGGGCGGCGGGCGCGGCGGCCAGCAGGGTGCGGCGAAGGAGGGTCATCGGGCCGGGCTCGTCGAAGGGAAGGGAGGGCGCGGCTCGCCGTCGGGCACGCCCATCGAGCGGCGCAGGCGATCGATCGCGGCCTTGCGGTCGGCGAAGCTGTCATCGGGCGGGCCGGGCCGCAGGACCTCGCGGTCCAGGAACTTCAGCGCGTCACGCATGCGCGGCTGCATGGTCCTGCCCAGGTGGTCGGCGCCGCGGACCAGCCGGTACTCATGGGGGACGCCATGGTCCCACATCACGCGGTGCAGGAACTCCACGCCCTCATCCAGGTGGAACATGTCGAGGTCGCCCACCTCGATGTAGATGGCGAGCTTGCTGGCCAGGATCGCCTCGCGGTTGGCGATGACCATGTTGGCCGGATTGGAGCGCTTCCAGAGTTCGCCGTCCACAGGGTCGCCGAAGATCGATTTGAAGAACGCGTCATTCCGCTGGAAGCGGTTGCGCATCTTCACGTCGTCGAAACTGAGCGCCGGCTCGATCCCGGCCTCCAGCGCCGCCAGGCCGCCGAACACCTGCGGGTGGTCGAAGCCGAGGCGCAAAGACCCCAGGCCGCCCATGGAGATGCCCGTGACCACGGTCTTGCTGCGTTCGGCAGACAGGCCGTAGCGACGGCGCAGCTCGGGGATCATCTCGGTGACAAGGAAGGTCTGCCACCTCTGCGACCCGTCCTTGTAGTCCATGTAGAGCGAGCGCTGGACGTTGGGCGTGACCACCACCGCCGGCGCCACCTCGTTCGCCGCCCAGGCCGCGTCGACGATGGGCCGCATCTGGGTGAGGAAGCCCTCGTCGCCGCCGCCGCCGTGCAGCATCAGGATCAGGGGCAGCTTCTGGCTGGGCTGGTAGCCGTCGGGCAGAAGTACGGCGACCTTCACCGGCGAGGGGACCAGTTTCGAGGTGAGCTCGATCGTCTCCAGCTTCGACGCCGCGTTCGCCGCGCCCGCCAGCGTCACCGCGAATAACACCCCCAGCACGGCCTTCAGCACGCCTAGCCTCCCTCTCGTTTCGACGAGGCTAGCACCATCGCGGCGGACGCGAAGGCGCCGCCGGCATGGCTCCAGGCTATGCGCCATGGACTTGTGCGGCATCCGGCGGCACTTAGCCGGCGGAATTCCGGAGACGCGCATGGTCCACCTCGACGACTTCATCGATGACGGCGACGACGGCGAAGAGGGGCCGGACGTCGCGGCCGACTTCGCCGCGCTGAAGGGCTGTCTGAAGGCTCTTGCGGACGCCATCGCCAGCACCAACCTGGCGGTTATCAACGGCGCCCAGGGCGACGTCGCCGCCGCTACCCAGCGCGTGCAGGCCTCGATCGGCGCCCTCAAGCGCTTCCACGAGGCGATGAAGGTGCTGGAGTCCGGAACCGAGGAAGAGGCCGCCGAGGACGAGGAAGAGTCCTAAGCGGCCACGCCGAACAGGGCGCCGACGCCGGCCGTTGCCGCGAGCGCCAGCGCCCCCCAGAAGGTGACGCGCACGACGGCCTTGCCCATGCCCGCGCCGCCAGCCTTCGCGCCGATCGCGCCCAGTATGGCCAGGAACAGGATCGCCGCGGCCGACACCACCGGCACGATCAGCGGCGGCGGCGCCAGCAGCGCCGCCAGCAAGGGCAGGGCGGCTCCGGCCGAGAACGTCAGGGCCGACGCCAGCGCGGCCTGGATCGGGCGGGCGGTGGTGATCTCGGAGATTCCCAGTTCGTCGCGCGCATGGGCGCCCAGCGCATCCCTGGCCATGAGCTGGTCGGCCACCTGGCGGGCGAGGCCCAGTTCGACGCCTCGAGCGACATAGAGGTTCGCCAATTCCTCGCGCTCGAAGGCCGGCTGGGTGGCCAGTTCGCCGCGCTCCCGGGCCAGGTCGGCGGACTCGGTGTCGGCCTGAGAGCTGACCGACACGTACTCACCGGCCGCCATCGAGAACGCCCCGGCGACCAGGCCAGCCACGCCGGCCAGCAGGATTTCGCTGCGCCCCTGAGAGGCGGCGGCCACGCCCACCACGAGGCTGGCGGTCGAGACGATGCCGTCATTCGCGCCCAGCACCGCAGCGCGCAGCCAGCCGATGCGCTGGACCATGTGGCGTTCGAGATGGCGGGGCGCCATGGCGGGTCCTTGCGATTGGGAGTGAGAGGCGATTGCGCCCAGGCTCGCCCTCTCTGACCGAATAGCCAAGCGCGCGCATTGATCGAGGTCATGGGCGCAGGGGCGGGCCGCGCCTAACCGGGATGCGGGCGGGCCAACAGATCGGGATTGATGCGATGACCGAAACCCTCCTCCAACGCCCCGCCAGCCTCAAGGTCTGGGACCTGCCCACCCGGCTGTTTCATTGGGCGCTCGTGGCCGTGATCGTGCTGGCCTTCCTGTCGTCCGAGGAGGACAGCGCACTGGCGCAGTGGCACCAGGCCGCGGGCTGGATCGCTGGAATCCTGATCGTGTTTCGGCTGGTCTGGGGGTTCCTGGGCGGGGAGCACGCCCGCTTCGCCGACTTCCTGCGACCCGGGCGGCTCGTGAGCCACGTTGGCGACCTGTTGCGGCGCAAGCCAGCGGCCGAACTCGGGCACAATCCGCTGGGCGCGCTGGCCGTCGTGGCGATGCTGGCCCTTGTCGCGGGCTCGGTGGTCACCGGGATCACCCTGCTGACCGGCGGCGGGGAAGACCTGCACGAGGAGCTGGCCTACGGCCTCCTGGCCGTGATCGGCGTCCACGTGGCCGGCGTGGTCTTCATGTCGTTCGCCACCCGCGAGAACCTGATGCGGGCGATGGTGACGGGCCGCAAGCCCAGCGACAGGCATCCCGGCGGCGCGGACGCGAAGCCAGCCGCGATCTACGCCTTGCCGCTGGCGGGGCTCGCCGTCGCCGCGGCGATGCTGGGCGCGATGCGGATCGACCCCCAAGCCTTCCTCCCGCACGCGAACGCCGAGGCCGGCGAGGGCGGCGAACATGCCGCCCTGGACCACGCGGATCACGACGACGACGACTGAACGCCGGCCAGGGTCGCCCGAACGCGCCATAGCCCCCCTCGCGGCCGCGGCGGCGATGGCGTCTAATGCCGGCGGAGAGCGCGGGGGCGACGTATGCTGCGGAAGATTGGGCTGGGCCTGCTGGGACTGTTGGCGCTGCTCGTCGTCGTGGGCGCAGGTCTGGCCGGCTACCGCGTGCTGCGCCAGTCGCAGGCCGCCGAGCGGCTGGCGCTGACAGGACCGGACGCGATCAGCGAGGCGGGCTTCGTCCGCATCGGCGGCATCGACCAGTGGGTCTCGATCCGCGGCGAGGATCGCGACAACCCGGTGCTGGTGATCCTGCACGGCGGTCCCGGCGCGGCGTTCCAGCTGATCGCCTACGACGCGATGCGGCCCTGGGAGCGCGACTTCACCGTTGTGCAATGGGACCAGCGCGGCGCCGGCCGGACGTTCGGGCGCAACGGACCCGAGGGCTCGGGGACGATGTCCATCGACCGGATCTCGGCCGACGCCGTCGAGGTGGTCCAGCACGCCCTGGCGCGCACGGGGCAAAGCAAGGCGATCGTGCTGGGCGTGTCGTGGGGCTCTATCGTGGGCGTCCAGGTCGCCCGTCGGCGGCCCGACCTGCTGCACGCCTACGTGGGCGCCGGGCAGGTGGTCGACATGGCCGCCAACGAGGCCGTGGGCTACGACGGCCTGGTGGCGCGGCTGACGGCGCGCGGCGAGACCAAGGCGCTCGAACAGTTGAAAGCCATCGGCCCGCCGCCCTACGCCGACATGGCCGAGCTGCTGGATGAGCGGAAGATCCTGATGGCCCATCCACCCGCGAGCGAGCGCGACCTCTACCCCAAGGCCGTCACCGCGGCGCTCTCGGCGCCCGATGCGGGACTGGGTGACATCGGCGACTGGCTCAAGGCCGGCGAGTTCAGCGTGAGCCGGCTCTACGGGGAGATGATGACCTACACCGACCGCGCGGCGCCGGCTCCGATCCCCGTCCCGGTGGTGATCATCCAGGGCGACGAGGACATCCAGACCCCGACGGTCCTGGCTCGCGAATACTTCGACCGCCTCCAGGCGCCGTCGAAGACCTGGGCGATCCTGCCGGGCGGCGGGCACAACGCGGTGTTCGCCATGCCCGAGGCTTTCCACAAGGCGCTGCTGAAGCATGTGCGGCCGCTGGCGACCGTGGCGCCGTGATCGGCGAGGCTTGAGCTATAGTGGTGCGGGGCGGCGGGCAGGTCGCGGGCGGTCGGGGGACGTGAGCGATGGCGATGGCTGGGCGGAGCGTCGATAGCGCGGAGGCGCGTCACGGCCTGTTCCAGGACGCCCTGGCCGACTGGACGAACGACGACGTCCTGCAGACCAAGGAGGCCCGGGCGGCGCTGGGCGCGCGGCACCCGACCGCCCTGCGGGTGCTGGACTGGCCCGAGCTGCGGGCTCTCTTCGCCAAGTACGATCCGCCGGCCACGCAGCACGGCCTGCGCGACCGCAGGTTCGGTCTGCTCTCGGTGGCGGTGGCGGCTTTGGGTCTGGTGCTGGCGCTGGCCTCGCCGCTGGCCATCGGCGCCGAGCGGGCGGTGGAGATGCTGGCGGCCGCGCTGGTGGTCGCGGGCTTGGCGATCATGGGGTTCCACAGGTTGGGCGCGAAATCGAAGTCCCGCGCGCTGGGCCAGCGGTTCGGAGCCGAACGGGTCAGGGCGCTGTATTTCCAGGCGGTGCTCGCCAACCTCGACCTCGTGTCGCGGGCCATGACGGACGATGCCGCGCTGGGCGAGTGGAAGATGGCGCGCGGGCGTCTGCTGGATCATCTGCCCGAGCCCGAGGATCTGCCCGGCCAGGTCCCGAAGCTCGCCGGCCCGGTCGATGACGACGCCGAGGCCTGGGTGGCCCCCGAGTGGTCGAACCCGCCGCCGCCGCCTGAGCCCTCGGCCCAGCTGGAGCTGCTGCTGCGGCTGCTGCGCGGGCAGCGGATGGACGGGCAGATCGATTATGTGGAGCGGAAGCTCGGCGCCTCGCTGGGCGCCCCGGGCCAGCGGGCTGCGGTGGTCAGGATGCTGAGCCGGCTGCTGCTGGGCGCCGCGGGAGTCACCGGCGCGATCGCCGCGGTGCTGGTCTTGGGCATGGGCCGGGCGCTGGGAGACACCGATGTCAAGCTGGCCCTGGAAGTCACGGCCGGGGCGGTCGTCGCGGTGATGGCCCTTGCGATGCTCAACGACGGGCGCCTGCTGGCGGGAGACGCCGAGCGCTATGCGGCCTACCTCGCGGCCGTCTCCAAGGCCCGTACGCGGTTCGACCGGGGCGGTGTTGCCGAGAAGCTGACCGCGCTCCGGGAGATGGAGGTCATCTGCTACCGCGACCTGCGCGCGTTCATCGGCGCGCACTGGCGGTCGCGATAGGGGGCTGCCTCGGCTTTAGGCCCACTCCCGCCGCACCGCGGCGAGAGAACCTAATCACGCGTAGCTCTGCAGCGGACGCACTTCCAGCGGGCCTTCGGCCACCGCCGCGATGGCGCGGGCGGCGGCCAGCGCGGCGGGCGTGGTGGTGAAGTAGGGGATCTTCATCATCAGAGCCGTGCGGCGGATCTCGAAGCTGTCCTTCAGCGACTGCTTGCCCTCGGTGGTGTTGAAGACCAGCTGGACCTCGCCGTTCTTCATCGCGTCCACGATGTGGGGGCGGCCTTCCAGGACCTTCTTCACCACCTCCACCTTCACGCCGTTGTCCGCGAGGAACGCGGCGGTGCCGGTGGTGGCCAGGATGCGGAAGCCCTGGGCCGAAATGATCTGGGCGGCTTCCAGGATCCAGTCCTTGTCGGCGTCCTTGACTGAGATGAAGGCGCAGCCCTTGGCGGGCAGCACGGTGCCGCCGCCCAGCTGGCTCTTGGCGAACGCGCGGGCGAACGCCGGGCCGGGGCCTTCGCCGGGCCGGATCCAGTCCAGGCCCATGACCTCGCCGGTCGAGCGCATCTCCGGGCCCAGGATGGTGTCGACGCCCTGGAAGCGGGCGAACGGGAACACCGCTTCCTTCACCGCGATATGGTCGTAGGGCTTGTCGACCAGGTTGAAGTCCGACAGCGGCCTGCCGGCCATCAGCTTGGCGGCGATGGCCGCCACGGGCTCGCCGATGGTCTTGGCCACGAACGGCACCGTGCGGCTGGCGCGCGGGTTGACCTCGAGCACATAGATGCGCGGGTTGGCGCTGGTCGGCTCCTCGATCGCGAACTGCACGTTCATCAGGCCGCGCACGTTCAGCGCCTTGGCCATGGCTTCGGTCTGGCGTTTCAGCTCGGCGATGGTCTCGGGACGCAGCGAGAAGGGCGGCAGCGAGCAGGCCGAGTCGCCCGAGTGCACGCCCGCTTCCTCAATGTGCTCCATCACGCCGGCCACGAACACCGCGCCCGTGGAGTCGCACAGGGCATCGACGTCCACCTCGGTGGCGCGGCGCAGGTACTGGTCGATCAGGACGGGGTTGTCGCCCGACACCTGGACGGCGGTGGTGATGTAGCGCTCGAGCTGCTCGTCATCGCGGACGATCTCCATCGCCCGGCCGCCCAGCACGTAGGAGGGGCGGATCACGACGGGATAGCCCACCTTGTGCGCGCCGGCGAAGGCCTCGTCGCGGGTGCGGGCGATGGCGTTCACCGGCTGGGCGATCTGCAGCTTGTGCAGCAGCTGCTGGAAGCGCTCGCGGTCCTCGGCCAGGTCGATGGCGTCGGGGCTCGTGCCCAGGATCGGGATGCCGGCGTCTTCCAGCGGCTTGGCCAGCTTGAGCGGGGTCTGGCCGCCGAACTGGACGATCACGCCGATCAGCTCGCCCTTGGCGCGCTCGACGTCGATCAGCTCCAGAACGTCCTCGGCCGTCAGCGGCTCGAAGTAGAGGCGGTCGGAGGTGTCATAGTCGGTCGAAACCGTCTCGGGGTTGCAGTTGACCATGATCGACTCGACGCCGATCTCGTCCAGCGCGTAGGCGGCGTGGACGCAGCAGTAGTCGAACTCGATGCCCTGGCCGATCCGGTTCGGCCCGCCGCCCAGGATGATCGCCTTCTTGCGGTCGGACGGATCGCTCTCGCAGTCGGGCGCCTGGCCCAGAGCTCCCGTCTCGTAGGTCGAGTACATGTAGGGGGTCGAGGCGCGGAACTCGCCGGCGCAGGTGTCGATGCGCTTGAACACCGGGCGCACGCCCAGGGCGCGGCGCTGCTGGCGGACGGCCTTCTCGGTGGCGTCCGTCAGCTTCGCCAGGCGGGCGTCCGAGAAGCCGGCGGCCTTCAGCTTGCGGAAGCTGGGCGCGTCGGCGGGCAGGCCGTCCTTGCGGATGGCCTCCTCGGTCTTCACCAGGGCTTCCAGCTGGCGCAGGAACCAGGGCTCATAGCTGCAGGCGCCGTGCACCTCTTCGACCGTCAGGCCGGCGCGGAACGCCTGGGCGATGACGCGCAGGCGGTCTGGGGTGGGGGTGGCCAGTGCGCGCAGGATGGCGGCGTGGCCCATCTCGGGATCGTCGCCGCCCTCGATGGCGACTTCGTCCAGGCCGCTCAGGCCTGTCTCCAGGCCGCGGAGCGCCTTCTGCAGGCTCTCGGCGAAGGTGCGGCCGATCGCCATGACCTCGCCGACCGACTTCATCTGGGTGGTGAGGTAAGGTTCAGAGCCCGGGAACTTCTCGAAGGCGAAGCGCGGGATCTTGGTGACCACATAGTCGATCGAGGGCTCGAACGATGCGGGCGTGGCGCCCGTGATGTCGTTCATCAGCTCGTCGAGCGTGTAGCCCACGGCCAGACGGGCGGCGACCTTGGCGATGGGGAACCCGGTGGCCTTCGAGGCCAGCGCGGAAGAGCGCGACACGCGCGGATTCATCTCGATGACCACCATACGGCCGTCGGCGGGGTTCACCGCGAACTGCACGTTGGAGCCGCCGGTCTCGACGCCGATCTCGCGCAGCACCGCGATCGAGGCGCGGCGCATCCACTGGTATTCCTTGTCGGTCAGCGTCAGCGCGGGAGCGACGGTGATGGAGTCGCCGGTGTGCACGCCCATCGGGTCGATGTTCTCGATGGAGCAGACGATGATGCAGTTGTCGGCCTTATCCCGGACGACCTCCATCTCGTACTCTTTCCAGCCCAGCACGCTCTCTTCGATGAGCACTTCGGTGGTGGGCGACAGGTCGAGGCCGCGCTCCACGATCTCGCGGAACTCCTCGATATTGTAGGCGATGCCGCCGCCGGTTCCGGCGAGGGTGAACGACGGGCGGATGATCGCCGGCAGGCCCACCAGCTCGAGCCCCTCCAGGGCCTCGTCCATCGAATGGGCGGCCTTGGACTTGGGGCTTTCCAGCCCGATCTTGTCCATGGCGTCGCGGAACTTCTGGCGGTCTTCGGCCTTGTCGATCACGTCGGCCTTCGCGCCGATCATCTCGACATTGTACTTGGCCAGCACGCCGTTGGCCTCGAGCGCCAGCGCGGTGTTCAGCGCCGTCTGGCCGCCCATGGTGGGCAGCAGCGCGTCCGGGCGTTCCTTGGCGATGATCTTCTCGACCATCTCGGGCGTGATCGGCTCGATGTAGGTGGCGTCGGCGACGTTCGGATCGGTCATGATCGTCGCCGGGTTCGAGTTCACCAGGACGATCCGGTAGCCCTCAGCGCGCAGCGCCTTGCAGGCCTGGACGCCCGAATAGTCGAACTCACAGGCCTGGCCGATGACGATGGGGCCGGCGCCGATGATCAGGATCGAGGAGATGTCGGTACGTTTGGGCATCGGTCTCGCGCGAATGGGCGGCCGCGCGAAAACGCGCGCCGGCGCCGGTCAGAACTTCAGGTTAAGGCGCCCCAATAGAGACCCGCGCCCGGTCACGCAACCCGCTCTCTCGACGCAGCCGAACACACGATTTGGTTCCCGGAAATTTCTCTGTGGAATCACGCAACTAACCGGAGCCTCACGCTCTATCTCCCACGAGCGCCGACCGTCGGCGCAGTCGAAGTGGAGTTCCCATGAGCCTGCTGGAGAGAATCCCGACCCTCAGCGACGAGGAGGTCGTGAACCTGCTGGCGAACGCGCAGAGGCTGGTCGAACAGGGCGACGAGAAGCAGAAGGCCGCCGCGCTGGAGCTCCTGCCGCTGCTCAAGAGCCAGGCCGAAGAGCGCCATGCCGAACGCATGGAGCGCGCCAAGGAAAAACGCGCCGCCACCCGCAAGGCCACGCTGAGAGTTCAGGCGGCGTAGGCCCGCCGGAGGCCAGCGCCCCCTCCACGACTACGGGCTCCTCCGCAAGCGCGTGAGGAACTCGAAGCGGGCGATCCGCTTCAGTTCCTCCGGGACGCCAATGGGGAGAGGGACCACGAAGTGGGTGGAGGGCGCTGACGCGGCCGCAGAAGTGAGGCAGGCTCGCGGCATGCGAACTCTCATTCTCGCCGCCCTGGTGCTGTCCACCCCGGCCGCGGCCCAGCCCGTCACCGTCGGCACGCCGGTGATCCTCGACGCGACGCTGTCGGGTCAGCCCATCCGGGCGCCGTCAGGCGATCTGCGGGTGACGATCACTCAGACGCAGCTGCCCGTCGGCGGCAAGCTGGCGGCGCACAAGCATCCCTATCCGCGCGTGGTCCAGGTGCTGGCTGGACGGCTGGAAGTGCGCAATCTGGAGACCGGGCAGAGTCGGCAGGCCAGCGCCGGCGACTGGATGGTGGACGCTGTCGACCAGTGGCACGAGGCCGTCGTCGTGGGCGACGAACCGGTGCGGCTGATGACCATCGACCAGGCCCCGCCGGGCAAGCCGGTGACCATCATGCGCAATCCCTGATACGCCAACGCTTGCATCCGCGCGCGCGGACAGGCAGCTTCGCCGTGTCAGTTCGTCGCACGCGAACGCTTGCCCCAGGGACCTCCATTGGCCGCTGTAGCCACGACGCCAGACGTCCTCTCCACGCTGATGTCCCGCATCGCCGCCGGTGAGCGCGAGGCCCTGCGACAACTTTACGACGCCACCTCCGCGAAGCTTTTTGGCGTCTGCCTCCGTATCCTCTCCGACCGCGAGGAGAGCGAGGACGTATTGCAGGACGTTTACGTCACCATCTGGCGACGAGCCGACCGTTTCGACGGCGCCCGCGCGAGCGTGATGACCTGGGTGTCCACGATCGCACGGAACCGTGCGATCGACCGTCTCCGCGCCCGCGGTCCGATGGCTTACGCCGAACAGGTGGACGACCTCGAGATCGCCGACGGGTCTGTGGGGGCCGAGGCGCTGCTCGAGGCCGCCGACGACAGCAATCGCCTTCAGGGATGCCTGAGCGAGCTGGACGACCGGACGGAAAAAGTCATTCGCACCGCCTTCTTCGAGGGGGTGACGTACGAAGCCCTGGCGCGCCGGATGGATGCGCCACTGGGGACGGTGAAAAGTTGGATTCGTCGGGGACTGGCGAAACTTAAGGGCTGTCTCGAGTCATGAGCGAAGCTCCCGATCTTTCCGAAGCCGAAGCCCTGGCCGCCGAGCACGCGCTGGGGGTTCTGAACGCCCGCGAACGGGCGGCTGCCGAGACCCGCATGGCCACCGACCCGGCGTTCGCCGCCGATGTCGAGGCCTGGCGCAATCGCCTGGCCCCCATGCTGGACTCCGTCGCCTCTGCGCCGCCGTCGCCCGAGCTATGGCGCCGCATCGAGCGGCTGCTGCCCGCCAACGACAACGGCGCGCTGATGAACCGCCTGAAGTTCTGGCGCAACTCGGCCATGGGCGGTTTCGCTCTCGCCGCCGCCAGTCTCGCGGCCGTGGTGGTCCAGGTGAACCAGCCGCCCGTCACGATCGAGAAGCAGGTCCCCGTCTCGCCGCAAGGCCAGTTGCTGAGCGCCAGCGTCGTCAGCCAGGACAGCCGCGTGCAGCCGCTCTTCGTGGCGGCCTATGACCCCGACCGCAAGTCGCTGATCGTCACCTCGCTGCTGCCGGAAGGCTCGGAGCGCGACAAGGTGCACGAGCTGTGGCTGATCGCCGGTCAGGACAAGCCGAAGTCGCTGGGCCTGGTCGAGAGCGGCAAGGCCAAGGTCATCGCCCTGCCGACCGAGCTTCTGGCCAAGATGGCCGACGGCGCGGCGCTGGCCGTCTCGCTGGAACCGCCAGGCGGCTCGAAGAGCCCCGACGGCCCATCGGGCCCGGTCATCGGCGTCGGCAAGCTCTCGAAGCTCTAGGCCCGGCATGATCCGTCACCTGCTGGCCGCCGCGGCCTGCCTGGCGCTTGCGGCCGGGTCGGCGCAGGCGCGTCCGATTTCGGACAAGGGCATGACGGTCGAGGAGGTCTCGGCCTGGCTGAAGTCGGTGGGCCACGAGCCCAAGATTCAGAAGACCGACGACGGCGAACCCTATGTGGAATCGGCCACGGCGGGCGGCGTGAAGTTCAGCGTGGATCTCTACGACTGCGCGGAGGGTCGGTGCCGGGCCCTGCAGTTCGTCGCCAGCTTCGACGTCAAGGATCCGGTCTCGGCCGACAAGGTGAACGCGTGGAACCGCAAGCAACGGTATCTGCGCGCCTACATCGACGACAGCGGCGACGTGACATTCGCCTATGACGCCAACGTCGCACCCGGCGGGACCTTCGAAGCGCTGCAGGATGACTTCGATGTGTTCCTGCAGATTCTGCCAGCGGCCCTTGAGCATATCGGCTGGTGAGATGAATACCCCATTCGAAGCGGAATGGCCCTGTGGGAGATCCTACACGTGCCGCAGCTTGTCGGGGTTGCGCATCACGTAGATGGCGGCGATCCGGCCGTCCTCGTCGGGCTCGAAAGCGAAGGTTTCGGGGCCATCGGCCATCTGCAGCAGCAGGCCCGGCGCGCCGTTGATGCGCACCGCCTCGACAGACTTCACGCCCATGTCGCCGTGGCGCCACACGATGCCCTGGATCAGGCCCATGACGTCGTCGCGGCCCACCAGCACCCGTAGCGCCGCCGTCCGCTTGCCGCCGCCGTCCGAGACCATGATCGCGTCCTCGGCCAGCAGCTCGGACAACGCCTTCGTATCGGCGGTGGCGCTGGCGGCGGCGAAGGCGGCGGCCAGTTTCAGCGCCTTGTCATGGTCGACGGTGAAGCGAGGCCGCGCGGTCTGGACGTGCTCGCGGGCGCGGCTGGCCAGCTGGCGGACGGCCGACTCCTTGCGGTCCAGCGTCTCGGCCACCTCGGCGTAGTCCTGCTCGAAGACGTCGTGCAGCAGGAAGACGGCTCGCTCCAGGGGCGAGAGCCGCTCCAGCGCCAGCAGAAAGGCCACGGACACCTCCTCGGCCCGTTCCACCGGATCGGCGGTGAGGGGCTCGATGAGCGGCTCGGGCAGCCAGGGGCCTTTGTAGGCGGCGCGCTCGGCCTTGGCGGCGCGCAGGCGATCAATGCAGAGCCGCGTCGTCGTGCGCACCAGCCAGGCCGCGGGGTCGGCAACGTCGGCGCCCGCCCGCTGCCAGCGTAGCCAGGCGTCCTGTACGGCGTCCTCGGCCTCGCTGACCGAGCCCAGCATGCGATAGGCCAGCCGCTTGAGACGCTGGCGATTGGCCTCGAAGCCGTCGATCAGGGCCGCATCCATCGTCGCCATCCTAGGCCGCCAGCCGAAGGGGCGCGACCGTCTCTCCGGCGACCTTCACCCGCGAGCAGGTCTTGCCGTAGCCCAGCGCGTACTTGAGCGTCGGGTACATGCGAGACGCCACCAGGGCCAGGCCCACGGCCACGAGGGCCGGGTCGCCGAAACGGCGGACGATCTCGTCGCGCAGCGGGTCGCACGCCTCCATGTCGCGTGCCAGGCTGGCGCGGGCGAAGCGGTAGCCCAGCGCGGCGGTCTCGCCCATCGCCCGCTCGTCGCCGGCGATGATGGCGCGCAGGATCTGCGGGTCCACGCCGTTCGCAGCAGCGATGTCGACGCCCACCTGCACGCAGGGTCCGCAGTCCTCGGTGAGCGTGCCGTAAAGGCCGGCGGCGACCAGCAGCTCGCGCGGGGCGGCCGACGGGTCCAGGGCCTGCGTGCCCAGACTGAATTTCATGAGGCTCCAGGGCTTCACGCGCAGGACGTGGCGCATGTAGCCGGCGTCGTAGTTGAAGGCCTTCTCGAACTTGTCGAGGTAGCGGGTCAGGAAGGTCTTGAGCATGGGTCAGGCTCCGATCGTGCGGGGTTTGCGGAACAGGGCCAGGGCCAGCGGGATCGCGGCGAACAGGTAGACGCCTACGAAGTCGCGCTGGACGTCAGCCAGCGGGCTCGACCCGCAGGTGGCGTCGTAGACATGGATGGCCGCGTGCATCGTGAGCCACGCGGCCGCTGTGGCCATGGCCGCCCAGCCGGCGGCCGGCCGCCACGCGAACCAGGCCAGTCCCAGCCCGCACATGACGTAGATCGCGCCGATGTCCTTGATGAAGTGCGGGTTGAACGGTCCGGTCGTGACCACCCCCGGCACGGCGTCATACCAGGCCAGCGACGCCCCCAGCATCACCACCCCGTTGGCCCCCAGCAGAAGGGCCATCACCCCTGCCAGGTATCGATCCCACGCGCGCATCCACGCCCTCCATCCGGTCCTTTGCGCCTAGGACGGAGGGGCGGCGGCGGTTGTGACATCGTGGCGAATGACGTCGGCTTAGCCTTTGGCCGCGTCGGGGCGGTTCAGCTGAGTCCGCGCACCCAGGCCGGCAGGTCGGAGATGCTCTCCAGCTCCGCGAAGCGCGGGTGCTCGCCCGGCGGGTCGGCGACTTCGTGGGCCCAGGTGATGTGGTAAGGGATGTAGGCGCCCCAGGCGCCGGCCTCGAGGGCCGGGAGGATGTCGGAGCGCATGGAGTTGCCGACCATCACGGCCTCTTCGGCGCCCGTGCCGAAGCGCTCGAAGACGCGGCGGTAGGTGCCGGCGTCCTTCTCGCTGACGATCTCGACGCCCGCGAACAATTCGCCCATCCCAGACGCGGCCAGCTTCTGTTCCTGGTGCAGCAGGTCGCCCTTGGTGATCAATACCAGGCGATAACCGTCGACCAGGTCGTGCAGCGCCTCCTCGACGCCGGGCAGGGGCTCGACGGGGTGGGCCAGCATCTCGCGGCCGGCGGCCAGGATGTCGGCGATCAGGCGGCCGGGCGGCTCTCCGCCGGCCAGTTCCATCGCCGTCTCGATCATCGACAGCGTGAACCCCTTCACCCCGTAGCCGTAGAGCCGCAGGTTGCGACGCTCCACCTCGGCCAGCTTGGTGTTGGTGGTCTCGTGGTCGGCGAAGTCGGCCAGCATCTCCCGCAACCGGTCCTGGGTCAGGCGGAAGATCGTCTCGTTGTGCCAGAGGGTGTCGTCGGCATCGAGGCCGACCGTCGTAATGCGCATGGCCTCGCCCATACGCCGCGGACCCATCGGTGTGCAATCGCCACGGGCGGGCGATGCGGGCGCGTCTGAACCCACGCAATCCCTTATGGCGCAAGGGTTTCGAAACCCATTTCGGGGAGTTTGCTGACGGGCGGTTCTTGTGGAGCGGGCGCGATGCAGCGATGGCTGGCCAGGCTGGTCGGCGGCCACGCCGTGGCCCGGGCGCAGGCTCAGGCCGATCTGGCCGAGAGCCGGCTGCGCGACGCGATCGACGCGATCCCGGAAGGCGTGGTCTTTCTGGACTCCGAGGGTCGCTACATCCTGTGGAACCGGCGCTACGCCGAGATCTATCACCGTTCGGCCGACCTGTTCCGGCCCGGCGCACGCCTGATCGACACCCTGCGCGAGGGGGTGCGGCGGGGGGATTATCCCGACGCCGTCGGTCGCGAGGCCGAGTGGCTGGCGGCGCGCGAGGCCAAGCTCGCCACCGCCACGGGCGAACGCCATGAGCAGCAGGTGGCCGACGGCCGCTGGCTGATGATCGAGGAGCGGCGCACTTCGGACGGAGGCGTCATCGGCCTGCGGGTCGACATCACCGAGATGAAGCGCCAGGCCGAGGCGCTGGAGCAGGCGCTGGCCCACGCCGAGGCCGCCCATCGCGCCAAGGCCGAGTTCCTTTCCGACATGAGCCACGAGCTCCGCACGCCCCTGAACGGCGTGCTCGGGCTGGCCCAGGCTCTGGACGCCACCGACCTGGGGCCCGACCAGCGCGCCCTGGTCTCAGAGATCCGCGCCGCGGGCCGCCAGCTCGATCGGCTCGTGAACGGGCTTCTGGACTATGGCGGCGTCGACCTCGCGCCCGACGACCATCCGGTTCGGGCCGTCCCTGACCGGCCGCTGCGGGTGTTGGCGGCGGACGACAACCCCACCAACCGCAAGGTGCTGGAGCTGATGCTGGAGGCCGCCGGCGTCGAGGTGGTGACCGTGGAGAACGGCTTCGAGGCGGTGGAGGCCTGGCGGGTCGGCGGCTTCGATGCGGTGCTGATGGACCTGCGGATGCCGGTCACCGACGGCCTATCGGCGATCCGCGCCATCCGAAGCGAAGAGCGGGCTCTGGGCCGGCCGCGTACGCCTGCGGTGGTGCTGTCAGCCAACACCTCGGCCGAAGATCGCGCCGCCACCGCCGCGGCGGGCGCCGACGGCCACATCGCCAAGCCCATCCGGGTCGAGGCCCTGTTCGCGGCGCTGGATGCGGCGCTGTACCCGCCTCAGGCCGCGCAGGCCTTGTGAGCCTTGGTCACCCGCTCGGTCGAGGCCGGGAAACGGGCCAGGGCGGCAGCCGGGCGGATCGGCCGCCGGACCAGCTCGCCTGCGCAGTTCGGGCAGACGCCCGCCAGGCGAACCTCGGCGCACTCGGCGCAGAAGGTGCACTCGAACGTGCAGATGCGGGCGTCGGGGCTGTCGACCGCCAGGTCGCGGTCGCAGCATTCGCAGTTGGGTCGGAGGGCGAGCATGGCGTCAGTTTCTCTCAGATCAGCGCTGGCCTAAATGACAAGTTTCCCTCGTTTTCTGCCGCTAGGGCCCCGTGAGGACGGCGCCTTCGATCTCTGCGTTGAAGAGGGGGCTGGCGTCCTCGGCCACCTCGATCTCAAGACCTAGCGCGCGGTAGAGGCCGGCGAGTTCGGCGGCGCGGGGGTGGGCAACGCTGAACCGCACGAGGCGTGGGCCGGTCGGCGAGGTGATCGAGGGGTGCGGGGTCGCGCCCCAGTCGATGAAGAAGGGGATGAAGGTCCCGAAATCGTGGCCGCCGATCAGCAGCATCCGCCACTCGAGGAGGTCGCCGGACTCGGTGCGGCGCGAACCCGGGACGGGGCCCAACGGGGCCAGCCCAGCCGCGGTCGCCGCCGCAGCCACGGCCTCAAGGTCCGAAGCCCGGGCGGCCCAGTTCACGAGGGCCGGGGTCTCGAGTCCGGCAAGTTGCTGGCCGAATCCACGGAGTTCGGTGTGGCCGGGCGCAGGCGCCAGGACTTCCAGGTAGACCCCGCCGCCCAGCGAGAGCAGCGCATTGGTCGTGCCCATCGTGGGATGGACGCCGCCCGGCGCGGGCGTCGCGCCCAGCCGCGCGGTCACCTCGCGGACGCCGACTTCAAGGTCAGGCGCGCCGAACAGGATATGGTCGAGGGC
Source organism: Phenylobacterium sp. (assembly GCF_004299445.1). GTDB lineage: Bacteria > Pseudomonadota > Alphaproteobacteria > Caulobacterales > Caulobacteraceae > Phenylobacterium. Next base: position 247,406 of record NZ_SCTC01000003.1, on the reverse strand, counting down.
GACGCCCGGGGTCATTCGCCGAAGCCGTCGCCGGGCTCGCGAGGCGTGAGGCAAAGCAGCCGCGAGTCCGCCACGCCAGCCGTGCGGTGCTTGACGTGCTCGCGGTACTCAGGGTCTCGGACCATGGCGATGAACGCCTCGGCGTCGGGGTACTCCGCGATGAAGGCCAGGTCCCAGGCCTCGGCCTGCGGGCCGGTCACCATGACCCGGGGATTGCCAACCCAGACCTGGCGGCCGCCGACGCGTGCAAAGACCTCGGCCGACGTGCGTCCATAGGCGCGGTAGGCGTCGAGGCCGGTGATGTCCTTGCCGTGATCGGGATGATCCGCGGGGTATTCGGCCCTCGGCTTGAGGCGGATCAGGTTCAGCATGTTGATGGGCTGGCCCTTGGGCAGGGTCTTGAAGACGGCCCAGGCCTCGCGATCCGGATCGATATAGGTCATAGGTCCCCCCGCCGCATTGACCGCACCTGCGGGACTCACTACCTAGCGCGCCGTTTGCCCACAAGGAGCCTCCCTCATGAGCCGTGACCTGCTGCCCGGCGTCACCGGAGTCCTCGTGCTTGCCGACGGCACGGTCCTGCAGGGGATCGGCGTGGGCGCGGTGGGCGATGCGGTGGGCGAGGTGTGCTTCAACACCGCCATGACCGGCTACCAGGAGATCCTCACCGATCCCTCCTACATGGCCCAGATCGTGGCCTTCACCTTCCCGCACATCGGCAACGTCGGCACGAACGTCGAGGACATCGAGCAGATGTCGGGCTCGGCCGAGACGGCGGCTCGGGGCGCGATCTTCCGCGACCTTCCGACCCGGCCCGCCAACTGGCGCGCCGACAGCGATCTTGAGACCTGGATGAGCCGGCGCGGCGTCATCGGCCTGGCCGGGGTCGACACCCGCGCACTGACCAAGGCGATCCGCGAGCACGGCATGCCGCACGGCGTCATTGCCCACAATCCGGACGGCGTCTTCGACCTCGATGCGCTCGCCGCCAAGGCCAAGGCCTGGTCGGGCCTGGAAGGCCTGGACCTGGCCAAGGACGCCTCGTGCCTGCAGCCCTTCGTCTACGAAGAAGGGCTGTGGAGCTGGGAAGGCGGCGGCTACGCCAAGGCGGCCGAACAGCCGAAGTACGAGGTGGTGGTCGTCGACTACGGCGTGAAGCGCAACATCCTGCGCGCGCTGACCTCGGTGGGCGCGCGGGTCACCGTAGTGCCGGCCAAGACCTCGGCCGAGGACATCCTGGCGCGCAACCCGGACGGCATTCTGCTGTCGAACGGCCCCGGCGACCCGGCGGCGACGGGCGAGTACGCCGTGCCTGAAATCCAGAAGCTGGTGGCGAGCGGCAAGCCCGTCTTCGGCATCTGCCTGGGTCACCAGATGCTGGCCCGCGCGCTGGGCGCCCAGACCGTCAAGATGGAGCAGGGTCACCACGGGGCCAACCACCCGGTGAAGGACCTGACGACCGGCAAGGTCGAGATCGTCTCGATGAACCACGGTTTCACGGTCGACCGCGACAGCCTGCCCGAGCCGGTGGTCGAAACCCACGTCTCGCTCTTCGACGGCACCAACGCCGGCCTGGCGCTGAAGGACAAGCCCGTCTTCTCCATCCAGCATCACCCCGAAGCCTCCCCGGGGCCGACGGACAGCCTCTACCTGTTCGAGCGCTTCGCCGGGCTGATGGACAAGGCGAAGTAGGGCGGGCTCAGTCGCTAGCCGTCCGCCTTCGCGACCGGGTGCTCCTTTTCCGGTTGGCATACCCTTGCGATGCGAACGTTGGTCACTAAGTAACGCGCGTCCGGAAAGCTCGGCCGTAAGAGCCTGCGCGTCCGGACAGGGAATGAACAGGAACTGGGTCGCCCTTCAGCTAGACGAGGAACGACCATGATGCGCACGTTTGCCCTGGCGCTTGCCGCCAGCGCCCTCATCGCCGCCCCCGCCGCCGCCGGCACGGCCAAAGTGGCTTTGGACGGCAAGACTCCCCAGGAAGTCAGCCGCGCCGTTTGGGCCGCTGCCCAGCGCGCCTGCCTGAAGCGCGAAGTCGCCATCACCATGATCGAGGCGCACCGCGCCTGCGTGGTGGCCACCTACAAGAGCACGCTGGCCAATTCGGGCAAGCCGCAGCTGGCGGCCCTGGCCGACACGCTTCCCGCGTCGTGACCGACCTGCTTCTCGACCCCTGCCGCGCAGGCGGCGGGGGACGGGGAGCGAAAGTGGCCGGCCCGATCATCGGCGACATACGTCCGCTTTTGACAGCGAGCGAGCCCAACGGTTTCCCACAGGTCGCCCACAGGGGAATCGGCGCATCCACGGGTGCGGCTTGCGACTCTCTCGCGCTCGCCGCCGGGAGATGTGAAGGCTCGGTGTGATGGTCGGGCGGTTCGACGAACGTTTTCTCGAGGAGATCAAGTCGCGGCTTCGGCCGTCCGACGTGATCGGTCGCACCGTCAAGCTGCGCAAGCAGGGCCGCGAGTACGTGGGCCTGTCGCCGTTCAACAAGGAGAAGACCCCCTCGTTCTACGTGAACGACGACAAGGGGATGTTCTTCGATTTCTCGTCAGGCAAGACCGGCGACCTGATCACCTACCTGCAGGAGACCGAGCGGCTGAGCTTCGCCGAGGCCGTCGAGCGGCTGGCGGGCGAGGCCGGGGTGCCGCTGCCGGCGGTGGACCCGCGCGGGGCCGAGCAGGAGAAGGTTCGCCAGGGCCTGGGCGACTGGCTGGAGCTGGCGGCCCAGTGGTTCGAGGCCGACCTTCGCCGCCCGCACGGCCGCGAGGCGCGGGCCTACCTGGAGAAGCGCGGCCTGCCCGAGGCCGAGTGGGCCCGGTTCCGGATCGGCTTCTCGCCGTCGAACCGCACCGCGCTGAAGGACTACCTGATCACCAAGGGCGCAAAGCCGGGCGAGCTGGTCGAGGCGGGCCTGTTGGTGGCGCCGGAAGAGGGCGGGGCGCCCTACGACCGGTTCCGCGACCGCATCATCTTCCCCATCCTGGATGCGCGCGGCCGGGTGGTCAGCTTCGGCGGCCGGGCGATGGATCCGCAGGCGCGCGCCAAGTACCTGAACGGCCCAGAGACCGTGGTCTTCCACAAGGGCCACCATCTCTATGGCCTCTCGGAGGCGCGTAAGATCCTGGCCGCCGCCAAGGCGGACGAAGCGCCCCCGCTGGTGGTGGTGGAAGGCTACATGGACGTGATCGCCTGCATTCGGGCGGGCGTCCCGGCGGTGGCGCCCATGGGCACCGCCCTGGGCGAAGATCAGATGGAGGCGCTGTGGCGTCACCATCCCGAGCCCACCCTCTGCTTCGATGGCGACCGGGCGGGCCGCCAGGCCGCGGCGCGGGCCATCGACCGGGCGCTGCCGCTGCTGAAGGCGGGGCGCAGCCTGCAGTTCGCCATCGTGGAAGGCGGCAAGGACCCGGACGACGTGCTGCGTGACCAGGGCGCACCGGCGCTCCGCGCCCAGCTGACCAAGACCACGCCGTTCGCCGAGGCCCTGTTCCGCCGCGAGCACGACGACGCCGAGCCGCTGGACACACCCGAGCGGAAGACCGCGCTGAAGGTGCGGCTGCGCAAGCTGGCCGCCAGCATCGCCGACCCCGACCTGGCTCAGGCCTACAAGGAAGACCTGCTGGCCCGCTACGAGGCCCTGTGGCCGACGCGGGCGCCTGTCTACACGGTGGGGGCGGCGGGCCGGGAGCTGTCGCGCGCGCGCTGGGACAAGCGCAAGCCCGTGCTGACCGGCGCCACGACCGAGGGCAAGGACGCGGCCCAGCGCCTGCGCGCCTCGTCGAAGCCGCTGTCGGCGGCCCTGGCCCACGCGGCGGTCCACGACCTGACCCTGCTGGACGACTCCATCGAGCTGGTGGGCTCGCGCGGCTTCGGCGACGAGAAGCTGGACAAGCTGGCCCACGAACTGGTGCGCCTGCGCTACGAGACCGACCATCTGGAGATGGACGCGCTCTACCGGCGCCTGCTGGCCAGCGGCGTGACCAAGGCCGATCTGGACCGGGTCGAGCGTGAGGCCGGCCGCGCGGGCGTGTCGGCGCCGTTTCTCAAGGAGAGCGGCGAGCGGGCCCGCGTCCTTTGGCGCCAGGCCTTCGACCTCCTGATGCAGCTGGAGGCGCTGGAGCGCGCCGTCGAAGCGGCCCTGCAGGACGTCGGCCGCGACCCCAGCGCCCTCAACACCCTGGGCCCGCTGAAGGCGGAACGCGACCACCTGCGCCGCCTGATCAACAGCGACTGGACCCAGGACGAGATGGCGCCGCCCACCGTGCTGCCGCACTGACCTTCCCCGCCGACGGCGCGGAAAGGGATCTACGACTTTAGTCCAATTTCGAAGCTCGGCCTCACGGCGTACAACTTGCGCCATGGACGGGGCGCGCGATGGGGAACAGCCGGCGCCGACGCTGACCGACAAGGTCCGCGCCGAGCAGGTCCGCATGCTCTACGCCGACAGCGCCTCGTACTTCTCGACCATGGCCGCCAGCACCACGTTGGCCGGTATCCTCATCTGGCAGAACGCGCTTTCGCCGACGATCGCGGCGCTCTGGCTGGGCTTCATGGCGTTGCATACGGTGGTCCGCCTGGGCGTGCGGGCGGCCTACAACCGGGTCCGGCCGCCCGTCGCCGAATGGCGCAAGTGGGGGCGCTGGTTCGTCGCCGGCTGCATTGTCAGCGGGCTGACATGGGCCGTGGCTCTGCCGTTCCTGCTGTCGCCCGAGCGCTTCGACCTGCAGACCCTGGTGATCGTATCGCTGGTGATCGGCACCTACGGCGTCATCGGCTCGGCCGGCGCGCTGAAGTCGGCGTTCCTCACCTTCTTCCTGCCCTTCCCCTCGGTGGTGGGCTGGATGCTGTTCCAGGGCGACACCCTGCACATCGCCTGCGCCATCCTGCTGTGCCTTTGGCTGCCCAGCGTGCTGACCATGGGCTCACGCTTCAACGAGACGCTGGAGGAAGCGCTCAAGCTGAGGTTCGAAAACGCCGCCCTGGCCGACGACCTGCGCGCCCAGAAACAGGTGGCCGAACAGAACAGCCTGGCCAAGTCACGATTCCTGGCGGCCGCCAGCCACGACCTGCGCCAGCCCGTGCATGCTCTGGGCATGTTCATCGGGGCGATGCGCGGTCGCCGGCTGCCCCGCCGCTCGCTCGAGCTGGTGGATCAGATGGACGCCTCGATCGGCGCCCTGGACGGCCTGTTCAGTTCGCTGCTCGACGTCTCGCGCCTGGACGCCGGCGTCATCGAGAGCAAACCCGTGGCGATGCCCGTGCAGCCCCTGCTGGCCCGGATCTGCCGCGAGCTTGAGCCCGAGGCTGAAGCCAAGGGGATCGACTTGGTGGTCGTGCCGACGACGGCCTGGGTCCGCAGTGATCCGGTCCTGTTGGAGCGTGTGCTGCGCAACCTCATCAGCAACGCCGTGCGCCACACGCAAAAGGGCTGGGTGGTGGTGGGCTGCCGGCGTCGCGGGCGCAGCTATTGCCTTGAAGTGCGCGATACGGGCCCGGGCATCCCGGAAGACCTGCAGGAGTCCGTGTTCGAAGAGTTCTACCAGGTCGACAATCCCGACCGCGATCGGGCCAAGGGCCTGGGCCTGGGTCTGCCCATCGTGCGCCGCCTGACCGCCATCCTGGATCATCCGCTGGAGATGGAGAGCGAGGTGGGGCAGGGGACGACGTTCCGGGTGTTGGTCCCGCGCGCCGCAGCCGCCCGGATCGACCCGCCGCCGGCGCTCCGCGCAGGTGTGCTTGCCGACGTGCGCACCGGCGTGATCCTGGCCGTCGACGACGAACAGGCGATCCGGGTGGGGATGACCGCGCTGCTCGAAAGCTGGGGCCATACGGTGATCGCGGCCTCCGGCAGCGAAGCGGCGATCGCGGCGCTCCGGGCGCGGCCGGCGCCGGACGTCATCGTCTGTGACCACCGCTTACGGGGCGAGACCGGCGTCGAGGCCATCCGGCGCATCCATGGAGCGCTGGGCGTCGACGTCCCCGCGATCCTGGTGACCGGCGACACCTCGCCCGAGAACATCCGCGACGTGCAGGCCAGCGGCTATCCGTTGCTGCACAAGCCGTTGTCGCACGCCAGGCTGCGCGCGGCGGTGACCGCGCTCATTCGCCGTCGCGCGAGCCCGACGGCAGTGGCTGCGGAATGAGTCCGGCCGCCTGGGCGGCGTTGGCGGCCTGGGTTCGGTTGGTGACGGCCAGGGTGCGAAAGATCGCGCCGACATGGGCCTTCACCGTCTTCTCCGACAGGTTGAACTTGCGGCCGATCTCCTTGTTGGAGAGCCCGCGGGCCAGGGCTTCCAGCACCTCGCCCTGGCGGGGCGTCAGCTCCAGCAGGGGCCCGCGCTCAGGCCGCCCACGCATGGGCGTTTCGCCCGCCCGCAACATCTGGGACGGGACGTAGATCTCGCCGGCCATCACCATGCGCACCGCGGTCAGCAGCACCTCGGGGCTGGCCGATTTTGGCACATAGCCTAACGCGCCGCAGTGGAGCGCCTCGCGGACGTCCTCGGGATCTTCGGACGACGACAGGATCAGGACGGGCAACTCGGGGCGACGCCGGCCGATCTCGCCAATGGCCGCGAACCCGTCCGCGCCCGGCATGCGCAGGTCGAGGAGCACGGCGTCCAGGTCGGCCCGGGTGGCGACCACCGCCAGCGCCTGCGCCACATCGCCCGCATGAACGACCTCGGTCGCCGCGCCCTGATCGCGCAGCAGCGCTGCAAGCCCTTGCCGGACCAGGGTGTGATCGTCGACCACCAGGATCTTCATGTCGACTAGGTGACTCTGGGTTGAGAGTCGGCGCAAGCGCCGGGCGCCCGTGGGTTGCTCCAACAGCACTTGCGGATCGCCTCGACCGCCGGTTGCCAATGGATCGCCTTCCGGTCTGTGAGATGCGGCGAAACGACCGGGTCGGCCCGCCCATTCCGCGCCTCGCCTTGACACCGGACGACTCGCACGCCATCTGCGGGCCTGCGGATTTAGCGCGCTACGACAGACATCGCCGGGCCGTTGCGAACACGAACGCGCCCCCCACGCGGATCATGATGTCTCCCTCGATGTGCGGAAATCTCAGTGGTCGCGCCGTTCCCGCGGTCGACGCCACGCAGGCGCTGTGAAGGTCTCCCTTCGCGGCGACCGTCTGCATGGCGCGTCCAATGGCGGTGACGAGGCGTAGCCACTGGTGAAACGCGATCAGATTGCACGGAACGAATTGGCGGGCTGCGGGTCGTATTGACGCGACCTCTCGATCCCGGGCCGCCGCCCACCATTTTCGGCCCGCCGCTTGCAAGAGGGGCGGCAGCCGATTTCGGAGATTTAGATGAGCGCTAATACGGCCGAAACCGAAGCCCCCGAGTCCACGGCCGGCGACGGTCCGCTGCTCGACCTCACGGATGCGGCGGTCAAGAAGTTCATCAAGCAGGCCAAGACCCGCGGCTACGTCACGATGGACGAGCTGAACAAGGTCCTGCCGTCCGAGGAAGTCACCTCGGAACAGATCGAAGACACCCTCGCCATGCTGAGCGAGATGGGCGTCAACGTCGTCGAGTCGGAAGACGACGCCGAGGGCGGCGAAGTGGCCGTGCGCGAGGAATCGGCGGTCGTGGAAACGACCAAGGAGCCCGCCTACGACCGCACCGACGACCCGGTCCGCATGTACCTGCGCGAGATGGGCTCGGTGGAGCTGCTGTCGCGCGAGGGCGAAATCGCCATCGCCAAGCGCATCGAGGCTGGCCGCGACACGATGATCCGCGGGCTGTGCGAGAGCGCGCTGACCTTCGAAGCCATCATGGTGTGGCGCGAGGAACTGGAAGGCGGTCGCATCCTGCTGCGCGAGGTCATCGACCTCGAACAGACCTATGGCGGCGTGAACGCCGCCGCGGCCGAGGAGCTGGCCGCCAATGCGCCGCCGGCCGAGGAAGAAGAAGCCGCCGAGGTCAATGAGGACGGTGAAGCCGTCGCCAAGGGCGAGAGCGACGACGACGACGAATTCGACGACGGCGCCGGCCCCACCATCAGCGCGATGGAGGCCGAGCTGCGCGAAGGCGTCATGGCGACGCTGGACGCCATCGCCGGTGAATTCGAAGCCTTCCGCCTGCTGCAGGAAAAGCTGGTCGGCGCGAAGCTGAAGGGCGAGGACCTGAGCGAGAAGGACCGCGCCGCCTACCAGGCCGCCGCGGGCGCCATCGTTCTGCACCTCAAGACCCTGAAGCTGAACAACAACCGCATCGAGGCGCTAGTCGAGCAGCTCTATGCGATCAACAAGCGCCTGATGGTCCTGGAAGGCCGCCTGCTGCGTCTGGCCGACAGCTACGGCATCAGCCGCGGCGAGTTCCTGAAGGCCTACTTCGGCCAGGAAATGCGCCCCGACTGGCGCGACCAGGTGAAGGCCCTGGGCGTGCGCTGGACCAAGTTCGCCGACAACGACGCCGGCCAGATCACCGACATCCGCAACGAGATCGCGGCTCTGGCGCAAGAGACGGGCGTGCCGATCGACGACTATCGCCGCATCGTGCAGACCGTCCAGAAGGGCGAGCGTGAGGCCCGTCAGGCGAAGAAGGAAATGGTCGAGGCCAACTTGCGCCTCGTGATCTCCATCGCCAAGAAATACACCAACCGCGGCCTGCAGTTCCTGGACCTGATCCAGGAGGGCAACATCGGCCTGATGAAGGCGGTGGACAAGTTCGAGTACCGGCGCGGCTACAAGTTCTCGACCTACGCCACCTGGTGGATCCGGCAGGCGATCACCCGCTCGATCGCCGACCAGGCCCGGACCATCCGCATCCCGGTGCACATGATCGAGACGATCAACAAGATCGTCCGCACCAGCCGCCAGATGCTGCACGAGATCGGCCGCGAGCCGACCCCGGAAGAGCTGGCCGAGAAGCTGGCCATGCCGCTGGAGAAGGTGCGCAAGGTCCTGAAGATCGCCAAGGAGCCGATCAGCCTCGAGACCCCGATCGGCGACGAGGAAGACAGCCACCTCGGCGACTTCATTGAAGACAAGAACGCCATCCTGCCGATCGATGCGGCCATTCAGTCGAACCTGCGCGAGACCACCACCCGCGTGCTGGCGTCGCTGACGCCGCGCGAAGAACGTGTCCTGCGCATGCGCTTCGGCATCGGCATGAACACCGACCACACTCTGGAAGAGGTGGGTCAGCAGTTCAGCGTCACCCGTGAGCGGATCCGCCAGATCGAGGCCAAGGCGCTGCGCAAGCTGAAGCACCCGTCGCGGTCGCGGAAGCTGCGGAGCTTCCTGGACAGCTGATCCGGCTCGTTCGGTGACTCCATCCCAAGGCTGGCGGCGTGAGCTGATCGGCTGGAACTCCCCGGGGCTCAACTCCGGGGAGTTTTCGTAAGCGCCCGTTCGATGGGGCGTATCCGTGTTGAAAACGCTGGGAAAATCCCGCGCTGGCGCGGCGGCGCGCGCCTGCGCTAGAGATGGCGCAAACCTGGGAGTTTCGCTTGAACCCGTCACCGATCCTGGCCGGCCTCGCGGCCACGGCCCTGCTTGTCTCCTCCGCCACCGCGCAGACGCCCGCCGGCTTCCAGCCATCCGCCGACAATATCCGGGCGCACGTGAGCTTCCTGGCCAGCGACCTGCTGGAAGGTCGCGAAGCGGGTTCGAAAGGCTATGACATCGCCGCCGGCTACGTCGCCTCGCAGTTCGCACAACTGGGTCTGAAGCCCGCAGGCCAGGACGGGACCTACTTCCAGACCGTGCCGCTGGTCGCGTTCCGGCCGGCAGAGGAGGGTGTCTTCACCGTGCGTGGCAAGGACGGCGTCGCTGCCCCGCTGGTGTTCGGCGAGGAGGTGCTGAGCGGCCGCAACGCCGGCCCGCGGGATCACAAGGTCTCGGCCCCTCTGGTGTTCGCCGGCTGGGGGGTCGTCGCGCCCGAGAAGAAGCATGATGACTACAAGGGCCTGAACGTGAAGGGGAAGATCGTGGTCGTCCTCACCGGCGGCCCGCCCGGCTTCCAGACCGAGGAGCGCGCCTTCTACGGCAACGCCCGCACCAAACAGCTCGCGGCGGCCAAGGCCGGGGCGGTCGGCGTGATCTATGTCTCGACGCCCAAGGACGAGGCCCGCAGGCCTTTCGTCGAGGGCAAGCGCACGTGGCGCGCCTGGTCCATGACCTGGCGCGGCCCGGACGGGAAGGGCTTCGAGGCCGCGCCCGGCGCGCCCGGCCTGGGCAGCGTCAGTGTCAAGGGCGCCGAGAAGCTGTTCGCCGGCGCCCCCAAGACGTTCGCCGAGGTCGCCGCGACGGCCGACAGCGGCAAGGGCGCAGTCCCGCGTTTCCCGCTGACCACCAGCCTGGACGTGACGCTGCGCACCGAGGTGAAGACCATCCAGAGCGCCAATGTCGGGGGCCTGATCGAGGGATCGGACCCCAAGCTGAAGGACGAGGTGATCGTCCTGTCGGCCCACCTGGACCATATCGGCGTCACGGCGCCGCTGAACGGGGACGAGATCAACAACGGCGCGCTCGACAACGCCGGCGGCATCGCCACCACGCTGGAGGTGGCGCGCGGCTTCCGCGAGATCGGCAAGGCGCCGCGCCGCTCGGTGCTGTTCCTGGCCGTCACCGCCGAGGAGAAGGGCCTGTTGGGCGCGGAGTACTTCGCGCGCAATCCCACCGTGCCGGGCGCCCTGGTGGCCAACGTCAACCTGGACATGCCGATCCTGACCTACGACTTCCTGGACGTGGTGGCGTTCGGCGCCGAGCGCTCCACGCTGGCGCCGGCGGTGCAACGCGCGGCCCAGCGGGTGGGGGTCGCGCTCTCGCCCGATCCGATGCCGGAGGAGGGACTGTTCACCCGCTCGGATCACTTCCGCTTCGTGGAGGTGGGCGTGCCCTCGACGTTCCTGATGACCGGCTTCCAGAACGGCGGCGAGGCCAAGTTCCGCGGCTTCCTCAAGGATTGCTACCACAAGCCCTGCGACGACCTGGGACAGGGGATCGACTACGCGGCCGGCGCCAAGTTCGCCCGGATCAACTACGAGATCGCCCGCGAGCTGGCCGACGCGGACGCGCGCCCGCAGTGGAACAAGGGCGACTTCTTCGGGACCAGGTTCGCCCCGGCTCACGCCATCGCGGATCGTTAGGGGCTGCAACGCAGCGTCACGACTCTGATCGCTGCGGCTATGTGCGCGCCGCAGCGGTCGGGGTAGCGTCCGGACGTGACGATCGCCCTACCGCCACCCGTAGTTGAAGCTGACGCTGACCCGCGGAGTCTTGGCGCGGTTCACGGGCACCTCGTGGCGGAGCCAGCTCTCCCACATGTAGATCGTACCGGGCTGAGGCTGCAGGTAGACGAAGGTCTGGGCGGCCTCGGGCGCGTCGGGCCTGCGGGGCGGGGCGGCCATCATCAGCGGGAGGCGCGGATCCTCGAGGCGCAGCGCGCTCGCGCCGGGGGGCGTGGCCACATAGACCGTGCCCGACAGCACGCTGTGCGGGTGGACGTGGCCCGAGTGGGCCGCCCCGGGCTTGAGGATATTCACCCACAGGCTGTCCATGCGCAGCTTGCCGCCCTGAAGGTCGAAGGCGAGCTGATCGGCGAAGATCCTGGCGTGCCTGTCGAGTCGCCGCTTCAACTCATCGAAGACGCTCATCCGCTGAGGCAGGTCGTTCAGCGACGCGTACGAGGTGTACCCGCCGTAGCCGTGCGCCCGGCTCCAAGCGCGTCCGGCGACGTCCTCTTCCGAGAGGGACTGGCAGGCGTCCAAAATCTCGCGGTTGAAATTTTCGAAGCTACGGTCTGTTGTAAGGCTGGCTTCGTAGACCGGCGTGGCGAAGAGCGGGCGCAGCGTCATGCTGCGCGGCTTAAAGCAGCCTCCGGATTTGTGAAAGTGGGCGCAATCGCCGCGCCGGAGTTTGTCAAAAGGTCGGCGTCGCTGGCGCCGTCCGCGAAGGTTGATTAGGGTTGGCGTCAATTACAGCTTCGCCGGTTCCAGGCAGAGCTTTGGGGGAAACGAGAACATGATGAAGTTCATGGCGGCGCTGGCTGTTGTGGGCCTGGTGGCGGCGGCCCCGGCGCCAGTGCTGGCGCAGAAGGCCAAGGCGGGCGCGACCTACAAGGCTCCGCGCGGTCCGGACGGCAAGCATCCCGATCTCAATGGCGTCTGGCAGGTGATGAACACCGCCGGCTGGGACATCGAGCCCCACGCTGCGCGCGCGGCGCTGCAGATGCGGCCCGGCCCGTTCGTGCCCGTGCCGGCCAAGGCCGTGGTGGCGCTGGGCGCGGTGGGCGCGGTGCCGGCGGGTCTCGGCATCGTGGAAGGCGGCGAGATCCCCTACACCCCCGAAGCCAAGAAGAAGCGCGACGAGAACCGGGCCAACTACCTCAGCCTGGAGACCGGCGATCCCGAGGTGAAGTGCTACCTGCCCGGCGTGCCGCGCGCGAACTACATGCACCTGCCGTTCCAGATCTTCCAATCCGAGAAGTCGATGATCGTCGCCTATGAATACGCGGGCGCGGTGCGGAACTTCCTCTTCACCGATCCGGGCCCGGCCCCGGTCGACAGCTGGATGGGCCAGTCGGTGGCGAAGTGGGACGGCGACAGCCTGGTGGTGACGGTCACCGGCATGAATGACCGCACCTGGTTCGACCGCGCGGGCAACCACCACTCAGACCAGATGAAGGTCGAGGAGCGCTGGACACCGACGGGCCCTGGCGTGATGCGCTACGAGGCCACGATCACCGACCCGGCCACCTTCACCCGACCGTGGAAGATGAGCTTCAATCTCTACAAGCGTCAGGGCGAGGACGCGCGCCTGAACCAGTTCAAGTGCGTCGAGTTCGTCGAGGAGCTGATGTACGGCGACCTGCGCAAGGAACCGCTGAAGTAGCGAATTAAGGAATCGGTCGGCAAACCCGACCTTCTAGAGATACAGTCTGCATCCGGCGTTGGAGGCGCGAGATGACGAAGAAGAAGCTGATCATTGCGGGGGCCGTTGGCGCGGCGCTCGCAGTCGCCGCCGCTGGCGGCGCGGCGTGGGCCCACCACGCCTTCGCGGCCGAGTTCGACGGGAAGGCCCCGGTCCTGCTGCGCGGCAAGGTCACGCGGGTGGAGTGGATCAATCCGCACGCCTGGGTCCACATGGCGGCGGTCAACAAGGACGGCACCACCACGGCGTGGATGGTCGAGGGCGGCACGCCCAACACCCTGATGCGCTCGGGGATCACCAAGGCCTCGCTGCCTCCGGGCACCGAAATTATCGTCCGCGGCTATCAGTCCAAGGACAAGCTCTGCCGTCCGGCCTGCAAGGCCAACGGCCGTGACGTGACGTTCCCCGACGGCAAGAAGCTGTTCATGGGTTCGTCGGGCACCGGCGCGCCGACCGACGGGGCGGACCCGACCGAGAAGAAATAGGATTTCCGGCGCGAGCCGGATGCGGAAAGGGGAGCCGCGAGGCTCCCCTTTTTCGTGCGTGGAAGGCGAGGCTGAGCCGTAAGGCTATTTCTGGATCGCCAGCAGCGAGTCCCACATGTCCTGGGCGAAGCCGATCACCGAAAGGTTGGCGGTGAAGGCATGCTTGGACTGGATCATCTCGACCATCGCGCCCTCGACGTCGACGGGCTGGTCGCCGCCCATGCGGGAGACTTCGGCGGCGGCCGTTTCGAAGCGGCGCGAGGCCGCCATGAGGCCGTAGCGGGCGGTGGCGATCGGGTCCATGCCGCCACGCTGACACGAGACCGGTTAAGCCGGTGCTCGCAAACGTCCTGAACTAAGTCTTACGCGGCTTCCGGGGCTTCTTGTCCTTCGGCGGCATCGCCGACGTGAAGGCGTACGCCGCCTGCAGGAGTTCACTGTAGCGGCCCTCGTCCTCCAGCACCGCGTCGGGCAGCACCACATAGGCCCGCATCGGCCGGCCCGGCATCGGCTCGAAATGGCGTACGCCGAACTCCGCGTCGAGCGCGGCGTGCAGGGTGGGGGGCAGGCGTGCGAACGCGACCTCCTGGAGAAGGCCAGCGAACATGTTGCCGTTCACGAAGGCGCACGGCTGTCCGAACATGCGTCGCCGTTCCAGTCCCGGCCCCTCGGGCAGGCAGGCATGGAACAGATCCACCATGCCCTGAGAGGCCTTGGTCCAGGCCATGGCGGATCGATCCTAGCCCAGCGCGGCGTAGACCATCTTCTGGAACATGGGGCAGCCGATGCGGCCGGTCGGACGCTGACCCTGCATGGCGGTCACCGCCTCGGGCCCCAGCGGCATGGAGTCCTGGATCAGGTAGATCAGGATCATGTCGTTGGCCGGATCGGCCTGCCACCAGGTGCCGAAGGCGCCCGGCCAGCCGAACGAACCCGCAGCGCCGGCGCCCATCCATTCGTGCTTCTGGGCGTCCAGCACCATCGATGTGCCGAGGCCGAAGCCCTGGGACAGCCAGAACGGCATGCCCATGAAGGTGTGACCGCGCTGCTCCTCGGTGAGGAGGTTCGTGGTCATGGCGTCGACCGTCTCAGACTTGGCCAGGCGCACGCCGTCCACCTCGCCGCGGCCCAGCATCAGGCGGGCGAACTTCAGATAGTCGTCGAGGCAGGACACCAGCCCGCCGCCGCCGCCCTCGAATGGCGCAGGGGTCGGCGGATCGGACCATGAGACGTCCTTCAGCCCGCCTTCCAGCGGCGCCTGGTACAGCTTGGCCATGCGGCCGCGCTTCTCGGGCGGTGTCCAGAAGCCGGTGTCGTGCATGCCCAGCGGCGCGAAGATGCGCGCCTTCAGCGCCTCGCCCAGCGACTTGCCTTCGATGCGCGCCACCAGGAAGCCCAGCACGTCGGTGGCGTGGCTGTAGTGGAAGCGCTCGCCCGGCTGATAGCTGAGCGGCAGCTCGCCCAGGCGCTTCATCCACTCGTCGGGGGCATGCGGATTGGCCAGCGCCGAGCCCAGTTTCTCTTCATGGGCGTGGGCGATCGGGCCCATCGACGTAAACCCGTAGGCCAGGCCCGAGCGGTGGGTCATCAGGTCTTCGACCGTGATGTCGCGGTGCGCCGGCACGGTGGAGTCCAGCGACCCTGTCGCGTCGGTCAGGACCTGCATGTCCTCGAACTCGGGCAGCCACCGGGTGATCGGGTCGGTGAGTTTCAGCTTGCCTTCCTCGACCAGCATCAGCGCGGCCAGGGTGGTCACGGGCTTGGTCATGGAGGCGATGCGGAAGAGCGTATCGCGCTCCATCGGCAGGCCGCCTTCGATGTCGCGCCGGCCGATAGTGTTGACCTGCACCACTTCGCCGCGGCGCCAGACCATCGTCACCATGCCCGAGAGGGCGCCCTGGTCGACCAGCCCCTGCAGCGCCGGTTCCACCTGCGCCAGCACTTCCGGCTTGAAGCCTGCCGGGGCCTGAGCTCCATCCACGTGACGTCTCCCTTATCGTTGTTCAGTTGGATTAGCGCAGGGCGGCAGGGCCGGCGTCAAGCGCGACGCAAGGGCAGGGCGCCTTGCGTCCTGGCGCCTGGACCCAACGTACAGGCGAAGGGCGCGGCGACAGTTGCGCCGCCGCGCCCGCGTCCGTAGGTCTGGCCTGGATGTCTGTTCCCATCAGCAAGCGTTCGGCCCTGGCCGCCCTCTCCGGAACCGTAGCTGCGGCCTGCTCGCCGCTCAGCCTGTTCGCCACCCTGTCGCCGAAAGACCCCGCCAGCCAGGTGGCGCGCGGCGCGGCCTATGGCGCGGGCGAGCGCCAGCGCCTGGATGTCTATGCGCCGCGAAAGGGCTCCCAGCCCGCGCCGGTGGCGGTGTTCTTCTATGGCGGCTCGTGGGATTCGGGTCGCCGCCAGGACTACAACTGGGCCGGCCGCGCCCTCGCGTCACGCGGCTTCCTGACGATCGTGGCCGACTACCGACTCTACCCCGAGGTCCGCTATCCCGGCTTCCTGGAGGACGGCGCACAAGCCGTGGCCTGGGCCAATCAGAACGCCCGGCGCCTGGGCGGCGATCCCGGCCGCACGGTGCTCGTGGGCCACTCGGCCGGCGCCTACAATGCCGTGATGTTGGCGTTGAACGGGCGCTATCTGCAGGCCGCCGGCGTCGATCCGAAGTCGGTGAAGGCGATGGCCGGCCTTTCGGGGCCCTACGACTTCCTGCCGATCGCCAGCGACATCACCCGGCGGATCTTCGGCGCCGCAGACGATCTGCCGTCGACCCAGCCCCTGGCCTTTGTGCGCCCCGACTCGCCGCCCGCGTTCCTCGCGACCGGCGCGGCGGACGATATGGTGTGGCCCAAGAACACGATCGCGCTGGCCCGGAAGCTGCGCGATGCGGGGGTTCCGGTCGAGGAGCGCCACTACGACGGCGTCGACCATGTGAACATGGTGCTGGCGCTGTCGCGGCCGCTCCGGGGACGGGCGCCGGTGCTGGACGAAATGACCAAATTCCTGCGTCGCTACGCAAGCTGATCACTCTGCTGCGGCGCGGAAGGGGACGGAAGTCGCGCAAATTCCACAGGTGACCGGTGTCACGAAAAACCCTTACAGCGTAAGGAAATCGTGGGCTGGGCGGACCCGGCGGCAGCTCGCTGCATTGCCGCATTGAACCGTGTGCGGGCCGTGCGTATATGCCCGGCCTCGGGGCTCTAGCCGGCAAGGACCGCATATGTTGCTCACGCTGATGAAGGCCAAGCTGCACCGCGCCACGGTGACCCAGGCCGACATGGATTACGAGGGCTCCATCGCCATCGATCGCGATCTGCTCGACGCCTCCGGCATCCTGCCGCACGAGCAGGTGGACGTGCTGAACATCACCAACGGCGCGCGCTTCACCACCTATGCCATCGAAGCGCCACGTGGTTCGCGTGTGATCGGCGTCAATGGCGCCGCCGCCCGGCTCGTCCAGAAGGGCGACAAGGTGATCGTCGTCACCTATGGGATGCTGCCCGCCGAGGAAGCCCGCAACTATGCTCCGACCGTGGTCCTGCTGGACGACGCCAACCAGATCAAGAACGCCGCCTAAGGCCTTGGCGGGGGCCGCGCTGGCGGCCCTCTCCCTCGCCGCCTGCTCGCCGACCGCGCCGCCGGGCGTCGATCGCGACCAGCTGGACGCGGCCGTCTCGCGCGCCATCGGCGACCCCAACAGCTGCCTGCTGATCGCCCAGGCGGGGACAGGCAGGCTCTACTACCGCTACAACTCCCACACGGCCTGCGACCGGGAGCAGCCCTCGTGCGAGGGACCCGACAGGGTCAAGGTGGGCCAGCTCCTGGACCGTACGGTCAAGAGCCGCGCGGCCGTCACGCTCAGCTGCGACAGCAAGGCCGACGCTTCGCGCGGTGTCGGCTGGGCGGCCGGTCCCATCGCCGGGACCGACCTCGTCTATGCCGCGATGATGGAGGGCGATCGCGCCTTCCCGGGCCGGATGATGGCCGACCGCCTGGAAGGCGCTTTCCGTCGCGCGAAGGTGTCGAAGGCGCCTTAGCGGGTGACTTCGTAGAGGCCCGAGACGTCGATGCGCACCGTAAGCTCCCCGCCCTGCACGGGCGTGACGTCCTTGGCGAAGCCGCGGGCCGCGGCCATCTCCAGCATCGGCGCCGGGGGACGCGGCGAGTAGCCGCCGCCTTCGCTCAGCGAGACCAGCCGCGCGACGCGATAGCCGGTGGCCTTGGCGTAGAGGTCGGCCTTGGCCGCCAGCGCCTTCACGGCCGCCTCCCGGGCCGCGTTCTCGGGTGCCGTAGCATCCACCAGGCCGAAGCTGACGCCCTGGATCTGGTTGGCGCCGGCGTTGACCGTCGCATCGACCGCGCCGCCCAGTTTCTTCAGGTCCAGCACCCGGATCGTGACCTGGTTCGAGACCTGGTAGCCGGTCAGGATCGGGGCTTGGTTCTCCACATACCTGTACTGGGGGTTCAGGTTCAGGCCCGAGGTCTGAATGTCCTTCTGGGCGATGCCGGCCTTCTTCAGGCTGGCGATCACCGCGTTCATGCGTGTTGCGTTGGCGGTCATCGCCTCGTCGGCGGTCTTTCCCTCGGTCATGACGCCCAGGGCGATCATCGCCATGTCGGGCTCCACCCGGGTCTCGCCATAGGCGGCGAGGTTCAGCGTGGTGGCGCGGAACATGGTGTCGGCCGCGGGCGGCGTGGCCTGGGCCAGGGCGGCGGGGGCCGCGGCGGTGAGGGTCAGCGCCAGCCCAAGTCCGGCGGCGCGCATCAGGGTCTTCATCGGTAGCTCCAGTGGGGGAGGATGGAACGAGCCTCATCCCTCGCAATTCCAACCTGAACGCAAGCTTTAAGCGCCGTGCAGCCCATGCTAACCGCCGCGGGTAAGTGCGCTGCAGGGGCCTGTAGCTCAATGGTTAGAGCCGACCGCTCATAACGGTCTGGTTGCAGGTTCGAGTCCTGCCGGGCCCACCAGCAGCAGTCACGACCGTCACGCGTTCCCCGGCGACCGCCGCCCGCGAAGGTCTTCCGCAACCGGCTTCGTTAACCGCCCGCCTTCGGGCGTGACCTCGACGCCTGGCCTCGCGCGCGGGAGCGCGAGACCATCGGGCGGGACCCAGGTCGGGATACTGATCAACGCGGCCGACAAGCGGCCCAACGCGCATCCAATCGTCATTCAGGCGTCACCGAGCCGACACGCGCGCCGGGGATTCATGCCGCGACGCGGGCGGCGGCGCCGGCGGCAGCATGGTGAGGGCATGGCACGATCGGCATGGCGGGCGGGCTTGCTCGTCGCGGGGCTGCTGGCGCTGGCGGGGTGCGGCGAGCGCGCGCCCAGCGCCTCCGCCGACTGGCGCGGCGAGATCAAGGAAGTGAAGATGGCTATCAGCGGCAACAACGACGACCCGCAGCTGGTCCGTCGCCGCGAAGTCTACCGTGAGCACCTGTCCAAGGCGTTGGGCATGCCGGTGCGTCTGTATGAGTCCTCGGACTACAACGGCGTCATCCAGGCGATTTCGTCGGGGCAGGTGGACTTCGCGAATATCGCTGGCGGCGGCTACGCCAACGTCGACGCCCAGGTGGGCGACAAGGTCGCCCCGCTGCTGACCCCGCGCCAGGCCGAGGGCGAGACCGGCTATTACTCGGCGCTGGTCGTCCGCGCCGCCAGTCCGATGAAATCGCTGGCCGACATGAAGGGCCATAGCCTGGGCTACGTCGACTACAACTCCACTTCCGGATATCTCTATCCGCGCGCCGCGCTGCGGAAGCAGGGCATCGACCCGGACACGTTCTTCGGAAAGACCAGCTTCGCAGGCGGCCATACCCAGGCGGTGATGGCCCTGGCGAACGGCCAGTTCGATGCGGCGATCCTCCAGGCCAGCGGCGGCACCCCTGAGACCGGGTTCACCCGCGGACCATTGCGCACCCTGGCGCGCGAAGGCCTGGTGGATATCGATGATTTCCGGATCGTCTGGACGGCGGGGCCCATCCCCAGCGAGGCGCTGGTCGCCCGCACCGACCGACCACAGGCGCTGATCGACCTGGTCCGCGGCGCCATGGCGGCGCTGCCCTACGACGAGCCCGCGCTGTGGACCGAGATCGGTCAGCTGGACGGTTCGGCCTACACAGCGGTCGATCGCCGGCACTACCAGGAGATCATCGACCTGCGCCGCGAAGAGCTGGCCCAGCGGCGTGGCGGAGGTCGGCCGTGAGGCTCGCCGCGCTCGCACTGGCCGTGGCCGTCGTCTTCACCGCCGTGGGGGCTCGCGCCGAGCCGTTCCGTATCGCCGTCACGGGCGCCAAGGCCGCCTGCGCGCCGCTGGGCGGCGACGCCGCGGTCGGCGAACGGGCCTACTACGACCTGCTGAGCAAGCGGCTCGCCCGCCCGGTGCTGAAGTGCGGCTACGCCGGCGTGGCTGACGCCGCCGCCGGCCTGGCGCGCGGCGAGGCCGACATGGCGTGGCTTGACCCTGCGGCGTTCGCGCCCGTCCGCGCCCAGACCCGCGCGATCCTGACCGTCCGCGGCGCCCGCGAGTCCAACCGGATCGCGGTGGTCGTGGCTGTGCGCGCGGCGAATACGGCCCGCGACGCTGTCGCGCTGAAGGGGCTGAGCATCGGTTTCGGCGGACGTTCCCCGGCGGGCCTGGCCACACCCCAGACCGTGCTGGCCGAGCGCGGTCTGCCTCCGGCCAGCTATAGCGCGAAGATCGACGTCGACGGCGACCAGGCCATCGCCGAACTGCGGGCGGGCCGGGTCGACGCCGTGGCCGTCCATGCGGCGGCCTGGCAGCGGGTCTGCCGGATGGTCTCGCCCAAAGTTCCGAACCCCTGCGCCGATCTGCGCATCGTGCTGAAGGCCCGCCCCCGCGCTGCGGAGGCGCTTGTCGTGCGTCGCGATATCCCGGACGAGCTGCGCTATCGCCTGATCGGCCTTCATATGCCGATGCACCTGGAGGCGCCGGCGGCCTTTGCGTTCGCGACTCTGCGGGCAAAGGACGCCGCCGAGTTCCAGCCGGCGGAGGCCGATGCGCTGATCCTGGCGACGCTCAAGTGACCGCGGCCGTCGAGGTTTTCGAACAGGAGCGTCGGCGCGTTCTGCGCCGGCGCCGCGCCGAGGCGCTGATCGGGTTGCTGGCGTTTTCGGCGCTGCTCGCGCTCGCGTTCCAGCGGAGCGAGTTCTTCTCGGCCGACATCGGCGGCGACCCGCTGGGCCGCATCGGCGAGTTCCTGGCCCGCATGGTTCCTGACCTCAAGGCCGAGGCCCTGCTGGAGGACCGGCAAGCGCGCGGGTCGCTGGCATGGTGGTACTACGACCTGCCTCTTTGGCTGCGGACAGGGTGGCAGACCGTAGAGATGGCGTTGATCGCCACCACGGCCGGCGCAGCGGCGGCGTGCTTCGCGGGCTTTGCCTGCGCGCGCAACCTGATGCCGCTGGCGCCTGTCCGGTTCGTGGTGCGCCGGACCCTGGAGCTGATCCGGACGCTGCCCGATCTTATCGTTGCGCTGATCCTGGTGGCCGCATTCGGCGTGGGGCCTCTGGCGGGCGTGATCACGCTGGCGCTCTCGACCTTCGGCTCGCTGGGCAAGCTGTTCGCCGAGGTCAACGAGGAAGTCGACCCACGACCGCTGGAGGCGTTGGAGGCCAGCGGCGCGGGGCTGGCCCGGAAGATCCGCTACGGCGTGCTGCCCCAGGTGCTGCCAAACTACGCATCTTACGCGCTGCTGCGCCTGGAAGGGAACGTGGCCGCCGCCGCCGCCCTGGGCATCGTGGGCGCCGGGGGCATCGGGGTCGAGCTGCAGCGGGCGATCACCTACACCGAGTTCGACACCTACCTGGCGATCCTGCTGCTGATCGTGGCGATGATCTTCCTGATCGACATCGGATCCGAGCAGATTCGCCACCGCCTCATTGGCCTGGGAGCCAAGCGATGACGCCGGCCGACATGGATCAGGCGCTGGAGCTGTCGCCCCGGGCCGTCCGCCCCAGCTGGCGCGATCGGGTGCTGCGCGGCCTGATCGGCGCTCTGGCCCTTGCCGCGCTGATTGCGATGGCGGTCGACGTCGGCGTCACGCCGACCGCGCTGGCGGCTGGCTCGGGCAAGCTGGCCACGTTCCTGCGGGCGATGATCCCGCCCAACGCTGGCGGCGAGCTGGTGCGTATCGTCCGAGCGCTGGGCGAGACCTTCGCCATGGCGTTCGCGGGCACCGTGCTGGCGGCCGTCGCCGCACTGCCGTTGGGGGTCTTCGGTGCGAAGTCAGTTGTGCCCCAGCCGCTGCTGCATTTCGGCTTCCGCCGGGTGCTGGACATGTTCCGGGGCGTGCCGGCGCTGGTGTGGGCGCTGATCTTCGTCGCCGCGTTCGGCCTGGGACCGTTCGGCGGCGTGCTGGCCCTGGCCATCGCGGACGTGCCGGGCCTGGCCAAGCTGTATGCCGAGGCGATCGAGAATTGCGACGAGAAGCCGTTGGAGGGCCTGCGCTCGGCGGGCGCCGCGCCGCCCGTGGTCCTGCGCTATGGCCTGCTGCCGCAGGTGGCGCCTCTGATGGCCAGTCAGACGCTCTTCTTCCTGGAGAGCAATTTCCGCAACGCCGCGGTGCTGGGCATCGTGGGCGCGGGCGGCATCGGCTTCGAACTGGAAGAGCGGATCCGCATCTTCGCGTTCGACGAGGTGGCCTTCATCGTCCTGCTCTACGTTGTGTGCGTGGCGGTTCTGGACACGATTTCCCAGCGCCTGCGCGCGCGGCTGGCCTGACCCGACAACCTGGCGTCTCGTCGCTTTGCCCGCGACCCGCGACGTCATGGGGGCGTCACCTGGGAGGCCTACTCTCACCGTGACAGCAGCGGAGGGTCGATGCTCGAGCTCCAGGGAGTGACCAAGCGCTTCGGCGATACGGTCGCGGTCGACAACGTGTCGCTGGCGTGCCGCCGCGGCGAGATGGTCGGGATCATCGGCCGGTCCGGCGCCGGCAAGTCGACCCTGCTTCGGATGATCAACCGACTTAGCGAGCCCGACGCAGGCAAGATCCTCTGGGAAAGCCGAGAGGTGAGCCGCCTGCGCGGCGATGACCTGAGGCGTTGGCGGCGCCGCTGCGCGATGATCTTCCAGCAGTTCAACCTCTGCCCGCGGCTGGACGTGGTCACCAACGTGCTGGTGGGCGTGGTCGCCGAGCGACCGCTGGGGCCCACGCTGTTCAAGATCTTCCCGGCCGCGGATCGCGCCCGCGCGGTGCTGGAGCTGGACGCGCTGGATATGGCGCATGCGGCGCTGCAGCGGGCTGGCACGCTCTCGGGCGGTCAGCAGCAGCGGGTGGCCATTGCGCGGGCCATGCTGCAGGACCCCGACGTCGTGCTGGCCGACGAGCCGGTCGCCTCGCTGGATCCCGTCAACGCCGAGGTGGTGATGGAGGCCCTGCAGCGGATCTGCCACGAGCGGAACGTGCCGGTGCTGGTCAACCTGCATAGCCTGGAGATCGCGCGGACGTACTGCACGCGGGTGATCGCCATGGCCAAGGGCGCGGTCGTCTTCGACGGCCCGCCCCAGGGTCTGACGCCGGCAGTGCTGGAACGCGTCTATGGCCGCCGCGCTGGCCGCACGCTGGAGCCGCTGCCTGCGGTCGAGGCGGCCTGATGCTGCGCCTGGCCGAACGTCCGCTGGAGCCGGGGGACCGCTATTTCGAGCGCCACACGCCGGCCGGCGCCGATGAGCTGGACCCGGCGGCGCCGGTGATCCATCCGGAAGCGTCGGTTCACGACTGCGTCCTGGGCGCCTGGACCCGCGTGGGCGCCCGCACCAGCCTCTCGGAAGTGACGATGGGGGCGTACAGCTACGTCGTGAACGACGCCTCGGCGACCTACGCCGAGATCGGGAAGTTCTGCTCGATCGCCCGTGACGCACGGATCAATCCGGGCAACCATCCGACCTGGAAGGCGGCCCAGCACCACTTCAGCTATCGTGCGGTGTCGTACCGCCTCGCCGAGGCCGACGATCAGGAATTCTTCGAGTGGCGGCGTTCGCATCGCGTGGTCCTGGGCCACGATGTCTGGATCGGGCACGGCGCCACGGTGCTGCCGGGCGTGACCGTCGGCACGGGATCGGTCGTCGGCGCGGGCGCCGTGGTGTCGAAGGACGTGCCCCCGTTCACGATCGTGGGCGGAGTGCCGTCGCATCCGATCCGCGAGCGCTTCCCGAAGGCCGTGCAGGACGGCCTGCTGGCGCTCGCCTGGTGGGACTGGAGCCATGACCGCCTCGCTGAAGCCCTCGAAGACTTCCGCCGCCTCGACGCCCACGCCTTCGTCGAAAAGCACAGCTGACGGCCTTTTGGTGCTGGTGGTCGGCCCATCTGGGGTCGGCAAGGATACGCTGCTGGATGGCGCCCGCGCGGTGTTGGCCGGCGACGCGAGCGTGCTGTTCGCCCGGCGCGAGATCACCCGGGCGGCCGACGCCGGCGGCGAGGATCACGATCACGTCGGCGAGGCCGACTTTCAGGCCCGGCGGGCCAGGGGCGGATACCTGCTGGCCTGGGAGGCGCACGGCTTCGGCTATGGTCTACCCGCCGAACTGGCCGCCGAGCTCTGTGCCGGCCGCACGGTCGTCGCCAACGTGTCGCGGGCCGTTCTGGACGAGGCCCGATCGCGGTTCGCGCGCGTGCGAGTGGTGTCGATCTCGGCCAGCCCCGCCACCGTCGCACGGCGTCTGGCGGCCCGCGGCCGCGAGGACGCCGCCGGCATCCGGGACCGGCTGGCCCGCGCCGATCTCTACGTCACCCAGGGTGATGACGTGGTCGAGGTCCGGAACGACGGCTCGCCAGAAGCGGGCGTGGCCGCGCTCGTGGCGGCGATCCGCGGGGCCTGAGAGCTCCCAAACTCGCCCAATCGGCGCTCTTCCCGGAGGCCGTGGAGCGTCGTCGAGAGGTTTAGGCGGCGACAGACGCCCGAAGCGTGCAGCGGGCGAGGATGTCGAAGGGCGCTTGGCGATCCGTCTGGCGGAACACGGCGACGGCGTCGAAGCGATGCGGACCGCTCTCGGCCGCGAAGTGTTCCTGAAGCGCCGCCAGCACGCGCTCTCGAAGGGCGTCGTCGCGGATCGCGCCGGTCAGGGTCATGTGGAAGCGGAAGTCCTCGAAGACATAGGGATAGCCCCAACTGACGAGGCGCTCGTCTTGCTCCGGGGTAAGGTTCGCTTTGCGGCGTCGGGCCAGGTCGGCGTCGCCCAGCGGCGCGCGGAAGGTCTCAAAGCCGCGCACGCAGGCCGCGTGCAGGGTGACCATATCCGCGTCGCCATCCAGCAACCGGAACGCCAGGAATCGGCCCAGCGCGGCCGGGGCGATGGCGGCCTCGAATGGCGCCAGCCCGGCGGCGAAGTCGGCCGCCGCCGCGAGCAGCTCGGACTCGGTCTTGCCCTCGGCCAGTTCGAACGGGGCCTTCAGTGTCGCGTGGAAGCCGTAATGGCGAGGGTCGGCGGTGAGGGCGCCCACGTCTAGGCCGTCGAGCCCCGGGATGACCGGGCGCGCGGCGTCCTTGCCCGTGAAAGCGTCGCGGCCCAGCCAGGCCGAGGCCTTGCGCCAGAGTGCGGAGACCTCGGGTGGGGCGTAGTAGATGGCGTAGCGCGCCGTCATGCGACCCGCAGGCCCTCGCGCCAGACCTCGCCCGGGACGGGCCAGCCATCGGCGCCGCGGCGGACGCGGATCAGGTCGGCGCGCTGGCCGGGCGCGATCTCGCCGCGATCGGTCAGACCAACCGAACGGGCCGGGTTTACGGCGACGGTCGCCAGCGCCTTTTCCGGCGCCCAGCCGAAGCGGTCGATCAGCATGAATGCCGAGCGCAGCATCGACAGCGGCACATAGTCGGAAGCCAGGATGTCGAGCATGTCTTCCTCGGCGCAGACGCGGGCCGACAGATTGCCCGAATGCGACGAGCCGCGCACGAAGTTGGGGCCGCCCATACAGATCATCATGCCGTAGTCGCGCGAGGCCCGCGCCGCCTCGAGGGTCACCGGGAACTCGGCGATGACGCAGCCGTCGGCATGAGCCTCGTCCACATGGGCGACGGTGGCGTCGTCATGGGCGCAGAGCGGCACGCCGAACTCGCGCGCGATAGCGACGACGCTGCGGCGGTTGTCATGGGCGACCGAGGGATCGCGGCCCTGGTGCTGCTGGACCAGGAACTCCTGGGCCTCTTTCTCGGAGTGGCCGCCGGCCAAGAGGCGCGTGCGCAGGCCCGCCACATCGGTCGTCTGCCGCTGGCCCGGCGTGTGGTCCATCACCGACAGCAGCCGCAGGCGCGCGTGGTCGGCATGAGGCTCCAGCAGGTCCAGGAGCTCGGGGTTGGTGACTTCGCAGCGCAGATGCAGCAGGTGCTCGGCGCGCAGGGCGACGTCTGCGGTCGCCTGGTCCATCGCCGCGATCATCGGGCCCAGCGAGGCCTTGCGGTCCAGGCCGTCCTTCATGCCGTGCAGGCTGAGCGAATCCAGGACCGTGGTGATCCCGGCCGAAGCGCACTGGCCGTCGTGGGCCAGCGCGGCGCCATAGGCATCCCACAGCGCGCCCGGGCGCGGCTGGTAGTGGCGCTCCAGGTTGTCGGTGTGGATGTCGACCAGGCCGGGGACCAGCCAGTCGGCGCCCCAGTCCTCGACGCCCACCGATGCGGACCTGGCCGGCTCGATGGCCAGGATGGCCCCGTCGCGCACTGTGACCTCGGCGCGAAACAGGCCTTCGGGCGTGACGACGTGCTCGGAGAAGATCCGCCTCTCCATCACGCCGCCGCCTTGAAGTCGGTGACCGAGAACAGCCGCGTCGCCACCGCATCGCGCACGTCGTGGTCGTGGAAGATGCCGATCATCGCCGCGCCGCCGGCAAGGGCCTCGCGGATCAGGTTGACCACGATGGCGCGGTTCTCGGCGTCGAGCGACGCCGTTGGCTCGTCCAGCAGCAGGACGGGATAGTTGCGGATGAAGCTGCGGGCGATGTTCACCCGTTGCTGCTCCCCGCCCGAGAAGGTCGCCGGCGGCAGGTCCCAGTGGGCGCGGGGCAGGCGCAGGGATGTCAGCAGCCGTTCGGCCCGCTCCTGCGCCTCGGCTGGATCGACGCCGTTCTCCAGCAGGGGCTCGGTCACCAGCTGCAGGGTGGAGATCCGCGGGATCACCCGCAGGAACTGGCTGACATAACCCAGAGTGCGGCGGCGCACGTCGATCACCTGGTGCGGCGCGGCGCGCGTGATGTCCACGTACTCGCCGTCGTGAAGGACCCGCACGCCGCCGGCTGAGGGCAGGTAGTTGCCGTAGATGGCGCGCATCAGGGTGGACTTGCCGACGCCGGACTCGCCCGCCAGCACCACGCACTCGCCGGGGCGCACCTCCAGCCGCAGCCCGCTGAACACCGGGATCGCCGCGGCCTCGGCGTTGTGCAGGACGAAGGTCTTGGCCAGGTCGTCGACGACGATCAGGGGGAGGCTGCTCATGACGACGCTCAAATCTGCAGGACGGAGGAGACGAGGAGCTGCGAGTAGGGGTGCTGCGGGTCGTCCAGCACCTGGTCGGTGAGGCCGGTCTCGACCACCTCGCCGCCCTTCATGACCATCAGCCGGTCCGCCATCAGGCGGGCCACGGCCATGTCGTGGGTCACCACGATCACCGCCAGCCCCAGGTCGCGGACCAGTTCGCGCAGCAGATCGAGCAGCCGGGCCTGGACCGAGACGTCGAGGCCGCCGGTGGGCTCGTCCATGAACACCAGTCGCGGGCCGTGGATCAGGTTGCGCGCCACCTGGATGCGCTGCTGCATGCCGCCGGAGAAGCGCCGCGGCTTGTCGTCGATCCGCCGGGTGTCGAGCTCGACGCGCTCCAGCCATTCGACCGTGGCCTGGCGCATCTTGCCGTAGTGGCGGCCGCCCAGGTTCATCAGCGGTTCGGCCACGTTGGCGCCGCCCGAGGCGCGCATGCGCAGGCCGTCGCGCGGGTTCTGGTGGACGAAGCCCCATTCCTCGCGCTGCATCCGGCGGCGGTCGGGCTCGTTGAGTGCGTAGACGTCGGTCAGGCCGAAGCGGGCGGTGTCGAACTCGACCGACCCCGAGGTCGGCGCAAGCCGGCCCGAGATGCAGTTGAGCAGGGTGGTCTTGCCTGACCCGCTTTCGCCCACGATGCCCAGCACTTCGCCGGGGCGCATCTCGAACGACACGTCGCGGCAGCCCAGGATCTGGCCGTACCACTTGGTCACGTTGTCGACCCGCAGCAGCGGGGCGGCCTGCATCTTCGCGAGATTGTTCGGCAGGGGGGCGTTCACTGCGCCGGCTCCTTCTCAGGCGTGGCGGCCAGCTGATGGTCGGCCATGCGACCCACGTGACCCTGGGCGCGGCGCTCGGCGCAGAAATGGCTGTCCGAACAGACGAACATCCGCTCGCCGGCGTCATCCAGCACCACCTCATCGAGGTAGGAATCCCTGGCGCCGCAGAGGGCGCAGTCCTCTTCCCAGGTCTGGGTCTCGAAGGGATAGTCCTCGAAGTCGAGGCTGCGGACTCGGGTGTGCGGCGGGACGGCGTAGATCCGCTTCTCGCGGCCGGCGCCGAACAGCAGGATCGCCTCGTTGTCGTCCAGCTTCGGGTTGTCGAACTTGGGGATCGGCGACGGGCTCATCAGGTAGCGCTCGTCGACCATCGTGGGATAGCCGACGGTCGAGGCGATGCGCCCGTATGTGGCCACGCTCTCATAGAGCGAAACGTACTGCAGGCCGTATTCCTCGTAGGCGTGCATGGCCCGGGTCTCGGTCTCACGGGGCTCCAGCCCGCGAAGGGGCTCGGGCTGCGGCACCTGGAAGACCAGCACTTGGCCGGCCTTCAGGGGCTGTTCCGGGATGCGGTGGCGGGTCTGGATGATCGTCGCCTCGGCGGTATCCTCGGTCACCGCCACGTCCGCCACCTGGGCGAAGAAGCGGCGGATCGACACCGCGTTGGTGGTGTCGTCGGCGCCCTGGTCGATGCACTTGTAGACATCGTCGGGACCGATGATGGCGGCGGTCAGCTGGATCCCGCCGGTGCCCCAGCCGTAGGGGACCGGCATCTCGCGCGAGCCGAAGGGGGCCTGGTAGCCCGGGATCGCCAGCGCCTTGAGGATGGCGCGGCGGATCATCCGCTTCGTCTGCTCGTCGAGGTAGGCGTAGTTGTAGTAGCGCTCGGGCGTATTGGACGCGGGGCTCATTCGGCGGCTTCCTTGAGGGCTGCCTCGCGATCGAACCATTCCCGGCGCAAGCGGCGGATGAGCTGCAGGTCGGCCTGGAAGTCCACGTAGTGGGGCAGCTTGAGGTGCTGGACGAAGCCCGAGGCCTCGACGTTGTCTGAGTGGTAGAGGACGAACTCCTGGTCCTGGCAGGGCGCGGCGACCTCGACCTCCTCGGCGTCGCGCAGCGCGCGGTCGACGATGGCCATGGACATCGCCTTGCGCTCGCAGTGGCCGAAGGTGAGGCCATAGCCGCGGGCGAACTGCGGGGCCGTCTCCATCCCGGCGGCGCCGGTCGAGATCATGTGGCACTCGGTCAGGGTCAGTTCGCCGATCTCGATGGCGAAGCCCAGCTCGTCGGGGACGAACGCGACGGCCACCTCGCCCAGCCGGATCTCGGCGCACAGCGGGTGGGTGTTGCCCCAGCCCCGCTGCGAGGAATAGGCAAGGCTGAGCAGGAAGCCCTCGTCGCCGCGGGCCAGGGCCTGCAGGCGCTGGTCGCGACCGGCCGGGAAGCTCATGGGCTCGCGGGTCAGGTCGAAGGGCTCGCCCGTGTCGGCGCTGGGAACGTCGCTCTCCAACAGGCCTTCGTGGTCGAAGACGCTCGCGATGGTGGCCATCGGATAGGTCTGGGGCTCCTCGGCCTCGACCGCCGCGTCCGGGACCATCCCGTCGGCCGCCAGCCGGAAGTCGAGCAGGCGGTGGGTGTAGTCGAACGTCGGGCCAAGGACCTGGCCGCCCGGGATATCCTTGAAGGCCGCCGAGATGCGCCGGCGCACCGCCATGGCGGCGGTCTCGACCGGCTGCGCGTAGCCGAAGCGGGGCAGGGTGGTGCGGTAGGCCCGCATGAGGAAGATCGCCTCGGGCAGGTCGCCGCGCGCCTGCTTCACCGCCAGGGCCGCGAGGTCGCGGTCATAGCAGGAGCCCTCGCTCATCACCCGGTCCACGGCCAGCGAGAGCTGCTCGCGCACCTGATCGGCGCCCAGTTCCGGCACGGCCGGATCGCCACGGCGATCTTCGGCCAGCCACCGATGGGCGTTGCTGATCGCGGCCTCGCCGCCTTTCACTGCCACATAGGCCATGGTCAGTTTCCCTTGATGGTGACGCGCGTGGAGCGCGGCAGGCCGGCGATCAGGTCGCCGGCGGCGAAGATCAGGTCGACGCCGAACTGGAAGCGGGCGTGATTGGCCTGGACCTGAGTCCAGAAGCCCGGCTCCAGCCCCGCCGGCGCCAGCGAGGTGCGGCCCTTGATGCCCGGCCCCTCCAGGGTCGCGCAGCGGCCGCCGACCAGGCCGGGCGTCTGGACGATCAGGGTCGTGGACCGGTCAGGATACTTGGCGTCGCCGGGATTGAAGGACGACAGCGGCGGGCAGGCCTGGGCGTCGACCACGATGGCGAAGGCGGCCTCGCCGGGCCTGTCCGTGAACGGACAGGCGCAGTGGAATCGCAGCCAGTCCGCGGCCGGACCGGTCCGCAAAACAGGATCCAGCCAGACCAGGGTCTCGAAGTCGAACAGGGTCAGGGCCACTGCGGCGGCGGCGCGTCCGAGGCCGGCCGGAGGCTCCGGCGCGAACGACAGGTCCTGGATCGTGCCCGGCCGCGCGATGGCGTCCATCACGCGCCGGAAGACAGCCTGCGAGTCGCGGGTCGGATCGGCGAAGCCGGGGGCGATCTCGGTGAGATCGAGAGGGGAGGCGTGCATGTTCATGCTGCGGGCCCTCGCGTACGGACCATGGTGAAGAAGTCGACCTTGGTGGCGGCGGCCTTGCGGGCGGCGGCGTCGCGGCGCTGCAGCTGGGCGGTCTCAAGCGGATCGACGATCCCCTCCGCCAGGGGGCGCAGGTCAGGCGACTGCATCATGGCGTCCACGACGGCTGCGATCTCGGCGTGACGGCGGTCGCGGCCGGCGACATAGCCGATACCCGTGACGCCCGTTTCCAGCCGCACCGCGGCGCGGGTCACGGTCATCTCGCCGACGTTGAACGCATCGCCCGTGCCGCCGGCGCGACCACGCACCATGACCATGCCGATCTCGGGAGCGCGCAGGACGCGGTAGCCGGGCTGTTGCGCCAGCCCGTCCCAGGCGGCGGCGACCTCAGCCGGCTTCGCCTTGGCCAGGACCGAAAGCCAGCGTTTCCGCGGCTCCGCCTCGACAACCGGGGTGGCTGGCATCTCCTGACCTCCAACAATTCTGCAAGTTGTTGTGTTGTTGCAAGTAGAGAGATACGAGTATCCGAATTGACGTGCAAATATTGGCTCGTGAAATTTCGACGACAGCAGTAAAACTTGTCTAGTTTGATGTCGTAAGATTGATAAACGCCGTTGGTAGGGTAGCGCTCATGACCCTCTGGCGAGAGATCTCACAGTCCCTCGAGCGCCGGATCCTGGCGCGCGAGCTCACCCCCGGCGACAAGCTGCCGACCGAGTTCGAGCTGTCGCGGCAGTTCATGGTCAACCGGCACACGGTTCGCCGCGCACTGACCGACCTGCAGGAAAAGGGCATCGTGGAGTCCACACAGGGCCGTGGCAGCTATGTGCGCCGCCCCTCGGCTCCTATGCGCCTGCAGCGAAGGCCGCGTTTCACCGAGCACGTGCGCGAGCGCGGGCGCATCCCGCGGACCGACACCATCAAGCTGATCGTGCGCCCGGCCGACACCAAGGTCGCCGTGCAGCTGGGCCTGCGCCCGGGCGAGCCGGTGGTCTACCTGGAGCGGCGTCGGTTCATCGACGGCGAGCCGACGGGTCTCAGCCAGCACCATTTCAGCCACGCCCGCTTCCCGGCCTTCGTCGAGACCTATCGTGCGCGCGGCACCATCACCCAGACGCTGATCGACTTCGGCGTGCCTGACTACACGCGCAGCCGCACCTGGATCTCGGCCCGACTGCCGTCGGCGCACGAGGCCGACATCCTGCAGGTGCCGCGGCATGTCCCGCTGCTGGTGCAGCGCTATCTCAACATCGACGGCCTGGGCCGGCCGCTGGAGTACGGCATCTCCCGCGCCGCCACAGAGGTCGAGATCGACTTCCCGGGGGTGGAATGAACAACGTGCTGGCGTCGCCCGCATCTGTGGCGGAGGCGTGCTTCCGCAACGCCATGGTCGTCACCCCCGACGACGCGTTCCTGGGCTCGGTTCAGGTCCGGAGAGGCTGCATCGTCGCGATCGATCGCGGGCCTTCGGCGGTGGGCGAAGACCTCGAGGGCGACGTCCTCATGCCGGGCGTCATCGATCTGCACACCGACAACCTCGAGAAGCACTTCTTCCCACGCCCCAACATCGACTGGAGCCCGGTCTCTGCGGCGGTGACGCACGACGGCTGCTGTCTGTCGGTGGGCGTGACGACGGTGTTCGACAGCCTCTCGATCGGTTCGTTCAACGCGGCGGCGTCCCGCAACCACGACAATCTCATCCGCCTGGCGGATGGCCTGGCCTCTGCGCGGGCCGCGGGCATGCTGAAGGCCGATCACCGACTGCACTGGCGCTGCGAGACGCCGGCCGACGACCTGCCGGACCGGCTGGAGGCCCTGGTCGGCCATCCCATGACGGGCCTGCTCTCGCTGATGGACCACACGCCGGGCCAGCGACAGTACCGCAATCTCGAGCGCTACCTGGCGAACTGGGCCGAGCAGGGGATGAGCTCCGAGGCCATGGACGAGCGCATGGCCGGCATCCGGGATCGGCAGGCCCGCAATGCCGACCGCAACCGCCGCCTCGTCGCCGAACTCGCGATCGCCCGCGGCCACCCGCTGGCCAGCCACGATGACGAGGACGTCGAGCACATCGACCTCGCCGCCGACCTGGGCGCCACCGTCGCCGAGTTTCCGGTGACTCTGGAGGCCGCGCGCCGCGCCCATGAGCGGGGCATGGTCGTTGTCATGGGCGGGCCGAACCTGATCCGGGGCGGCTCGTACTCGGGCAATGTCCCGGCGGCCGATCTGGCGCATGCGGGCCTGCTGGACGCCTTCGCCTCGGACTACGTGCCCCGCAGCCTGGTGGAGTGCGCCATAAAGCTCACGGCCCCGACGTTCGGCTGGAGCCTGGCCCAGGCCGTGTCGACGGTCACTTCCGCGCCGGCCCGCGCGGCGCAACTGCACGACCGGGGCGCCATCGCGCCGGGCCTTCGCGCCGATCTGCTGCGTGTGCGGATCCACGACGGCCTGCCCATGCTGCGCGGCGTCTGGGTGGAAGGAGCCCGGGCGGGTTGAGGCGCTTGCGCGTCGTCACGCTCAACACCTGGAAGAACGACGGAGACTATCCGGCGCGGCTGACCCGGATCGCGGACGGCCTGGCCGCGCTCGATCCGGACGTCGTGTGCCTGCAGGAGTGCTTCGCGGGGGGCGGCCACGATACCGCCCGTGTCCTGTCCGACGCTCTGAACCTGCAGCTCTACGCCGCGCCGGCCCGTGCGAAGGTCCGTGAACTCAAGGGCGCGGCAGTCGACAGCACGTCAGGCCTGGCGATCCTCACCCGCCTGCCGGGGCGGGCCGAAACCCTGGGGCTGATCAGCCACCCGACCGACGGCGAGCGGATCGCCCAACGGTTCACGACGTTCCGCCTGCGGATCCTCAACCTGCACCTCTCACACCTGCGCGGCGGTGCGGGGGCGGTGCTGCGTCGGCGCCAGCTCGACGAGGCGCTGGACTGGGCGCGGCGGGACAGGAGCGGCAGCCTGCTTGTGTGCGGCGACCTCAATGCCGGTCGGGGCGATCCGGAGCTCGCGCCGCTCAGGGCGGCGGCGGGCGATGAGCTGGGCTCGACGCTGCATGCAGCCGGCGAGGGGTGCGCCATTGACCACGCCATTCTGCTGGACCCGGGCGATCTGGACGTGAGCCGCCGGGTCCGGGCGTTGGCGACGCCCGACGGCGATGGCCGCTATCCCAGCGACCACGCCGCCGTCGTCGTGGACCTCAATAGCGGATCGTGAAGTCGATCCCGTAGCTCCGGGGATCGTTGAAGACGTTCGTCCGGAACCGCGAGGCTGTGCTGAAGCTCTGGGCGGTGGCGTGCTCCTCGTCGAGCAGGTTCCGCGACCACAGCGAGATGTCCATCTGGTGTCCGTCGGCCAGCTCGAAGTTCACGATGGCCAGCCGCGCATTGATATTCAGCGAGGCGTCGGTCTTGGGCGAGGTGATGGTGTTGTTGCCCGAGTTGAACCCGCCGGCCGCGGATCCGTCGATATGGAACAGGACCTCGAAGTTCTCCTGCGGCCAAGTGTAGTCGATCGCCACGTTGAGCGCGTTGCGCGGCGTGTAGATCACGTTCAGCGGCGTCAGGGCGTTGTTGAACGGGTTCACCGCCGGCGGAATGTGGGCGGTGGTGTAGGCGTAGCTGGTCTTGATCGTCAGGTTCTCGATCGGCGCGACCGTAATGTCGGCCTCGAAGCCCTTGATCTTGGCGACGCCGGGTACGTTCACCGTCTCGTTCACCGTTCGGTTGCTGCCGAGCACGATGGCGTTGCGGTTGAAGTCCACCTGCATGTCTTCGTAGTCGGTCTTGTAGGCCGCCAGGTTCACCCGGGCGCGGCGATCCCAGAACTCGGACTTCAGCCCGATCTCGGCCGACTTGATCACCTCAGGGCCGAACGGCCGGTAGGTGAGCGAGCGCGAGTTGGCGCCGCCGGCGCGGTAGGCGGTGCCGTACTTGGCGTAGGCGTGGACGTTCTCGATCACGTCGAAGTCGGCCGAGACGGCGGGGTCGATCCGGTCGTCCTTGAAGGTGAAGCGCGAACCATCCCGCAGGCCATTGACCTTGGTAAGCACTCCGCTGCGGGTGTCCTTGGTGTAGCGCGCGCCGGCGGTGAGGCGCAGGCGATCGTCCAGGATCGGCGGCGTCCAGGTGAACTGGGCGAAGGCGGCCGTGGAGCGCGCCTTGGCCTCGCTTTCGCGGTCCGGGAAGTCGAACTCGGCGCCCGCCCGCAGGCTTGGAAGCTGGGTGTAGCCCGTGCCCGTCGCGTTCCATTGCAGCGTGTTCGGGGCCCAGGCCTGGTCGCCGCCGGTCTCCTTGAAATAGTAGAGGCCGGCCACATAGTTCAGCCGCGGGATGGACCCCACCAACTGGAGTTCCTGGCTGAGCTGGTCCTGGTGCATCCACGCCAGGCTGTAGCGGGCGAACTGGGCATTGGGCGTGAAGGGATTGGAATGCGCGCCGGCCCCGTTGTCGTACTGGCTCTGCTTGATTTCACGGTAGGCTGAGATTGAGCGGATCTCGGTGTTTTCCCACGGCGTCCAGCGCAGGGTCAGCCGGTGGCCGTAGATGTAGCCCTCGCTCTCGGCCATCGGCACGCCGATGTCGGCCACTTCGGCGCGGTTGGTCTGCACCACCACCAGCGGTGAGAGGCGCGTGTTCGCGGCCACCTCGACCAGCTGCGAATAGCTGGGCGTCGTGTCGTCGTACGAGACGTCGTAGCCGTAGTCGGCGCTGAAGGTCTCGCTGGGCGCCCACTTGGCCCGTATCGCCAGGCCGCGGCGGTCAAAGGCGTTGAATCCCGGCTGGCCTTGGGCGGGGTTGTCCACCACGCCATCGCGCTTGGTGATCAGGCCGTCGATCTTGATCGCTACGCCGTAGAACGACGGCAGGTCGATGT
Organism: Phenylobacterium sp.; assembly: GCF_004299445.1. Taxonomy (GTDB): domain Bacteria; phylum Pseudomonadota; class Alphaproteobacteria; order Caulobacterales; family Caulobacteraceae; genus Phenylobacterium. Next base: position 212,262 of record NZ_SCTC01000003.1, on the reverse strand, counting down.
GGGTCTCTGACGAGTATCCGTTGAAATTGCTGACGCCTGCGGTCTGGCGGAATTTGAACTCCCCCGACGGTTCGCGGGTGACGATGCTGAGCGCGCCGCCCGTAGCGTTCCGGCCGAACAGAGTGCCCTGCGGGCCCTTCAGCACCTCGATGCGTTCGATGTCGAACAGCGCCGCGCCCAGGCCTTGCGGGCGGCCCAGGTAGACGCCGTCGATGTAGACGCCGGTGGCGGAGTCCCGCGCCGGCTGGTTGGTGTCCGAGCTCGGGAACACGCCGCGGATGCCGATCGAGAACGCCGAGTTGCGACGCGCGAACTGCGCAATTCGCAGCGACGGCACTGAACCGTCCATCAGGTCGGCCAGGCTCTTGACCCGGCGGTTCGCCAGATCCTCGGCGCTTTCCACCGAGATGGCGATGGGGGTCTGCTGGAGGTTGGTCTCGCGCTTCTGGGCGGTCACGGTGACCTCGGCGAGCCCCACGCCGTCTCCGCTCGCATCCGCGCCGGCCGCAGCCATCGCCGCCTCTTCCGCGAACGCCGGCGCGCCGGCCAGCACCAGCGGCGCCGCCGCCACGCACGCCATGAGCTCCAGGCTGATGCGCCGCCGCATCGCCCCGCGAAGTGCCTTGCTGTCCATTGATCGCCCCCTGCTGATGTCGTCAGCCGACGGGCGGGCTAGTTAGGCTCCTGTGGTGTCACCCCCGCGCTAGTTCCATGAAGCCTGGGTGAGCGTCGGCGAACTTGTCTGTAGCGGCCCAGGCGGAGGGCGCTGTGTCCCTCGAGCGACGTCCCGCGGCGGCGGCATGGCGCGCGTAATGACCGGGCCCGGAGGCCGGGGACCGCAGGCCGGCGTCCTCAGCGCCTGGGGCGCCGGCTGCGCTGCATGCCGATGACCGCGGTCCCCAGGGTGACGATCAGAAGTCCCGCGAACAAGGCGGCCGGGAGCGTTCCGCCGTCGCCCTTGGCCCGAAACGCCGGAGCCTTGTCGAAATCCGCAGCGCCGAAGGGGGTCTCGTTGAACAGGTAGGGATAGTAGAAGCGGCGCAGGTCGGCATGGAACGCGCGGATGCGATCCTGATAGGCGATCTGCGCGGCCGGGTCGGTGTCCGCCAGGCGGTGCAGCGCGAGCTGGACGGCCACGCCGGGAAGACCGTAGCCCAGGCGCTCGCTCCAGGCCGCGCGCTTGAGAATGCCCGCGCGATAGTCGCGGGACATGCCGGCCACCGACTGGTCGCCCACCTGATGGAAGGCGAAATACCACTTCCAGTGGAAAGGCTGGATCACCGGCGCCGTTGCGGCCCATTCCGGATGTGTGGCGAAGAAGGCCTGCATGGTTTCGGCCTTCGGAATGTCCCAGGCCTTATGGACCGCCGTGCGCTGATGCAGGCTGAGTTCCATGCCCTGGCGAAGCGGAACCGCGGTGTTGATCGCCACATGGCCCACGGCGGGTGCGATGACCGTGAGCACGAGCCAGGTCGCGGCCAGAGTCATGGCGTTGGCCACGGAACTGCGCGTCATCCGCGCGACGACGAGGCAGAGCGCCGTCCAGAACCCGATGTAGCCCAGGATCAGCAACAGCACTGCCGCCGCCTTCCAGCCCGCGGTCCCCGCGATTATCGCGCCGGCTAGGAATGGCAATGCGAGCGCCAGCAGAAGCGCCGTCACCCTGACCCCCACGCGCGCCGCCCAGAGCCGCCGGGCGTCGCCGGCGGCGGCCTCCAGCGACTGCAGGCGACCCGCCTCGCGCTCACCGGACAGCAGGTCGTGGAAGAGGAGGATGGCGAACAGCGGCGTTAGGTAGACCAGCACGAACGCGTAGTCGAAGCGGCCTGGGAGCGAGGCTTCCGGGTTGCCGATATCGCCTTCGTAAAGCTGGGCCTCGAGGCCCAGCGCGCGGACACGGAGCAGGTACGGGGCGACGTCGCGCAAGCCGAGCGCCGCGAACGCCAGGTCCGACGGCGGGTCCCAGGTGGCGTGGAAGGTGTAGTACGCGGCGTTGCCGGCGTCCTTGTCGCGCGAAACCCAGTCGGAAATGGCCTGCACGTCGGCGGCCTGCTGGGGCGCGATCCGGCGGATGGCGTCGTTCTGACGAGCGACCTCGACCAGACCGGCCGCCGTGCCGGCCGCGGCGAGCAGGAAGAGGCCCAGCACTGCGGCCAGAGCGGCGCGGAGCCGAAGGAAGAGGCGCGCCTCGCGGAGGACGTCGTTCATGTGGCGCTCCGGCTGATGCGATGGGCAGCGAAGCCGGCGAGCAGGGCGGCGGCGGCGAGCCAAGTCGCGAGGACCACAAACGAAGGCGCAGCCCGCGCGAGAACGGCGCTCTCCGTGGGACGGCTCGGCCGGAACTCGGGCATCTTCCGCCAGTTTTCCGCGGAGATGCGGCTTCGGGCCTCGGCTGCCGCATCGCTGCTCTTCGCGGCGTCGTCTGCCGCGGTTACGGCGGTGGCCTGCAACAGGTTCAGACGCTGGATCAGGTCGTAGCGATATGCCTCGGCCTGTTCCATGAAGCGTCGATAGCCGGCGAGGTCGGTCTCGGCGGCGGTCATGGACAGGCGCCGGATCGCGATGGTCGGGCTGAGCGCCGACAACGCGTCCATCGTCGTGCTCTGGCGCGCCATGGCGCCGAAGGCGCTGTCTGCATACCGGTCGAAGAGGCTCGAGGTGAGCTTCTCGCCCTCCATGCCCAGGAGGCCGCGATAGTTGAGCGGCAGGTCCTCGACCTTCGTGACGCCGTACTTGGCGAGGGTCTTCCGCTTGAAGGCCGCGAAGTAGGGGTCGTCCGGATTGTGGCTGTCGCCCAGGCCGCGCAGGTCGCGTTGGATGGCGATGTCGGTCTCCACCCGCGTCGGCAGCGGATCGATCGCGATGGCCGCTTCTGGGGCCATTCTGGGGACGAGAAGCACTCCGAACGACCAGATGGCCACCAGCGCGATCAAGGCCGAGCGACTGCGCCCCGCCAGCGCCGAAACGGCCACGATCAGCACCACCCAGAAGGCAAGGTAGACCGCGTAGCCTCCCGCGCTCAGCAGGACCGCCGATCCCCGGGCCGGCCCGGACAGACTCAGCCACAGCAGAAGCGCCGCCGCCGGGGCGGCGATGATCAGCGCCGCGCCGCCCAGGGCCATCGCTTTGCCGACCAGCAGGCGGGGTCCGGAGGCGCCGGCGAGGAGGGCCTGGCGCAAGGTGCCGCGTTCGCGCTCGCCGGCGATCACGCCCGCGCCTATGAAGACCAGCAGCAACGGGGCCACGACCTGGAGCACCAGGGCCGGCGCCAGCTGGCCGAAGCGCACCAAGAGCGACGACTGCCGCGCATCGCCGAAGTTCGCGCTGTTCTGGCGATGACCCTCCAGGAAGATCATGTTGCCGGTGAACGCTTCCACGCCCGGGTCCATGGCTGCGAGGCCGCTGGCCGGGCGCACGGCGAAGTGCCCGGCGTGCACCACGCGGTGGGGATGGCGGTCGGGCTGGGACTCGAATTCCTCGTTCGCTGTGTGCTGCAGGCGTTCGCGCAAACCGGCCTGTTCCGCCTGGTAGGCGCTGGAAGTCAGGGCGGCGGTCAAGCTCAACAGCGCGACCAGCAGGATGCCGGTGAGAGCGACGCGGCTGCGCGCCAGATGGCGTAGCTCGTTTCGAGCAATGGTCAGGACGCCGCTCACGCCGCCTTCGCCCTCGTGAAGAGCGCGTGCAGGGCGCGCAGATCGAAGCGCTCCGGCCCGGCCGCCCGCGCCTCGTCGACGATGCGCCCGTGGTCCAGGAAGCCGATCCGGTCGGCGATGTCGGCCGCGCCGACAAGGTCGTGCGTCACGATCAGGATGGCAGCCCCTTCTGCGCGCAGAGTGGTGAGGAGCGCGTTGAAGTCGGCTGCGGCGCCCGGGTCGAGACCCGAGGTCGGCTCGTCAAGCAGGAGCACCGACGCCCGCCGCAGCATGGCGAGTGCGATGGCGGTCTTCTGGCGCATGCCCTTGGAGAAGCCTGACACCCGCCGCTCCCAAGCCTCTGCGGCGAGGCCGACGGTGCGGAAGGCCTCCTCGATCTCGCCGGGCCGGCGGCGGGCCCCGGCCAGATCGAGGAAGTAGGTCACGTTCTCGCGCGCCGAGAGATGTTCGTAGAGCGCCACGTTCTCGGGGATGTAGGCGATCGAGCGGCGCACCTCGACTGGCTCGTCGCTCGGAGCGTGCCCGCAGACCCGCACCTCGCCGGAGGTAGGAGCGACGAAGCCGAGAAGCGCCTGAAGGGTCGTCGACTTGCCCGCGCCATTCCCTCCCAGCAGCGCGTAGACCTCGCCCGCGCCGACGGACAGTGAGAGTCCGTCAAGGACGCGACGCTCCCCGTAGCGGACGACCAGGTCGTGGATCGCGACGGGCGGGGTCTCGGCTTGCATTCCGGCTCCTCGAAGTGGGCGGACGGATGCAGGAACGAGCCGTCCACTGAATGTAATGTTATATCATAACATTCTTATTGACCGGCCTTCAAGGCGCCGCTTATTCGTCCCTCGCCGGGTTCGGGCCGGTCGGGTGGGAGGTCGTAAGGATGCGTCGTCGTTCGAACTGGCGAGGACTGCTGGCGGGCGTGTCTGCCCTGTCGTGGGCGGGCGTCGCCCAGGCCGACGAGGCGGCCGACGTCGAAGCGGTGGTGGTGACCGGCTCGCGAGCCGCCAGCGCCAGCATCAACGGCCTGGACGTCGATACCCTGCGCCTTCCTCAGAGCGTGCGAGTTCTGGATGACGCGCTGATCGTCCAGGCCGGGATCGCGAACCTGTCCGACCTGTTCGACTACGCCGGCGGCATGGCGCGGCAGAACAGCTTCGGCGGCGCCTGGGACGCCTATGCGATCCGCGGCTTCTCGGGAGACATCAACCAGGGGCCGGACCTGCTCGTGAACCGGTTCACGGCCAACCGCGGCTTCAACGCGCGACGCGATGTGGCCACGGTCGAGGTCTTCCAGATCCTGAAGGGGCCGGCTTCAGCGCTGTCCGGCAAGGGCGAACCCGGCGGCTCCATCAATATCGTCACCAAGGCGCCGCGGGACACGGCCCACGCTTCGGCCGAACTGGCCTATGGCAGCTTCGACACCCGCCGCGGCGTCGCCGACATCGGGGGGCCGCTGGGCCATGGGTTCGCCGCGCGGATGATCGGCGTCTACCAGTCGACGGACGGCTGGCGCGACTTTGTGGACAGCGACCGTCTTCTGCTGGCCCCGTCGGTGTCCTGGGCGCCGTCCGAAGATCTGCGGCTGCTCTACCAGCTCGAGGTCAACAAGGTTCACTTCGTCCACGATCGGGGGCTGGTGGCGATCGCGGGCGACGGAAAGGCGCTGCCCCGCTCTCGATTCCTGGGCGAGCCGAACGACGGCAGCATGACCCAGGAGACGGTGCAGCATCAGTTCAGCGCCACCTACAACCTCAGCCCGAGCCTCGCGATCGAGGCCGGCGTGCAGTACCGCGACGGGAGCTTCGAGGGGCGATCCACCCACAACTCGGTGCTGGTCGGAAGCCAGCTCCGTCGGCAGCTCCGCGTCCACGACTACGACTGGGACGACCTCTCGGGTCGGGTCGAGGTCAGCTTCGATGGGAGCATCGCTGGGCTAGAGCACCAGCTGCGGGTGGGAGCCGACGCCTTCACCTACGATCAGAGCCGGGTCTTCTACCGGTTCAGTCCGACCGCCACGAACCCCTACGCCGTCGACATTTTCAATCCCGTCTACGGCCAGCCCAAACCCATCGCGCCGCTCAACCAGAACCTCCTGGAAGAGCTTCGCGGAGAGAGCCTGTACGTGCAGGATCTGGTCACGCTGAGCGAGCAGTTCACACTTCTGGTCGGCCTTCGCCAGGATTGGGTGCGCCAGACCAACACCAATTTTCGCAACGGCGTCGTGACGCGTCAGTCGCCGTCGCGCGCCTCCCCGCGAGCCGCGTTGACCTGGGCGCCGACCGAGAGCGTCTCGGTGTATGCCAGCTGGGGACAGTCCTTCCGCTACAACCAGGGCTCGGATGCTGCGGGCGAAGCTTTCGCCCCCGAGATCGGGGAAGCCTGGGAGGCGGGTCTGAAGTGGCGGATCGGCGGCCGGCTCGAGGGAACGGCCTCGGCCTTCCACATCGAGAAGGACAATGTCCTGGTCAACGATCCGGCAAACAGCGGTTTCTTCATTCCCGTCGGGAGCGCCCGCAGCCAGGGGGTGGAAGTCGAGGCGAACGCCACGCTGTTCGATGGGCTGACCGCCACGGCGGTCTATGCCTACACCGACACGAAGATCACGCGCGACACGCGCCCGGCCCTTGTCGGCAGTCGGCTGAGCAACATCCCGAAGCACTCGGGGGCGATCTACGCCAACTGGCGCTCGAACGGCTCGAACGCGGGCTCCGTCGGTCTCGGGGGCGGCCTCGTCTACGTCGGCAAGCGTGCGGGCGACGACATCAACAGTGGGTTCGAACTACCCGACTATGTCACGGCCCGGTTGAACGCGACCTACCAGGCCAGCGCGCGGGTCTCGCTGCACCTCGACGTCGAGAACCTCTTCGACGCCTACTACCTCGAAAGCTCGTTCAGCAATGTCTGGATCGCCCCTGGCGCGCCGAGAACGATCATGGGGCGTGTGCGGGTCAGCTTCTGAAAGCCGCGCCATTCCGGCGTCCAGCACCGGCCATCCACGTGGCGCCGCGACGAGTTCGCCGCCGAGCGGCTAGCTGCGTTCAAAGGCGCAGGACCTGCTTGGCGATGATGTTCCGCTGGATCTCGTCCGAGCCGCCCGCGATGCTGGCGGCCCGTCCTTCGAAGTAGCGGGTCACTTCCCGGCGCGCCCAGTGTGGGCCGATATCGTCCGGGGCAGGGCCGGCGACCTCGGGAAACCAGGGCGCGGCGTATGGGCCCGCGCATTCCACGAAGAACTCGGTCATGCGCTGGACGATATCGGTGCCCTTCAGCTTGAGCACAGACGACTGGGCGCCCGGCGCGCCGCCGGCGGACACCTCGGAGAGCGTGCGCAGCTCGGTCGCGGCCAGGGCCTGGAGCTCGATGTCGGCCAGCGCCAGCCGACGCCCGAAGCCTGGATCGTCGAGCAGGGCGCCGCCGTCGGTCCCCGGCAGCGTCGCCGCGGCGTCCCGAATCCGGCCGAGCAGGTCGGTGGACAGCGAAACGAAGGCCTGACCGGTCCGCTCGTGAGTGAGCAGCCCCTTGGCGACGGTCCAGCCCTCGCCCTCGCGCCCGACGCGGTTCCCCACCGGCGTGCGGACACCGTCGAACGTCACCCGGTTGAAGGCGTGACGGCCGTCCAGCGAGATGATCGGGAAGATGGTGACGCCGGGCGAACGCATGTCGACCAGAAGGAAGGTGATCCCGTCCTGTCGCCTGGCCTCATCCGACGTTCGCGTCAGGCAGAACATCCAGTCCGCGCGATGGGCGCCGCTGGTCCACACCTTTTCGCCCGAGATCACGTAGTCACCCCCATCGAGGACGGCGCGTGTGCGAAGGGACGCCAGATCCGAGCCGGCGCCAGGCTCGGAGTAGCCCTGGCACCATCGCGTCCGGTTGTGGAGAATGTCGGGGAGGAAGCGATCCTGTTGTTCCGGCGAACCGTAGGCGAACAGAATTGGCGCGAGCATGCCCATCCCCATGCCCCCCACCTGGGGCGGCAACCCAGCGGCCGTGACTTCGCGCTCCCAGATGAAGTGTTGGGTGGCGGTCCACCCGGGCCCTCCGAAGGCCGTCGGCCACTTGTTGGCGGCCCAGCCGCGCGCGAGCAAAGCCTGATGCCACCGCTGCTCGTGGTCCGGGCTGCCGTCGTACCGCTCGGGCGGCGGGAAGGCGGTGGCGATCAGGTCGCGAACCTCCTTGCGGAACAGCCGTTCGGTTTCCGTGAGGCTCAGGTCCATGGACAGGCGCTCTCTATTTATTGTAGCTTTCGTCAATAGTGGGCTTAGGCTGCGGCGGTCAAGGAAGCACGGCATGTCGACAGAACCTTTCACGTTCGCCGAGCACGACGGCGTCATCGCCGGACCGGTGCGCCACCCGGTCAACTTTTCGCGCGACGCCGTGGGATCCATCCACGACGACAAGACCGCGCAGACGCTGGGCTTCCGGGGCGGCACCGTCGCGGGCAACATCCACTTCGAGCAGTTTCCGCCGCTCATGCTGGCGCGGTTCGGAGACGGATGGCGCAGCCGTGGCGGGCTGTCGCTCTATTTCCTCAACGCCACCACGGATGGCGAACCGGTCCAGGCCTTTGCGGGGCCGGTCGAGCATGCAGGCCTGGGGGTGCGCCGCGCGTCGGCCTGGATGGCCACCCCGGAAGGCATTCGCGTGAGCGAGGGGACGGCCTGGGCGGGCGGCGACGATCCACGTTCGGCCCTGCGCCTCCGGGTCGCCCAGCAGCGTCCGGCGACCGACCTGAGGATTCTGAAGGGTTCCCGGGTGGGCGATCGCGTCAGCGATATTCCAAGCCGCCGTGACAGCATCACCGCGCTGCGCCGCCTGGAGGGCGTGACGGAGCTGCTGCCCGAGTATCGCGACCCGGCCATCTTCGGCGGACTGGTGGCCGCGCCGGCCGTGGCGATCGATGCGCTGCGCGCTGTGGAAGAGCCGCTGTTCCGGGTGGGTAAGGACTTTGTCGGCATGTTCGGCGCCATCGAGCTGGAGTTTCTCGATGGTCCGGTCTTCCTGGACCGTGACTATCTCGCCGATGGACGGATCCTGGCGCTGGGCGAGTCGCCGAAGACGGAGGTCGCCTGGTACGAGAGCACGCTGCGCGACGCGTCGGACGGTCGGCCGGTTGCGCGACTCATCATGATGAGCCGTCTGTTGAAGGCGTCGTCGCCGCTCTGGACCTAGCGACGAGCTTGCCTCGTCGAGCCTCCACGCCGAGTGACCGCCGACTTACACCTAGCCGGAGCACGGCATGAAACTGGGCGTCTGCTACTACCCCGAACACTGGCCCGAGGAGCTGTGGCCGGATGATGCGCGGCGTATGGCCGAGCTGGGCATCCATTGGGTGCGGATCGGCGAGTTCGCCTGGAGCCGGATCGAGCCTGAGCCGGGGCGGTTCGATTGGGCCTGGCTGGACCGCGCCGTCGAGACCCTGGCCGCGGCCGGGCTGAAGATCGTCATGTGCACCCCGACCGCAACCCCGCCGAAGTGGCTTGTGGACGCCCACCCCGACATGCTGGCGCTGGACGCCAACGGACGACAACGCGGCTTCGGTTCGCGCCGCCATTACTGCTTCTCCAGCGAGAGCTACCGGGCGGAGTGCGCGCGGATCACCGAGGCCGTCGCGGGGCGCTACGGACGCCACCCGGCCGTAGGGGCCTGGCAGACCGATAACGAATTCGGCTGCCACGACACCACGATCAGCTATTCGCCGGCGGCCGCGCACGCGTTCCGAGGCTGGCTGGCGCAACGCTATCAGTCCGTCGATGCGCTCAACCGCGCCTGGGGCGCCGTGTTCTGGTCGCAGGAGTATCGCGACTTCGGCGAGGTGCAGCCGCCCAACCTGACGGTCACCGAGGCCAACCCCAGCCATCGCCTCGACTACAACCGCTTCGCCTCGGACGAGGTCGCGCTCTTCAACCGGCTCCAGGTCGACATCATCCGCCGGCTGTCGCCCGGCCGGGACGTGACCCACAATTTCATGGGCTTCTACACCGAGTTCGACCACTTCCGCGTCGGCGCCGACCTCGACATGGCGACGTGGGACTCCTACCCGCTCGGTTTCCTGGAGCAGTTCTGGTTCCCCGAGGCCGAGAAGCTCCGTTATCTGCGCCAGGGCCACCCGGACATCTCGGCTTTCCACCATGACCTGTATCGCGGCGTGGGTCGTGGTCGGTGGTGGGTGATGGAGCAGCAGCCGGGCCCCGTGAACTGGGCGCGCTACAATCCGGCGCCGCTCCCCGGCGCGGTGCGCGCCTGGACCTGGGAGGCCTTCGCCCACGGCGCCGAGGTCGTCAGCTACTTCCGATGGAGGCAGGCGCCCTTCGCCCAGGAGCAGATGCATGCCGGGCTGAACCGGCCCGACAACGTTCTCGATCGGGGTGGGGAGGAGGCGCACGCCGTGGCGCTCGAACTGGGCGAGATGGGCGCGCTGGCGGCCTGTTCGCGCGCCCCGGTGGCGCTCGTGTTCAGCTACGAGGCCGACTGGCAGTTCGGCATACAGCCGCATGCTCAGGGGTTCCGGTGGCTCCAACTGGCCTTCGAGATGTACTCGGCGCTGCGGCGGCTGGGGCTCGACGTCGATATCGTGTCGCCGGACGCGGACTTTACGGGGTATGCCCTGGTGGTCGCGCCGTCGTTGCCCATCATCGAAGACGAGACTGTCGAGGCCCTGGCGGCCTCGGGCGCGGTCGTGCTGTTCGGTCCCCGAAGCGGATCCCGGACGCGGGAAGGGCACATTCCCGCGGCCCTGCCGCCCGGGCCGTTGCAGGCCCGTCTGCCCGTTCGCGTGAGCCGTGTGGAAAGCCTGCGGCCCGGCGCGGGTCCCGAGGTGGACATCGCGGGCCGCACGTTCGGCGCCCGCCTGTGGCGCGAGGTGATCGAAACCGGGTTGCCTGCACGAGCGGAGTTCGCCGAGGGCGGAGCGGCTTGGGTCTCGAGCGAATTGTGGCACTATCTCGCCACTTGGCCGGAGACCGCATTGCTCGACCATGTCATCGCCACCGTCGCCCTGGAGGCCGGACTGTCCGTCCAGCCCCTCGAGGAAGGCGTGCGCGTGCGTCGGCGGGGCGATGTCTGCTTCGCCTTCAATTTCGCGCCGGAGCCGCGGCGGACGCCGGCGCCCGCCGATGCGACGTTCGTGCTGGGAGGCGCCAGTCTTCCGCCAGCGGGCGTGGCGGCCTGGCGCATTTCGGCCTCGTGAGCGGATTGGCGGCGGTTCAACGCAAGCGGACGCGGCTCGCGCCCGAGGTGCGACGCGAGCAGATCCTGGACGAGGCCGCCCACCTCATCCTTTCGGAAGGCCTGTACGCCGTCAGCATGGAGCGGCTTGCCCGCGACGTCGGCATCAGCAAGGGGCTGGTCTACAACTATTTCCCGACCCGGGACGCCCTGCTCACGGCCCTGCTGAACCGCGAACAGGCCGAGCTGCGCGATCGCGGGATGGCCAGCGCCCTCCAGGCCGAGAGCTTCGCCGATCTGATCCGCCAGACCACCCGCCTCTACCTGGAGCAGACCCGTGATCGCGGCGCCCTGATCGCCGCCCTCATGTCCGATCCCTCGGTCGCCGCCCTTATGGAAGGGGAGAACAGAGCGGATCGCGAGCGGACCGTGCGCTACTTCGTGCGGGCCACGCGGCGCGAGTACGACCTGCCGCTGCCGATGGCGATCGCCGCGGTGGAGATGGTCTCGGCGATCACGGATCGCGCCGGCCGCCTTGTGGCCGAAGGCCAGCTCGACATCGACGCCGCCACCGACATGTGCGTAGGCCTGATCACCGGTGGCCTGGCCGGCCTGGGCCGCTCGCTCAAGGCCTGAGAAACGCGCGCACCGCCGTCAGGACGCCGACGAAGTTCTCCCGGCGCACATTATGCCCGGCGCCGGGGATCTCGATCGTCCGGATGTTGCGATTCAGGGCCCGGGCTTCGTCGGCGATCGACGGGGTGATGAGGCTGCCCAGTCGGGGCTCGCCGTGGACGATCAGCGTCGGGGCGTCGATACGATCCACCTCCTGCTGCCAGGGCGTCGTGTAGTGGGGGAAGGCTTCGGGGTCTACCTGGCGCTTCGCCGTCGCCCAGGCCGGGAAGTCGTCGTCGTGCCATCCGGGAGAGTCCTTGCGGCCCATCGCCAGGATGTCGGCTTCGCTCATCGTCTGGAACCGCGCCACCTGGCTGCCGAACCTGGCGCGTCGCGCGGCGGCGGCCTCGTCGTCGATGAGGGGCAGGAACACCGGGTCCTCCAGGATGACCTGTCGGACCTTGCCCGGATGGGCGTTGGCATAAGCCGCGGTGGCGCGGGCGCCCACGGAATGCCCCATCACGATGGGGTTCTCCAGGCCGAGGCCGGCGATGACTTCGCCAAGGTCCCGCGCGGGGTCGTCGATCCCCCCAGCGCTGGGCCTTGCGCTGCCGCCGTGCCCGCGGGCGTCGATCATGATCACGTCGAAGTCGCCGGCCATCGCCGCGGCGAAGCGGCTCCAGCAGAGACCGTTGTCGGTCAGGCCGTGCGAGAGGACGAGGGCCGGTCCGACGCCGCCCGTGCGGTGGTAGACCAGTTCCCCGCCGGTGACCGCCGCTGCGCCGGTAGACCAGCCGCTACCAGGCATAGGCCTCGGGCGCCGGCCCGCAGGGCGGGAAGATCGCGTCGATCCGCGCCAGGGCTTCCGCGTCCAGCCGCACCTCCAGGGCCGCCCGCGCCGCTTCGAACTGGCTCCGATCGCGTGGCCCGATGATCGTCGCCGTAACGGCGGGCTGGTGCAGCAGCCAGGCCAGCGCGACCGTGCTGGGCGTCTGGCCCAGGTCGCCGCACAGAGCGCCGAACGCGGCGAGTTGAGCTTCCCGCGCCGCCGCCGCGCTCAAGGCCTCAGGCGTGCCCCTGCGGCCCTCCGGCGCGGCCGCGCCGCCGGCCAGCAGGCCGCCCGCCAGAGGACTCCATGGGATGAGGCCCAGGCCATAGGCCTCGCACGCCGGGATCACTTCCAGCTCGGCGCGGCGCTCGATCAGATTGTAGAGGCTTTGTTCGCTGACCAGACCCAGGCGCTGCCTTGCGATAGCCTTCTCGCTGGCGCGCGCGATCGCCCAGCCTGGGAAGTTGCTGGAGCCGACATAGGTGATCTTGCCCTGGGCGATCAGCCTGTCCATCGCCTGCCAGATCTCCTCGATCGGCGCGGCGCGGTCGATGTGATGCATCTGGTAGAGGTCGATGTGATCCAGGCCCAGGCGCTTCAGGCTGGCGTCGCAGGCCATCTGGATGTGTCGCGCCGACAGGCCCCGGTCGTTGATGTCGTCCGACATCGGCTCGTGGACCTTGGTGGCGATCACCAGCCTGTCGCGTCGGCCCGGGTTACGCGCCAGCCATCGCCCGAGGATCGTTTCCGTCGTCCCGACGCCCAGAGACCCGCCGTACTGGTTGGCGGTGTCGATGAAGTTGACGCCGGCCTCCACGGCCGCGTCCAGAACCGCGAAGCTCTCGGCTTCGGACGTCCGCGGGCCGAAGTTCATCGTGCCGAGGCAAAGGGCGCTGACCTTGAGGGCCGAGCGGCCGAGAGGGCGGTACTTCATCGCTGGCTGTCCCGGTTCACGGCGCGCGCAACGTCGTGCCCGTCACCAGGGTCTCGCTGGAGTCGGCGACACAATGGCGGACCAGCTTCTGTGCGCGCTCGGACAGCTTGCGATAGTCGCCGTAGGTGATCCCGGGAACAATCGGCTCGCGGAACCAGGGCGCGTAGAACTCGAGGTTCGGTATCGAGCGGATCGCGTCCGACACATTGGGCGTCCCGCCGTGCCACGCGCGCACGTCGCGCACCATGATCGCGCCGGCGGGCGCCGGGCAGACGGTGCTCAGGCGCATCCACTCGGGCTCTTCCTCCAGGCTGGGGATTTTCGTCCGGGAGTGCTGGGTCCCCGGAATCTGACGCGTGGGGCCGTTCAGGCGGGTGACATCCTGCGGCAGGAAATTCACGCAAACGTAGGGGCAGGGCAGATCGCGGATGGTCACGTGGCCCCGCGGATCGTGGAAGGCGCTGAAGGGAGTCGTCGCGTTGTCGCGCCAGTCGCCAACATCGGAGTGCAGGGGCTGGTACTCGGTGGCGCCCGGCAGGCAGAAGTCGCCGCTGGCGGCGCGCAGGACGTAGTCGGACGATCCGAAGATCGCCGTCACCACCTCGTCCACGACAGGGATGTCGAGCAGCATCTGCCATTCCGGGCGGTGGAGCTGGCTGCGGGTCAGGCTCGACCCGCCGAACGAATAGCGATGCGAGCCACGATTGCCGCGGCGGCCATCGTCCAGGGCCAGGATCTCGGCGGCGACGTCGGCGCAACCCTTCGCGAGACGGTCGGTCTGGGCGCTGTCGAGCACGTTGGCGATCACCACGAAGCCGTCGCGGCGGAACAGGTCCACTGCGTGCCGGGTGTCGCCTGGCTCCAGGATGTCCAGACCGCGAATGCCGTTGTTGGCCTCGAGATAGGCCTTGAACTCCTCGAGACCGGCATCTGCCGACGCTTCGCGGACCAGCTGCGCTCCACCCATCGTCCTCATCCTGCTTCGAGTGTCTTATTGTACTAATCGTCAATAGTAAGTCGACTGGGATCGATGTGCAAGCCCTAACGCCTTCCGCTGCGCCTAGCCGCCGCCGGAGGGGCGGAGCGCGGCGGCGATCGCGGCGTGACGGGCGCGGGTGATCCCATAGGACGCGAAGATCACCATAGAGATGACCGCGATGACAGCCGGGATCGGACCCCAGACCCAGACCAACTGCACCTTGACGTCATCCGGGAGCACCGCGCCCGGGTTCTTGGCGAGGTCTGCGGGGAAGCGGATGACGTCCAGCGCCCGGCCGGCGATGAAGACGCCGACAGCCACCGCCGCCTTGTTGGCGAAGCCCAAGCCCGCGAAGTAGAGCCCCTCACGGCGCCGGCCGAACAGGTGCTCATGCTCGTCGGCGGCGTCGGCCATCATCGAAGGGTAGGCGACGCTGACAAAGCCCAGGCCGACGCCGGCGACAAAGGAGTTGATCTGCATCGGCAGCAGCGCGGCCTCGCCGACAGGGGAATAGATCCCGGCCAGCCAGGCGCCCTGCATCACCAGCCAGTTGGCGATCAGCAGGGACAGGCCGATCAGCACGACCGTCTTCTTTTCGAGGCGCGCCTGGATCTTCGGCGCCGAGCCCACCCCCAGCAGCAGGCCCACGACGAAGGCGTAGGAGATGAACTGGATGTTCTCGCTCTTGATCAGCCAGACGAACACGAACGAATGCTGGTTCAGCGTCGCGTTCAGCCCCTGGGCCACGTAGGTGATGACGGCCGAGATGAAGAGCAGCCGGAACGAACGGTTGGCGAAGATCTCCACAACTTCGGACGGCATCCGCCGCCACATGGGTTCGGCCACGCGCTCAGGCTGCGGCAAAGCTGCGGCGTAGCGCCAGAGGCCCAGGCAGCAGGCGCTCATGCAGACGAACAGGACCCCGGCCGCCGACCAGCCGAATCCCGGATAGCTTTCCGCCCGTTGCAGGCCGCCATCGGCGAAGAATGCCGTGTACCCGAGCGCTGTGATCACCAGCCCGGCCAGCACGCCGGCGGCTGAGCGATAAACCACGACGCTGGTCCGCGCCGCATAGTCGGTGGTCAGTTCTGCGCCCAGGGCGACGTAAGGCACATGGAACAGCGAGATGGCGCAACGCGCCGCGATGGAGAAGGCCGCCAGCCAGGCGAACAGCAGCGGCTGCGAGAGACCGGCTGGCGGAGAAAACAGCAAGCCGACGCAGATCACCGTCGGCGGAATCGAGACGATCATCAGCGGCAAGCGCCGTCCGAGGCGGGACTTGAGGTTGTCTGACCAGGAGCCGATCGCCGGATCGACCAGGGCATCGAAGACCAACCCCACCGCCAGCGCCGCGCCGATGAGCGTGCCTGAGAGCCCCAGCACCGCCGAGTAGTAGAAGAAGACGAAGCCCACAGCGGTGTCGAAGCCCCCGGACTGGGCCGCCTGACCCAGGCTGTAGAACACCTTCTGCGCGATGCTGGGGGAGGCCGCGGGGACCAGCCCGGTCGCCTGGGCCTGGGTGTCGGTTCGCTCCACGGCGCATTCCCCACTATTGACGAAGTGTTCAATTGGGCTTGACGGTCGCGCGCCTCCCAATCTAGTTATTGACGTTACTTACAATAAACACGCCGGCGGACAAGGGAGAACCTCCCGACGCCTCAGGGGGAGTTAGAGACATGCGAAGCTACCGATCCGTCGCCATCGCCGCGGTGTCCACGATCGCCCTCATGGCCGGGGCGCCCGCCGCCGTTGCCGACACCGCCAACGAGCTCGAGGAACTGGTGGTCACCGCGCAGAAGCGCGAGCAGAACCTCCAGGACGTACCGATCGCCGTGAGCGCATTCTCCGAGGCGGCGCTTGATCGGGTCCAGATCGAGGATGCGACCGACATCCAGCTCTCGATCCCCAACGCCGTCCTCACCGGCAACGACCGTTTCACGCTGCGCGGCGTGGGCAACAACGCCCTGGCCGGCGTCGACCCCGGCGTGCCGACGTTCGTCAACGGCGCGGCGATCGGCTATCCGCCGCAGAACGAGTTCTTTGACATCGCGCGGATCGAGGTGCTGCGGGGGCCGCAGGGCACGCTCTACGGGCGCAACACGACGGGCGGCGCGATCAATATCATCACCCGCAAGCCGGGGACCGAGTTCGGCGGCGAGGTCAGCGTCCAGGCCGGCAACTATGACAACATCCGGCTGGGCGCCGCGGTCGATCTGCCCCTCGGCAGCGTGGCGGCCCTTCGGCTGGCCGGCTACTCCCTGGATCGCGACGGCTACACCCGCAACGTTGCGACCGGCCACGACGTGGACGGCCGCGACCAATGGGGCGCCCGCGGATCGCTCGTCTTCAACCTCGGCGAAAAGACCGACGCCACACTGATGCTGAGCCGGTTCGAAGAGGACAGCTCGCGCGCCCGGGAAGGCAAGCGCCTGTGCAAGGCCCATCCCGTGCTGGGCTGTGACCCGCGCGTCCTGGGCTTCGACTCGCCGGACGCGAACACCACGATCCTCCAGACCCTGGCGCGCGCGTTCACGCCCTTCCCGGCCGGCGGGAACATCTACGCCGGCGCGCCGAACCCCACGGACCTGCGCGCGATCGCGGCTGACACCGACCCGACCTACGAGGCGGCCCAGACCGCCGCGTCGTTCGAGTTCAATCACGACTTCGGCCCGATCACCCTGTCGGCCGTCCTGGGCTACTCGAAGTTCTCGACCGAGCAGAACACTGACTGGGATAACGCAGACCTGCCGTTCCGCTTCACGCGGCCGATCACCTACTTCAAGGATCGCGACACGCAGGTGACGACCGATCGCCTGCTCACCACCGACAGCTTCACGGGGCGCGGGACCACCAAGACGGGGGAGCTGCGCCTGGCGTCGCAGTTCGAGGGGCGGTTCAACTTCCTGGTCGGGTACTTCGGCGCCCAGGGCACGAACTCGGGCGGCTTCGAGACCTGGCATCCGGCCATCGAGCTGTTCCAGCGTGCGCTCGGCCGGCCGCAGGAGGCCTGGCGCGTCTCGACGCTGACGCGGAACGGCAAGAGCGAGACCTGGGCCCTGTTCGGCGAAAGCTACTTCGAGGTCACCCCCGACCTCCGGCTCACCGTGGGCGCCCGCTACACCGAGGAGGAGCGCTCGGGCGAGTCGCGATCCATTGTGCTGTCCCCAGTGGGCCCTTGGGTCTACGCCAAGTTCGAAGGCCAGAAGACCACCTACAAGGTCGCGCTGGACTGGACGCCGGACCTCGCCTTCACCGAAAAGACCCTGGTCTATGGATCGGTTTCGACGGGCTACAAGGGCGGCGGGCAGAATGCGAATGCGTCTGCGCCAACGTTCGGGCCCGAGACGGTCACCGCCTATGAAGTGGGGACGAAGAACGTCCTGATGGACGGCGCGCTGCAGGCGAACGTGACGGCCTTCTACTACGACTACACCGGTCTGCAGCTGGGCCAGCGCATCAACGGCGGCGTGGTCACGCGAAACGCCGACGCGACGATCTATGGTCTCGAAGGCGAGTTCGCGTACTCGCTGGGCGAGCACTGGCTGTTCGACGCCAACATCTCGCATCTCCACACCAGCATCGGGACGTTCCTCAGCGAGGATGCGGCCAACCCGGCGCAGAGCCTGACGGCCACGACGCCGACCGTCCGGGTCAACCTGAAGGGCAACGAGCTGCCGCATTCGCCGGGCTTCAAGGTCAAGGCGGGGGCCCAGTACCAGACCGCCATCGGGGCCGGGGACTGGACGGCGACCTTCCGCGTCGACGCCACCTGGCAGGACTCGTACTTCGCGCGGGAATACAACACCCCCACCGACCGCATCGACTCGTGGGGCGTCGTCGACCTGCAGGTCCGCTTCGACAACGATCCGAAGGGCCTGAGCGCACGGGTCTTCGTGAAGAACCTCACCAACGACGACAACATCACCAACATCATCATCGAGGACGCCCTGATCGGCCGCTACCGGAACGCGCGGCTGTTGGAGCCGCGGACCTACGGCGTGATCGTGCAGAAGCGCTTCTAGAGCGGCCGCGACGCGGGACGCGCCGGCGTTGACGTCGGCGCGTCAAGCCGGGCGAGATGGGGGCCATGGATAGCCGAACCGAAGGCCTCAAGCCGCAATGCCTGGTCCGATCCCACGACAGACTGGGCGAGGGGCCCTGCTGGTCGGCACGCGAGGGGCGGCTCTATTGGTTCGACATCAAGGGGTGTGCGCTGAACTGGGTTTCCCCAGACTCCGGCGAGGCAGGACGCCACGACCTGGGACTGCGCGCCAGCGCGGCGGCGGCTTGCGCCGTCGGCGGCCTGCTGGTGGCGACCGAGCGCGGCCTGGCGCACTGGGATAGTGACCGCGCTGCGCTGAGAATTCTGCAACCGATGGCGCTCGAGCCCGGCTTCCGGACCAACGACGGCAAGATCGATGCCCATGGCGACTTCTGGTGGAGCACCATGGACGACGACGGCGGGCGCCGACCGGGCCGCCTCTACCGCACCCGACGATCGGGCGAGACCGAACCGATCATCGACGGCGTTAACATCGCCAACACGGTCACCTTCACAGCGGATGGGCGCAAGCTGTTGCTGGCGGACTCGCAGGCGCAGACGATTTTCGCCTACGACACCGTGGATCTGAGCCGCCGTACGGTCTTCGCCCACACGCGGGGCGAGACGGCGACGCCCGATGGAGGCGCGCTGGACGCCGAAGGCTTCCTTTGGAACGCCCAGTGGGGCGGCGCGCGCCTGGTCCGGTACGCGCCGGACGGGCGGATCGACCGGATCGTGCCGATGCCGGTGGAGCAGCCCACAAGTTGCGCATTCGGCGGACCTGACCTTCAGACCCTGTTCGTCACCAGCGCTTGGGACGGGTTGTCGGATGCGGATCGGCATGCACAGCCTCTGGCCGGCGGTCTGTTCGCGTTTCGACCGGGAGTCGCCGGGCAGCCCCTGCCCCTGTTCGAGGGGACTCTTATCCATCCGGAGCGCCTGAATGGCCGATAAGCCCGCCCGCAGTCAGAAGAACTTCGGCAAGCTGGACCGCGACGGCTTCATCCACCGCAGCTGGATCAAGGGAACGGGCCTGCCGGACCATGTGTTCGACGGCCGCCCGGTGATCGGGATCTGCAACACCTGGTCCGAGCTGGTGACCTGCCAGTTCCACCTGCGCGACCTGGCCGAGTACGTGAAGCGAGGCGTCTGGGAGGCCGGCGGCGTCCCGATCGAGTTCCCGGCGATGAGCCTTCCCGAGACGCAGATGCGGCCCACGGCCATGCTGTTCCGGAACCTCCTGGCGATGGAGGTGGAGGAGTCGATCCGGGCCAATCCGATCGATGGCGTGGTGCTGCTGGGCGGTTGCGACAAGACCACGCCCGGCCAGCTGATGGGCGCGGCCAGCGTCGACCTGCCCACGATGGTGGTGTCGTCCGGACCGATGCTGAACGGCAAGTTTCAGGGGCGTGATATCGGCTCCGGCACGGATGTCTGGCGCTTCTCCGAGGCCGTGCGGGCCGGCGAGATGACGCTTGCGGATTTCATGGGCGCCGAGGCGGGGATGAGCCGCAGTCACGGCACGTGCAACACCATGGGCACCGCCTCGACCATGGCCAGCCTCATCGAGGCGCTGGGCGTCAGCCTGCCCAACAATGCGGCCCTGCCGGGCGTGGATGCGCGCCGAAAGACCCTGGCGCACATGACCGGGAACCGGATCGTCGAGCTGGTAAAGCAGGACGTGCGGCTGTCGCAGATCCTGACGCGCGAGGCGTTCGAGAACGCCATCCTGATGCACGCCGCCATCGGCGGCTCGACCAACGCGGTGGTCCACCTGTTGGCTCTGGCGGGACGGGTCGGCGTCGAGCTCAGTCTTGAGGACTTTGACCGGCTGGGACGCGAAACGCCCCTGCTGGTGAACCTGATGCCCTCGGGGCGCTATCTGATGGAGGACTTCTGCTACGCGGGCGGCTGCCCCGCCGTTATGCGCGAACTGTCGGGCGTGTTTCGCCGGGAAGCGCTGACCGTCTCCGGCTTCACCCAGGGTCAGATCGCCGACGCCGCCGAAGTCTGGAACCGCGACGTGATCGGCAGCATCGAGGCCCCGATCGGCCCTTCCTCAGGAGTCTGGGTGCTCCGGGGAAATCTTTGCCCTGACGGCGCGATCCTGAAGCCCAGCGCCGCGACGCCGGACCTGCTGACCCACCGTGGCCGGGCGGTCGTGTTCGAGAACATCGAGGACTACAAGGCGCGCATCGACGATCCGGACCTCGACGTCGACGCCACCTCGATCCTCGTCCTCAAGGGCTGCGGGCCGAAGGGCTATCCAGGGATGCCCGAGGTGGGCAACATGGCCCTGCCGCGCAAGCTGCTGCAGGCGGGTGTGCGCGACATGGTGCGGATCTCGGACGCGCGCATGAGCGGCACCGCCTACGGCACGGTCATCCTGCATGTGTCGCCCGAGGCCGAGGCCGGCGGTCCGCTGGCCCTGGTTCGCAGCGGCGACGAGATCGCCTTCGACGGCCCCGGCCGCAGCCTGGAACTGCTGGTCAGCGATGCTGAGCTCGCCTCGCGTCGTCAGACCTGGGAGGCGGCCCGCGCGCCTTCCACGTTCACCCGTGGCTGGTACAAGCTCTACATCGACACCGTTCTCCAGGCCGACCGCGGCGCAGACCTCGACTTCCTGGTGGGAAAATCCAGCGCCGACGTCACGCGCGAGTCCCACTGATGGATGGCGCCTCCTATCCCAGCCTGCGCGGGCGAGTGGTGTTCGTGACGGGCGGCGCGACCGGTATCGGTGAGAGCTTCGTCCGCCAGTTCGCCCGCCAAGGGTGCCGCGTCGCCTTCATCGACCTGCAGGCTGAGGCCGGCGAGGCGCTGGCCGGGGAGGTGGGCGGCTGGTTCCGGCGCTGCGACGTCACGGACGCGCCGGCGCTGCAGGCTGCCATCGAGGACGCGGCGGCGGCGTTGGGCCCGATCACCATCCTGGTCAACAACGTGGCGGACGACACCCGTCACGAGGCCGCGGGGCTCACGCCCGAGGCCTGGCGCAGGTCGCTGGCCGTGAACCTGGACCCCGCGCTCATCGCCTCGGTGGCCGTCCATCCGATGATGAAGTCCGAGGGCGGTGGCGCGATCGTCAATGTCGGCTCCATCAACGCCCTCTGGGGCCCGGCGGGGATGGCGGCCTATGTTGCGGCCAAGGGCGCCATCAACAGCCTGTCGAAGGGGCTCGCGCGCGAATGGGGCCCGGACGGCATACGGGTGAACGCCCTGTCCCCGGGCTGGGTGGTGACCGGGCGGCAGCTCGAGTTGTGGCTGACCCAGGAGGCCGAGGCCGAGTGGGCCCGTCAGGTCGCGCTGAAGGATCGTATCCTGCCCGACGACATCGCGCGCGCCGCCCTGTTCCTGGCGTCGGATGAGAGCCGCATGATGACCGGGCAGAACCTCGTCGTCGACGCGGGGCGCCTCTGATGCCCGCCGCAGCCCTGCTGGCCTGCGATTGGGGCACCACAAACCTGCGGGCCTGGACGCTGGACGGGCAGGGCGCCGTGGTGGCCGAACGCGATTTTCCGCTGGGGGTCTCGCGCCTGCCGCGGGGCGAGGCGGCAGCCGTCTTCTCCGATCAGGTCCGACCGGTCCTGCATGCCGAAAACACTCCAGCCATACTCTGCGGCATGGTTGGCTCGGGCCTTGGCTGGACGACAGCGCCCTACCATGACTGCCCGACGACGCTGCCAGATCTGGCGAAGTCGATGATTGCCGCGCCTGGCGCGCCGGATGTGCGTATCGTCCCCGGTGTCCGCTACGCCGGTTTCAACGGCCATGGCGACGTCATGCGAGGCGAGGAGACCCAGCTCTTCGGCTGGCTCGCTCAGCACCCGGAATACGCCGAGGGGCGCCATCTGGTCTGCCATCCCGGGACGCACGCCAAATGGATGGTCGTGGAGAACGGGCGCCTGACCGCCTTCGCAACCGCAATGACGGGCGAGCTGTTCGCCCTCCTGACGACGCACGGCGTGCTGGCGACCGACTCGACCCCCGGCGACAGCGAAGCCTTCGACGAAGGCCTGTCGGCCGCCGGCGACGGAGCGGCGCTCGCGGCCCGGCTCTTTACTGCGCGCGCCCGTGTGGTTGGCGGCGACGCAGCGCCCGCGACGTCGGCAAGCTTCCTCTCCGGCCTCCTTATCGGCGCCGACGTGGCGGCGACGCCCAGGCTGCTCGCCGACGCGCCGGTCACCGACGTCATCCTGCTGGGTGACGCAAAGCTCTGCGCGCTCTACGCCCGCGCCCTGGACGCCCGGGGCGTGCGGACGCGCGCGTACGACGGCGAGGCGGCGGCCGTCGCCGGTCTCTGGGCGCTGCACACCACGAAGGTCTCCTCATGAAGCTCGCCGAGGCGCTGGTCGAATGCCCCGTGGTCGCCATCCTGCGCGGGGTGAGGCCGGACGAGGTGGTGGAGCATGTCCACGCCCTCTATGCGGCCGGAATCCGGGCTGTGGAGGTCCCGCTCAATTCGCCGGAGCCGCTCAACAGCCTGCGCCGGATCGTGGCCGCCTTCGAAGGGCGCATGACGATCGGCGCCGGGACTGTGCTGGCGGCCGACCGCGTGGATGCCGTGGCCGAGGCCGGCGGGAGGCTGATCGTCTCGCCGAACACCGATGTGGCCGTGATCCGCCGCGCTGTCGAGCTGGGGCTGGAGTGTGCGCCGGGCTTCGCCACCGCCAGCGAGGCGTTCGCCGCCTATGGAGCCGGCGCCCGGCATCTAAAGCTGTTCCCCGCCACGACCTATGGCCCGATCCACCTGCGGCAGCTCAAGGCCGTCCTGCCGGCGGACGCGATCGTCTGGGCGGTAGGCGGCGTGGGCCCGGACAGCATGGCGGACTGGTGGGCGGCCGGGGCTCGTGCGTTCGGGCTCGGCGGCGAGCTGTTCCGTCCAGGACAGGCGGCTCGCGAGACGGCCGAAAATGCCATGCGCATCAAGGCCTCCGTCGAGGCCTTCAGATCCGAGTGACTTGCAAAACGATACTCACTGTGCATGCTCGCGGGACAGCTTGTCAGAGGGAACACTGCCGTGCGTCCGAGCCCGCCCGAGCGCGTCGCCGAGTATCGTCGCAGGGGGTGGTGGCGGGGCCAGACCGTCGATGCGCTGTTCCGCGACGCGGTGGCGAAGCGCGGCCCTGAGGCGGCGTTGGCGGATGCCCCCAACCGCGAGGCTTTGGTCGGGTCGCCGCCGCAGCGGCTGACGTGGACCGAGCTCGAGACGCGCGTCGATGCGCTGGCCCACGCGCTGGCCGGGTTGGGCGTCGGGCGCGGGGATGTGGTGGCGACACAGCTTCCGAACGTGGTCGAAGGCGTGCTGGCGTTCCTGGCGTGCGCGCGGATGGGGGCGATCCTCAGTCCGATCGCGATGGCGTACCGCGGCCACGAGCTGCGCCAGATCCTGCCGGTCATCGAGCCGAAGGCCTACCTGACGGTTGGCGAGTTTCACGGCTGCGACCACGCCGCGATGCTGGCGGACCTGAGGCGCGAGGGTGTCACGGCGGCCGAGATCCTCTCGCTGGCAGACCAGGCGCCCGAGGGCGTCAGCCGTATGTCGGACCTCTTGGACCGGGCGGCGAGGACGCCCTTCCCGACGCCGGCCGATCTGGACGCCGCCGAGGCGCTGACCATCTGCTGGACGTCAGGCACCGAGGCCATGCCCAAGGGCGTGCCGCGGCATCACGACCACTGGGTCGTCAATGGCGAGGCCCTGGTCGAGGCGGCGGGTCTGACGGCCGGCGACACGATCCTGAACCCGTTCCCGCTGATCAACATCGCGGCCATCGGGGGCATGCTGATGCCGTGGCTCGTGTGCCAGGGCCGGCTGATCCAGCACCATCCGTTCGATCTGCCGATCTTCCTGGGCCAGATGCAGGAAGAGGGCGTCGTCTACACCGTGGCGCCGCCCGCTGTGCTGAACATGCTGCTGCAGAACGAGGCGCTGCTCGCGAAGGCCGACCTGTCGAAACTGCGCTGCCTGGGCTCGGGCTCGGCGCCCCTGTCGCCCTGGATGGTGTCCGGCTGGCAGGAGCGGCATGGGGTGACGGTGATGAACGTCTTCGGCTCGAACGAGGGCGCCTCGCTGTTCTCGACCGGCGAGGCGATCCCCGATCCCGACCATCGCGCCCGCTTCTTCCCGCGTTTCGGGGCTCAGGGCGTGGACTGGCCGGCGGCGTTCCCCGGCAAGATCCGGACCCGCCTGGTGGACCTCGCGACCGGCCGCGAGATCACCGAGCCGGGCGTCGAGGGCGAGCTGCGCATCTCGGGCGCCATGACCTTCGACGGCTACTACCGCGCGCCCGAGCTGACGAAGGGGGCGTTCGACGATCAGGGCTTCTTCCGCACCGGCGACCTCTTCGAGATCGCGCCCGAGGACGGCGGGCGGTTCTATCGCTTCGTCGGCCGCTGCAAGGAGATCATCATCCGCGGCGGCCAGAACATCTCGCCGGCCGAGCTGGACGTCCTGATCGAAGGTCATCCCAAGGTGCGGGAAGGGGCCTGCGCGGCCTATCCCGACGAACGCCTGGGCGAACGCGTTTGCGCTTTCGTGGCGCTGAAGCCGGGCGAGAGCCTGACCCTCGACGAACTGAATGCTCACCTCAAGGCGCACGATATCGCCACCTACAAGCTGCCCGAGCGGCTGCAGGTGGTGGCGGCCCTGCCTCGCAACGCGCTGAACAAGGTGCTGCGCCGTGAACTTGGGCAGTTGCTGTCGGCGTGATCGCCTGTCGCGTGCGATCGCTTGCGCGCTCTAGGTGGCTTGCATACTGCTACTTCAACCGCGGCGTTTCGCGACCAAGGCCTTGGAAGAGCACGCCTAAACCATGACGACGCCCAAGTTCATCCGCACCTGTTCGATCTGGCGGGCGCTGGAAGTCGTGGGCGACACGTCGGTGCTGCTGATCCTGGAAGCGAGCTGGATCGGGGCGCGGCGCTTCGACGAATTCCGGGCGCGGACGGGCCTGGTGCAGACCCGTCTCAGCGACAAGCTCAAGAAGCTGGTCGCCGCGGGCGTGCTGGAGAAGAAGCTCTACAGCGAGGCGCCGCCGCGGTTCGAATATCACATGACGGCCAAGGGCCGGGACCTCTACTGGCCGGCGCTGATGATGCTGCGGTGGGAGCGCCGGTGGAGCGCGCCCGAGGGCAAGCTGCGGCTGACCCTGCGCCACAAGACCTGCGGACATGCCTTCGAGCCGGTCCCCACCTGCCTGAAGTGCGGCGACGAGATCAGCGCGCGGGATGTCGACTGGGCCGAGGGGCCGGGCGTGGGCTGGATGGCCGCCCGCTACAGCCGCCGCCGTCAGCAGCGGCATGCGGCCTCGAACGCCCAGGGCCTGATGGTGGATGTGGCCCAGATCACCGGCGACCGCTGGGCCAGCCTGGTGCTGCGTTCGATCTTCACCGGCCTGCGACGCTTCGACGAGATCCAGCGCGACACGGCGATGGCCACCAACATCCTGTCGGAACGTCTGTCCTGGCTGACCGCCCAGGGGGTGATCCGCACCCATGACCTGGGCGCGCGGCGCTTCGAGTACCGGCTGACGGAGAAGGGGATCGACTACTATCCGGTCCTGCTGATGCTGCTGCGATGGGGCGACAAGTACTACGTCTCGCCCGAGGGCCCGCCGCTGTTGCTGCGCCACAAGGCCGACGGCCACGACCTGGAGCCGGCGGTCACCTGCTCGTGCTGCGGGCAGCCGGTCGAGGCGCACGCGGTCGATTTCGAGGTGATCGAGGCCGACCCAACCCGCCAAAGAGAGCCGGCCTGAAGTCGCTTTCATAACGATACTGAATGCGTTAAGGCGGACCGCGAGGGAGACGGCGGCATGACCTTTCGCGTGATCCAGTGGGCGACGGGGGCGATGGGCAAGGCGTGCCTGCGCGCGGTGCTCGACCATCCCGAAGCCGAGTTGGTGGGCCTCTACGTCTATGGCGACAAGGCCGGCCGCGACGCGGGCGAGATCGCCCGCCGCGAGCCCACCGGCGTGATCGCCACCCGCGACATCGGCGAGATCCTGGCGCTGGACGCCGACGTCGTCATCCACTGCGCGCGGCTGGCCCCGCCCTACGGCTCGCACGACGCCGAGATCCTGCAGCTTCTGGCTTCGGGCAAGAACGTCATCAGCATCAACGGCTACAGCCGGCCTTCGCACTGGACGGGTGAACGCCGCGAGGCGATGGAGGCCGCCTGCCGGGCGGGCGGGACCAGCCTGATGGCGGCCGGCCTCAACCCGGGCTTCGCCGCCGAGCAGATCGCCGTCGTCGCCACCGGCGTCTGCCAGGCGCTGGATCACGTGGAGGTGGTGGAAAGCGTCGACTGCCGGGCGGTGCGCAATCCGGACTACGTCTTCCGCATTCTGGGGTTCGGGTCGGACCCGGCGGACGTCGATCCCAACGACCCGGCGTGGGGCCCGGCGAGCTCGCTGAACGGCATGTACGAGGAGGTGCTGGCGGCCATGGCCAAGCACCTCGGCCTGGCGCTCGAACGCGTCGAGACCGACCACCGCGTGTTCGCCGCCACCCAGGAGTTGGGCGTCGCGGCAGGGGTCATTCCGGAAGGCCGCATCGGTCACGTGAACTGGCGCTGGAACGGTATCGTGGAGGGTCAACCGAAGCTCACCATGTCGATCCACTGGTGGATGGAGGAGGCGCACCTCGACGAGCCCGATCCGCCGCTTTGGCGCATCCGGATCAAGGGCCACCCGGGCGTGCGCATCAGCATCGACCTGGAGAAGCGGGAGGGCGACACGACGGCCACTTCGGCCGAGCAGATCGGGGTGGCCGGCGCGGTTCTGAACGCCATCCCGCACGTCGTGGCCGCGGCCCCGGGGCTGATGACCCGCCCGCTGGCGACGCCGTTTCGCAGCCGTCTCGCGGACGCGTGATCGCCAGCTTAGGCGCAAGTTACTTGCATAACGATACGGTATGTGGATGATCGATCCCAGGAGGAGCGTGCGATGGCGGCTGTAGAGACCGACCTGTCGGGCCGCGTCGTGATCGTCACGGGCGCCGGCAAGGGGCTGGGCCGCGCATATGCTCTTGATCTCGCCGCGCGCGGCGCCAGCGTTGTGGTCAACAACCGCTGGGCTGACCGCAGCCAGCCCTCCAGCGCCAAAGCCGTCGTCGCCGACATCGTGGCCAGGGGCGGCCGCGCCGTGGCCAATCTGGACCCCGCCGAGGCGCCCGACACGGGGGCCAGGCTGGTCGAGCAGGCGCTCGACACTTTCGGTCGGCTGGACGGCGTCGTGTCGAACGCGGGCGTGCCCGAGACGCTGCGCCTGCATCGCCAGACCCCAGAGGGTTTCCGGCGCATCTTCGACATCAACTTCTTCGGCGCGTTCGACCTCGTGCATGCGGCCTGGCCCGTGCTGTCGAAGGCCGGCGGCCGGATCGTGGTCAGCGCGTCGTCAGCCGGTCTGCACGGCGGCGACGGCATGGCGGCCTATGCCTCGTCCAAGGCCGCCCTGATCGGCCTGGTCCGTGGACTGGCCACGGAGGGGCGGCCTCGCAACGTGCTCATCAACGCCATCGCGCCCTACGCCGTCACCGCGATGACGGCCCAGCACCTCGCGCCCGGCCTGGCCGAGCGGATGGACCCGGCCGATGTCGCGCCGCTGGTGTCCTGGCTGGTCAGCGAGGACTGCGACATCACGGGCCAGACGCTGGTCTCGGGTGGCGGCCGGCTGCGGATCGCGACCGCGGTCGAAGGCGCTCCGGTCAGCCTCGTCGGGCCCATCGGCACGGCGGTGCACGCGGCTATTCGCGCCGAGCCGCGCGAGGCCTATCCTGACTCCCACACGGCCTTTGCGGCCTTCATGGACGGCCGCCCCGCGCTGGCCGCCACTCCGGCATAACCACGAGGACACCATGACCTACATTCTTGGCGGCTGGCAGTCGGACTTCTCCCAGAACTGGGCCCGCAAGCAGATGGACTTCGCGGACGCCTTCGCCGAGGTGGTGGGCGAGGGTCTGGCCGCCGTCGATCTCGAACCCAAGGACATCGACACCGGCCACGTCGGCAACTTCGTGGGCGACCTGTTCGCCGGCCAGGGGCTGCTGGGCGGCTTCTTCGGCCTGGTGCACCCCGCGTTCGACGGCATGCCGACGTCGCGCCATGAGGCGGCCTGCGCCTCGGGCAGCGTCGCGATCCTGGCGGCCACCGCCGAGATCGAGGCCGGCCGCTACGACACCGCCTGCGTCGTCGGCCTGGAAATGATGCGCAATGTCTCGGGCCAGAAGGCGGCCGAAAACCTCGGCGCGGCGGCCTGGACCGGCCACGAGCTGCAGGACGCGACCTACCTCTGGCCGCGGGCCTTCTCCGACCTGGGCGAGGAGTACGACCGCCGCTGGGGCCTGAAGTACGAGCACCTCATGCGGATCGCCGAGATCAACTTCGCCAACGCCCGGAAGAACCCCAACGCCCAGACGCGCCAGTGGGCCTTCAATGAGCGCAGTTTCACTGCAGATGACGAGGCCAACCCCGTCGTCGAGGGCATGATCCGCAAGAACGACTGCGGCCAGGTGACCGACGGCTCGGCGGTGATCTTCCTGGCCTCGCCCAAAGCCGCGAAGGAATACGCCGACAAGCGCGGCATCCCGCTGGAGAGCCTGCCGCGCATCAAGGGCTGGGGCCACACCTCGGCGCCCATCAGCTACGACCGGAAGGTCCGCGCCAGCGAGGGCCAGCCCTACGTCTTCCCGCGGGTGAAGCAGGCGATCGACGCGGCCCGCAGCCGGGCCGGCGTGACCGACATCGCCGAGCTGGACGCCGTCGAGACCCATGACTGCTTCACCACCACCGAATACATGGCCATCGAACACCTGGGCCTGACCGCGCCGGGCGAAGCCTGGAAGGCGGTGGAGGACGGGTCCATCGAGATCGGCGGCCGCCTGCCGATCAACCCGTCGGGCGGCCTGATCGGCCTGGGCCACCCGGTTGGGGCGACCGGCGTGCGCATGACCCTCGACGCCTACAAGCAGGTGACGGGCAAGGCGGGCGACTATCAGGTCGAGGGGGCCAAGACCGTCCAGACTCTCAATATCGGCGGCTCGACCACCACGACGGTCAGCCTGGTCGTGGGCGTCTGACATGGCCGACAGCGCCGTCGCCGAGGTGAAGGCGCCGTTCCGCGAAGCTCACCTGATGCCGGTGGACCTGGAGGTGGAGCGGCGCGCGGACGGCGCGATCACCATCGCCTCGCGTATCCCGCTGCGGCCCTACGATCCGAACATCCCCGCGGCCTTCGCGCGGCGTGCCGCGGTCTCGGCCGACAAGCCGGCGCTGGCCCAGCGGGGCGCGGACGGCGTGTGGGCGTTCCTGTCCTACGGCCAGCTCAAGCGCGACATGGATGCGGCCACCCAGTGGCTGCTGGACAACGCCTCGGACGGCGCGGTCCTGATCCTGGCGGGCAACACGCCGGCCTTCGCGGTGATGAGCTTTGCCGCGCAGGCGTCGGGTCGCGCGGCCTGTCCGGTCAGCGTGACCTACGCGGCCCTGGGCGGCGACTACGGGCGGCTGGCGCACGTGGTGTCCAAGGTGAGGCCCGGCGTCGTGTTCGCCGAGGACACCGCAATGGCGAAGGGCGCGCTGGAGGCGCTGGACCTCGGCGGCGCGACCATCATCACCGGCGATCCGGGCCGGCTGTCGAAGCCGTCGGTCGCCTATGCCGACGTGCTGGCGACCGCGCCGACCGAGGCGGTGGCGGCGTCGATCGCCCGCCTGCAGCCCCAGGACCGCGCGGCCCTGATGCTCACCTCGGGCTCCACCGGCCTGCCCAAGGTGGTGCCGATCACCTTCGACAACCTGATGGCCAACTCCACCCAGTGCCAGCAGACCATCGGCGAGGCCGCCGGCTGGCATGAGGTCATGCTGGACTGGCTGCCCTGGCACCATGCGGCGGGCGCCTTCGTGCTGCGGACCACGCTGCTGGAAGGCGGCACGCTCTACATCGATGACGGCAAGCCGGCGCCAGGGCTGTTCGAGACCTCGATCCGGAACCTGCGCGAGATTTCCGTCAGCTATTTCAACAACGTGCCGCTGGGCTACGCCATGCTCACCGACGCGCTGGAACAGGACGCCGAACTGCGCGCGACCTTCTTCCGGAAGATGCGGCTGATGCTGTACGGCGGCGCGGGCCTGCCGCAGACGGTGCTGGATCGGCTGCAGGCCGCCGCGGTCGCCGAGACCGGCCATCGGATCATGATGACCAGCGGCTATGGCATGACCGAGACCGTCTCGGCCTTCATGGTCATCCACTTCGAGACCGACAAGGTGGGCATCGGTCTGCCGGCGCCGGGCACGACGGTGAAGCTGGTTCCCGTGGGCGACCGCTACGAGCTGCGCGCCCGCGGGCCGAACGTCACCACGGGCTATCTGGACGAGCCGGAAAAGACCGCTGCGGCTTTCGACGAGGAAGGATTCTATCGCACCGGCGACCTGGTGACGTTCCACGACCCCGCCGACCCCAGCAAAGGCCTGGCTTTCTCCGGCCGCGCAGCCGAAGAGTTCAAGCTGTCCAGCGGCGCCTGGGTCTATGGCGGCGGGCTGCGGGACGGGCTGATTAAGA
Organism: Phenylobacterium sp.; assembly: GCF_004299445.1. GTDB lineage: Bacteria > Pseudomonadota > Alphaproteobacteria > Caulobacterales > Caulobacteraceae > Phenylobacterium. Next base: position 181,501 of record NZ_SCTC01000003.1, on the reverse strand, counting down.
CGCTGTCGCCGCTGGTGAGCGACCTGGTGCTCTGCGACGACGGGCGGCCCTATCTGGGCGTGATGCTGTGGGCCCGGCCGGACGCCGAACTGGCCGAAATCGGCCGGCGCCTCGCGGCTTTCAATGCTGAACAGCACGGCAGCGCGGCGCGGATCAAGCGCGCCCTGCTGCTCAAGGACCCGCCCAGCGCCAACGCCCATGAAATCTCGGACAAGGGCACCATCAACCGCCGCGCCGTCATCGACCGGCGCGTCAGCGAGGTTGAGCGGCTATTCGCGGAAGCGCCGGACGCGGGTGTGATTTCCCTCTGACTCAACGCCTTCCTTTCCCACGAAGTGGGAGAGGGGGACCATCGGCCGAAGAGCCGATGGTGGAGAGGGCAGGCCGCAGGCTCTGTGGTCGGACCGGGTATTCTTGGCTCTGTGTATGAGGCTCGCCCTCTCCACCGCCCGCTCTTCGCCTGCGGCTCGGCGTGCGGTCCCCCTCTCCCACTGCGTGGGATAAGGAAGGGGCTCAGCGCTGGGTATGCGGGGTCCACTCGGCGCCGGTCTTCGCGTAGTCGGCGCTGAACCAGCGGGGATAGCCATGCAGGGTCTGGCCGCCGTCGGCCAGGATCTCGGCGCCCGTGACATAGCCGGCTTCGTCGCCGCACAGGAACACGGCCAGCCTGGCGATGTCCTCGGGCTTGCCCAGCCGGCCCACCGGTGTGTTCGTAATCGCGTCGGCGCGGACGGCGGGGTCGTCGATCAGCGACTGGGTCATCGCCGTCTCGATCACGCCGGGAAGCACCAGGTTCACCCGGATGCGCCAGACGCCCAGCTCGGATGCCAGCGACTTGGCCAGCATCCGCACCCCGGCCTTCGAGGAGGCATAGGCGCCCAGCAGGTCGCAGATGTGGGTCGCCGCGGTCGACGCCGTGAACAGGATCGCGCCCCCGCGCCCCGCGTCGCGCATGGCCCGCGCGGCCCCCTGGGCCATCAGGAAGCCGCCGTTGAGGTTGACGTCCACGTGCTTGCGCCACTGGTCGAAGGGAATGTCGATCAGCGGGCCATAGCGACCGTAGCCGGCGTTCAGGAAGGCGGCGTCCAGGCGGCCGAACCGATCCTTGATGGCGGCGAACAGCCCCTCGACCGCGGCGGGATCCGACTGGTCGCAGGCATGCGCCAGAACCTGGCCGCCGGCTTCGCGCAGGGCGGCGGCCACAGCCTCAAGCGCATCAGCCCGGCGGTCGGTGACCACCACGTCCGCGCCGTCGCGGGCGAAGGCGGCCGCCGCGGCCGCCCCGATGTCGCCCGCCGCCCCGGTCACGAGCACCACCTTGCCGCCGTAGCTGCTCATGCCATCATCTCCGGGTTTTTCGCGTTGTGGCGCGACCTTAACTTGCATAGAAAGACTGTCAAACCGCCCCGCGTTCCGAGGGTGGGAAAGGGAGGGCCGCGCGTGCCTGATTTCGTGGTGATCCTGGCGGTCAACGCGGTGGTGATCCTGGGTCTCTTTGTTCTGGCCTGGGCCATCTGTGTCGCCCAGAGGGACGTGACGCCGGTGGACAGCCTCTGGGGCCTGGGCATGGGCGTCGTGGCGATCTCGACCTTCCTGCAGACTGGCGGCGGCACGTCACGCCGGATGATCCTGACCGGCATCTGCGTCGCCTGGGCGCTGCGCCTTGGCGGATACATGCTGTGGCGCTGGCGCGATCATGGGCCGGACGGCCGCTACACGCGGATGATGGAGAAGGCCAAGGCCGAGCGCGGCTGGGGCTATGGCTACGCGTCGTTCCGGCTGGTGTTCATGCTGCAGATGCCGCTGCTGTGGCTGGTCTGCCTGCCCGTCCAGTTGGGCCAGGTGTCCCCCGAGCCGGCGGAACTCGGCGCGCTGGGGATCGCCGGCGTCGTGCTGGCGCTGTTCGGCCTGGCCTTCGAGTCTCTCGCCGACTGGCAGCTGGTCCGCTTCAAGAAGAACCCCGCCAACGCCGGCCAGGTTCTGGACAAGGGCCTCTGGCGCTATACGCGTCACCCCAACTACTTCGGTGACTCCTGCGTCTGGTGGGGGCTGTGGCTGGTGGCGGCGGAGACGCAACTGGGGCTGTTCGCCGTGGTCGGGCCGATCTACCTCGTCTACACGCTGACCCGCTGGAGCGGCATGCCCACGGTCGAGGGCCGCATGAAGCGGCGCAAGCCGGACTACGAGGACTACGTTCGCCGCACGTCGCCTTTCGTCCCGTGGCCGCCGAAGCCGCCTGAAGCCGCCTGACCGGAGCCTCCATGTCGCTTCCCGCCCACATCGCCGAGCGGCTGCGGCTCCCGGCCATCGCCGCGCCCATGTTCCTGGTCAGCGGCGTCGACATGGTGCTGTCGGCCTGCAAGGCCGGCATCATCGGCTCGTTCCCGGGCAACAACGCGCGATCGCTGGATGAACTGGACCAGTGGCTGGCGACCATCAATGCGACCCTGCCGCCCGACGCCCCGCCGTGGGCGATGAACATCATGGTCCACCGCTCGTACGCCCGCTGGGAGGAGGAGCTGGAGCTGGTGCTGAAGCACAGGCCGCCGATTGTCATCACCGCCCTGGGCAGTCCCGCCACGGTGGTCGACGCGATTCACGGCTATGGCGGACTGGTCTTTGCCGACGTCAATTCGCTGACGTTCGCCCACAAGGCCGCCGCCACGGGCGTCGACGGCCTGATCCTGGTCGCCTCGGGCGCGGGTGGCCACACGGGGCCGATCTCAGGGTTCGCGTTTGCGCCGGCGGTCCGCGAGTGGTTTGAGGGCACGCTGGTTCTGGGCGGAGGCATCGGCTCGGGGCGGGCTGTGCGCGCGGCCCAGGTGCTGGGGGCCGACCTGGCCTATCTCGGCACCCGTCTCATCGCCTGCGAGGAGAGCCTGGCCGTGCCGGGCTACAAACAGATGCTGGTCGACGCCACGGCCGAGGACATCGTCACCTCCGCGGCGCTCACAGGCATGCCGGCCAACTGGCTGAAGGCCAGCCTGCTGGCCGCGGGCTACGACGCCGAGGGCCTCAAGGCCAAGGCCGAGATCAATCTGGGCCGCCCTGAAGACGCCGCCAAGCGCTGGCGCGACGTGTGGTCGGCCGGCCACGGCGCGGGCGAGGTCAAGGCGATAGAGCCGCTCGGCGCCATCGTGGACGAGATGGTGGCCGATTACGAGCGCGCGGGCCGTACGACCTGAGCGCGCCTTGACAAGGCGGCGGCCAGCTTCGAAGGGTCGCAAGGCGTAGTCCGAGGCGACATGGCCAAACCCCCAACTTCCGAAGCGCCGCCTCAGACCCAGCTCGTCCAGGCCAATTCCGCCACCCGCGCCCTCAACATCCTGGGCGATCGCTGGACGCTGATGATCCTCTATCTCGCGTTCCAGCGCGTGCGCCGCTTCGACGAGTTCCAGGGCAGCATCGGTCTGGCCCGCAGTCTGCTGATCGACCGGTTGCGCCGGTTGCAGAAGGCCGGAGTGTTCGAGAAGGTCCGCTACCAGGAACGGCCGGTCCGCGAAGAGTATCACCTCACCGAGATGGGGCTCGATCTCTACAGCCTGGCGCTGATGATCGTCCGCTGGGAGAAGCGGTGGTTCTACGATCCGGCCAACCCGGCCCACCGCCTCACCCACACCTGCGGCAAGGCGTTCACGCCCGAGTTCCGGTGCCGGTGCTGCGGCGAACTGGTGAGCCCCAGAGACGTCTATGTGGAGGAGGGTCCCGGCGCGGGCCTTGATCCGTCCCCGCCGCCGCGCGTCCAACGCCGCTCGATCGTGCCCTCGGGCAGCCTGAACCAGGGCAACCCGATGCTGGACCGCGCCTTCCAGGTGCTGGGCGACCGCTGGACCAGCCATGTGATCGCCTCGGCGTTCCTGGGGCGCCGGCGGTTCAACGACTTTCAGAACGCGTTGGGCGTGGCCCCCAACATCCTGGCCGACCGGTTGTCACGGCTGGTGGACCTGGGCGTCCTGCGCAAGGAGTTGTACCAGCAGCGGCCGGATCGCTGGGAGTATCGGCTGACCGACGAGGGGCGCGACCTCTACCCGCTGATCGCCGAGCTGAACCGCTGGGGCGACCGCTGGCTGGCCGACGGCAAGGGCCCGCCGCTGATCACCTATCACCGTCCCTGTGGCCACGAGCTGGTGTCGAAGGTGACCTGCGACCAGTGCCACGAAGAGGTGACGGCGTTCAACGTGACGCCGCCCCGATAACCCTCTTCCTTTCCCACGCAGTGGGAGAGGGGGACCATCGGCCGAGCGTAGCGGAGAGCCGATGGGGGAGAGGGCGGGCTTCAAGCTCGGCGGATCGATCGGGCGCCAGCTAGATCAGTGGATGAGGCTCGCCCTCTCCACCACCCGCTCTACGGCCTTCGGCCTCGGCGTGCGGTCCCCCTCTCCCACTGCGTGGGAAAGGAAAACTACTTCGTAGGCCGGTCCAGCATCTCCCGGACCTCGGCGGTCATCGGCGCACCGGCCTTCATCTCGGCGCTGATGCGGCCATCGAAGTATTCGCGCCACTCGCTGACCAGCTGGCCGCGGAACTGCAGGCTGCCGGCGTAGGGGATGGCGACATGCTGGCCGGTGACGAGGTCGAACTCGTCGACGCCCTCCATGAACAGCCGGTCGGCTGACTCGGCGTAGTCGAAGATGCGCCACTTGTTGCTGCCCGGCGCGATCGCGGCCTTCATCCTGGTGAGCGCCTCGCGCATGGCGGCCTTGCCTTTGATCGAGGGCGCGTAGCCGGACGAGTTGCGCCAGACGATGTCGTCGGTGACGCAGGCCAGCACGCCTTCCACGTCCTGCGTCTTCCAGGCGGCGATGATCGCCTCGAGCACGGGATAGAGGCGCGGCATGGCGGTCTCCTTGGCGAGGGCCGGCGGGGCGAGGGCGGGACCGGCGGCCAGCGCGCCGGCGGCGGCCACGAGGGTTCGGCGGTTGACGGTCATGGGGCGACCGGGCGGTCGAGCAGGTCGAGGACCTGGCGGCTGAGGGGCTGGCCGGCCTTCTGTTCGGCGGCGACGCTGAGGTCGACGTAGTCGCGCCAGCCGACGATCAGGTCGCCCTGGAAGTCGAGGACGCCGGCATAGGGCGTAGCGACGCGATGGCCGTCGGGCGTGAGGTAGTCGTCGACGCCCTCGACGAACAGCCGGTCGCCGGCCTCTGCGTAGGCGAAGATCCGCCACTCGATGCGATGCATGTCGGCCTGGAAGCGCGTCAGCAGCTTGCGGGCGGCGGCCTTGCCGCGAACGGGCGGCATGACGGCCACGGCGTAGTGCCAGACGATGTCGTCGGACATAAAGGACAGGACCTTCTCGATGTCCTTGGCCTGCCAGGCCTGGATCAGCCGGCGGAGGATCTCGATGCGCTGGCCCATGCAAACTCTTGGGAAAGAGGACGCCGGGCGGCGGACGGCCGCCCGGCTGGAAGAGGTGGTCTAGAAGGACGCCGAGAGTTCGATCCCGTACGTCCGGGGATTGCCGAACGATGACATCTCTTCCTGGAAGAAGGGAATGATGTTGGTCCGGTATTCGGTGTCGCCGATGTTCTTGGCGTAGACCGAGACGCTCCACGGGCGGTTGGGCAGCGTGAGGGTCACGCGGCCGTCGAGAATGCCGTAGGCGTCTTCCCAGGTGGTGTTCTCTGGCGCCCAGGGCATGCGGCCCTGGTAGCGGTAGTTCAGGCGGGCCGACAGCGCGTCCTCCCACGAGCCGACGTCGGTCGTGACCTCGGCGCCGATCACGCCCTGCCACCGCGGCGTGCGCTGCATGCGGTTGCCAGAGTTATTGACGCCCGCGAAGACGAAGGTGTCGTACTCGGCGTGGACGTAACTGCCGCTGCCCCAGACGCGCAGCCAGGGCGTGGGCGCGATCTGAACGTCGGTCTCGGCGCCCTTGATGGTCGCGCCGGGCGCGTTGCTGATGACGTTGCAGAGGCACGAGGCCAGGGTCTGCTGAACCTGCAGGTCCTTGTACTTCATGTAGAAGACCGCGGTGTTCCAGCGCAGGCGACGGTCGAACAGTTCGGTCTTGTAGCCGGCTTCGTAGTTGGTGACGCTTTCAGGCTCGTAGGGCTTCGCCGCGGCGAAGGCGTTGGACGCGTTGTTCTGGAAGCCGCCGCCCTTGAAGCCCTTAGACAGCGTGAAATAGGCCATGTTGGCGTCGTCGGGCGTCCAGCGCAGGGTGGCCTGTGGGGTCAGCTCGTCCCAGGACTCTCCGTAGGCCGTCGCGAAGTTGGTGGTCAGCGGGGTCAGCGGCGCGGTGTCGTTGGGGTTCAGCCTGTCGCCGGTGGCGACGATGATGCCGCGCTGGAAGCCGTACTTCTTGTCCTTGGTGTATCGGGCGCCGACGTCCAGCTTGAGCGTGTCGGAGATCTTGAAGCCCACCTGCGCGAAGGCGGCGAGGTCGCGATTGTGGCCATGGTCGTCCCAGTGGCTCTCGCCCGACAGCGTCGGCAGGACCGTCGATTCACCCCAGAAGCGGTTGTACTGGTGGACATTGGTCTTCTGGTAGTAGGCGCCGACCAGCCAGTCGAAGCGGCTGTCGACGTTGGTCGAGGCCAGCCGCACTTCCTGCGAGACCTGGTTCATGCCCTCGATGAAGTTCACCGGCTCGGCGAACAGCAGCGGGGCGGCCACGTTGAAGCCGTTGGCCGGGCCCAGGCCCGTCTGGTCGTACAGCGTGAACGAGTGGTTGTGGCGATAGCCGGTGATGCTGGAGAAGCGGACGTTCTCGGCCACGTCCTTCTCGACCTTGGCGATGATGCTGTAGGTCTCGTGGTCGGCGCGCTGCGGCGTCGGGGCCGTGTCGCCCCGGAACAGCGGCCAGATCGGCAGGCTCTCATCCTGCTTGAGGCCGCCCGGACGCCGCGCCGCGATCAGCGTGCGCGTGCCCGACCATGGCGTGAAGCTGGCCGGCAGCGTGGGGCTCTTGAGGCCGACGCGGTGGATGCCGTCGTTGCTGTCCTTGGCGTAGTCGACGATCAGGTGAGCGCTGAGGTCCGAGCCCTCGGGGCGGTACAGCAACTGCACGCGGGCCTGCGTGGAGTCGAGGTTCTCCAGCCGCGTGTTGTGCAGGATGTCCTTGTAGAAGCCGTCGTGGTTGATCGTCTGGAACGAGATCCGGCCGGCCAGCCCGTCGGTGATCTTGCCGGTCACGTAGCCTTGCGTCTGGCGCAGGTCATAGCTGCCGAGCGTCAGGGTGACCTTCCCGCTGGCGTCGAAGCTGGGCGCCGCGCTGATGATGTTGACCGCGCCGCCGGCCACGTTCTTGCCCAGCAGCACGCCTTGGGGGCCGCGCACCACTTCGATGCGGGCGATGTCGTAGAACGCCGAGTTCAGGTTACCCGCGCGGCTGACGAAGACGTCGTCCATGAAGGTCGAGACCGACTGGTCGGCCGTGGGCGAGCTGAGGCGGGTGTTCACGACGCCGCGGATGTTGATCTCGAACGACTGCGGCGAGTTCGCGGTGAACGAGATGCCGGTCATGGTGTTGGCCAGATCCTGCAGGGTCAGCACGCGGTCCTTGGCGAGCGTGGCGCCCGAGATGGCCGTGATCGCCAGCGGCGCGGTCTGGACGTTCTCCTCGCGCTTCTGGGCGGTGACGATCAGCTCCTCGAGCTGGTTGTCCGCGTCAGCGGCGATGGCGGGCGCGCCCAGGCCCAGACCCGCCAGCAGGGCGATCGCCGATACGGTGTGCTGAAGTCTCATTTTTCATCTCCCCCGGGCCCCGCCGCGGTGGCGGCGCGGTCCCCTGTGTTGTCCGCGACGAGGCGGTTGCGAACGGGGGGCGTGACTGGGACATTCCTGTCCGATCCGCGGACAAGGGTCGCGCGGTCGGCTTGCATAACGCCATCAATATACCGCAGCAAAAAACTGCCGTTGGCGCGCTATGACTTGCAGTTATCCCTGGTCACAACCTCCCGATACTTATTGTTTTTGTTACCCGTAGGCTCGAAAGCGATAGGCAGTCAGTTTGCGTCTCGTCAAGCAAGTCACATAACCGCCGGAGTGTGACAGGGCTTCGCCGCCCCGCGCTTCGATGGTTCAGTGACGCTTGCAGAAAACGACTTGCCAGATGTTCGTACTGTTATGCAAGTTAATTGCTGCATCTGGATCGAGGGAGGGCGCAGGCCATGGCGGTAACGCTGAGCGACGAACAGAAGATCGCCAAGGGCCGCGAGATGGCCGAGGCCTGGCGCGCGCTGGACTGGCGCAAGGTGGCCGATATGTTCGCGCCCGATGGCGTGCTGCACTCGATGATGGTGGAGCCCATCGTCGGTCGTGAGGCGGTCTACAAGCGGGTGTCCGGACTGGGCGACGGCCTGGAGTCGATCGTCCTCAACATCCGCCACATGGGCGTGATCGACGGGGTGCTCTACATGGAGCGGACTGACGAGTTCACGATCCGGGGCAAGTTCGGCTCAGCGCCGGTGGTGGGCGTCCTCGAGTTCGATGGCGACCTGATCTCGGTGTGGCGGGAGTACTACGACCGGGCGCATCTCCTGAAGGCCATGGGACTGGTCGAGGACTTCGACGCGAAGACCCGATAAGGCCATGAGCGAACCGGATGTCTCCCAGGCCGAACTCCGCGCCCTGCTGGACAAGCAGGCCATCACGGAAGTGATCCTGCGCTACAGCCGCGCCGTCGACCGCGGGGATGAGGCGCTGCTGCGGGGCTGCTATCACGATGATGCGGTCGAGGATCACGGCGGATCCTTCCTGGGCCCCGCCAGCGACTATATCGCCGCCATTCTGCCGACACTGCACAGCGACCGGCTGATGACGCATACGGTCACCAACATCCTTGTGGACTTGGAGGGGCCGGGCAGGGCCACTTCCGAAGCCTACTACCTTTCGTTCGCGCGCTATCCCGCCGCCGAGCCGCCGTTCGAGACCCTGACGCTGGCCCGCGCCGTGGACCGGATGGAGAAGCGTGAGGGGGTCTGGCGGATCGCGCGCCGCAACCTGCGCTGGGAGTGGAACCGCGAGCAGCCGATCGCTGAGACCTGGGCCCGCGGCGGGATCGGCGATCCCGCCATCCTGCTGCACGGCGGCAAGAAGCCGAACGATCCGCTCTACGACGCCCCGCCTCAGCGCCCGTGAGCGCGCAGCTGGGCTGACTTGGCGCTGTCGATGTACTCGTCGAGCCGGGTGATGAGCCCGTTCTCCATCTTCACGACCACACAGGCGTCCATCGCCCACTTCGTCCCGTCCGGTAGCGTGGCTTCCAGGATGTGCTGCTGCATGAAGCCGTCCGGCAGGGCCTCGAGCCGCAGGACCCGATAGTTGCGGTCGGGCAGGGCGCGGATGAACCAGTCCAGGACCTTCATGTTCTGGTCGACGGTCTGCTCGATCCCGTCGTTGTTGTGCCAGAGCTTGGCGTCCGGGTGATAACAGGCGCGCACCGTGGCGGTGTCGCCGCTCTGGATGGCGCCGACGAACTTCCTGGCGAAGTCGATGTAGTCCTGGCTGGTCATGCGGGTCCCTGGCGTCCGGTGGTGACGCGCTCGCCCAGCAGGGAGCGGCGCATGGCGATCTCGAGGGCCTTCGGGTCGCGGGCCAGGTTGGCGCGGACGTCGATGGCCATGAAGTCGGTGTCGACCTCGTCGGCGCCCTTGCGGATCGCCTTGAGGCCCGCCTCGGCGATGGTGGCCGGGGTCTCCTTGAAGCCCTCGACGTGGCTGGCCATCCGCGTGTCGACCGAGCCGACGATCAGGGCGGTGACCGAGGTGCCCTGCGGGGCCAGTTCGGCGCGGACGCAGGTGGTCATGGCGCGGCCCGCGAACTTCGAGGGGCTGTAGCCGCCCATGCCGGGGACGGCGACGATGCCGCCGGCCGACAGCACGTTGGCGATCGCGCTTTCCTTGTGGCGCGCCAGGATCGGGGCGAAGGCGCGGCACATGGCGAGCGGGCCGAAGTAGTTGGTCTCCATCTCCGAGCGCGCCGCCGAGAGGTCGGGGGCGCCCATCAGGGTCTGCATGGCGAACTGGCCGGCGTTGTTCACCAGGATCGAGACGTCCTGGCAGCGTGCAGCCGCAGCCTCGATCTGCTCGGGCCTGCTGATGTCCAGTTCGACGGCCACGACCTTGCCCTGGCCTTCGTCGACCAGATGCTGGGCGTTCTTCGGGTCGCGGGCGCCGACGTAGACCTTGGCCGCGCCCGCCGCCAGAAAGGCGCGGACGAAGGCTTCGCCGATACCGCGGTTGCCGCCCGTGACCAGGGCGACGCTGTCCTTGATGTCCATGGTGCTGAAGTCTTCCGATCAGGCGGCGGGCGCGGCGCTCAGGCTGGCGATGCGGCCCTCGCGGATAAACTCGCGGTCGGCCCACACGCTGTGGGTGCCGCTGGAGATCTTGTGCGGCAGGGCGATGCGGACCACCGGCCCCGCCTCGAAGTTCTTGCAGTCCACCAGGATGCACTCCGACGTGCCGGTGTTTTCGTCGATGATGAAGCTGACCAGATAGCCGTCGTCCTCGTCCTTGGCCCCGATGCGCGGCACGAAGGGGCTCTCGCTGGCGTAGCGGCCCTCGGGCAGGTTCAGCTCCCAGCTCTCGCCGGTCTGCAGGTCGTGCTTCACGTAGCCGTTGAACAGGAACCAGCCGGGCTTGGTGCGGGTGGAATAGGCGTAGCGGTAGGGCTTTCCCGCATAGCGGTTATTGAACATCCCGAACTCCAGGATGCGCTCGTCCATATGGTGTTCGGTGGTCTTGCCGGTCTTCAGGTTGAAGCGCCAGCGGTGCAGCTTGGGGATGAAGCTGTGCTCGTCGACGAAGGCCATCATGTGCTGGTAGCCGTCCGGCGCGTCCGCCAGGGGCCGGGGGGTCGGCTTCTCCTGGAAGTAGCCGTCCATGACGATCTCATCGCCCTCCTCGTAGGCGTTGAGGAAGTGCAGGATGTAGGTCGGGTCCGCCTCGAACCACTTGATGTCCTGGGTGTCGCCATAGCGCGGGATCACCGCGAAGCGGGAGGGCAAGCCCCGGTGCTCGCGCACGGCGTGGACGTTGCGCTTCAGCAGTTCCTCGTCCCAGAACACCGGCAGGTCGTTGAGGATCGAGTAGTTGGTCGTGAAGACCATGTCGTGCGGCAGTCGCGGGCCGGGCAGGGGCACCGGCACGTAGTGGACCAGCTTTCCCGTTCGATCGACCACGCCGTAGTGCATGTAGGGCGCGTGCTTGGAGTAGTTGAAGAACAGGAGCTCGCCGGTGGCCTCGTCGATCTTGGTGTGCGCCGAGACGCCGTCGAGCGGACCCCAGCTGGCCACGCCGCCCTGCTCCAGCGTCTCGGGGTCCAGCCAGTAGGCCTCGCCGCACTGGTAGAAGGTGGAGACGATCTTGCCGCCGTGGACGACGACGTCGGTGGAGGAGGCGTCCTTCAGGCCGCCGTGGGCGCCGAATCCCGGGCGTAGAGACACGTCGGGTCCGTCCATCAGCCCACCCCAGAGGGCCTGCCCGGCCTCCTGCTCGGCCTCGAAACCGCGGGTCCGGACGAAGCGGTTGCGGTAGTCGGCGTGGCCGTCCTTGAAGCTGATCATATGCAGCATCCCATCCCCGTCGAACGGGTGGTAGCGGCCCAGCGGTTGGTGCACGGGGTTCTCGGTGTTCCGGACGTAGATCCCGTCGATGTCGGTGGGGATCCTGCCTTCGATGACGGTGAGGTCGGTCGCGTCGACCTCCTCGTGCAGCGGCGTCCAGGCCCCGTTCAGATAGGGGTGGTTGCTCGGCCGCAGGGAGGTCTTCACCGGCGGCAGCCGCTCCATCTTCATCAGAGCTCTCCGAGAGTCATGGCGGCCGGATCGGCGCGCCCTTGTGCTCAGACTAGCATCATGGTCTTGTTGTGCAAGTGACTAGTCGGCGTCGAGGCGGCGCCGGCACGGGAGGAGACGTCATGAGAGTGCTTCTGGCCGCCGCTGCGGCGCTTGCGATGGCGCTTGCGCCGATGGCCGCACAGGCGGCCGACACCGACGCCGGCCGCATCGCGGTGGTCAAGGAGATGATCGCTGCCTGGAAGGCCGCCGACTGGCGCAAGGTCGGGGACCTGTTCGCCGAGGATGGCGTGCTGCATTCGATGATGATCGAGCCCGTGAAGGGGCGCGAGGCCATCTACCAGCGCATCGCCGCGCTGGGCAAAGGCGCGCCGGACGGGGTGGTGCTGGACGTCTCCCACATGGGCGTGATCGACGGCCTGGTGTTCATCGAGCGGGTCGACCGGTTCACCTACAACGGCAAGCCGGGCTCGGTGCCGGTGGTCGGCGTGCTGGAGGTCAAGGACGGCAAGGTGAAGACGTGGCGTGAGTACTACGACCGGGCCCAGCTGCTGAAGGCGCTGGGGACCACGGAACACTAGACCCGTTCGAGCACCACGGCGGCGCCGACCCCGACGCCGCCGGTGGCCACCACCAGGCCGGTCGCGGCGTCGAGCTGGGCCATGTCGTCGAGCAGGGTGGTGGCGAGGATGGCGCCCGTGGCGCCCATCGGGTGACCCATGGCGAGGTGGCCGCCGTTGGGGTTCACGCGGTCCATGTCGGGCCGGTAGCGTCGCTCGAAGAGCACGGGCGCCACGGCGAACGCTTCCATGAACTCGACGGCGCCGACGTCGCCCAGCGCCAGGCCGGCGCGATCCAGCGCCAGCTCCATGGCCGAGAGACCGGCGGTGAGCTGCATCACCCGGTCGGCGGCGGCCTCGCCGACCGATCGGATGCGCGCCACCGGCGTCAGGCCGAGCGCTCGGCCGGCCTCCAGCGTGCCCAGCAGCAGCAGCGCGGCGCCATCCGAGATCGGCGGGCAGTGCGCCACGGTGTGGGGGTGCTGGACGGCGTCCAGCTCGGTCCGGTGGGCCAGCAGGATCTCGTCATATCCCTGGGCGCCTGTGGCGGCGAAGATGGGGCCCAGCTTGGCCAGGACCGCGCCTTCGCCGAAGTCGCGGATGTTCTCGTCGCGGGCCAGCGCGACGCCGCCATCGGCGTCCGTCACCGGGATGACCCGGTCATCGTAGCGACCCTCGGCCCAGGCGGCGGCCGCTCGGCGATGCGAGCGAAGGACTGCGGCGTCCATCTCGGCGCGGGTGATGCCTTCGGTGGTGGCCAGCAGGTCGGCGGCCAGCCCCACCGGCGCCCAGCCCATGGCGGCGGCCATCTCCATGTCGCTGTAGTAGTCGGCCTGATCGGCCAGGAACGGCGCCTGCGACATGCTTTCGACGCCGCCTGCCAGAGCGATCTCGACCTGGCCGCTCTCGATCCGGCGGGCAGCATCGGCGATAGCGCTCAGGCCCGAGACGCAGAAGTTGTTGATCGTCAGACAGGCGACCTCGTCCGGGAGTCCGGCCTGGATGCGGGACGACAGGGCGATGTGCCCGCCCTGAACGCCGGCCTGGGTCACGCAGCCCAGCGTGAAGTGCCGGGCGGAGCGGACGGCCTCGGCCCCGTTGCGGCGTTGCAGGGCGTCCACGAGCTGGGCGACCAACCGGGCGGGTTTGACGCTGGCCAGGGCGCCATCCGGCCGTCCCTTTCCGCGCGGCGTCCGCACGGCGTCGAAGATGTAGACCGACATGCCGCTCCTCCCACCCAGAGTCAGTCTTGTAAGCGAAGTTATCCTGCGGCGGAAAGCGCGATCCGGGGTGGGCGGCGGCCCGGTCGCCCGATCCGGGCAAGCTTGACGGCATTTGGGCCCCTGCCTAGCGTCGCCGGGCGCTGCAGACGGTCTGGCCGCCGGCCCGAACGATCCGGCGCGGGGAGGTCGAGATGAACGACGTGTCCAACGCGCCGGCCTGGCACCTGCAGGGCAACTGGGCGCCCGTCCTCGACGAGATCGACGCCGGTCCGCTCAAGGTGAAGGGCGAGATCCCCAAGGACCTGGAGGGCGACTACATCCGGGCGGGCATGAACCCGCGGTCGGGGACCAGCGAGCATTGGTTCGCCGGCAACGGCATGCTGCATGCCGTCCGACTGGGCGGCGGTCAGGCGCACTATCGCAACCGCTACGTCCGCACGCCCTACTACGAGCAGGATATGGGGCAGATGGCGGCGCGGTTCGACCTGAGCGCCTCGCCGGCGAACACCAACATTGTGGGCCACGCCGGCCGGATGCTCGCTCTGGAAGAGGCCCATCTGCCGTGGGCGGTGGATCGCGACCTCGCCACCCTGGGGGCGCACGACTTCGGCGGACGCCTGAAGGGCGCGATGACGGCCCACCCGCGGGTGTGCCCGGCGACGGGCGAACTCCTGTTCTTCGGCTACCAGCTGGCTCAGGCGCCTTACCTGACCTACTACCGCGCCGACGCGGCGGGCGTGCTGGTCGAGAGCCAGCCGATCGACATCCCCAACCCGGTGATGATGCACGACTGGAACATCACCCGGAACCACGTGGTGTTCATGGACCTCCCCGTGGTGTTCAGCCTGCAGGACGCCATGCGGGGCCTGCCGCCGCTGCGGTTCAAGCCCGAGGCCGGCGCGCGGCTGGGGGTGATGAAGCGCAACGGGGCGGGGGGCGCGGTGCGCTGGTTCGACATCAATCCCTGCTACGTCTTCCACCCCGTCAACGCCTACGAGGACGGCGAGCGGATCGTGATCCATGTGTGCCGCCAGGAGCAGGCGATGGCCGGCGGGTTCGGCAACCTCTACGACGGCGACGCCACCACGGGCCGGCTGTGGAAGTGGACGATCGATCAGGCCGCCGGAACCGTGACCGAGGAACAGCTGGACGACATGGCCTGCGATTTCCCGCGCGTGAACGACGGCCTGGTCGGCCTGCGCGCGCGGTGGGGCTACATGGCGACCCTGAACTCGAAGGCTCCGACGCTCACCCTCGGCCAGCACCTTCTCAAGTACGACCTGGAGACGGGCGCGCGCAGCACCTACGACGGCGGCGCCGGCCGGCGGTTTGGCGAACCGATCTTCGTGCCGAGGCCGGCGGCCCGCGGCGAGGACGACGGCTGGGTCCTTGCCCTGAGCCACGACGAGGACGACCAGGTCTCGCGCCTGTCGATCCTGGACGCCCAGGCCTTCGACTCCGGGCCGGTCGCCGAGGTCCAACTGCCAAGGCGCGTGCCCTACGGCGCACACGGGAACTGGTTTACCGCCTGAAGCTCAGGTGTCGAGCGCGGCCAGGACGGCGTCGGTCATGGCGACCGTGCCGATCGGACGCGCCTGAGGGCCGGCGATGTCGGGGGTGCGGAAGCCCTGGCTCAACGTCCGGCGAACCGCGGCGTCCAACTGCAGCGCCAGGTCGGGGCGACCGAAGGAGTGCTTCAGGCACAGGGCGAACGACAGGATGGCCGCCAGCGGATTGGCGACGCCCTGACCGGCGATGTCGGGGGCCGAGCCGTGCACGGGCTCGTAGAGGCCCAGGGCCGAACCGTCGGTGCGAGGCCGTCCCAGAGAGGCCGAGGGCGCCAGGCCAAGCGATCCGGTCAGCATCGCGGCGGCGTCCGACAGGATGTCGCCGAACAGGTTGTCGGTGACGATGACGTCGAACTGTTTGGGTCGGCGCAGCAGCTGCATGGCGCAGTTGTCGGCGTACATGTGGCTGAGTTCGACATCGGGGAACTCGGCGCCGACCTCGGCGGCGACCGTGCGCCAGAGGCGGCCGGTCTCCATGACGTTGGCCTTGTCCACCGAGCAGACCCGGCCGGAGCGGCCCCGGGCCAGTTCGAAGGCGGCGCGGCAGACCCGGGCGATCTCGGCGTCGGTGTAGGCCTGGGTGTCGAAGGCGCGGCGTGCGCCGGTCGCGGTGGTCTCCTGGCCACGCGGCTGGCCGAAGTAGACGCCCGACGTCAGTTCGCGGACGACGACGATGTCGAGGCCGTCGACCAGCTCGGGCCGCAGCGCCGAGGCGTCCGCCAGTTCGGGGTAGGCGATGGCCGGGCGCAGGTTGGCGAAGACGTCGAGCTCGCGGCGCAGACGGATGATGCCCGACTCCGGACGCCGCCCGACCGGCCGCGCGTCCCAACGCTCGCCGCCGACGGCGCCGAAGAGGACGGCGTCAGAGGCCTTCGCTTCGGCGACCACGGCGTCGCTGACCGCCTCGTCGCACGCCTCGATCGCGGCGCCGCCCACCAGGCCGTGGCGGATCTGCAGCGGCCGGCCCAGCCGGGGCGCGAACCAGTCCACGACCCGCAGCGCCTGCTCGGTGACCTCGGGTCCTATGCCGTCGCCGGCCAGCACCAGGAGCTTCAGCGGCGTCTCAGATGCAGCGGCCACCGTCCACCTCCAGGGCCACGCCGGTGATCATCGCCGCGTCCGCCGAGCACAGGAAGGCCGCCGCCGCTCCCATGTCGGCCGGGGTCGACAGCCGGCCCAGCGGGATCGTCGAGACGATGCGGGCGCGCGCCTCGTCGGTGTCGCCGCCGATGAAGGTGGCCAGCATGGGCGTGTCGCCGGCCACCGGGTTCAGCGCGTTGACCCGGATGCCCGCGGGCGCGAGCTCGATCGCCATGGCCTTGGTGGCGGCGATCATCCAGCCCTTCGAGGCGTTGTACCACGTCAGGTTCGGCCGGGGCCGCACGCCGCCGGTCGACGCGATGTTGAGGATCGCCCCGCCGCCCGCCTCGGTCATCGCGGGTACGAAGGCGCGGCTGGTCAGATAAACCGACTTGGCGTTGACCGCGAACAGCCGGTCGAAGGCGTCCTCGGACATCTCGGCGAGCGCGCCCGGCGCCTGGGGCATGCCCGCGTTGTTCACGACGATGCCGATCGGTCCTAGCCGGGCTCGGGCCTCGGCGGCCATGGCGTCCACCTGAGAGGCGACAGAGACGTCGACCGCCAGAGCGACCGCGGCGGAGCCCAGCTCGTCGGCCAGCCGCCGGGCGGCCGCCAGGTCGAGATCGGCGATGGCGACGCGGGCGCCTTCGGCCACGAACCGCCGCACGATGCCCTCGCCGAACCCGGAGGCGCCGCCGGTGACGACCGCGGCCTGGCCGCTGAGCTTGCCCGGATCAGCCATGATGATGCGCCACCGTCTTCAAGGCCGAGAAACCGTAGAGCGCCTCCAGCCCCTTTTCGCGCCCGTGCCCCGATGCGCCCACGCCGCCGAACGGCAGTTCGACGCCGCCGCCCGCGCCGTAGTTGTTGATGAACACTTGCCCCGCCCGCAGGTCGCGCGCCAGCCGCATCTGGCGGTCGCCGTCGCGGGTCCAGACGCCGGCCACCAAGCCGTAGCGGGTGGCGTTGGCCAGCGCGAGGGCCTCAGCCTCGTCCTCGAAGGCGGTGACCAGGGCGACGGGGCCGAAGAGCTCCTCCTGGAACAGCGGATGGTCGGCCGGGACGCCCGTGAAGAGGACCGGGGCGACGTAGTGTCCGCCCGCCGACGCGTCTGGCGCGATACGGCCCTCAGCCACCAGCGTCAGGTCCGTGCGGCCCTGGACGATGAAGGCCTCCACCCGGGCCTTCTGCCGGGCCGAGATCAACGGACCGATGTCGAGGTCGGCCTCGGCGGGACCGGCGACCAGGCCCGCGAAGCGTTCCGCCAGCGCCGCCGCGACCCGGTCGTGGACGCCACGCTGCACCAGGATGCGCGAGGCGGCCGAGCAGGTCTGGCCGGCGTTCTGGATCGCGGCCGTGACCAGCACCGGCAGCGCCTTGTCCAGGTTGGCGTCGTCGAAGACGAGCTGGGGCGACTTGCCGCCCAGTTCGAGCGTGACGCCCACGCCGTTGCGGCCGGCCGCGGCCTGCACCAGGGCGCCGACCGGTCCGGAGCCGGTGAACGAGAGGTGGTCGATGCCGGGATGGCCTGCCAGCGCCGCACCGGCGGTCTCGCCCAGGCCCGTGACGACGTTCACCGCGCCGGACGGCAGCCCGGCCGCCTCCGCCAGGGCCGCGAAGGCCAGCGCCGACAGGCTGGCGTCCTCGGCGGGCTTCACGACCGCGGCGTTGCCCATGGCCAAGGCCGCCACGACCGAGCGGCCGATGATCTGCAGCGGATAGTTCCAGGGGATGATGTGGCCGGTTACGCCGTGGGGTTCGCGCCGGGTGTGGACCGTATAGCCGGGCAGGTAGGGGATGGTCTCGCCCAGCACCTTGTCGGCCGCGCCGGCGTAGAATTCGAGGTAACGGGCGAGGGCGGCGACATCGGCGCGGGCCTGGCGGAGCGGCTTGCCGACGTCGCGCGCTTCGATCAGGGCCAGGCGTTCCGCATGCTCGGCGACGAGACCGCCCAGTCGCGCCAGCAGCCGGCCGCGTTCGGTGGCGCTGAGTCGGCCCCAGTCGCCGTCCAGGGCGGCGCGGGCGGCGCCGACGGCGGCGTCGATATCGTCGGAGTCACCCGCGGCGATATCGCCGACGCGCTCGCCGCTGGACGGGTTCTCGACAGGCAGACGACCGCCGGCGCCGTTGCGCCAGTCGCCGCCGATCCGCAAGCCGTTCCTGTTCAGCTCGACCGCCACGCCGTTTCCCCCGGCGCGATTAAGCCATGCGCCGGACGCCGCGCCTACCCGGCGCCGCGGGGTCTGACGGCGGACTGTCACGAGACTGTCGTTTGGCAGCGTCACGGTGACGTTGTGATGTCGATCCGAGACCGGCGGGCTCCGCCAGATCTGCTCCAGCAGGCCCGTGCGCTGCGCGCCGCGATCCCGCGGCAGACGACGCCTGGCGTCGTCGAGCTCCTGCGCCTCGAGGCCGAGCGGCTGGAGGCGATGGCCGAAGAGTATCGCGCGTCCGCGGCGAGCGGCGTCGGCTCCCAACCCGGTGGCGCGTTCCCTCGCTGACCGACACCGGAGAGCAGCGACCCACGGCGAAATCCTGGGCCGGCGCGACGTCGTGGGCCAGGACGCCAGGTCCTGGACAACGCGGTCGGCAGCGTATCGGATCGCTGGGCTGCGGCGGTCGTCCCCAAAGGGCCGCCGCGGCTCCCGTTTGCTTGCTCGTGGAGTCGTGGCGCGGCCATGCGGATCATCGATCGTGAAGAGGTTGGGCGGCGGCTGACGTACGAGCTGTGCATCCCGCTGGTGCGCGAAGCGATGATCGCATTCTCGAAGGGCGAGACGCTGCAGCACCTGCGCTCGATCCTGCCGCTGGGGCCGAACGGCGTATTCGGGATCATGCCGGGCGCGCTGGCCGAGGGCGGGATGTTCGGCGCCAAGCTGATCGGCGTCTATCCCGGCAACTTCGCCAAGGGACTGCAGTCGCACCAGGGCGTGGTCGTGCTGTTCGAGGGCGAGACCGGCGCGCCGGTGTGCATCGCCCACGCCGGCGAGATCACGGCGATCCGGACCGCGGCGGCGAGCGCGGTGGCGACGGATGCGCTGGCCCGGCCCGAGGCCCACCGTATGGCGATCCTGGGCTACGGCGAACAGGCCGAGACCCACGCACGCGCCATCTCCAAGGTGCGCCCGCTGTCGAAGATCACCGTCTGGGGCCGCGATCCGACCCGCGCCGCCGCGTTCGCCGAGCGGATTGGGGCGGAGCTGGGACTGGCTGTCACCGCGGCGTCCGGCGTCCGCGAAGCCGTGGCCGACGCCGACATCGTCACGGCCGTGACCAACGCCCGAGACCCGATCCTTATGGGCGCCTGGGTCGCGCCCGGGACGCACGTGAACCTGGTGGGGTCCAGCGGGCCTGGGTCGGTGGAAGTGGATCACGACCTGGTGGTGAGATCGCGGTTCA
The DNA here is from genome assembly GCF_004299445.1 of Phenylobacterium sp. GTDB lineage: Bacteria > Pseudomonadota > Alphaproteobacteria > Caulobacterales > Caulobacteraceae > Phenylobacterium. The sequence goes on along the minus strand of NZ_SCTC01000003.1, from coordinate 161,928 downwards.
TCGCCGATAGCCGCGAGGGCGTGCTGGCGCAGGGCGCGGAGTTCCTGAACGCCAAGGCGGCCGGCCTGATCGGCGACGACCACGTCGTGGGCGAGATCGGAGAGGTCTTGGCCGGCGATCTCGAGGGCCGGCAGTCGGCCGAACAGATCACCGTCTACAAGTCGCTGGGCCACGTGGTGCAGGATCTGGCCGCGGCCAAGGCGCTGTACGAGGCGTCTGACTGAGGCCATCGTTGCGCCTGAGGCCTAGAGCGGGTAGAGCGCGGGCGAACCGCAGGATGTGGACGCCGTGGCCTATCGCCTCGACATGACCGAAACCTTCGCCGGCGTTGCGCCGGTCGCGGTCGGCCGTCCCGCCTCCACGATGATGATCATTACCACCGCCACTTCCGAAGCGGGGCGAACGCACGCGAGTTAAGACCTCCGGCGGATTGCAAGATCAGAACCCCGCTTCCGAAAGGCAGCGGGGTTTTTTGTTGCGCCCTGCCGGTCCCCCTCAAGTCCACAGGAGACCGACCATGACCATGATGATTATCGCCCTTGAGATCCGCCCGATCCGGATGGCGCGCGACGCCGCCAGCGGGAGCAGGCGAGGCGATGACCGATAGCCTTTGCGCGCGCCGCCACTGCTTCGTGGTCGAGGCGACGGATGAATTCGATGCGCTGATCCGCGTGCTGACGCCGTTCGCGGTGCAGGCGGCGCGACTGGCCAGCGTGACCTTGGAGCGTGGGCCGCATGGCGTGCGGATCAGGATCGAGGCCGACGGGCTGTCGACCCGGCGGGCCGAGACGCTGGTGCGGCGGTTGCGCGGGATGCCGTTGGTGCTGGGCGTGGCGATCGGGTGGACTCAGCCGGAGAGGGCGGCGGCTTAGCCGTTCCTCACTGTTGAAGCTTGGAGCGCGTCAGGCGCCCGGCCCGAACCGCGCGACGAGGTCGTAGGCGTCGCCGGGGAAGATCTGGCGGACACGGGTGACGTGGTCGGGGCCGCGCCAGGTGTGGCGGTCCACGATCAGGCAGGCGGTGGCGGGCTCCAGCGCCAGGAGGCGCGCGACATCGGCGTCGGCGTTGGCGGCGCTGATGCGGGTCTCAGCCTCGGTCCAGGCGACATGTTCCAGCAGCCAGGCGCCGGGCGAGGCGGAGGTGAAGTCGGCGGCGGCCATGGCGGGCGCGGCATTCAGACTGACCAGGCGCCGCTCCAGGGCGAAGGGGCGGCCGGCGGCATCGTGCACGCCTTCAAGTTCGAGGAGTTCGCCACCAGCGGCCAACTCGACGTCCTCAGGCGCGTCGCGGCGGGCGGCGCGGACGCGGCGCGACAGCAGGCGGAAGGCGTAGGTCTCGCCACGGGCCAGGATCGAGGCCTGGATATCGGGGATGTTCAGGACCGGCGCGTGCATCCTGGGCATCGCCACGAACGAGCCGGCGCGTCTACGACGTACGATCAGGCCCGCCTCGGCCAGGCCGGCCATGGCCTTGCTCACCGTCATCCGCGCGCAGCCGTACTGGGCCACCAGCTCGGTCTCGAACGGCACACGGTGGCCGGGCGCCCATTCGCCGGAGCGGATGCGGGCCTCGATGTCGGCGCGGATGCGTTGGTGCAGGGGCGCGGTCACGCGCGCACGGCCGTGATCGAAAAGACGCCAGCATCGGTCACTGGACAACTCCGGGGCGGTCCAAATATGTCTAGACTTATTCGAGCGCGTCGCAAATGGCGGGCTCGCCCGGCCCATGCACGCCGTTCCCATACGTCCGCGTTCTCGGAGATCAGACCATGCCCGCGGTGACGCTCCGCCCCGGCGACGTTCCCCTGGAGGACTGGCGCGCCATCTATCGCGGCGCCGACGTGCGCCTGGACCCAGCCTGCGCCGCCGCTGTGGCCGCTAGCGCCGAGGCGGTGGGGCGGATCGTGGCCCGGGGCGAGCCGGCCTATGGGATCAACACCGGGTTCGGAAAGCTGGCGTCGGTGCGGATCGGGGCCGAGGACCTGACGACGCTCCAGCGCAACATCGTTCTGAGCCACGCGGCCGGCGTTGGGGAGCTCTCGCCCGAGCCGGTTGCGCGGCTGATGCTGGCGCTGAAGCTGGCCAGCGTGGCGCAGGGCGCCTCGGGCGTATCGCCGACCACCATCGCGCTGCTGGAAGCCCTGCTGGCCAGACGGCTGACGCCGGTGATCCCGGCGCAGGGCTCGGTCGGCGCGTCGGGCGACCTCGCCCCGCTGGCGCACATGGCCGCGGCCCTGATCGGGGTCGGCGCCATCGACGTGGCGGGCGTGCGCACCCCAGCGGCTGAGGCGCTGGCCGCCGCGGGCCTGAAGCCGCTGACCCTGGGGCCCAAGGAGGGCCTGGCCCTGCTGAACGGCACGCAGTTCTCGACCGCCAACGCCTTGGCCGGCCTGTTCGAGGCCGAACGCGTATTCCAGACGGCCCTCATCACGGGCGCCCTCTCGACCGAGGCGGCGAAGGGCTCGGACACGCCGTTCGATCCCCGCATCCACGCCCTTCGTCGTCAGCCCGGGCAGATCGAGGCCGGCGATGCGCTGCGAGCGCTCATGGCCGGCTCGGCGATCCGGGCCTCGCACCTCAAGGACGACGAGCGCGTGCAGGATCCCTACTGCCTGCGTTGCCAGCCGCAGGTGATGGGGGCGGCGCTGGACGTCCTGCGTCAGGCGGCCACGACGTTGGGCTACGAGGCGAACGGGGTCTCGGACAATCCGCTGATCTTCTCGGATACGGACGAAGCGCTGTCGGGCGGCAACTTCCACGCCGAGCCCGTCGCCTTCGCCGCCGACATGATCGCGCTGACGTTGTGCGAGATCGGGTCGCTGGCCGAGCGGCGGGTGGCCATGCTGGTGGACCCCGCGCTGTCGGGCCTGCCGGCGTTCCTGACTCCGAAGCCGGGGCTGAACTCGGGCTTCATGATCCCGCAGGTGACGGCGGCGGCCCTGGTCTCCGAGAACAAGCAGATGGCCTATCCCGCCAGCGTGGACTCGATCCCCACCTCGGCGAACCAGGAGGATCACGTCTCCATGGCCGCGCACGGCGCGCGGCGGCTGCTGGCGATGGCGAAAAACGTGCAGGCGGTGGTGGGCATCGAGCTGCTGGCCGCCGCCCAGGGCTGTGACTTCCATGCGCCGCTGGTCTCGAGCCCGCCCCTGGAGGCCGTGCGGCGGCTTCTACGGACCCGCGTCCCGCACCTGGAGGACGACCGCCATTTCCATCCCGACCTGATGGCCGCCAACGCGCTGGTCGCTGACGGGGCGGTCGTGGAGGCGGCGGCGCGGACGCTGCCGGGGGTCTAAGCCTTGCCGACCGTCCCGCTGCCCCCACCTTAGGGGGAGGAACATCGGGCGGGGAACAGAATGGCTCAGGCGGGCAAGGCGGTCGTCGTCACGGGCGTGTCGACAGGGATCGGACTGGCGACGGCGAAGGTGCTGGCGGCCAAGGGCTTCCGGGTGTTCGGCAGCGTCCGGAAGGCGGCCGACGCCGAGCGGGTCGCCGCTGAGGTGGGTCCGGCCTTCACCCCGCTGATCTTCGACGTCACCGACGAGGCTGGCGCCCAGGCCGCGGCGCGCACCGTCGAGGCGGCCTTGGGCGGCGCGACCCTGGCGGGCCTGGTGAACAACGCTGGCATCGCGGTGGCCGGGCCCCTGATCCACCTGCCGGTGGATGAGTTCCGCAAACAGCTGGAGGTGAACCTGACCGGCGTGGTCATCGCCACCCAGGCCTTCGCGCCGCTGCTGGGCGCCGGTTCGCCGGTGGCGAAGGACCCGGGCCGGATCGTCAACATCTCGTCGGTCGGCGGCAAGACGGCCAACCCGTTCATGGCGCCCTACAACGTCTCGAAGTTCGGCCTGGAGGGCCTGTCCGAGGCGCTGCGCCGGGAACTGCTGCCGTTCGGCGTCGATGTGATCGTGGTCGCGCCGGGGGCGGTAGCCACGCCCATCTGGGACAAGGCCGACGAGACCGACACCAGCCGCTACGCCAACACCGTCTATGCGCCGGCGCTCGACCGGCTGCGCGGCTACATGCTGCAGCTGGGCCGCTCGGGCCTGCCGCCGGAGCGCATCGGCGAGGTGATCCACACGGCCTTGACGACGGCGAAGCCCAAGGTTCGCTACACCGTGTCGCCCAGCCCGATGCAGGTCTTCATGAGCGAGTACGTGCTGCCGAAGCGGACCATGGACCGGATCGTCGGGAAGCGGTTGGGGCTGATCGGGTAGAGGTTCGACGGCTCACCTCCCCCGCGAAGCGGCGGGAGGGGGACCGTCCGCCGAGCGCAGCGAAGAGCGGATGGTGGAGGGGGCGAGCCTCCTCCGCTGAACTCAAAACAGCCGATCGATCCGCCGAGCCTGAAGTTCGCCCCCTCCACCAATCGCTCTACAGCCGGCTTGCGCCGGCCTCGGCGACCGGTCCCCCTCCCGCCGCTGCGCGGGGGAGGTAAGGCTTTTCGAAAGTTCGGTTCGGAGTCAGGATGCGTCCAACCAGAACAAGGGAGGACGCCATGGCCGTGACTGAACTGACGGGCGAGTTCCGCGTACCGCGCAATGCGTTCCAGCAGGCCCCAGGGTCCATCCACAACGACGCGGTGGCCTCAAAGCTGGGCTTCAAGGGCGGCACGGTGCCAGGATCGGTCCACATGGACCAGTTCGTGCCCATGCTGCTCGAACTGTACGGCGAGCGCTGGTTCCAGCGCGGGGACATGTCACTGCACTTCACACAGGCCACCGTCGACGCCGAGAAGGTGCGGGCTGTGGTGGCGCCTGGCGAAGGCCGGGCGCGCCTTTCGATGTTCAACGAGGGAGGCGCCAAGATCTGCGAGGGCACGGCCAGCGCCAACGCCCCGGACTCGCTGTCCGAGCTGGCCCGCAAGCTGCCGATGCAGACGCCGGCCGAGCCGGGGCGGCTGCGAATCCTGGCCAACCATACCGTGGGCGAGGAGGCGTTCGACATCCCCCTGCGGGTGGAGGTGGAAGACCTTAGGAGCTCGCTGGAGCGGATCACCGAACCGCACCGGCTGTACGCCGAGGAGAATGTCTTGCCGCCGTCGCACCTGGTCCGTCTGGCGCATGGCGCACGCTCGCGGGTGCTGTCCAAAGTGGGGAGCTCGGTCGGGCTGTTCGGCTCGCTGGAGGTGCGCCAGTACCGCGGGCCGCTTCGTGCGGGCGTCGACTACGTGGGCCGCACCAGGATCCTTCGGCTGACCGAGAGCCCGAAGGCCGAGAACGTCTGGTACGATGTCGTCATCGCCGACCCGGCCACCGGCGACGACGTCGGGTGCGTGCAGTTCGTCATCCGCCTGATGAAGGCCTCCTCTGAGCTGTGGGCGGACGGCGCTCGGGCCTAGGACCATCCCTGCCGGGGCCGGCCTGGGCCGGCGTCGGCTTGAGGTCGATGGCCAGCACCACGCCGTCGCCGTCGGGGTCCAGGACCGCGAAGCGGCGGTCAGCGGCCGCGCGCCATTCCTTGGGACTGACGCTCATCGAGAAGTCTGCGTCGGCGCCGCGCACCGGATGGGGTTCGTTGACCAGACCGTAGACGGCCGCGCCCTGATGGCGGTGGTCGGCTTGGTTGCGGCCGGGGGGACCGCGTCGGCCCACGGGCGGCCCGCCGCCCAGGGCGTCGCGGGCGATCTCGGGCACCAGCTGTTCTTCCCAGCGCTGGGCCTCGATCATGCCGAGCTGGCCATTGCCGTCGGCGTCCAGCGCCTTGAACCATATCTCGGCGTCGGTTCGGAACTCGTCGCGGGTCAGGCGTCCGTCGTGGTCGGCGTCGGCCTGGGCGAACCAGGCCGCGACGGGGTAGGGCTGGTCGGGCGGGGCGCGGAAGGGCTGTCCTGCGGGGCTGATGAACAGCTGGGCCCGAGGCGGAGGCGGCCCCCGAGGCTCCTGCGGGCGGACATAGACCTCGTCCGGCGGCGGAGGTTGGAAGGCGGCCGCAGGCCACGCACAGGCGCCGAACGCCAGGACGCCGACCCAGAAGCTTGAACGCATACGACCTTCCCCGACGGTGAGAGCATCAGGTTCCACGCCGAAGGCGGCGACGCAATGTCGCCGCCGCCACAATTCGCACGCGTCAGGCGGTCGCGCCGATGTCCTTGCCCTGCAGCCAGGCCAGCAGGTCGGCGTTGATCACGTCCGGATGGGTGGCGGCCATGCCGTGATCGAAGCCGGGATAGACCTTCAGCGTTCCCTTCTGCAGGAGCTTGATCGCCTTCAGCGCGGAATCGGCGATGGGCACGATCTGATCGTCGTCGCCGTGCATGAGAAGGACGGGCACGTCGATCGTCTTCAGGTCCTCGGTGAAGTCGGTCTCGGAGAAGGCCTTGACGCAGTCGTAGTGCGGCTTGATCCCGCCCATCATCCCCTGCAGCCACCACCTGTCGATGAGGCCCTGATTCACCTTCGCGCCCGGCCGGTTGAAGCCGTAGAACGGACCGGTCGGCAGCACCTTGAAGAAGTTCGAGCGGTCGTTGAGCGTGCCGTCGCGGATGCCGTCGAACACCTCCATCGGCAGGCCTTCGGGGTTGGCGTCGGTTTTCAGCATGATGGGCGGCACCGCGCCCAAGAGGACGCCGGCGGCCGCCCGGTCGCTCCCGTGGCGGCCGAGGTAGCGGGCGACCTCGCCGCCGCCGGTGGAGTGGCCGACGTGGATGGCGTCCTTCAGGTCCAGCGCCAGGACCAGCGCGCGCAGGTCGTCGGCATAGGTGTCCATCTCATTGCCGTCCCACGTCTGGGTCGAGCGGCCATGGCCCCGGCGGTCGTGGGCGATCACCCGGTAGCCGTGGTTGGCGAAGAACATCAGCTGGGCGTCCCAGTCGTCGGACGACAGGGGCCAGCCGTGGCTGAAGACGATGGGCTGTCCGGCGCCCCAGTCCTTGTAGAAGATATCGACGCCGGGCTGGACCGCGATCGTGGGCATGGGGGGCTCCGTGTGTTGGGGAGCCTCACCCTGCGCACGGCCTGTGACGCTTCCAACCCTGGCCCGGGCCGGGCCGGTAAAACCTTCGTGCGACCTCAGTAGGCGCCGAAACGCACGTCACTGCTGCCTGCGGGAAGCTCGATCGTCATCCCGTCCTTGGCCAGGCGCCAGTCCAGCTTGCCGCCGTCCTCCATCCCCTTGGCGAACGTCTCGGGCGAATACATGGGCAGGCCCGCCTGGGTCAGGTGGGTCAGCACCAGCGCCTTCACGCCGGCGGCGCGGGCGAGATCGGCCGCTTCGACCGGTTCGGTATGGTAGGTGACCGTGTCGGCCATGATCGAGCTCAGCCGCGCATTGCCCATGGTCTTCAGGCCCGCGGCCATCTGCCGGGTCATCGCGTTGTTCTGCGCCTCATGGATCAGCACGTCGGCGCCCTTGGCGGCCGCGGCGAGGGGCGGCCATTTGCGGGTGTCGCCGCTGATCACCACCGAGCGGCCCTTGTAGTCGAAGCGGTAGGCGAAGGCCGGGTCGATCGGGTCGTGGGCGACGCGGATGGCCGTGACGGTGAGGTCGCCGTCCTTCCAGGCCACAGCCACCCCGTCGGGCTTGGCGATGGTGACCACCTTGGGCTGCAGCAGGCCGGCAGGCAGTTCGAACGTGGCGCCGTGCTCGTGGTGCGCTTTGCGGAAACGATGGTCGTCCTCGTAGGCGAGGTTCATGCCCTTAGCGAGCTTGTCGACCCCGGCCGGCCCCACGACGGCGAGCGGCTGGGCGCGGCCGCCGACCCAACTCTGCATGTTGAACTCGCCGAGGTCGCCGATGTGGTCGGAGTGAAGGTGGGTGATGAACACCGCCTTGGCCGTCGCGACGGGCACGCGCCAGCTCATCAGGTTTTCGGTGGACTCCGGCCCGACGTCGACGAGGTAGAGGGCCCCACCGACCTGGACGGCCGTGCAGGGCTTGGCGCGGCCCGCGATCGGCAGGGGCCCCGACGTCCCGCAGAAGACCACGCGCAGGCCGTCGAACGCCTGAGCCTTCGCCGTGGCGGGCAGCAGGAGGAGCAGGAGGACGGCGATCAGGCGGGACATGGCGGGACCTCGCGGTGCAATGGGAGGTCAGATATGGCCGAGCTTCCTGTGCGCCGCCATAGCTGACAGCTATCAGGCGGCCGCCATGCGGGGGTTTTGAGTAACAGCGGCCTTGGACAGTTCGGCCATGGCCTTGATCAGCGGCGAGCGCCAGCGCTCGGCGGTGGTCAGCATCCAGCAGGCATACGGGACGTCGAGGGTCGAGGAGACGATCTTCAGCTGGCCATCGCGCAGCTGCGGCTCGAACAGGAACGAGGCGCCCATGGCGATGGTGTCGGTGTCGATCGCGCGCTGGATGATCAAGGCATAGTCGTCGCTGACGAAGGCCCGGAGGTTGTCGGCCTCTTCGCGGGTCATGTCGCCCGCCCACCGCTCGATCCCCGGCAGCACGTTGGGCAGCGCAAAGGGATACGCCAACAGCTCGCGCGGGCCCGCGTCGGCCAACGCCAGCGCCGGGTGGCCCGGACGGACAGCGAGCACGATGGCGTCCTCGAACAGTTTCTTGCGGATCAGTTCGCCATAACGGGCGGCGTGCTCGGAATAGCCGAAGGCCATGTCGACCCGGCCGTCGTGCAGGGCCTTCATCACGCCGGGGCCGGTCTCCTGGATCGTCTCGACGTGCAGCTTGGGGAACCGCAGGGCGACGCGGCGCAGCAGTTCGGGCAGGGGCTTCAGCCGCGAGGCGGGGCCGACGGCGATGCGAACGCGGCCTTCCTCGCCGCGGGCCAGCTGCTCCAGGTCTCGGGACAGGGCGGCCACGCCCTGGAGCAGGGTCTCGGCGCGCTGAGCCACGAAGGCGCCGTAGGCGGTGGGCCGCGCCGCGCCGCCGTTGCGGTCGAACAACTTCAACGACAGCTGCGCCTCGAGCCGGGCGATGCTCTTCGAGAGTGTGGGCTGGGAGATCTGGAGCTTTCGGGCAGCCCCCGAGAACCCGCCCGCACGGCAGATTTCCAGAATCTGTTCGAGATGCCGAAGCTCCATGCCTTGAGGCTATAGCATCGCCGCGCAGGCTTGTGCAGATCACGCGCGTCGTTCCCGCTAGCTTCAAGGCAAACCGGAGCTCAACCGATGCGCAAGACCCTCGTCGCCACCGCCGCCCTTGGTCTGGCGCTGGCCGCCATGCCCGCTCACGCCGCGCCGGCGCGCAAGCCGAACGTGATCGTGATCCTGGCCGACGACCTGGGCTACGGCGACACCGGCGTCTATGGGAGCAAGATCGTCAAGACGCCCAACATCGACGCCTTGGCGCGCGACGGCGTGAGGTTCACGCAGGGCTATGTGAGCCATCCCGTCTGCGCCCCGTCACGGGCGGCGCTGCTGACCGGCCGCTACCAGACCCGGTTCGGCTACGAGTTCAATCCGGTGGGCCGCGACCGCAACGGCGGCGTCTCGCTGGACGAGACCTTCATCGGCCAGGTGATGCAGAAGGCCGGGTATCACACGGGGATGGTGGGCAAGTGGCATCTGGGCCAGTCGGGCGACTACCATCCGGTGGCGCGCGGCTTCGACGAGTACTTCGGCACGACGGCCGGCGCGAACGCTTTTATCGTCGACACCAGACCGGGCGACGAGTTCCACACCCCGCCGGGCGCCGAGGCCACCTACGGGACGGCGGAGGGCGGCACGGGCCTGGGCCCGGGCTCGGAGGCGGCCCAGATGGTGGTCCTGCGCCAACGCTCGCCGATCACGCGCGGGCGTGAGCCGGTCGAGGTGAAGGAGTACCTGACCGACGCCTTCACGAACGAGGCGGTGCGCTTCATCGGGGCGAACAAGGACAAGCCATTCTTCCTCTATCTGGCCCACACCACGCCACACACGCCGCTGCAGGCCCCCGCGAAATACATCGATCGCTACAAGGACGTGCCGAACAAGGGGCAGCGGGTCTACGCCGCCATGGTCTCGGCGCTGGACGACAGCGTGGGCGCCGTGCGCGCCAAGCTGAAAGCCGAAGGGATCGAGAAGGACACGCTGATCGTCCTGCTCTCGGACAACGGTTGCGCGGGCTACATCGGCGACGCCTGCACAAACGCGCCGCTCAACGGCTACAAGGGCACGCACCTGGAGGGGGGCGTCCGGGTGCCCTTCGTCATGGCCTGGCCGGGCCACATCCAGCCGAAAGTGGAGACGCGGGTGGTGTCCAGCCTGGACATCGCGCCCACCGCGGCGGCGCTTGCCGGCGCGACGATGCCCAAGGGCTCGGACGGCGTGAACCTGATCCCGTACCTGACCGGCAAGAACGCTGCGACGCCAAACCCCACGCTGTACTGGCGCTCGGGCCCCAACTTCGCCATCCGCGACGGCGATTGGAAGATGTGGATGGTCAACCGCGCCGACCCGACCGAGCAGGCCAGCACCGGGTCCAGCATCACGCCGGACGGCGTGAAGGCGACGATGTCGCCGCTGGGGCGGTTCGTGATGCTCTACAATCTCAAGGACGACCCCAGCGAGACCCGGAACCTGGCGAAGGAGCAGCCGGACGTCGTGGCGCGTCTTCAGGCCAAGATCGAGGCCTGGGACAAGGCCAACGTGCCGGCGCAGTGGACCAGCATGCGGCAGTCGACGCGGCGGATCGAAGGCGAGCTGGTGAAGCTGTATCCCTGACATAGCCGATGGCTATCCGGCGATGGCGTGGCGGCGCGCGTGGGCCTGTGCCAGCTTGCGCCGACACCCGGAGTTCGACCCTGCCCAAGTCGCTGACCGCCGCCAACGATCCCGCCCCGCCGGTCACCGAGCGCGAAGCCGAGCGCCGCGAGCAGTTCATGCGGGTGGCCGCCGCGGTGTTCCGCCAGCACGGCCTGGCGCGCGCCACGATGGAGCAGGTGGCCGCCGCGGCGGGGGTGACCAAGGTGGTGCTCTACCGACGCTTCCCCTCGAAGGACGCGCTGATCCTGGCGATTTTCGCCGAGGCTGTGCGCAGACTGAAGGCCCAGGACGCCAAGCCCTGGACCGGCTACGGCGGCGGCATGCGGCGCGCGCTGGCGGCCGCGCGCAGCTTCGAGGACGGCTTCATCCTGCTGGTGCGCCACGGCGACCAGAACCCGGCCTACCAGGCCAGCCATGCGGCGCTGCGGCTGCGCACCGGCCTGCGGCTTCGGTCGCTGCTCTGGTATCCCGACCCGCCGCCGCCCCGGGGCCGCCGGCCCGCGCTGCTGGAGCTGTCGCTCGAGCCGATGATCTCGTTCTGCAACGACGCCCTGGCCTACTGGGTCGAACAGGGCGACCCGGAGAAGGACGAGCTGTTCATCCGCTGGTGCGGCCAGATGATCCGCGCGTGGCGGCACAACGCCGCCGAGCTGCTCGACCTGGATTCGCCCGAGCAGGAATGGCCGTTCGACACCGAGGGCCTGCTCCCGTGAGCGGCGGCCCCAGAGAGCTTGGAGGAGCAGCATGGTGAGCCGCAGGGAAGCCCTGATCGGGGCCGGGGTCGCTATGGCCGCGGCGACGGACGCCGCCGGCCAGCCGGTCAAGGCGCCGGCCGTGAAGCCCGAACATGCGAAGTTCGCCGCCGAGATCGCCGCGGCGCAGGGGCGATTGGATGCGTTCATGACCGCGTTCAACGCCCGCGACATCCCGGCCTACGAGGCGACGTTCAACTTCCCGCATGTGCGCTTCGCGTCCGGCAGGGTGACGATCATCAACCCCGGCTTCCACAAGCCCGAGATGTTCACGACCGGCTCGCTGGCCGACTGGGACCATTCGGCCTGGGCCCGGCGTGACGTGATCCATGCCGGCGCCGACAAGGTGCATATCGACACGCGGTTCAACCGCTACCGCAAGGACGGCAGCGTGATCGGCGGCTTCGATTCCGTCTACATCGTGACGCGGGTGGACGGGCGCTGGGGTATCCAGGGCCGGTCGAGCTTCGCGCCCTAGAGCGGCACCAGCAGGGTCGAGTCGTTCCAGGTGTCGCGCGTGATCAGTTGGCGGCGCTGGAAGGCGGCCATGGCGGCGGTGTCGGGGTTGCGGGACGCTTCCCAGACGCCGTGGTCCTTGTAGCGGGTCAGCAGCAGAAGACGCGTCTGGCCGGCGGCCTTGTCGGCGGCGGTTTGTTCGGCGGTGAACAGGCCGAAGATGTTGGTGTCGAAGCGGGCCTCGAAGTCGCGCCAGCCGGTGGTCGACAGCTCGACGAACTCGGCTAGGTCCTTCGTGGCGATGACGAACCAGCGGTGGACGTAGATCCCGCCGGGCTTGAGCCGGTCGGTGGGCGAGGGCCGCGCGGTCGCCTGCAGGCGGTGGCGCCCGACGGACTTCACGCCCGGCGCCGTGGCGAGCGCCGCCATCGCCTTGTCCCGGCCCTTTGCGTCGGGCGACCAGCCGACCAGCAGCGCCGCCTGCCGTGCATGCCAACCGATCTGCGGGCTGAAGAGCCCCAGCGGCGTTCCGCCCGCGTTGTCCAGCCCTGCCGCGCGGACGTGGTCGGCGAAGGCGCGGGTCGGCGGCGCTCCGGGCGCCGCGTCGAGGTCGAGCAACAGGTAGTCGTACACACGTGTCTCCGCTGCCTTGGCGGCCGGTGCGAGCAGGACAGCGCCAGCGGCGGCGAGCCAGCGGCGGCGATCGATGGCGGTCATGATCCGACAGTCCCGCCCGCGTCGCGCACGCGTCAAGGGGACAGGGCGCTATGGCTCCAAGCCCCGCAGGCATTGGAAATCGCCGGTCCCCGCCGATAGCGTCGGATCGCTGTCACGCTTCGGTAACGGTCGGTCGCCGGGGCCGGGCAATCGAGAAAATCTGTGGGCGGCGAAACTTTATTCCTACTGATTTGATGGGAATAAAAATCTACCCAGGGCCCTCCGTTCAAGGGGCCATTGTGAGTGAGGGGGAAGACATGAACCAACGGATGCTGACAGCGCGCGCGTCGATCGTGGCGCTGTGCTGCGCGATCGCGTCTCCTGCGCTGGCGCAGGCCTCGGACGACAGCCAGGTCGAGGAAGTGCTGGTCACGGCCCGCAAGCGCGAGGAGCGTCTGCGCGATGTGCCGGTGGCGGCCACCGCGTTGGGCGCCGAGGACATCCAGGCGCAGGGCGGGCTGGCCAACGCCCAGCAGCTGCTCTCGAATTCGCCGGGCGTGAACTTCGCCAACACGTCCAACGCCCTGACGTCCGATGTCTCGATCCGCGGATCGGGGACCTCGCGCGCAACCAACGCCGAAGCCGGCGTCGGCCTGTTCCGGAACGGCGCGTTCATCGGCGGCGGCAACGTGGCGGGGCGCACCTTCAGCGGCATCGACCTGTTCGACATCCAGCGCGTCGAGGTGCTGCGCGGCGTTCAGGGGGGCCTGGGCGGCCGCAACGCCTCAGGCGGAACCATCAACGTCGTTTCGGCCCGGCCGACCGACAAGTTCGAGGGCTATGTGCTGGGCACTGTCGGCTCGCACCAGAAGCGCGAAGTCGAGGTGGTGGCCAACCTGCCCATCAACGAGAACTGGTCCACCCGCCTCAGCGTCGCCCTGGGCGACCAGGACAAGGGCTTCTACCACCTCTACACCATCGACCGGTACGCCGACGCCACCTACCGCCAGTTCTTCCGCGGTCAGGTCCGCTACGACAGCGGCCCGTTCACGGCGAACCTGATGCTCGAGCGGTCGAACGAGCGTGTGCCGGGCCTCGTCTACCAGGTCGTCGCCTTCGCCAACGCGAACTTCCCCCAGGGCTATTTCACCGACAAGTACCGGACGCCCTGGAACACCGACTCCACGGGCAAGCAGCGCCTCAGCAACCTGGAATTCACCACCGAGACCGACCTCGGCTGGGCGACGCTGTCGACCATCGTCAACCTGCGCGACCGACGGGGCCAGAACCAGTATGACCGGGACGCGCTGTCGCGACCGTTCTTTGACGAGCTGGCGGCGATGCCGGGGCGCGTGTCGGCCTCGGGCCTAACCCAGATCCGCAACGCCGACTACAACCAAGGTGGCGACCAGATCGACCACGCCCGGATCAGCTACTACGACGCCCATCTCGTCGGTGAGACGAACGGCTTCAACTGGGTGGCCGGCGGCGAGTGGTACCTGCTGAACGACACCACCTCGAACATCCTGGGCAAGTCGCCGACGGCGGCGAGCAACAACTTCGGCACCATCACCCGCGGCCGGTCGCGCTATTCGTCGTACGCGGTCTATGGCTCGGTGGACCGTGACCTGACGGAGCAACTGAAGGTCTCGGGCGACCTGCGCTACACCCACGACGACCGCAACTTCCTGGCCCGCCAGTTCCTCTATGTGACCGACATCCCGGTCGTCGGCGCGGCGGTCAACCCGACCGGGTCGCGGACGCAAAGCAACGTCTCGTACACCGCCACGGTATCGTACAAGCCGACCTCGCTGATGATGATGTACGCCAAGATCGGCTCGGCCTACCGGGCCGGCGGCTTCAACGGCAATCTCGGCGACCCGCGCCAGGACCCCGCACTCGCCCCGCCGCCGGAGTTCGACAACGAGACGGTCACGGCCTACGAGGTCGGGTTCAAGGGCAACCTGGGCCCCAGCGTCTACGTCACCGGCGCCGCCTACTCGAACAAGTACAAGAACCTCGTCATCCAGGGCGACAACGGCTGCCGCGCCAACAATCCGGCGTGCCCTGTCCAGGCGACCTCGTACGCGTTCAACGCCGGCCCTGCACGGCTGTGGGGCATCGAACTGGAAGCCACGGCGCGAGCCGAGTTGGCGGGTGGCAACCTGCGGGTCACGGTAGGCGGCTCTCGTCAGGGGGGCCACGTCACTGCGGGCCGCTACGATGGCTTCAAGCAGCCGCAGCAGCCCAAGTGGACCGAGACGTTCACCGTCAACTATCGCCGCGACATCACCGATGACGTCAGCGGCTATGTGAACATCAACGGCAGCGCGCGGCAGGGCGGCGTGCAGGAGGCCAACCAGACCACGTTGCTGCACGACTACGTGCTGTTCAATGTGCGCGCGGGCGTCACCTGGCAGCAGTTCGACCTGACCGGCTTCGTGAACAACGCGGGCCAGGAGAACTACCTCGTGTTCCATGCGCCGTCGGCCACCGGCGACGTGCGCCGCTACAACCTGCCCCGCACCTGGGGCGCCCAGCTGCGGTACAAGTGGTGAGACTTGGCGGGCTGATCCTGGCGGCGGCGCTTGTTCTGGCGCCGCTCGCCGCCCGGGCCGTCGAGGTCGACGTCGTGCGAGGCGAATGGACCGACGCGGCGCGGGGCGGGCGGGTCGTGCCCTACAAGCTGTACCTGCCGAAGGGCGCGGGGCCGTTCCCGGTGGTGGTGCACAGCCACGGCCTGGGCGGCAACCGCGAAGCCTCGACCTACATCCTGCAGACGGTGGCCGAGGCGGGCTATGTGGTGGTGACCCTGCAGCATGCGGGGTCGGACAGCGGCATCCTGGGCGGGGGCGGCCGACCGGCCACCGAGGCCGGGGTCGTGGCTGCAGGCCGGGCCGGCATGACCGCTGAGGCGGCACAGGGCCGCTACGGCGACCTGCCGTTCGCGCTGGACCAGATTGCGAAAGATCCGGCGCTGAAGGGCAGGGTGGACCTGGCCCACATCGGAATGTCGGGCCATTCGTTCGGCGCGCTGTCGACCCTGACGGCGGTGGGCCAGCGGCTGGCCTCGGCGCCGGGCGAGACCCGCTTCGCCGAACCCCGGATCAAGGCTGCGATCGCCTACAGCCCGAACAAGCCGCGGGGCGACGATCCGAAGGGGGCGTTCGCGCGGGTCAAGACGCCGATGCTCCACTTTACAGGGACGGCGGACTCCACGCCCTTCGACCTCGAAAGGACGCCGTTCGAACGGACCACGCCGTACCAGGCGATTTCGGGCGCCGACCAGTATCTGATCATCCTCGACGACGCCGACCACGCGCTGTTCGGCGGCCGCCGCGTCGTCACCGGCCAGCTGAAGCCGATCGACCCGCCGCAGATGGAGATCGTGAAGGCCGAGACCATCCGATTCTGGAACGCCTACCTCAAGGGCGACAAGGCGGCGTTGGCCGAGCTTTGCACGCTGCCCAAGCGGCTGGACCCGGCGGGCGACGGCTATGTAAAGGCTCAGCGCTGCGGACCTCCGACGCCCATCGCGCCGGTGGACGGCCTGCGCTAGCGTCGCGGCATGGACCCTCTCACCGCCTCCCGCCGCGCTGTCCTGGGCGCGGGCGCGTTACTCGCCGCGGGACCCGCCATGGCCTCCGGGCCGAACGCTGAGGCCGAGGCCAAGCGCATCCTCGAACGCTATCAGTCATTCGGCGACAAGGCCTCGGGCGGGCCGGGCGACGAGGCCTCGGGCGCCTGGCTGGAGGGGGAACTCAAGGCCCTGGGCTACGCCGTCAAGCGCCAGTCGTTCGAGGCTCCGGCCTATGACGGCGAGGCCACGCTGTCGATGGGCGCGACGACGGCGGGGGTCATTCCCCAGGCGATCGTGACGTCCACGCCGGCCGGCGGGATCACCGGGCCGCTCCACGCCGGCGACCGGGACGGGGGCATCGCCGTGGTCGTCCTACCCTACGCCCGCTGGTCGACGGCGCTGGCGGTCGAACAGCGGCTGAAGTCCGTGAAGGGCGACGCGGTCGTCCTGGTGACCACCGGGCCCACGGGCGAGGCTGTCGCGCTGAATACTCCAGCCGACCGCAAGCTGTTTGGCCGGCCCGTGGCGGTGCTGGCGCCGAAGGAGGCCGCGCCCTTCCTGGCGGCCGCCGCCAAGGGCGAGACGGCGACGCTCAACATGTCGGGCCGCTCGTACCGCCGGCCGGCCTACAACGTGACCGCCACCCTGGACCGTGGCGCTGGCCGCTGGCTGGTGCTGTCGACGCCACGCTCGGGTTGGTTCGGATGCGTGGGCGAGCGGGGCTCGGGCCTCGCGGTCTGGCTGATGCTGACGGCCTGGGCGGCGAAGACGAAGCTGCCGGCCAACGTCGCGCTCGTGGCCACCAGCGGGCATGAGTACGAGTACCAGGGGGGCGAGCTCTACATCCACGGCTGGGCGCCGAAGCCGCAGGACACCGCGCTCTGGGTCCACCTGGGCGCCAACGTGGCCACGCGCGACTGGCACGAGCGCGGCGCCCTGCTGTCACCCCTGCCAAGCGCGGATCCCCAGCGGTTCCTGCTGGGCGCGCCCAAGCTGGTCCCGGCGATGAAGGCGGCTTTCGCCGGACTGCCAGGCCTGGAGACCCCCTATCCGGCCGATCCGAAGCTCGCTGCGGGCGAATTGGGTAGCATCCTCGCCGCGGGCTACGATCCGGCGATGGGCATCTTTGGCTCGCACCGGTATCACCACACCAAGAGCGACGACCTGCGCTGCGTGTCGCCGGCCCTGGTTCCTCCGGTGGTCGACGCCTTTGCGAAAGTGATCGCCGCCGCCCTGTAGGGAGGAGGACCACAGTGACCTATCGCATCCTGGGTGGGCTGGGCTCGCCGTACTCGATGAAGATGCGGGCGATCCTGCGCTATCGGCGGCTGCCGTTTCACTGGATTCAGATGACCCCGCAGAACGACGCCGAGCGGGCGTTGGTGAAGCCCGCCGTGATCCCGGTGATCCAGTATCCGGAAGGGGACTACCACAACGACTCAACGCCCATGATCTTCGACCTCGAGGCGCGCCACGAGGGCCGGGGCATAGTGCCCCCGGATCCGGGCGACGCCTTCCTGGCCTACCTGCTCGAGGACATGGCCGACGAGTTCGGCACAAAGCTGATGTTCCATTACCGCTGGGACGCTGAGCGCGACCAGATCCGCATGAGCGAGTGGCTGGCCTACGACCGGGGCGTCGCCGGGTACGACGGCATCAAGAAATTCGCCGACTTCTTCCGCGACCGTCAGGTGGGGCGCATGCCGATCGTGGGCTGCACCAAGGAGAACGCGCCGGTCATCGAGGACGCCATGCGCCGGCTCTGCGCGATCTTCGAGGCGCATGTGCTGGAGCGGCCCTACTTCTTCGGCTCGCGTCCCTCGCTGGCCGAGTTCGGCTGGTACGGCCAATTCACTCAGCTCGCCAACGACCCGACGCCGGCCGAGCTGATGCGCGAGATCGCGCCCTTCACCTATCGCTGGCTGATGCACCTGGACGACGCCTCGGGGATCGAGGGGGAATGGCGAGCGGCGGGCGAGCCGCTGGCGCCCGCCGTGCAACAGCTTCTGGCCTTCGCCGGCGAGGTCTACATGCCCTTCCTGCTGGCCAACGACGCGGCGCTGCGAGCGGGGGAGGAGACCTTCACCGTCGAGCTGCTGGGTCGGCCCTATTCCCAAGGAACGTTCAGGTATCAGGCGAAGTGCCTGGAGAACCTGCGCCGCGCCTACGCCGACCTGCCGGCCGAGGCGAGCGCGCGGGTGACGCCGATGCTGGAGCAGGCCGGCGCGCTCTCAGCGCTGACGCGGAGCGCGCAACCGGCCTAAAAGGGTGGGATGAGCGAAACACACCACCCGAGCGCCCCGCAGGCCGCGTCACCCACCTACCGCCTGGCTTCCACGGATCAGGACTTCATCATGGGCCCCTCCATGCGCGGGGTCCGGTTCATGCTGGAGTTCGCCAAGGTCGACGAGGCGCTGCGCAACTGGAGCGTCAGGTCGACCATCGTGGTGTTCGGCAGCGCCCGGATCCGCGAGGACGGGCCCGAGCCGCACCCGCGCTGGTACGCCGCCGCCCGGAAGTTCGCCGCGATCGCCTCGAAGGAAGGCGGGGCGCACCTGTCGGCGAAGGGCGAGCGCTACAACGTGATCTGCACCGGCGGCGGCCCCGGGATCATGGAGGCCGCGAACCGCGGGGCCACCGACGTCGGCGCACCGTCCATAGGCCTCAACATCACCCTGCCGCACGAGCAGTTCCCGAACAGCTATTCGACGCCCGAACTGACCTTCCGCTTTCACTATTTCGCCATGCGCAAGATGCACTTCGCCATGCGGGCCAGCGCCCTGGTGGTGTTTCCGGGCGGCTTCGGAACCCTGGACGAACTGTTCGAGATCCTGACCCTGCGCCAGACCGACAAGTCGCCCGCGATGCCGATCGTGCTGTTCGACGAGGCCTACTGGCGCTCGGTGGTCAATTTCGAGTCACTGATCGAGCACGGGATGATCGCGCGGGAAGACCTCGGCCTGTTCCGCTTCGCTGAAACGCCCGAGCAGGTGTGGGAATGCCTCCTGGCGGGCGGCCTGCGCCCGTACGAAGACCTGCCCGAGCCGCCGCCGGCCGACGTGGCGCCCTCCTGGTAGGGCGGGCTTGCGCACCTCGGCGCAGCGGCGCCAACTGGCGGGCCGTGCAGGAGGGGCAGGGCACATGGACATCGGCGTCTTCATCCCGATCGGGAACAACGGCTGGCTCATTTCCGAGACCTCGCCGCAGTACATGCCGACGTTCGAGCTGAACAAAGCCGTGGTGCAGCGGGCCGAGCACTACGGCTTCGACTTCGCGCTTTCGATGATCAAGCTGCGGGGGTTCGGCGGCAAGACGCAGTTCTGGGAGCACAACCTCGAGAGCTTCACGCTCATGGCGGGGCTCGCGGCCGTGACCAGCCGAATCAAGATCTTCGCGACCGCCGCCACGCTCACCATGCCCGCGCCGATCGTGGCGCGGATGGCGTCCACCATCGACTCGATCGCGCCCGGCCGGTTCGGCATCAACCTGATCACCGGCTGGCAGAAGGCCGAGTACGACCAGATGGGCCTGTGGCCGGGCGAGAGCCATTACAAGGACCGCTACAACTACCTCGCCGAGTACGCGACGGTGCTGAAGGAGCTGATGGAGACCGGCGTCTCGGACTTCAAGGGCCAGTACCTTCAGATGCAGGACTGCCGCGTCTCGCCCAAGCCGACGCCGGGCGTGAAGATCATCTGCGCCGGATCATCCGACGAGGGCCTGGCGTTCACGGCCAAGTACGCCGACTACTCGTTCGCTCTGGGCAAGGGGACCAATACGCCTACGGCCTTCGCGCCGGTGAACCAGCGGCTGGAGGCGGCGGCGGCCAGGACCGGCCGCGACGTGGCCAGCTACATCCTCTTCATGATCATCGCCGACGAGACGGATGAGGCGGCGATGGCCAAATGGCAGCTGTATCGCGACGGGGCCGACCAGGACGCCCTGGCCTGGCTGACCAACCAGGCGGCGCCGAATGCGCAGGGTGGCACGTCCAACACCAATACCACCCAGCTGGCCGCGCCGGAGTCGGCCGTGAACCTGAACATGGGCACGCTGGTGGGCAGCTATGACAGCGTGGCGCGGATGCTGGACGAGGTCGCCGAAGTGCCGGGCACCGCAGGCGTGCTGCTGGTGTTCGACGACTTCGAGAAGGGCGTCGAGGCCTTCGGGTCGAAGATCCAGCCCAAGATGAAGAGCCGGGCGCATGTCGGACCCTAGACCCACCGTCCCTATCCCCGGCGCGGTGACCCTGCCGGCGCGGCCCGAGAACCTGCCGATCGACCCGAAGGCCACCGCGCTGCTCGTGGTCGACATGCAGAACGCCTATGCCTCGCCGGGCGGCTATCTGGACCTGGCCGGCTTCGATATCGAGGGCGCGGCAGGCGTGATCGAGAAGATCGTCGTGCTGGTCGAGACTGCGCGCCAGTCGGGTGTGACCGTGGTGTTCTTCCGCAATGGCTGGGATCCCGACTACGTCGAGGCCGGTGGGCCGGGGTCGCCCAACTGGTGGAAGTCCAACGCGCTGAAGACCATGCGCGACAACCCCGATCTGCAGGGCAAGCTGCTGGCCAAGGGAACGTGGGACTATGCCCTGGTCGACCGCCTGCAGCCGCAGGCCGGCGACATCGTGATCGAGAAGCCGCGGTACTCGGCGTTCTACAACACCGCGCTGGACTCGGTGCTGCGGGCGCGCGGCATCCGGAACCTGGCCTTCTGCGGGATCGCCACCAACGTCTGCGTCGAGAGCACGCTGCGAGACGGCTATCATCGCGAGTTCTTCGGCGTGCTGATCGAGGACGCCACCCACCAGGCGGGGCCGCCCTTCCTGCAGGAGGCCACGGTCTACAACGTCGAGAGATTCTTCGGCTGGGTGTCGAACACCGCCGACTTCTGCGGGGCGGTGAGCCAGGCCCCGCCCGAATCCTGAGAGAGGTAGACATGCCCAAGACCGTCATCACGCCGCCGGGGACCGGCACGCCGATCGCGCCCTTCTCGCCGGGAACGCTGGCCGACGGCGTGGTCTATGTTTCGGGCACGCTGGCGTTCGACAAGGACAACAACGTGGCCCACGTGGGCGACGCGGCCGCCCAGACGCGGCAGGTGCTGGAGACCATCAAGTCGGTCATCGAAACCGCCGGCGGCACGATGGACGATGTCACGATGAACCACATCTTCCTGAAAGACTGGGCCGACTACGCGGCGATCAACAAGGTCTATGCGGAGTACTTCCCCGGCGAGAAGCCGGCGCGGTTCTGCATACAGTGCGGGCTTGTCCGCCCGGATTTTCTGGTGGAGATCGCCACCATCGCCCATATCGGAAAACAGTAGATGACCACGACCGGCCGCGCCGCCAACCACGGCGCCGATCCCCTGTTCCTCGAGCGCTGGTCGCCTCGCGCCTTTACTGGCGAGACGATGCCCCAGGATGCGCTGAACACCCTGTTCGAGGCCGCCGGCTGGGCGCCCTCGGCGTTCAACGGCCAGCCGTGGCGGTTTGTCTATGCGCATCGCGAGACGCCGCAGTGGGAGCCGCTGTTCGACGCGCTGATCCCCTTCAATCAGATGTGGGTGAAGAACGCCTCGGTGCTGATCTTTGTTGTGTCCGACCGCTTTCGTCGGCGGGAGGGCGCCGAGCCGTCGGCCAATCCCTGGCATGCGTTTGATGCGGGCGCGGCCTGGGGCTATCTGGCGCTGCAGGCGCAGATGCTGGGCTGGGTGACGCACGGGATGGCCGGGTTCGACAAGGACAAGGCCTTCGCCGCCGTCGGCGCCGACCCGGAACAGTTCAACGTCGAGGCCGCGATCGCGGTCGGCAAGCTCGCCGATCCTTCAGTGCTGGACGAGCCTTACCGTTCGCGGGAAGTTCCCAGTGGGCGCAATCCGGTGTCGAGTTACGCGTTCGAGGGACGGCTGAAGGTCTGACAACAAGGCCAAGGCCATATTTTTGTGTGTTCGGGAACCGCTCTGTGGAGGGGCGGGCTCGGGGGGAGTTGAGATGAGTGGTGATCCCGCGCGGGGCGGATTCCATCCGGATTCCGTGCATCTGCTACGGACGACGATGCAGGCGCAGTACCAGCTGAGCCAGATGGCCGATCAGAAGGCCAATATGGTGCTGGGCGCGAGCTTCGTGATCTTCACGGTGAGCATCAGCCTGGGCAACACGGGCGCGCGCCCGCTGCCGTTGATGATCCTGGGTGCGGCGGCCTTTGCGGCGGCGTGCCTGGCCGTGCTGGCGGTGCTGCCGTCGGTGAAGGTTCCGCCCCGCCCGGACGGCCCGGCCAACATCCTGTTCTTCGGCTCGTTTACACAGGTCTCCGAGGACGAGTTCATCGATCGGCTGATGACGGTCGCCAAGGATCCTCGCCAGAGCTTCGAGGCCTTCGCCCACGACATCTATCAGAACGGCCGGGTGCTCGCGTTCAAGAAGTATCGCTTCCTGGGGTTCGCCTACCGCATTCTTCTGGGTGGGCTGATCGGCGCGCTGGTGGCGTTCCTGGCGCCTTACGTGCTCCGGCTGAGCGGCGTCGCCCACATCTAGCTAAGGTTCCCACCCCGGCGGGGCCAGCTCGAAGCCCTCGAAGCGGAAGCCGGGGCTGACGATGCAGGCGACCAGGGTCCAGCCGCGGTCGGCCTCGGCGGCCTGCCACTCGTCCTTGTGGACCACGTGCTGCGGAGACTGGCCGGGGCCGGGGCCCAGGCGCGTCTCGGTGACTTCCGGACCCTGCGCCGTGCGCAGCTTGAGCGGCGAGCCCGCCTGGAAGATCCATATCTCCTCGGCGTCGACCCGGTGCCAGCGCGATCGTTGGCCTTGCTCCAGCAGGAACAGGATCGATGTCGCCGCGGCGCGGCCATCCGGCAGCGCCGCGTCCGAGCGCCAGGTCTCGCGATACCAGCCCCCCTCGGGGTGGGGCTGAAGCTTCAGGCGCTTGATCAGGTCGGCGGCGTCCATGCCCTGAAGAGACGCCAACGCGCGGCATTGCGCCAGTGCATGCTTGACCGCGCGGCCAAGCTCGGGCCGCTTTAGGCCATGCGAAGAATCTCCATTCCCCTGGCCGCCGCCCTTGCGGTGGCGACCCCCGCTTTGGCGGGCCCCGACCTGGCCAGGATGTCGCCCGCCGAACTCGCCGCCACGCTGAAGGCCTTTCCCAAGGGCGGCGAGCTGCACAACCACCTGGGCGGGGGGACGCCGCCGGAGCTGATCCTGGAGTGGGCGATCGAGGACAAGGCGTGCATTGACCCCGTCGAGCTGGCGATCCGCCTGAGCTGCACGGGGGAGGGACTGCGGCCGGCCTCGGACATCCGAACCAGCGAAGCGCTGCGTTCGGCCATGATCGACAGCCTGACCACGCGCCATCCGGATTTCCGTGACCGATCGGGGCACGACCAGTTCTTCACCGCCTTCAGCCGCCGCAGCGTCTCGCCGAGGCGCCAGGGCGATGCGCTGGCCGAGGTGATGGAAGGGCTGGCCCGGCAGAACACATTCTACGCCGAGCAGATGGTCACGCCGCAGTTCCTGGCCTCGCGCTCGCTGGGCGCTCAGGTGGGCTGGAAGGGTGATCCGGCATCCACCAGGAAGGCGCTGAGCGAAGCGGGGATCGAGAAGCTTGTCCCGGCGGTGATCGCCGACACCGACGCCCTGGAGAAGCGCGCGCGCGAGGTGATGAGGTGCGGGACGCCTGACGCCAGCGCGGGCTGCCAGGTGACCGTCCGCTTCCTCTTCCAGGCCATGCGGGAGGGGCCGCCGGAGCAGACCATGGCCCAGCTGCAGCTGGGCGTGGCCGTCGTCGCGGCCGACAAGCGCTGGGTGGGGCTGCAACTGGTGGCGCCCGAGGATGGGTATGACGCGACCCGCTACTACGACGTCCACATGCGCATCGTAGCCGAACTGACCGATCAGGGCCGCAAGGTCCCGGTGGCGCTGCATGCCGGCGAGGTGACCCTGAAGCTGGTGTCTCCGAAGTCGGTCAGCCACCGCGTGACCGACGCCGTCCGCATCGCCGGCGCACGGCGGATCGGCCACGGGACGGCGTTGCCGCTTGAGACCGACGCTGTGGCGGTGGCGCGCGAGATGGCGGCCAAGGGCGTGCTGATCGAGACCAACCTGGTCTCGAACTCGGTGATCCTGGAGGTGCCGCCCGAGGAGCACCCGTATGCCTGGTTCCGTAAAATGGGCATTCCCGCCGCCCTGTCCACGGACGACAGCGGGATCAGTCGGCACGAGCTTTGGGGCGACTACGCCTTCGCCGTCCGGAATGGCGCGACATACGACGACCTGAAGACCGCCGCGCGCAATGGCATCGCCTACAGTTTCCTGGCGGGTGAGGGGCTCTGGGCCGATCCAAACGTCTACAGGAAGCCCGTCGCGGCCTGCGCCGGTCAGGTGGGTTCCGCGGAGCCCAAGGGCGCCTGCGCCGATCTGGTCGCCACGAGCGACAAAGCCCGCGAACAGTGGCGACATGAGCGTTTGCTGAGGGCTTTCGAGGCGGCGAACTAAGGCCTAAGGCCTACCCCTCCACCGCCATGTAGACGAACCGGGCGACGAACAGCGCCGCCAGCGCGAAGAGCAGCCAGTCGGCGCGGGCAATGCGGCGGCTGGCGAGCTTGAGCACAGCATAGGCGATGACGCCGAAGGCGAGGCCGTTGGCGATCGAGAACGTCAGCGGGATGGTGATCAGGGTCAGGAAGGCGGGGATGGCGACGACCGGGTCGTCCCAGTCGATCTCGGTCAGCGGCGCCATCATCATCCCGCCCACCAGGATCAGCGCGGGCGCCGTGGCGGCGGCCGGGATCACCTGGGCCCATGGCGCCACGAACAGGGTCGCCAGGAACAGCAGGCCGGTGACGATTGCGGTGAGTCCGGTACGCCCGCCCGCGGAGACGCCAGAGGCGCTCTCGATGTAGCTGACAACGGTCGACGTGCCGGCCAGCGAGCCCACGACGGTGGCGCCCGCGTCGGCGAAGAGGATGCGGTTCAGGCGCGGGATCGTGCCATCGGGCTGCATCAGGCCGGCCTTCTTCGAGACGGCGACGAGGGTGCCGACGTTGTCGAACAGGTCGACGAACAGGAAGACGAACAGGATCTCGAGCAGCGCCAGGCCGATCGTGCCGCCGCCGATGTCGAGGGCGGCGGGGATGTCGAGCTTGAGCGCCGTACCCGTCATCTGCTCCAGGCTGTAGGGCTCGGGCTTCCAGGTGGCGAGGCCCAGGATCCAACCCAGGACGGCGGTGGCGACGATGCCGATAAAGATCGCGCCGCGCACCTTCAGCACCATCAGGACCGAAAGGATCGCCAGGCCCAGCAGGGCGAGCTGGGTGGTCGGCGCCTTCACCTCGCCCAGCGTGACCAGGGTGGCGGGGTTGTCGACCACGACGCCTGCGCCACGCAGCCCGATGAACGCGATGAAGAGGCCGATGCCGGCGGCGATGGCCGAGAACAGCGCCCGAGGGATGGCGTTGACGATCAGCTGACGCACGCCCGCGACCGTCAGCAGGATGAAGAGGACGCCCGAGATGAAGACAAGACCCAGGGCGGTCTGCCAAGGCACCCCCATGGCTCCCACAACTGTGAAGGCGAAGTAGGCGTTCAGTCCCATGCCGGGCGCCAGCGCGATCGGGTAGTTGGCCAGGAAGCCCATCAGCAGGCAGCCGATCCCGGCCGCCAGGCAGGTGGCCGCCGCGACGCCCGCGAGCGGCATGCCGGTGGTCGACAGGATCGCCGGGTTCACCAGCACGATGTAGGCCATGGTGAGGAAGGTGGTGGCCCCGGCCAGCACCTCGGTCTGGACGTTGGTCCCGCGGTCGCGGAGCTGGAAGGTCCTTTCCAGGAAGCTCATTTGGCGGCTCCTTGCGGGATGGTGTCGGCGTAGGTGGACCAGCCCGCGACCAGGCCCTTCACCACCGGCGCGCCGACCCGGTAGGCGGCCTCGACGCCGGCCTCGAGGCCACCGTCGGCGAAGGTGATCCGGTTGGGCTTGCCCGCGCCGGGGCGCGAGTAGTTGCTGGCCGTGCGCAGGATCAGCACCCGGCGCGGATCGACCCGCTTGGAGCTTGCGAACAGGGTCAGGGTGTCGAGTACGGCCTGGTCCTCCCCGTCGGTCATGGCCAGCACGCCCTGGCCGTCGGTCTGCACGCGCACCCAGTCGCGGGCCCACCGGGTGCGAAGTTCGCCGTGCCAGAACCGGACGGTCCCCAGGCTGGCGCCCACGAACACATGCGGCGGCTTCTGCGCCGCAGGCTCCTCGGGATAACCGGCGCGGTCGGCGGCCAGATGGGCGTTGTCGGCCAGCGGGATGTTCCGCGTCTGCTCGAAAGCCCAGCGGGTCAGGCCGGGATCCAGCCGCCAGGCCATACCGCTGGCGCCGGCGTGGTCGCCTTTTTCGCCGGGGCCATTCGAGTTGGCGGCATAGAGGCCCCAGGGCCAGCCGGCGATGATCTCTCGGTCGTCGATCTCGTAGAGCGGGTCGCCATCGACGACCCAGTCGGACCACGCGGCGCTGCCGATCGAGCCCGCCTTGGGGTCGACCCCGGCGATGCCGGCCATCAGCCAGTAGGCCCTGGACAGGTCGAAGCGCGGGTCGACGATCAGCGACGACAGCGAAGTCCGGGCGCGGCCGAACATCCCGGTGTTGATCACCAGCACGCCATCCTTCGTAAGCCGGGCGGGCCGCTCGACGCCGGGGATGTTGACGGTCTCGGTGGCCGGGAAGCGTTCGACCCACAGCTGGAGTTCGCCGGCTGCGTCGCCGGTGTCCTTGCCAATCTCGAAGGCTATGACGACCACGACCTTGATCGGGATGGGCCTGGCCAGCGCGGCCGCTGGCGCGAGCAGGGCCAGGATGAAGACGATCAGACGCAGCACACGATTCCCCCAAGGCCTCGCCGCATAGTCGGCGGCGCAGACGCGGAGGCAAGCGTTAGGTGGAGCCGCGGGCGTGAGCGAGGTCGCCCATGACGTAGGTGCGTTCCACGGCGCGGTCGTCCGCCAGCACGGCGAGCACGAACAGGGTCTCTGCCAGCGAGCGCGTGCTCGCCGCACGGCGGGCCAGCAGGGGCGTGGCGGCCAGGTCAAGGACCACGAAGTCGGCCTCCTTGCCGGGCGTCAGGTTGCCGACCTTGTCGTCGATATGGAGCGCCCGGGCGCCGGCAAGCGTGGCGAGGTAGAAGGCGTGGAGCGGGTCCAGCGCGTCGCCCCGAAGCTGGCCGACCTTGTAGGCTTCGCCCATCATCTGCAGCAGCGAGAACGATCCGCCGGCGCCGACGTCCGTGCCGAGCGCGGTCGAGACTCCCTGGGCGCAGGCCTGTTTTAGCGAGAAGAGGCCGCTGCCCAGCAGCATGTTGGACGATGGACAGAAGGCGACCGATGCGCCGGCCTTGGCGAGCCGGCGAAAGGCCTCGTCATCGCAGTGGACGCAGTGGGCGAAGACCGAGCGCGGGCCGACCAGCCCGTGGCGCTCGTAGACGGCCAGGTAGTCGCGATCGCGCGGGAAGAGGCGGGCGACCTCGGCGATTTCGCCGGTGTTCTCCGACATGTGGGTGTGGAGCAATACGTCGGGGTTGGCGGCCAGCACCTCGCCGGCCATGGCCAGCTGTGCGTCAGACGATGTGACGGCGAAGCGGGGTGTGATCGCGTAGCCCAGGCGGCCCTTGTTCCGCCACGCGCGGATCAGGGCCTCGGTGTCGGCGCGGCCGGTCTCGACGGTGTCGGTGAGGCCGTCGGGGGCGTTCACGTCCATCAGCACCTTCCCCGCGATCAGGCGCATGTTCCGCGCCAGCGCCGCCTCGAACAGCGCCTCGGCCGAGGTCTTGTGGACGGTGCAGAAGGCGAGCGCGCTGGTCGTGCCGTTGGCCAGCAGCTGGTCCAGGAAAACCTGCGCCACCGCATCGGCATGGGCGCTGTCGGCGAAGGCCTGTTCGGTGGGGAAGGTGTGGGTGTGGAGCCAGTCCAGCAGCTGGGCGCCCCAGGCGGCCATGACGTCCACCTGTGGGTAATGGACGTGGGCGTCGACGAAGCCCGGGGTGATCAGGCGGCCGGGCAGGGGCTCGACCGGCGTGTCGCCAAGACTGGCGGCGAGATCGGCGTAGGCGCCGAAGGCCGCCACGTGACCATCCTCGACGATCAGCAGCCCGTCTGCGTGATAGTCGACGGCGTCGGGCGACCGCGAGGGATCGTCCAGCGCGTGGAGCAGGGCGGCGCGGTAGGCTTGGCGGGTCATTGCGCGACCGCGATCCAGTCGGCCTCGGGCAGCTCGACCTCGTCCAGGTTCTCTCCGGGGCCCTCGCGGTCGACCACCAGGAAGTCGCTCTCGGCGTCCAGGGCGAGCAGGAAGTGGTGCCAGGTTCCCTTGGCGTAGTTCACGCCCTGGCCGGCGCCGGCGCGGAAGATGCGGACCCTGGCGGCGTCGAAATCGCCCGGCGGCGCTACGGCCACCAGGAAGGGCCGGCTCTGCAGCGGCATGAAGGCCTGGCTGCCCAGGGGGTGGCGCTCGAAGATCTTCAGCACCAGCGGGGTCAGCGGCCGAGAGCGGAAGATGCTGATGATCGCCTGGCCATCGCCCACCGCCACGTCGGTGAGGGCGTTGAAGCGCGTGGTCCAGCCGTAGTTGATCGGGATCACCTCGGCCTGGTCGGACACCTCGATCACGTCGCCGAATGGGGCGAAGGCGTCGGCGGTGAGGGGTTCCGGGACGATGGTCCTCACGATCCGACCTTCCCGCCGGCCTTGATCCAGGCGCCGAGCTGGGCACGTTCCAGGTCGGTCATGCCGGTCTCATTGCCCTGAGGCATGGATTGGGTGGCCACGGCGCGGGCGTAGATCTTGTCGAGGTGCTTTGCGAGGCCCGCGTCGGTGTCGAAAGCCGCGCCGTTCGGCGCCACCGGCACGCCGCGGTGTGTGGGGTGTGCGGCGTGGCAGGCGATGCAGTGCTTGTCGACGATGGCGCGGACGAGGGCGTAGCTCGGGACCTCCTCGACGGTCGGCGGCTTTGGCCGCGCGGCCACGTTCAGCACCGCCACGGTCACGAATGCCAGTGCGCCCGCAGCCAGCACCTGGGGCTCGAAACGCCCGGCGTTCTTGAGGTTGAAGAAGTGGCGGATCGTCCAGCCGGCGATCCCCAGGCCCGCCACCCAGAGCCAGTTGAGCGGGGCGGCGAAGATCATCGGGTAGTGGTTGCTGATCATGAGGAACAGCACCGGCAGGGTCATGTAGTTGTTGTGGACGGATCGTTGCTTGGCCTGCTTGCCCAGCGCGGGATCCGGCGTCTGGCCCGCCAGGACCTGGGCCACCACCTTCCGCTGGTTGGGGATGATGATCATGAAGACGTTGGCCGCCATGACCGTGCCGATGATGGCGCCCACGTGCATGAAGGCGCCGAGGTCGGCGAAGACGCGGGTCAGGCCGTAGGCGGCGGCGACGAGAACAGCGAACCACACAGCACTGAAAAGCTTGAGGTTCTGTCCGATCGGCGAGCGGCAGAGGCCGTCGTAGACCAGCCAGCCGGCGACCAGCGTCCCCAGGCCGAGACCGATGGCCTGCCACGTCGCGAGGTCGGCCTTGGTCTTGTCGATGAGGTTGAGGTCGGCGCCGACGTAGAAGATCAGGCTGAGCAGCAGGAAGCCCGAGATCCAGGTGGTGTAGGCCTCCCATTTGAACCAGTGCAGTTCCTCGGGCATGTCGGCCGGGGCCACCATGAACTTCATCTGCCGGTAGAAGCCGCCGGAGTGGACGCTCCACAGCTCGCCCGCGATGCCCTCCGGAGCTTCGGGCGGCTTCTTAAGGTGGCTGTCCAACCACATGAAATAGAACGACGATCCGATCCAGGCGATGCCGGCCACAAGGTGTAGCCAGCGGATCGCCAGGTTCGCCCAGGCCTCGAGGTCGGCGATCAAGCGGGGACCTCTTCGGTCAGTTGCAGCAGCTGGGCGGCCAGCGCCACGGCGATGACCGCCGGCTCCTTGCCCTTCAGCTCGGCGAGACCGATCGGGCACGTCAGGCGGGCGAGGTCGGCGTCGCCCAGGCCTTCGTCGCGCAGCCGGTGCTCGAACCGCGTGCGCTTGGTCCGTGAGCCGATCAGGCCGATGTAGGCAAGGTCAGGGCGCGCCAGCGCAGCGCGGGTCAGGCGGTAGTCCAGGTCATGGCTGTGGGTGAAGATGGCCACCAGTGTCCCAGCCGGCGCGGCCTCGACAGCTTCCTCCAGTTCGTCTTCGGAGAGGATGGTCGCGCGCGTGCCTCCGGCCTCGGGACGAAGGTCTTCGCGGCTGGCGAGCCAATCGAGGTGGAAGGGCAGCGGCGCGAAGGCGCGGGCCACGGCCTGGCCCACGTGGCCAGCTCCGAAGATCACGAGGCGGGGCAGGGCGGGGCGGATGGTTTCGGACAAGCAGCGGACCTCCGACAGCGGCGTGCGCGGGCCGTCCGAGCCGTGCGGCCCCGGCCCCCCGACCACCCGGCGCATGCCGCCCGCTTCGAACCTCGCGGTCAAGGCGAACGGCGCGCGCGCGGCGGCGGCCGGCTCCAGCCAGTCGAGGCTGCCTTCGTCGACGCGCTCGACCAGCAGCCGCACGTGGCCGCCGCAGCACTGGCCCAGCAGCGGGCCCAGCGGATAGTCCTGGAGCGCATGGCGACGGGTGGCCTGGCTCAGCAGCTTGCGAGCCTGGTCCAGCCCCTGGCGCTCCAGCGAGCCGCCGCCGATGGTGCCGGTGAAGCGGTCGGGCCAGACCAGCATCCGGGCGCCCGCCTCACGCGGGGTGGAACCCTGCGCGCCCACGACCGTCACCATGGCCAGCGCCTCGCCGCGGCGGGCGGAGGCCAACGCGTCTGCGATCCACTCAACCATCGGCGCGCCTCCGCACGTCGTTGATCGCCGCCAGGATCCGCTCCGGCGTAGCCGGGGCGTCCAGGTTGGGCATCACTCTGTGGCCGCCGACGCTGGCGATCGCATCGGTCAGGGCCGAGAAGACCGAGATCGCCAGCATCAGCGGCGGCTCGCCCACGGCCTTGGATCGGTGGATGGTGTTCTCGCGGCTTTCGCCGGGCTGCCAGATCGCCATGTTGAAAACATCGGGCCGCTCGCCCGCCGTGGGGATCTTGTAGGTCGACGGCGCGTGGGTGGTGAGGCGGCCCTTGGCGTCGAACACCAGCTCCTCGGTGGTGAGCCAGCCCATGCCCTGGATGAAGCCGCCCTCGATCTGTCCCAGGTCGATGGCCGGGTTCAGCGAGCGGCCCACGTCATGGAGGATGTCGACGCGGGTGACCTTGTTCTCGCCGGTCAGGGTGTCGACGACGACCTCGGAACAGGCGGCGCCATAGGCGAAGTAGTAGAACGGCCGGCCCTTGTGGGTGGCGCGGTCGTAGTGGATGTCGGGGGTCTTGTAGAAGCCGGCCGCCGAGAGCGAGACGCGGGCCAGGTAGGCCTGGTTCACGAAATCGCGGAAGCTGAAGCGGTCTGCGCCGACCTGCACGCCGTCGGCCGTGAAGACCGGGTCGTGACCCCACTTCGCGCGGGCCCAGGCGGCGAGGCGGGCCTTGATCTGCTCGCAGGCGTCCAGTGCGGCCATGCCATTGAGATCGCTGCCCGACGAGGCGGCGGTGGCCGAGGTGTTGGGCACCTTGTCGGTACGGGTTGAGGTGATGCGGACGGACGCCAGCGGGACCTGGAACGCGTCGGCGGCGACCTGGGCGACCTTTATGTTCAGCCCCTGGCCCATCTCGGTCCCGCCGTGGTTCAGGAGGATCGAGCCGTCGGTGTAGACATGCACCAGCGCGCCGGCCTGGTTCAGGTGGGTGGTCGTGAACGAGATCCCGAACTTCACCGGCGTGAGCGCGAGGCCGCGCTTCAGATGGTCGTTGGCGGCGTTCCAGCGCTGGATCGCGTCGCGGCGGGCGCGGTAGTTACAGGACGCGGCCAGCTCGGTCATGATCGGATGGATCACGGCGTCGGTGACAGTCTGGCCGTAGGGCGTGAGGTCGCCGGCGATGCCGTAGAGGTTGGCCAGGCGCACATCCAGCGGGTCCTTGCCCAATTGGAGCGCCGCGGCGTCCAACGCCCGCTCGATCGCCATCATCCCTTGCGGGCCGCCGAAGCCACGGAAGGCGGTGTTGGAGACCGTGTGGGTGCGCGTGCGGTGGCTGACGATCTCGGCCGCCGGCAGCGCATAGGCGTTGTCGGCGTGGAACATCGCCCGGTCGTTGATCGCGTGGCTAAGGTCGGCCGAGAAGCCGCAGCGCGAGGCGAACTCGAACGCGACGCCGGCCACGCGGCCGTCGGCGTCGAAGCCCAGCTCCCAGTCGATCTCGAAGTCGTGGCGCTTGCCGGTCAGCGCCATGTCGTCGTCGCGGTCGAGGCGGATCTTGGCGGGGCGGCGGGTGACCTTCGCGGCCAGCGCGGCCATGGCCGCCCATTGCACCGACTGGGTCTCCTTCCCGCCGAAGCCGCCCCCCATGCGTCGGACCTCGACGGTGACGGCGGAGTCCTGGCAGCCCAGGACGCGGGCCAGGATGTGCTGGGTCTCGGTCGGGTGCTGGGTCGAGGTCCAGACATGGAGATCGTCGCCTTCGCCGGGGATCACCAGGGCGACCTGGCCCTCCAGGTAGAAGTGCTCCTGGCCGCCGACCTGCAGGTGGCCGGACGCGCGGTGGGGGGCCCCGGCGATGGCGGCGCGAGCGTCGCCAAGAATCATCCTTTGGCTGGGCTCGATGAACGAGCCTGCGGCGAGAGCGGCGTCGGCGGTGAGGAGCGCTGGCAGGTCTTCGTACTCGACCACGGCCAGGGCCGCAGCGGCGCGGGCTTTGGGCAGGGTCTCGGCGGCGACGCAGAACAGCGGCTGGCCCAGGAACTTCACCTCGCCCTCGGCAAACAACGGATCGTCGCCGGCGAAGGGGCTGATGTCGTTCTTGCCCGGGACGTCGGCGGGGGTGAGAACGGCCACGACGCCGGGGGCCGCGCGGACGGCCGAGAGGTCCAGCTTCGTGACCTTGGCATGCGCGTGGGCCGACTGGCCGGCATAGAGGTGCAGCAGGCCTGGCGGCTCGGGGATGTCGTCGATGTAGAGCGCCTCGCCCGAGACATGGCGCGGGGCGCTATCGTGGCCGATGGGCGTGTTCAGGACGGGGAGCGCGCGGACCCCTGCGCCGGAGTCAGCCATAGGCCACCGCCTCCGCGTCGCGCACGCTGGACGCAGCGCCGGCCACCTCCAGGAACGCGCGGCGCAGAAGGTTGCGGGCGGCTTCCAGGCGGTAGTCGGCCGAGGCGCGCATGTCGGTGATCGGCGTGAAGTCCTGCGCCAGGGCCTCGGCGGCGGCCTCGACAGTCTCGGCGGTCCAGGGGCGGCCGGTGAGGGCGGCTTCCGCGGCGGTGGCGCGCTTCGGCGTCGCGGCCATGCCGCCGAAGGCGATGCGGGCGTCGGTCACCTGGCCGGCTTCGACGCCGACCGAAAGGCCCATGCAGACTGCTGAAATATCCTGGTCGAAGCGCTTGGAAAGCTTGGCGATCTTGAAGATGCGACCGGTCGGAATCTTGGGAACGATCACAGCTTCGATGAACTCGCCCGGCTGCCGGTCCTGTCGCCCGTAGGCGAGGAAAAAGGCCTCCAGCGGCATCTCACGGCGCACGCGACCTTTGCGCAGGACCAGCGTCGCGCCGGCCGCGATCAGGGCCGGCGGCATGTCTCCGATTGGCGAACCGTTGGCGATGTTGCCGGAGAGGGTTCCGAGGTTGCGCACCTGAAGCCCGCCCAGCCGGCGCAGGAGTTCGCCTAACGCGGGATGCAGGCGGGCAAGGGTCGCATGCGCATCGGCATAGCGGACCGCGGCGCCGATGCGGATCGTGTCGCCGAATTCGTCGATGGCGCGCAGGTCGGCCGCTTCGTTCAGGGACACGATGGTCGCCAGATCGCGATGCTGCTTGGTCACCCAGAGCCCGACATCGGTGCCCCCCGCCAGCACCGTGGCCTCCGGATGCGCTTCCAGGACCGCCGCCATATCGTCCGCCGAGCGGGGCGCGAAGAAGCGACGGCCCTTGTGCTCCAGCGCGAGGCCTTCGGTCGGTTGTAGGGCGGCCAGGGCCGTTGTCAGGGCGGGCAGGTCGGCCGCGTGCGAATCCGGGCCCATAGCTTGGCCGGCCGCCAGGATCGGGCCGTAGCCGGTGCAGCGGCAGAGGTTCCCCGCCAGCACGTCCTTGAGGTTTGCCGCATCGGTTGCCGCACCTTCGCGCTGGGCGGCGTAGAGGCTCATCACGAAGCCCGGCGTGCAGAAGCCGCACTGGCTGGCGTGGGAGTCGACCATGGCCTGCTGGACCGGATGGAGATGGCCCTCGCGGCCCAGGCTCTCGACCGTGAACAGGGCGCGTCCGTCCAGCATCGGCGCGAACAGGATGCAGGCGTTGACCGCCCGGAAGCGGACGGTGTCCTCGGAGAGTTCGCCCAGCACGACCGTGCAGGCGCCGCAGTCGCCCTCGGCGCAGCCTTCCTTCGTGCCGGTGCGGCGCAGGTGGTAGCGGAGCAGGTTCAGGACCGTGAGCGTCGGATCGGTATCGGCCGGCAGTTCGCGGATCTCGCCGTCCAGCAGGAAACGGATCGGGCGGGTCACCTCAGCTGCCCCGGTAGGTGGAGTAGGCGTACGGGCTCACCAGCAGGGGCACGTGATAGTGCGCGGTCGGGTCGGCGATGCCGAAGTCGATCACCACAGTCTCGAGGAAAGCCGGATCGGGCAGGGCCACGCCCAGGTCGCGGAAGTACTCGCCGACGTCGAATTCCAGGCGATAGGTCCCAGGGGTCAGGGTCGCCGCCGTCAGCAGGGGCTTGTCCACGCGGCCGTCCAGGTTGGTGATGGCCTCGACCAGCGTCTCGCCGCCGCGGCGCAGGCGTAGCGAGAGTCCCGAGGCCGGCTGGCCGCGCATGGTGTCGAGGACGTGGGTGGTCAGGCCGCTCATCTGGGTTCCGTTGCACGCGGCCGCTCAGAATCCGCCCGGAGGCTCGGAATTGCAACACTGGCGCAGGATTGCGACGGTGAAGGCCAATAGAAGCCTGCTAAGCGGTCATCCATGCCCGAGCATTCCTATCCCCGCGACCTGATCGGCTATGGCGCCGAGCCGCCGCACGCGGCCTGGCCGGGCGGCGCGCGGATCGCGATCCAGATGGTGCTCAACTACGAGGAGGGCGGCGAGAATTCCGTGCTGCACGGTGACGCCGGGGCAGAGACCTTCCTGTCCGACATGATCAACCCGGCGCCGGTCATGGGCGCGCGGCACATGAGCATGGAGCAGATCTACGAGTACGGCAGCCGCGCCGGGGTCTGGCGGCTGCTGCGCCTGTTCCGGAAGTATGAGACGCCGGTGACGGTGTTCGGCGTGGCGATGGCGCTGGAGCGGCATCCGGCGCTGGTGGACGCGTTCCTGGAGGCCGGCCATGAGATCGCCAGTCACGGGTGGCGGTGGATCAACTACCAGGACGTGCCTGAGCGCACCGAGCGCGAGCACATGCTGCGGGCCATCGACATTCACCGCCGGCTGACCGGCGAGCGGCCGCTGGGCTGGTACACGGGCCGCACCAGCCCCAACACGCGCCGCCTGGTCGCCCAGGACGGCGGGTTCCTGTACGACGCCGACGACTATTCGGACGACCTCCCGTTCTGGAGCACGGTCGAGCGCCGGCAGCACCTGATCGTGCCGTACAGCCTGGAGTGCAACGACATGCGCTTCTCGGGGACCGGCCTGAACACCGGCGAGCAGTTCTTCCAGTATCTGAAGGACACCTTCGACGTGCTGTACGAGGAAGGCGCCGAGCGGCCGAAAATGATGAGCGTGGGGCTACATTGCCGCCTCGCCGGGCGGCCCGGCAAGCTGGCGGGGCTGGAGCGGTTCATCCGCCACGCGCTGAGTCATCAGGACGTCTGGTTCTGCCGCCGCATCGACATCGCGCGGCACTGGCGCGCCACGCATCCGTACGAGGCCTAGATCATGGACTTCCGCACCTGCTACGTGGCGTTCGAAACCGGGGCCGAGCCGCCGCTGACGGTGGCCGCGCGGCTGGACGTGCCGACATCGGATGAGGCGATCGCGCCCGTGCCGGCGGTGGTGATCTGCCATGGGTCGGACGGGGTCGACGCGCGGGGCCGCTACCACGCACGGGCGCTGCACGCGGCGGGCTTCGCGACGCTGGAGCTGGACATGTGGGCGGCCCGCGGGACGACGCGCGGCGCGGCGGGGCGGCCGAAGACCGTGCCGGAGACCCTGCCGGACGCCTTTGCCGCGCTGGCGTTTCTGGCGCGCCAGCCCGAGGTCGATGCCGCCCGCATCGCGATCATGGGCTTCTCGTGGGGCGGGGTGGTCAGCGTGCTCAGCGCCACGCGGCGCTACGCGGACGCCCTGGCCCCGCCGGGCCTGCGGTTCGCGGCCCACGCGGCCTTCTATCCCGTGCTGTGGAGCTATAATCGCGCGCCGGGCCATGAGCTGCGCGACCTGACCGGCGCGCCGCTGCTGATCCACGCTGGGGCCGCGGACGCCTACGACACGCCGGAGGTCTGCGACGCGTTCCTGGGCGGATTGGCGGCGGCCGACCGGGCGCATGTGGAGCTGGTGGTCCATCCGGGGGCCACCCACGCCTTCGACCGCGACATGCCGTCCAAGACGATCCACGACCCCTACGCTCACAATGGCAAGGGCGGTCCGGTGCGGTTCGAATTCGATCCGCGAGCGGCGGCGGCGGCCAGTACGCGGGTGGTCGAGGTGTTCCGGGGCGCTTTCGCGAAGGCGTCGTCGTGACCCGCGACGAATTCCTGAGCCGGTATGGCGGCGTCTACGAGCATTCCCAGTGGGTCGCGGAGGCCTGCTGGCCGCCGCCGGAGGATCTGGCGGGCGCCATGCGCGCAGCGGTCGACGCTGCGCCCCGCGAACGGAAGCTGGCGCTGATCCGGGCGCACCCGGAACTGGCCACCCGCGCCAAGATGGCGGAGGCGTCCGTGAAGGAGCAGGCGGGCGTTGGTCTCGACCAGTGCACGCCCGCAGAGTTCGACGCTTTCCAGCGCCTGAACGCCGCCTACAACGCCCGCTTCGGGTTCCCCTTCATCTATGCCGTGAAGGGCGCCACGCGCGCCGAAATCCTGGCCGCCTTCGAGGCGCGGCTGACGAACGATCCCGAGACCGAATTCGAGACGGCGATCGCCCAGATCCACCGGATCGCAGGCTTTCGTCTCGCAGACCTGTTGTAGAGTGGGCTCATGATCTTCGACGACCTGCGCCGCCAATATGTGGACCTCGCCCAGCCGCGCCTGGGCAGCGAAGTCGTCTACGCCACCGACGATTTCTTCGCCGACAAGAGCCGGCTCATCGACCCCGCGCCGCCGGTGTTCATCCCCGGCAAGTACGACGACAACGGCAAGTGGATGGACGGCTGGGAGAGCCGCCGAAAGCGCACGCCTGGCCACGACTGGTGCGTCATCCGCCTGGGCGTCGCGGGCGTGGTCGCCGGCTTCGAGATCGACACCAGCCACTTCACCGGCAACTACCCGCCCGGCGCCGAAATCGAGGTGTGCCGTTCGGACGAGGTGAACCCGGAGGCCGGCTGGGTCAACGTCACCGGCCGCCTGTCGCTGAAGGGCGACGATCGGATCTACTTCCCTGTGGAGCACGACACCCCGATCACCCATGTACGGCTGCATATCCATCCGGACGGCGGCGTGGCGCGGTTGCGGGTCTGGGGCCGGGTCGATCCCGACTGGACGAAGGTGGGCCTCGACGAGGTCGTGGACCTGCTGGCTGTCGCGCGCGGCGGCCGCGGCATCATCGCCAACGACGAGCACTATGGCGCGGTCGGCAATCTGACGGTGCCGGGCCGCGGCGTGAACATGGGCGACGGCTGGGAGACGCGGCGGCGGCGCGAGCCGGGTCACGACTGGGCGGTGCTGGAACTGGGAACCTTCGGGACGATCGAAGAGGTC
Source organism: Phenylobacterium sp. (assembly GCF_004299445.1). Lineage (GTDB taxonomy): Bacteria > Pseudomonadota > Alphaproteobacteria > Caulobacterales > Caulobacteraceae > Phenylobacterium. The sequence continues at coordinate 123,913 of NZ_SCTC01000003.1, read as the reverse complement.
ATCGTCGACACGGCCCACTTCAAAGGCAACTACCCCGACCGCTGCTCGATCCAGGCGACGCGGCGGGCGCACGGGTCGCCGGCGGAGATCGCAGAGCAGGCCCACAGCTGGCCGGTGCTGCTGCCCGAGGTGAAGCTGCAGGCCGACCACGTGCACACCTTCCGCGACGAGCTCGCCGCGCTGGGCCCGGTGCGGTTTGTACGCCTGAACATCTTTCCCGACGGCGGCGTCAGCCGGCTGCGGCTGATGGGCAAGGTGGTGCGCTAGGCCGCCCGCGCCGTCGGCAAGCCGCCCGCCTTCGCGAGGAACGCGATCACCTCATCCAGCCCCGACTGCCGCGTCAGGTCGGTGAACACGAACGGGCGCTCGCCACGCTGCTTCCTCGCGTCGGAGTCCATCACCGACAGGTCCGCGCCGACGTGCGGGGCCAGGTCGGTTTTGTTGATGATCAGGAGGTCCGAGCGGGTGATGGCCGGGCCGCCCTTGCGGGGAATCTTTTCGCCCTGGCAGACGCTGACCACATAGAGCGTCAGGTCGGCCAGGTCTGGGCTGAAGGTGGCCGCCAGGTTGTCGCCGCCGCTCTCGATGAAGATCACGTCCAGGCCGGGGTGGCGGCGGTTCATGTCGGCGATAGCCGCCAGGTTCAGCGAGGCGTCCTCGCGGATGGCGGTATGCGGGCAGCCGCCCGTCTCGACGCCCAGGATGCGGTCCTCTGGGAGGGCCTGGAGGCGGGCCAGGATCAGGGCGTCTTCCTGGGTGTAGATGTCGTTGGTGACGACCGCGATCGACCAGCGGTCGCGCATGGCCTTGCAGAGCTTCTCCACCAGCGTGGTCTTGCCCGAGCCGACCGGGCCGCCGATGCCGACGCGCAGAGGCCCATTGCTGGAGGAGGTGCTCATGAGCCGAACAACCTTCCGTCCAGGGTCTCGTGGCGCATGCTGGCGATGTCGGAAACAAGACTGGCCGAGCCGAGCTCGTCCAGCGTGGAGGCGGCCGCGCGCTTGGCGGTGCGGATGATCACGGGCTCGAGGGCGGCCAACACCTGCAGGGCGTCGGACTGGCCCAGCGGCACGGCGCGGACGGCGACGCTCACGAGGTTCGCGCCGAAGGCGTGCAGCCACGCGGTCAGCGCCGGCTCGAGTGGCAACCCTGCTGCGCCGGCCGCCGCGCCCAGCGCCACCGGATAGGGCGCGCTCAGGATCGGCGGCGGGTTCCAGGCGGCGACCGCCTTCAGGAACGCCTCACCCTGGCTCATCGTCTCCTTGCGCCGTTCCAGCGATGGACAGAGGGCCTCGGCCAGCTCGGCCACGTCATCCAGCGCCACGTGGTCCTCGGCGGTGACGGCGGTCCAGGCGGCCTTGGCCAGCACCGCGTCGCTCCAGGCCGAGCCGTGCTCCATCAGCCCTGCGATCCAGCCGGTGAGCGAGCGGACGTCGCTGACGGTCCCTTCGCGGATCGCCGTCTCCAGTCCGTGCGAGAAACCGAATGCGCCGGTTGGGAACGCCGGCGACAGCCAGGTCAGAAGGCGCAGCAGGCGCGCTTCAGTGGGCATGTGAATGCCCTCCATGCTCTTGATAGGCGCCGCCTTCTGGGTCGAACGGCGCCTCGATTTCGCGGACGTGCGCGCCCTGGTGCTCGAGCATCTGGGCGATCACGTGGTCGCGGCGGATCAGGATACGGTCGGGGAACACCTGGGCGGCCAGATGGCGGTTGCCGATGTGCCAGGCCAGGCGCAGGAGATCTGCCGGCGAATGGGCGGTGACTTCCAGCAGCGGCTCGGCCTTGGCCACAACCTGGATCACGCCGCCTCCGGGAAGCTGCAGGCCATCGCCGTGGCGGAGATGCGTCGCCTCCGCCAGGTCCAGCAGATACTCCGAGCCCGAGGCCCCGGTGAGCATGATGCGGCGGCGGTGACGCCCGTCGTAGTCCAGCGTCACGCTGTCGGCGGCGTCGCCTGTCCAGGCCCCCGCGGGCAGGATGTCGGTGATGGTGGTCAAAACAGGAAATACCTCTGGGCCATGGGCAGCACGTCGGCCGGCTCGCAGGTGAGCAGTTCGCCGTCGGCGTGGACCTCATAGGTTTCGGGGTCGACCTCGATAAGCGGGGTGGCGCTGTTGTGGACCATGGAGGCCTTAGAGAGGCCGCCGCGGACGTTCTCGACCGCCACCATCTGCTTCCAGAGGCCGAGCCGCTCGGGCAGGCCGCTCTCGATCGCGAGCTTCGAGGTGAAGACGATGGACGAGCGCGTCACGCTGCGCCCGTAGGCCGCGAACATCGGGCGGTAGTGGACTGGCTGCGGCGTCGGGATCGAGGCGTTCGGGTCGCCCATCGGGGCTGCCGCGATCGATCCGCCCAGCAGCACCAGATCGGGCTTCACGCCGAAGAAGGCCGGGCTCCACAGCACCAGGTCGGCGCGTTTGCCCACCTCGACCGAGCCGATGTGGGCGCTCATGCCGTGGGCGATAGCGGGGTTGATGCTGACCTTGGCGATGTAGCGCTTCACGCGGAAATTGTCGGCGGGACCGTCGCCCAGCTTGCCGCGCTGCTTCTTCATCTTGTCGGCGGTCTGCCAGGTGCGGATCAGCACCTCGCCCACGCGGCCCATGGCCTGGCTGTCGGACGAAATGATCGAGAGCGCGCCCAGGTCATGCAGGATGTCCTCGGCGGCGATCGTCTCCTTGCGGATGCGGCTCTCGGCGAAGGCGACGTCCTCGGGGATCGACGGGTCGAGGTGGTGGCAGACCATGAGCATGTCGAGATGTTCGGCCAGCGTGTTGCGCGTGTAGGGCCGGGTCGGATTGGTGGACGACGGGATCACGTTCGGCAGACCGGCCACCTTCAGGATGTCGGGGGCGTGCCCGCCGCCGGCGCCCTCGGTGTGGAACGCGTGGATCGTGCGGCCCTTGAAGGCGGCGATGGTGTCCTCGACGAAGCCGCTCTCGTTGAGGGTGTCGGTGTGGATCATCGCCTGGACGTCGTGCTCGTCGCAGACACTCAGGCAGCAGTCGATGGCGGCTGGCGTTGTGCCCCAGTCCTCATGGAGTTTGAGCGCGCAGGCCCCGGCGGCGACCTGCTCCACCAGCGCGCCGGGCAGGCTGGCGTTGCCCTTGCCCGAAAAGCCCAGGTTCATGGGGAACGCCTCGGCCGCCTCGATCATCCGCTGGAGGTGCCAGGCGCCGGGCGTGCACGTGGTGGCGGCCGTGCCGGTAGCCGGACCCGTGCCGCCGCCCAGCATCGTCGTCACGCCGCTCATCAGCGCCTCCTCGATCTGCTGGGGACAGATGAAGTGGATATGGGCGTCCATGGCGCCGGCGGTCAGGATCTTGCCCTCGCCGGCGATGACCTCCGTCCCCGGGCCGATGACGATGGTCACGCCGGGCTGGATGTCGGGATTGCCCGCCTTGCCGATGGCGTGGATGCGGCCGTCACGGAGGCCTACGTCGGCCTTCACGATCCCCCAGTGGTCGACGATCAGCGCATTGGTGATGACGGTGTCGACGGCGCCCGACGCGCGGGTGGCCTGCGATTGACCCATGCCGTCGCGGATCACCTTGCCGCCGCCGAACTTCACCTCCTCGCCATAGGTGGTCAGGTCGCGCTCGACCTCGATGAAGAGCTCGGTGTCGGCCAGCCGCACGCGATCCCCGGTGGTCGGGCCGAACATGTCGGCATAGGCGGCGCGTCCGATCCGGCTCATCAGACCTTGCCCATCACGTCCTGGCGGAAGCCGTAGACCTCGCGGCGGCCCGCCAGCGGCACGAGCGACACCTCGCGCTCCTGTCCAGGCTCGAAGCGGACGGCCGTGCCGGCGGCGATATCGAGGCGCTGGCCGCGGGCTGCGGCCCGGTCGAACCGCAGCGCCGGGTTGGTCTCGAAGAAATGGTAGTGGCTGCCCACCTGGATGGGCCGGTCACCCGTGTTGGCTACGCGCAGCACCGTGACCGGCGCGCCGGCGTTCAGCTCGATGTCGCCATCGGCCGGGATGACCTCGCCGGGGATCACTTGCGCGCCTTCGCGCGAGCCCGCCGCCACTGCCAGGCGCCCGCGACAGCCAGCACGACGAGGCCTGCAAAGGCCAGGATGTGGTCGGGCTCGGTCAGCAGGTGCCGCGCCTGTTCGGCCAGCGTCAGCGTCTCGTGGTGGCCCTCGTGGGCCAGGGCGGGGGTGGCCGTAAGGGCCATCAGGGCAGGCAAAAGTCTGCGCAACCGGAGTCTCCTCATCTGATCGGGTGGTGGACGGTCACCAGTTTGGTGCCGTCGGGAAATGTGGCCTCGACCTGCACGTCGTGGATCATCTCGGCGATGCCTTCCATGACCTGGGCGCGGCTGATCACGTGGGCCCCGGCTTCCATCAGCTCGGCCACCGTGCGGCCGTCTCTAGCGCCCTCGACGACGAAGTCGGTGATCAGGGCGATGGCCTCGGGATGGTTCAGTTTCACGCCGCGGGCCAGGCGCTTGCGCGCGACCTCGGCGGCCATGGCCACCAGCAACTTGTCTTTCTCGCGCGGGGTCAGGTTCATCAGGTGCTCCAGACCCGGGGCAGTGGCGCGCCGTTGCGCAGGACGCTGAGCGCCGGCAGCAGCACATGGCGGAGCGCGAACCCGTCGGCAGCGGTCACGCGGGCGAACAGTTTGCCGTCGAAGGCGCTGGCGCCGCCCGCGGGGCCCAGTGCGGCCCGCAGGGGCTCCAGGAGGCGGCCGGCCTCGGCGTCCACCAGCAGCAGGGAGGCGAAGGCCCGGGCGCCGGCCAGCATGGGCGCCATGGCGGCGCGGTCGGCGATCGGGCCGTCGAGGCGAAGGTCGTCGGCGAAGATCAGGCGGCCTTCAGTGCGGACCCGCCAGCGGTCGCGCAGCGCGCCCACCCGGACCGTCTCGGCCATGGCCGTGCGGCCCAGGACGACGGCTTCCAACGCCAGCAGGCGTGCGCCCGGCGCCAGGTCGGCCTCGAGGCGGCGAGACAACGCGCCGCCGTCGAACAGGATCGTCTCCTGTGGCAGCCAGTCGACCCGGCCGCCCTGGCCCACGTCCAGGCGGGTGGCGACCTCGGCCACACCGTCGCGGGCGCGGTAGATCTTCTCGCAGGCCTGGGTGGTGAGGGTGAGGCGCGCGCCGTCGACGGCCTCGGCAGCCCAGTCCATCCGGTCGCCGCCCGTCAGGCCGCCGGAGGTGTTGATAAGCACCGCTTCGAGTCCTTCGGCGCGGGCGTCCTTGGGCAGGCGGATCTTGCCGCAGCCCTCCTGGTACAGCCGTGAGAGCCGCGTGCGACCGGCTTCGCCCCGCACGGCGATCCGCGCACAGCCGCGCGCCCTTTGCAGGACGGGCAGGTCGGGCAGCGAAGCAGGACCCTGAATCATCGACACACCCTGCGGTGGTCCCCGGAGGTGTCCAGACAACGACGGCCCCGGCGGCGGCGTCAATCGCGGGCGCCGGTTTTTTGGGCGCCGCCGCCTTTCAGGCTCCGGGCGGCGTTCCGCCTGTATGGGCGTAGGTCTTGTTGGTGATCTGCCAGCGCCCGCCGATCTTCGCGACGGAGAAGTAGTCGACGAAATCGCAGCCCATGTAGTCGGTCTCGACCAGCACCGCGACGCCGGCGTCGCCCGCCAGGTCGATGTTGCGGACGTAGGCGTTGTAGTTCGGCCCGGCCAGGCCCGGCTGGCGCTCGACCATTTTGAAGAAATCGGTGATCGGGATGTAGGTGTCCATCGGACCCACATGGCCCATCATCCGGGCATCCGGATGGAATGCGGCCTGCAGCTTGGCGACGTCGCCGTTGGACCCGTCGATGTAGAGCTGGATGAGCTCGCGGACCTCTTCCAGGTCCTTCAGGTGGCTTTGCATGCCCGTCTCCTCTGCCGCGTCCATTGGCGACCATGGCGGAGCTCAGGGCAAGGGCGCAGTCCAGACGCCGCGCGTCTCTGGGACCTCGCGGGTTCAGGAAATGTTGCCAATTCCGCGGACTAGGATCAGTGTTCGCCCTCAAAGGCCCTGCGCCGGCGAAGACCCGGGCGGGGCCTTTTCGACTCTGGAGGTTTGTTCACGCCTATGTCCGGGAACAGGACATCCCACATCCGCCTCACGTCGCATCCGGGGGCGGGAACGCCCAGCCGGTTCCCGCTGAACTGGGACGCCAAGACCGCCCGCGAGCGCGGCCCTGTCGTGGCCACCGCCAACGCGGGCAGCGACCGCAACGCCATCGGCGCCCACGGCGGCGCCTATTCGGTCTACCGCGCACTGGCCGTCGCCTCCGGCGCCATGGACCCGATGGTCCGGCCCGAACTGGTGAACACCCATCCGGTGGTGCCGGTGGGCCCGCACCCCCAGTGGAGCGAGCCCGGCAAGATCGTCTCGCTCGATCCCTGGGGCGCGCGCATCGCCGAGGACTTCGCCGCCGAGATCGCCGAGGGCGTCGATATCCGCCCGACCATCGCGGTGACCAAGGCCCGCATCACCCTGCCCGAGATCGCCGAGGCCATCCGCGCCGGCCGGCTGAAGCCCGACGGCAAGGTGCTGTACGAAACCGGCGACGTGGCCGTGACGAAGGCCGCGATCGATCCCGTCTGGCATCTGCCGGGCGTCGCCGCCCGGTTCGGCGTGGAGGAGCAGCAGCTGCGCCGCGTGCTGTTCGAACAGACGGGCGGCATGTACCCCGAACTGGTCACCCGCCCCGACATCCAGGTGTTCCTGCCGCCGATCGGGGGCATCACGCTCTACATCTTCGGCGACGCCACGAAGCTGGGCGATACTCGCGTGCCGCTGACCTGCCGGGTGCACGACGAGTGCAACGGCTCGGACGTCTTCGGCTCCGACATCTGCACCTGCCGGCCCTACCTGACCCACGGGATCGAGGAGGCGACGCGTTCGGCCCAGGCCGGCGGCACGGGCCTCATCGCCTACAACCGCAAGGAAGGCCGCGCGCTGGGCGAGGTGACCAAGTTCCTGGTCTATAACGCCCGCAAGCGTCAGCCGGGCGGCGACCAGGCGGCCACCTATTTCGAACGCACCGAGTGCGTGGCGGGTGTCCAGGACGCGCGCTTCCAGCAGCTGATGCCCGACGTGATCCACTGGCTGGGCATCCGCCGGATCGACCGCTTCGTCTCGATGTCCAACATGAAGTACGACGCCCTGGTGACCGGCGGCATCGAGATCGGCGAGCGGGTGCCGATCCCCGACGAGCTGGTGCCGGACGACGCCAGCGTCGAGATGGAAGCCAAGAAGGCCGCCGGCTACTTCACGCCCGAGGGCGCGCCCTCCGAGGACGACCTGAAGAAGGTCGTGGGCCGGGATCTGAAGGAATTCTAGTTGTCGACCCACGTTGAGACGGCGCGCCGGCTTCTCTCCGCCGCCGCAGTGCGCGAGCGCGCCCACCAGATGCTGGCGCTGGCCGAGGCGGGCGGATTGGCCGAATGGGCGGTGGACCTGTCACGGCTGGAGGCGGCGGCGGACCTGACGGCCGAGACGGTGTGCGCGAACTACCCCGACCTCAAGGTCCCGTTCCATGCCCGCTGGCGGATGTTCGTGGCGGACGGGCGCGATCTGTGGGCCGAGGCGGACAAGCCATCCGATCCTATGGAATTGGGTCGTGCCGCGTTCGACCTCGTGATCCCGTCGGTGCTGCTGGACGCGGGCGCAGGGCCGACCTGGCGCTACGCGGACGCGGCCACCGGCGTCACCGTCGGCCGATCCGAGGGCCTGGGCATCGCCTCGCTGCGGATGTTCGAGGCTGGCGCGATGTCGTCCGATCCCGGCGATCCGATGAAGGCCGATGCGCTGGAGCAGGTGACGGCGGCGGGCGTGGCCCAGCACTTCCAGGTCCGCGACGACAACCCGATGGTGGGCCTTGAGGGGCGCGCCGAGCTGCTGCGCAGCCTGGGCCGCGCGGTGGGCCGGCCGGCGGCGCTGTTCGACATCATGGTGAAGCACGCCGAGGGCGGAAAGTTGCCGGCGCCGACGATTCTGCGCGTGCTGCTGGAAGCGCTGGGGCCGATCTGGCCTGGGCGCCTGTCGCTGGACGGTCAGCCGCTGGGCGACTGCTGGAAGCATCCGGCCGTCGATGGCTACGTGCCGCTGCACAAGCTGAGCCAGTGGATGAGCTACTCGCTGATCGAGCCGCTGCAGTGGGCCGGCGTCGAGGTCACCGACATCGACGGGCTCACGGGCCTGGCCGAGTACCGCAACGGCGGTCTGTTCGTGGACATGGGCGTGCTCACGGTGAAGGACCCGGCGGACGCCGATCGGGCGCACGCTGTCGACAGTCCGCTGGTCGTGGGCTGGCGGTCGCTGACAGTGGCCTTGCTGGACAGGTTGGCGCCGATGGTGCGCGAGCGGCTGGGCCTCACCGCGGCCGAGTTCCCGCTGGCGCGGGTGCTGGAGGGCGGCTCCTGGGCCGCGGGCCGGCGGATCGCGAAGCAGAAGCGGGCGGACGGTGGTCCGCCCATCGCCGTCATCTCGGACGGAACGGTTTTCTAGAGGGATACGCAGGATGGCTCGAGCCATGAAGGGCGTCACGGTCGTCGACCACCCGCTGGTGCAGCACAAGCTGACGCTGATGCGGAAGAAGGACACGTCCACCAAGAGCTTCCGCGAGCTGCTGCGCGAGATCGGCGCGCTGCTCTGCTACGAGGTCACCCGCGACCTGCCGGTGGAGCTGGTCGAGATCGAGACCCCGCTGCAGGTGATGCAGGCGCCGCAGCTGGCCGGGAAGAAGCTGGTGTTCGCCCCGGTGTTGCGCTCGGGCATGGGCATGCTGGACGGGATGCTGGAACTGGCGCCCGCCGCCCGCGTCGCCCACATCGGCCTCTACCGTGACCCGGCGACGCTGAACTGCGTGGAATACTACTTCAAGGCCCCCGCCGACCTGGCCGAGCGGGTCGTCGTTGTGGTGGATCCGATGCTGGCCACCGGCAACACGGCTATCGCCGCCGTCGACCGGCTGCTGGAGGCCGGCGCCAGGCAGATCCGTATGGCCTGCCTGCTGGCCTCGCCCGAGGGCGTGTCCAAATTCCACGGCCATCACCCCGACGTCCCGGTCTGGACCGCGGCGGTGGATGAGCGGTTGAACGACCACGGCTACATCCTGCCTGGGCTGGGAGACGCGGGCGACCGGATGTACGGCACCCGATGAGATCGGTTTCGCCGGGATCATTTGCCGGGAAACCGGGCGCCGGGAGCAAACCGTGCTTCGAACCTGAGCGTTGTGCGGCAAATCGCAGTCGCGGCGCGGCGCGCCATTTCCTCGCCAAGGGAGTGGGTCTCAGATGGTGAAGCCCTCTCGGGGCGTTCTCCTTCCTCGAACTTCGGGCCGCGCGGCGAAACCTGCGCGGCCCATTTGTTTTCAGGCCCGCTAGATAACGGCGGCGATCTCCTCGGGGGTCAGACCGGCCGCTTCGAGGACCTCACGCGTGTGCTGGCCCAGTTGCGGGGCGGCGGCGCCCACGGGCGGCGCGCCCTCGGGGAAACGCACGGGCGTTGCGGGGGCCCGGAAGCGGCCGCCCAGGCCGTCTTCCAGCTCGACAAAGCAGCCCGCGAGCTCGGCCCGCTCGGACGCGGCGTGTTCGGCCAGCGTGCCCAGCGGGCCCCAGGCGACGTCCAGTTCGTTCAGGCGCTCGCCGATCTCCTCCAGCGTGAACCGGGCAAAGCCCTCGTCGCAGATGGCGCGAGCCTCGCGCACCACGTCCATATCGAGCATGGGAATCTCGAAGCGTGGGTCGGCGACCACCTCCGGCCGATCGATAGCGATCATCACGTTCGTGAAGCAGTTCACGTTCTTGGGCACGATGACGAGGTGTCGGTCGTCCTTGGTGCGGAAGAAGCCCGAGATCGCGACCGGCCGCTCGTCGCGCGGCCCGTTGGTCTGCACCTCGCCATAGTAGAGCTGGAGCGACAGGTCCCAGCTGATCGCATAGCTGCCGGCGCGCAGCAGGCTGGTCTCCACGAGGCGGCCCTTCCCGGTCGAATGCCGCTCATGCACCGCCGCCAGGATGCCGGCGACGGTGGTTATCGCGGTCACGTGGTCGCCGAAGCCTGGCCTGGACGCGAACGGCTCCTGGTCGGTGGGGATCATGGCGCGGGCCACGCCGCTGCGCGCCCAGAAGGCGGTGATGTCGAAGCCGCCTTCGTTGGCCCAGGGGCCGGTCAGGCCGAAGCCGGTGACGGCGGCGTAGATCAGCTTGGGGAACTCGGGCTTCAGCGTCTCATAGTCGAGGCCGATCTTCTTTAGAGACCCGGGTCGCGTGTTGGTGACGAAGATGTCGGCGTCCTTCAGCAGCTTCTTCAGCGCGGCCCTGCCCTCGGGCTTGGTAGTGTCGAGCACCACGCCCTTCTTGCCGCGGTTCTCGTTGGCGTAGATCGGGCTCTGGCCGTTCTCGGGATTGGCGAAGAAGGCGCGGGTGACGTCGCCCATCGGGCTTTCGACCTTGATGACCTCGGCGCCCCAGTCGGCCAGCACCGCCGCGCAGCTGGGGCCCGCCACCCAGGTGGACATTTCCACCACCTTCAGACCCTGGAGCAGCATGGCGATCCTTCCCGTACTTGTTGTTCGACACCTAGCCGCCCACTGGGCTCGCCACAACTGACCCAACGGAAGGGGCCATGGAGGCAGACAGCGAACCGCGCTAAGACGATTGCATGACAATGGCCGTCGGCGATGGGGCTTCGTCGGGAAGCCAAGCGGAGGATGCGGACGCCGCGCGGCGGCCGCCGACGCGCCGCTACGAAGCCAAGCGCAACGCGATCGTCCGCTCCGCCGTCGAGGAGATGAACCGCAAGGGCGTGCGGGGCATGACCCTGGGCGATGTGGCCGCCCGCCTCGATCTCGTGCCGACCGCGGTGATCTACTACTTCAAGAACAAGGAAGAGCTGGCCGCCGCCGCCTTCCTGAAAGGTCTAGACGCCTATCACGCGATGATCGCGGCCCATGCCGACGCTCCGACCGACGTGGCGCGGCTCACGGCGTTTATCCATGCCTACTTCGAGCACGCCCGCCGGGTGGCCGAGGGCGGCGCCGATCCGCTGCCGGTGTTCAATGATGTGCGCGCGCTGAACAGCGCGGTGGTGAACACCGCCTACGTCGACATGTTCCGGCGCTTCCGGGGCCTGCTGGCGGGGCCGGACGCGCTGCCCCGGCCGCATGGCAACGCGCGCGCCCACCTGCTGCTCAGCCAGGTGTTCTGGATCGCGGCCTGGCACTATCAGGTCGAGCCGGGGGACTATGCCCGGACAGCCGAGCGCATGGCCGTGATCCTGACCCACGGCGTCGTCCGCAAGGGATCGCCCTGGCCCGAGCCCCGGCCGCTGGACCTGGCCCGCCGCTGCGAAGGCGCCGTCTCATCGTCTGAGCTGTTCCTGCGGGCGGCCACCTGTCTGATCAACGAGGAGGGCTATCACGGCGCCTCCGTCGAGCGGATTTCTGCGCGGCTCAATGTCAGCAAGGGCGCCTTCTACCACCACAACCAGACCAAGGATGAGCTGGTGGTGGCCTGCTTCGAGCGCACATTCGAGACCATGTGGCGGGCGATCCACGCGGCCGAGCAGGCCGGTGGCACGGGGCTGGAGGTGCTGGTCTCGACGGTCTCGGCCCTGATCGAGCACCAGATGAGCGGCGAGGCGCCCCTGTTGCGCACCTCCGCGCTCACGGCGGTGCCCGAGGCGTTGCGGGCCGGACTGATGCAGCGGTTCAACCGGATCTCGTACCGCTTCGCCTCGATCCTGTGCGATGGCGTGGCCGATGGCAGCTGCGCGCCGGTGGATGTGAACGTGGCGTCCCAGATGATCTCGGCGGCGATCAACGCCGCGGCTGAGCTGCACTACTGGACCCCCGGCATGTCGCCCGAAACGGTGGTGCAGCACTATGTGCGGCCAGTGTTCGAAGGCCTGGCCTCGCCCGCGGCGCGCTGATCGGGAACCCAGGGCGCGTTCGCGTCAGGACCCAAGTGGCGTGTCCGGTGTGGGCTATGTGAGCCGAAGGCTCGCGCCGATCTGCGTGAGCCCCAGCCGCGCTGCGACCCGCTGGGACGCCAGGTTGTCGATGGTGGTGCTGTAGAACAGCGTCCGGTCCGCTAGCTCGGGCAGGGCCGACCATGCGGCGGTGACGGTCGCCGCCAGGCCCCGCCCGCGCCACGGCGGGAAGGTGTAGACGCCCACCTCGGCGCCGGACACCGTCTGTCGGGCGGCGAACGCGATCGCGGCGATCTCGCCGTCCTCCTCCATCGCGCACCACGGCGCCCAGAAGTCGCCGACGCTGACGAACCCGGCTTCGACGAGATGGGTGGGCATACCGTCGCGTTCGAGCTTTCGAACGAGAGCCGCGCCCTCGGGGGCGTCGCTGCGGATCAGGCCAGCCGCCACGGGCATGGCGCGCTGGTCGAGGGCATAGGTTTGCGAGCGTTCCACGGCGGTGGCGCGCAAGCCGGCCATCAACGGGTCTAGCCAGGGGGGATCGGCTGCGGTGTCAGACCATGGCGTCGATCCGGCGAGCCGTTCGGCTTCGGCCGCGTCGGCGGCCGACACGTCCACGTGCAGCCGGACAAGAACGCCGCCTGGGCAGCCGCCGACGAAGGCCAGGGGCCCCCGTGAGCTATCGGGATCGTTCTCGCCCACGATCCGCAGCCGGGCGTCGAGGCGGAAGATGGTTTCGGCCTGCAAAGCGAACGCGGCCAAGCCCTCTCTCAAATCGAGAGCTCCGGATCGCCCTCCAGCACCGTCTGCCTCAGCGTGGGCTCAGCGCCGGGGGCCCACAGCGTCGCCTCGTGGCGGACGCGGTAGCGCAGCGGGCCACCGTCGGGCGTGGCGCTACGGGTCACGGGGCGCGGAATGCAGACGAAGTCGCAGGTCATCGCCTTGTTGGTCACCGTGACGTGGGCGTAGCCGTGGCCGCCCACGTCCAGGAAGTCGAGGTGCGGGGCGTTGTCGGGGTTGCGGACGGCGCGGGCCTTCTGAACGTCGCGGCTCTTGGCGTACTCCAGGCAGGACGCCACCCCGTGCCGCATCAGCATGTTCGCCGTCACGTCGGGCCGTCCGCCGTCGGGACGATCGACGAGGAACAGGGGGCGGAGCGGGTCGTCCTTCTTCATGTTGTATTGCAGCGCTTCAGCCATGCCGGGGGCCGAGATCGAGCCGGTGATGAAGGCCACGCCCACGGGCTCGAACCGTTCGGGCGGCAGGGCCTTGGCCGCGCGCCCGGCCCAGAAGCTGTGGCGGTCGCCCGAGACGGCCGCGAAGCCCGTGATCTTGTGGTCGCGCACGAAGTCGTAGATCTCGCCGCGTTCGACATAGGCCGCGCCATGGTCGCCGCCGCCGAAGCCCGCGTAGCCGGCGCCTGGCCATTTCGGGAACGAGGCCGGGAGGTTCTGCAGATCGGCCCGCCGGTCGAGCACGCCCTGGGTGGCCCCCCAGACCTTCCAGGTGGCGGTCGAGGCCTTGAGCCGCTTCAGGAACCACGCCTTCTGGGTCGCGCCGAGGATCGTCTGGGGCGGGGCGTCCTTGCAGACATTGGGCACGTCCTGATCGCCAAAGCGGAGGGTGGCGGGGGGCTTGCCGCCGTTGGCGGTGCGTCCGGCGTCCAACACCTTCTGCACGTTCTCGGGCATGAACTGCTGGTAGGGCCGTGGCGAGAAGGGCTCGGTCCCCTTGCGGCCCGTCGGCTCCTCCGAGCGATAGCTGTGCAGGTCGGTGAGGATCAGGTCGAGGTGGCGGCCGAAGCGTAGGCTCCGATAGGCGGTGAGGGTGGCCAGCGCCGTCAGGTTGTTGGGCTCGGTCCCCAGTCCGTGGTCGTCGAAGGCGGTGACCGGCGTGTCCGTCACCTTCGGCGCATCGAAGGCGTTAAGGCCCGCGCCGGGCTTGGTCACGCGGGCGGGCTGGAACTCGAACCAGGCCTGGTTGGCGGCGGCGCGGATCGTTTGCGCCGGCATGCTCTCGCCCCCGAAGACCGCGATGCTCTGCCAGCCTTGCCAGCTGAACTCGTGGTTGTCGCCCATCGTGACGAAAGGCCAGCGGGCGCGGGCGTCCTGCAGGTCCGGGTCGAGCAGGTAGGCCTCGTAGACCTGGCGATAGTCCTCGACGGTCACCGGGATGGTGAAGTTCGCGATCTTTCGGCCGGTCTTGTAGCGGACGAGGTCCTTGTTGGTGCGGTCGTAGTTGGTGGGCGAGATCGCCGGATCGAAGACCAGCTCGTAGATGTAGTCCCCGAGGTGCAGGACGAAGTCGAGGCGCTCGCCCGCCGGCGCGCGCTCGTCCTCCCAGGTCATCCGGCGATAGGCGTTCTGGGCGCCCTGCTGGACGTTCTGGCAGGATACGAAGGTGAACCGGACCGGGCGCGGATCGTTCGCTGCGGGCGCAGTCAGCGTTCGGCCGATCCGGCTGCCGGCGCCTTGAGGGTCCGTAAAGCGGTACCAGTATTCGGTGGATGGCTTGAGACCGCCCGCCAGCACCCGCGTGGTCCAGCCCAGCGCCGCGTTCGCCTCGGTTTGGGTCGTGGCCACCACGCGCTGGAAGTCACGGTCCTCGGCCACCTCGAGGGTGAGCGGGATCGAAGAGCCCTCGGCCGGGCGGCGCGTCCAGAGGATCACGCTATCGGGCCCGGGATCGCCGGACGCCACGCCCTGCGGGTAGAGGTCTCGCCGCTCGGTCCAGGCGACCTTTGACGGCGCGGCCTTCGCGCTCCAGGCGGCGGACGCGCCCATGGCGGCGGCGGAGAGGATGAATCGGCGGCGGTCGGTGCGTGTCATGGGGCGGCAGACTGATCCGAATCCGCGCCCAGGTCAGCGATCTTGCGGCGAGCGGCCCGCGAGCGCCGCCGGGCGGGGGCCATGGGTCCGGTGACTTGTATTCAGGCGAGCCGGTGCGACCATGCAATCAGTCATGGCCGAGTCACATGCCTTCCGTTCCGGGTGCCCGATCAACCTGACGCTCGAGATCCTCGGCGACCGGTGGAGCCTCCTTGTGCTGCGCGACATGATGTTCGGCGATCGCCGCCATTTCCGCGAGCTGCTGGGGAAGTCCGAGGAAGGGATCGCCTCCAACATCCTGGCCGACCGGCTGAAGAAGCTGCAGGTCCAGGGGATGATCACCCGGGCCGACGATCCCAGTCACAAGCAGAAGGCCATCTACAGCCTGACCGAGAAGGCCATCCAGCTGGTCCCGATCATGGCCATGGTGGGCGGCTGGGGGCGGCGGCACCTGGCGGTCACCGAGGAGCTTTCGATCCGCGCCCAGCTGTTGGAGGAGGGTGGGCCGGCCATGTGGGACGCCTTCATGGACGAGCTGCGCCGTCGCCACCTGGGTCTGCCGGGTGAGGGCCGATCGGTGCTGGCCGAGCTGCAGGCCGCCTATGAGGAGGTCTGCGCGCGCAACCGCGAAGCCTAAAGCGGGCGCGGGTATTCGGTCCGCACGGCCTGGTCCATGTCCACGTCCCAGCGCAGCTTGTCGGCGTCGTAGTCGTGGGTCTTCCGCGCCAGCAGGCCGACGCCCAGGTTGGCGTGGAACCGCCGGATCTCGCGGGTCCGCGCATCCGCTTTCAGCGCATACATCTTGGCCGGTGCGCCCTCGCTGACCGACAGCACCTCGAAGCCCGCGATCGGCGCGAAGAGGTGGGCCAGGCCCGCCTCGGGGAAGCGCCAGAAATCCCAAGGCAGCTCGTGCGGCGGCCAGGCGGGATGGGTGCCGACGAACACCAGGCCGCCGGGCTTCAGCACCTTGTTGATCTCCAGCGCAACCTTCCACGGGAAGACCAGGTGCTCGAAGACCGAGATCGAGAAGATCGCGTCCACCGAGTTCGGCGCGAAGGCCTCCGAGAGACGGTGGACGTCGAGGACCTGATCCACGCCTTCGCCCGGATGGACGTCGCATCCGACATAGCGCCCCGCGCCGGGAAAGAGACCACGGCGGGTGACGCCGGTCACGTTGCGCGATCCCAACTCGACGACCGTGGGCGCCGACATCGCGGCCACCTGCTGAATGAACTGTGGGAAGACCGCGTCGTAAGGGTCGGGCCGACGTCGCCATAGCGGGGCATGCAGCAGGTCGATCAGCGCCGCATGCGCCAGCGCCAGCCTGCGCTTGATCCGTGACATCGCGTCGGTCCCTCGATTCTGCCGGGGCAGAGTAGCGACCGCGCGCGTCCAGACCAGGGACGGCGTCAGGGCGCCCTGGTGAACTCGGTTTCGATGATCACCTCGATCTCGTCGCCGACGCCCAGCGTCGTGCCTGGCGCGGGCAGTCCGGCCGTGAGCCCGAAGTCCGAGCGCTTGAACCTGCCGTGCGCCGAGAAGCCGACCCGCGAGCCCGGATCCATCGCGCTGGGCTTGTAGCCGCCATTGTAGGTGGTCTCGAGCACCACGGGCTTGGTGACACCCTTGAGGGTAAGGTCGCCGGTCACGCGGGCCGTGCGCGGACCCGTGGGTTCGACCTTGGTGGACTTGAAGGTGATCTGCGGATGGGCGGTCGCGCCCAGGAAGTCGTTCTCGATCTTGGTGTCGAAGTCGAGCTGCTGGGGGTCAGGGTAGTTGGTCTGGAACGAGCGGACGTCGATCGTCGCCGAGACGCTCTGCGCCGCCGGGTTCGCCGGATTGAAGTGCAGCACGCCATCCATCCGCGTGAAGCGCGCCGTGTAGAACGACAGGCCCATGTGGGAAATGCGGAAGTTCACGCTCGTGTGGCTGAGGTCCATCTTGTACTGGCCCGCGGGTGCGTCGGACGGAGCCTGGGCGCCCATTGCCGTCGAATTGGCAGGCGCCGCGGCGGACCCGGTCTTGGCGATGCCCCGGGGCGGCGGCGAACATGCGCTCAGCGCGGCGAGGACGAGGACAAGGGGCAGGACGCGGGACATGAGGCGCTCCGGAGCTTCGAGATCCGGAGGACGCACCGGGTGTTTGTGATCCGACACAGGTTCGGAGAACAAGCACGCGTAGCTCGTAGTGGAACACGGCCTTCCAGCAGCGTTGCAGGAGGGGAGGGTGCCGCGAGCTGGATGAGAAAGCGTAGCCACGGGTGCAAAGTGGCCGGTCTTCCCCATCCAGCCGGCTGCGACAGCCGCCCTCCCGGGCCGGGAGGGACTGGGGTTTAGATCTCGTCTGCGACCACGCGGACCAGTTCCACGATCTTGCGGCGCACGGCCGGTTCGCTGATGCGCGGGAACGCCGACATCAGCTCGATGCCTTCGGCCGACAGCATGAATTCCTGCGCGGCGTCGCGTTGTGCGGCCAGCGCTTCCTGGTCTCCCAGACCATCGTAGAAGTAGGCCACGGGCGTCTTCAGCGCCGCGGCGATTTCCCACAGCTTGGACGCGCTCACGCGGTTGGCGCCACGCTCGTACTTCTGGACCTGCTGGAAGGTGATGCCCAGGGCTTCGGCCAGTCGCTCCTGGCTGACGCCCATCTCCTTGCGGCGCATGCGAATCCGCACGCCGACGTGGCGGTCGACCGGGTGAGGGCCGTCGCCCCGACCTATTTCGGCGGCCACCATCGGTGCGCCTTCGGTCTCTCGTTCCAGAATGTTCGCCATTGCCCCCGACCAGGTGAGGCGGGAGCCACGCCACCCCCCGATGGAGCGGCCCCCGCGCCTGTACCTCCCCCGAGGTACGTCCATAAGTTGAGGCAGCGTGGCACGGTTTGAAAATCGATGCCTACCCATTTTGGGGGCGGGACGTGTTCTCGTTTCGGTCAGGCCGCGCCGCGGAACGCCTGGACCTCACGCTCCCACTCGAAAAGAACGCCATAATCCGAGAGTTGAGCGTAAAGCCGATGCAGGTGCGACTGATTGTCCACCATGTGCCGGAAGAACGGCTCGCGCGCCAGAATCCGGCTCGTGACCACGTATCCGTCCCCGTTTCGTTCACATCGGTCGGCGTCGTGCAACCGGACCAGGTGACGGCGAATGGTTTCATGGGGCATGCCCAGCCGCTCGGCGACCGCCGACGCGCGTACGGGCCGGCGCAGCGCGTCTATCGCCAGGGCCGCAGCGGCCGGATCTTCGTCGGCCGCCTCGCCCTCGTGGTCCGGCAGATGCTCGGTGTTGGCCTGAATGACCGCCATGAGGACGATGCCCGTCACCAGGTCGCCGATATGCTGGTTGATCGGCTCGGCCAGCCGCAGGACGTAGTCGGCCGACAGCCGGGTCACCAGTCTCACCGGCGGGTTTTCGGGGTCGTAGATCGAGGTCTGCGGGCGGGCCAGATCGTCGAGCAGACCGATCCCACGCAGGCGCAGGTACAGCTTGCGGACCAGTTCGTAGTGGGCGGCTGACGCCATTCTGTAGAAGGGGGAATTCATGGGCGCCGTCGGGATGGTCACGCCGCGCGGGTGGATGATGACGATCCCCAGCTCGGCCATAGCGGCGATCCGGCGTCGCGCGGTCTCGAATGGAATGCGCAGAGAGTTGGCGGTGGCGCTGATGCTGACCGGCCGGCGCAGGTCGTCAGGCGGCGGCTGGTCCAGGGTGGCGTAGCGGGTTTGGAATTCGGGATTGCGCGTGATCTGGGCCACGTTGGCCTGACTGATGGCGCACAGGAGCAGGGCGTCGATGACGTCGCGGCCAAAGCCGCCCAGCTTGACGAGATCCAGGGCGAAGCCGTTCGCGAGCCGGGCGGCGACCCGAAGTCTTGAAGGCGGAGCGTCGCGCAACATGCCGACTCCCAGCGGCTGCTCTATGCTCGAAACTAGAACACGTTCTGTAAACAAAGCCACTACCGCCGTGGCGGCGGCGGTTCAGCTACCGGTGCCGTTCGAACCAGGCGAGGATCGCGCCGGCCTTGGACGCCGATTGCGACGGCCGCGCGGCGATGCCGCCGTGGCTGGCGCCAGGAACCCGAACCAGGGCCGTCGGCACCCCTCGCAACTGCAAGGCGGCGAAATACTGGTCCGCCTCGGACGGCGGCGTGCGGTCGTCGTTCTCGCCCACCACCACCAGGGTCGGGGTCTTCACGTTGCCCACCAGCGAGAGCGGCGAGCGGGCCCAGTATCCTTGCGGGTCCTCCCACGGCATTTTCCCGAACCAGTAGCTGGCCATGAAGGTGTAGGCGTCGGTGGTCAGCACCTGGCTGGTCCAGTTGATCACTGGCTTCTGTGTGGCCGCCGCGCGGAAGCGATCGGTCTTGCCGACGATCCAGGCGGTCAGCGCCCCGCCGCCGGAGCCGCCGGTCACATAGAGGCGCTTGTCGTCGATCACCCCCTTGGCGATGGCGGCGTCCACCACGCTCATCAGGTCGTCGTAGTCGTGGCTGGGATAATTGCGGTCGATCTCGTTGGCGAAAGCCTCGCCGTACGATGTAGAGCCCCGCGGGTTCGAGTAGACCACGATGTAGCCGGCCGCGGCGTAGAGCTGGATGTCGGTCGCGAAGCTGGGGCCGTAGGCGCTGAACGGGCCGCCGTGGATCTCCAGGATCAGCGGGTATTTCTTCGACGGGTCGAAGCCCGGCGGGTATGCGATCCAGGCGCCGATCGGCTTCTTGTCGTAGCTGGACACGACGGGCAGCGCTTCGACCCTGGCCATCTGCTTGCCGGCCAGCAGATCGGCGTTGAGGTCGGTCAGCCGCTGGGTCTTGCCGCCGCGCCAGATCGCGAGGTCGGAAGGTCGCTCGGGATTGGCGTCGGTGAAGGCCACCAGGCCACCCTTGCCCACCGAGAACTGGCCGCCGGTGTAGGGTCGGTCCAGGCCGCCGCCGCCAAGGCCCGAGAACAGGACCTGACGCTTTCCGTCCAGGCTGATACGGGCCAGCTGGACGACGCCCTGGTCATCGTACGAGACGTAGAGGCTCTTTCCGTCTGGGCCCCACTGGGGTGCGCTGACGCTGCGGTCGAGGTCGGCGGTCAGCGCGCGGACGTTCTTGCCGTCGCGGTCCATGACGTAAAGGCGCACGTTCTCGTAGCCGCGGCGGCGCGCGTCGTCGTAGCCGACGTAGGCGATCCGCGAGCCGTCGGGCGAGACGGTGGCGCCTGCGTCCGGGCCCACGCGATTGGTGAGCCGGGTCAACCCGCCCGTGGCGATGTCGACAGCGTAGATTTCGGACTCTTGCGGGTCGCGCTCCCAATTGTCGGCGCGGTTGGTCGCGAACAGGACCGCTTTGCCGTCGCGGGTGAACTCGATCGGGCCGGCGTCGTCGAATTTCCCGAACGTGATCTGGCGCGGCTGGCCGCCGTCGGCCGACACGATGAAGAGGTGCCGGTAGCCGGGCTTCAGGAAGCCCTCGCCGTCAGCGCGGTAGGTGATCTTGTCGATGACCTTCAGCGGCTCCGCCCACTTGGCGCCTTCGGGGCGCTTGATCGGCGGGGCCAGCGAGCGGCCCTCGTCCAAGGTCAGCATCGTAAAGGCGAGCGTCTTGCCGTCGGGCGACCAGGCGATGTCGTTGGGCGCCTGCTCCAGGTTCGCGACCCGCGCCGAGCGGCCAGACGCGATCCAGCGGACGTAGATCTGCGCGCCGTTGGGACCGGCCGAGACATAGGCCAGCCGCGATCCGTCGGGTGACCAGCGCGGCGCCAGGTTCGTATTGTCGTCGACGACCAGCGGTGTCTGCGCGCCGGTGTTCGAGTCCGCCAGCCAGATCGAGCGCCGGGCGCGGTCTGTCATGATGTCGTTGGCGGCGCGGACGTAGGCGATGGCCCCGCCATCGGGCCGCACCTGCGGGTCGCCGGCCTGCTGCAGGCCGAACAGATCGCGGGCGCTGAAGGTGCGTGAAGGGCCGTCGCCGCCTTGCGCCAGCGCCCCACCTGCCGCGGACAACACGATCGCCGCCGCCAGAACAGCCAGACGCATGCAGAAACTCCCCGGAAGATCAGGCGCGAGACTTGAAGGGCTGGGGGTGGGTTTGTCCAGCCAGTGCGACGAACGGGTGATGCTGTGCGCGCGGCAGGCGAACTCCGGATGGGAGCCGCCGCCTAGGCGCGGCGAGCGGCTACTCCAGCGCCTGGTAGATCAGGGCGCGCAGCTTGCCCACGTCGTCGATGTCGCCGGCGGGAATAAGCTGGATCATGTATGAGACCGTCAGGCGTTCGACGGGATCGACCCAGTACTGACTGTGGTAGGCGCCGCCCCAGCCGTACTCGCCGACCGTGCCCGGCAGCCCGTTCTTGCCGAGGTCGGTGCGGATGCGGAAGCCGAGGCCGAACCCGGTGCCGGGCGGGTAGGGCGCCTCGACCAGGTGGTTCGCGGTCATCAGCTCGACCGACTTGCGACTCAAATAGCGTTTGCCGCCGATCTCGCCGCCGCGGCGGAGCATCTCGAGGAAGCGGCTGTAGTCGGCGGCGGTGGAGAGCAGGCCCGCGCCGCCGGCCTGGGCGATGCGAGGCCCGTTCAGGTAATGGCCCTGGCCCACGTGAGCCGAGCCCTGCCACCCGCCGGGATCCGGGGCGCGCTTGATGCCGGCGCCGTCGGCCGAATAGACCACGGCCAGGCGGTCGGCCTTCTCGGGTGGCAGGAAGAAGGAAGTGTCCTTCATGCCCAGGGGCTTGATCAGGCGCTCGTCCAGGAAGGCGCCGAGGGTCTGGCCGCTGATTTTCTCGACCAGCACGCCCAGGATGTCGGTGTTGTAGCCGTAGACGAACCGCTCGCCGGGCTGGGCCGCCATCGGCAGGGCGGGCATGCGCGCCACCACGGCCGAGACGGGCTCGGTGCGGTCCGCGAAGTACCAGCCTGTGATCCCGGCATCACGCCACGCCTGCTCGGCCGGGCCTGGGCCGTAGGAAATTCCGGCCGTGTGGGTAAGGAGGTCTCGGATCGTGATCGGCCGCTTCACTGGCACCACGTCGTAGCCGCCGCCCGTCCTGGGGACCGCGACGGTGGTCTTGGACCACTCGGGCAGGTGCTTGCCGATCGGATCGTCCAGCAGCAGCCGACCGTCCTCCATCAGCATCATGACCGCCACGCTGGTCAGCGCCTTGGTCTGCGAGGCGATGCGAAAGATGGTGTCCTCGCGCATCGGGGCGCGGGCTTCCTTGTCGCGCCAGCCGAACGCCTCGGAGTAGACGTCCCGGCCGTCCTGGCGGATGTCGATGACGGCGCCGGCGATGCGACCCTGGTCGACGTAGCTCTGCAGCATGGCCCCGACCCGGGCGATGCGCTGCGCCGAGATGGCGGACTTGGCGGTGGACGTCGCCTGGGCTGCGGCGACGCTGGGCGCGGCGAGCGGGGTCGCGACGAGCGCGCCCGACAGGATGAGCGCGAGCGTTCTTCTCATGGCGTTGGTCCCCCTCCAGAGCCGTCATGGCGACGATGGAGGGGGGCTGGACCAGGGTCAACCGAAGGGACGGCGACTTCCCCGCCGGAGCGACGTGATCTTCGACGGGTCGCCGGCGACATCCTCGGGCAGACCCCCGCCGACGTGGACGGCGGAGGCGTCGTCCAGGGCCGGGCGCACGTCCGCTCGCTCATGATCGAAGCTGCCAGCGTTACCTATGCTTTGAACCGGGTCTCGACGCCTTCAACAAATAGGGCAGGGCGAACAGGTAGAGCCCGCTCACCAGCAGCATGATCAGGGGAACGAGAGCGAACAGGCCCAACCAGCTCGACGGACGTATCGCAGAGCTTGGCGACTGGCGCGGCGAGACCCTGGCGGAACTGCGCGAACTGATCCGCGCGGCGGACCCGGGAATCCTTGAGGAATGGAAGTGGGGCGTGCCGGTCTGGTCGAAGGATGGCATCATCTGCACGGGCGAGGTCTACAAGAAGGCGGTGAAGCTCACCTTCGCGAAGGGCGCGTCGCTGGACGACCCAAAGGGTTTGTTCAACGCCAGCCTGGATGGGAATGTCCGCCGCGCCATCGACGTGCCCGAGGGCGCCGCGATCGATGCGGGCGCGTTACAGGACCTGGTCCGGGCCGCCGCGACCGCCAATGCGGCGGCGCGCAAGCGCTGAGGTCGACTTTCCCGTGCGTTCGCGGACGGCCGGTGTATGATTCCGAAAACAAGTATGTGGAAACGCTCCGGAGCTTCACCATGCGCTATGCCCTCGTCCTCGCGTTAGGAACCGCGCTCGTCACCACCGGCATGGGATTCACCGCGGCCGCCCAGACCAAGGGCCCGCCTGTTTCGGCCGCCGCCGACTCCTCAATCCCGCCGGCCGGCTGGAAGCGGCCCAGGAACGCCATGGGCCAGCCCGACCTGTCCGGCTATTGGTCAAACGCCACATTGACGCCGCTCACGCGCAACCGCCGCATCTCGGACAAGGCGACGCTCACCGCCGAAGAGGCCAGGGCGTTCGAGAAGATCTGGGCCCAGGCGCTGGCCGAGTCCGATGCGCCGACCGACCAGAGCGAGTCCACCGCCGAGGTGCAGGCCAAGCTGAGCAGCTCGAAGCTGGTGGAGATTCGGCCCGACTTCATCGCCGCCGGTGGCGACACGGGAGGCTACAACACCTTCTGGATCGATCCGGGCATGCACATGGTCGAGATCAACGGCGTCTACCGGACCTCGATCCTCACGACCGAAAACGGCCTGCCGCCCCCGCGCAAGGCCGGCGCGCCTGCGCCGCGGGGCGGCGGATTCCGCGACATCTACGACAGCTATGAGAACCGCTCGCTGGGCGAGCGCTGCATCTCGGGCTTCGGCCGCAACACGGGCCCGCCCATGCTGCCAAACGGCTATTACAACAACAACTATCAGATCGTGCAGACGCCGGACGCCGTGGTGATCGAGGTGGAGATGATCCACGACGCCCGCATCATCCGGCTGAACGGGACGCATCGCACCGACGGGCTGCGGCCGACGATGGGGGACTCCATCGGTCGATACGAGGGTGACACTCTTGTGGTCGAGACCACCAATCTGCCCGAGAGCCAGCAGTTCATGGGCTCGTGGAAGAACCTCAAGGTCACCGAGTGGTTCACCCGGCTGTCGCCGACCAAGATCCTCTACCGGTTCCAGCTGGAAGATCCCGAGATGTGGGACAAGCCCTGGGGCGGCGAGTACACCTTCAGCACCCTGAACGGCCGCGTCTATGAGTACGCCTGCCACGAGGGCAACTACGCCCTGCCGGGCATCCTGGCCGGCGCGCGGCAGAAGGAAAAGGAAGAGGCCGAAGCCAAGGCCAAGGCCGCCGCCGACGCGGCCGCCGCTGCGGAGAAGGCCCAGCCGACCGCCAAGGGCAAGGCGAAGTCCGGCGCCGACTAGCGGCGCCGGGTCCGCCTAGCGTTGGATCAGCTCGATGACGTAGCCGTCGGGGTCTTCGGCCAGGCCGATGATGCGGTCGCCGAAATCGGGCGAGGCGACCGCGTCGCGGCTGATCGGCAGGCCCTCGGCGCGGATCTTGTCCATCACGCCCTTCGCGTCCGGCACGTAGAAGACGATCTTCACCGGGTTCGCTCGGTAGTTCCGGTCCGAGCCGTCGGTCCAGTGCATCAGCACCACCGACGTGCGGCCGGGATGGCCCACGATGACCTCGTCCATGTGCGGCAGCTTGATGCGCTGTTGCACCGACATGCCCAGGACGCGGACGTAGAAGTCCTCTGCGCGCGCCAGGTCGGCGACGCCGATGCCGACGGCGGCTAGGACTTCGGCCGCCTTGGCGGGACGGTCGGTGGCGGCGACGCTCATGGCATACTCCCCTTTCGAAGTCTGGGGGC
This sequence comes from Phenylobacterium sp., assembly GCF_004299445.1. GTDB lineage: Bacteria > Pseudomonadota > Alphaproteobacteria > Caulobacterales > Caulobacteraceae > Phenylobacterium. Next base: position 99,374 of record NZ_SCTC01000003.1, on the reverse strand, counting down.
ACCTTCTACGCCGTCGGCGCCGAGATCAAGCGGCCAGGACTGGCCCGCAGGTCGGGGCATCGCTACATCAGCGCCATGGCCGAAGCCTTCAACGATGTCGTCCTGCCCGCCGACAAGGCTCAGCGCTATGCCGCCGTGGCCGAGGAGATCGCGTCCGTTCTGGACGGGGAGCCGAACCTGACGGCGCGAATGGCCACGGTCAGCTCCATGCTTGCCAACAGCTTCGACAGCTATTTCTGGACCGGCTTCTACGTGGTCGACCCCACGAAGGAGGCCGAGTTGGTGGTCGGTCCCTACCAGGGAACCCTGGGCTGCATGCGAATCGCCTTTGGGCGGGGCGTCTGCGGGACGGCGGCGGCGACGCGGCAGACCCAGTTGGTGCCCGATGTTCACGCCTTCCCCGGCCACATCGCCTGCGACGGCCGATCGGCCAGCGAGATCGTGGTCCCGGTCTTCGATGCGGGGGGCAAGCTGATCGCTGTGTTCGATGTCGACTCCGACCGTCCGGCGGCGTTCGACGAGACCGACCAGGCGTGGCTGGAGCGCATCATGGCGGCGACCTTCTCCCAAGGTTAGGTGACGCCCGCGTCACCCACGTTGTCTTCCGCAGCGGCGCCCCTCTTACAACTCCCGGCGAAGCGCCGGGACGGCGCAAGTCTGATTGGGAGTTTCAAAATGGCCGAGGCTTATATCGTCGCCGCAACCCGCACCGCCGGTGGCCGCAAGGGCGGCCGCGTTCGTGGCTGGCACCCCTCTGACCTCGGCGGCGTCGTCCTGAACGACCTGCTGGACCGCACGGGCATCGACCCGAACGTGATCGAGGACGTGGTCATGGGCTGCGTGATGCAGGTGGGCGAGCAGTCGACCAACGTCGCGCGCAACTCGGTGCTGAGCTCGCGCCTGCCGGAAAGCGTGCCCGGCACCTCGGTGGACCGCCAGTGTGGCTCGTCGCAGCAGGCGCTGCACTTCGCCGCCCAGGCGGTCATGAGCGGCACGATGGACGTGGTGATCGCCTCGGGCGTCGAGAGCATGACCCGCGTGCCGATGGGCCTGTCGGTTTCGCTGCCGGCCAAGGAAGGCTTCGGCATTCCGAAGAGCCCGCGCCAGGAAGAGCGCTATCCGAACATCCAGTTCAGCCAGTTCATGGGCGCCGAGATGGTCGCCGAGAAGTATGGCCTGACCAAGGACCAGCTGGACGAGTACGGCTACACCAGCCACCAGCGCGCCATCGCGGCCACCCAGGGCGGCGCCTTCAAGGATGAGATCCTGGCCATCGACGGCCTGGACGCCGAGGGCAACACCATCCGTCACGATAGCGACGAGGGCATCCGCTATGACGTCAGCCTGGAGGGCATGCGCGGCGTGAAGCTGCTGCGTGAGGGTGGCCGGATCACGGCGGCCACCTCTTCACAGATCTGCGACGGCGCTTCGGGCGTGATGGTCGTGTCGGAAAAGGCGCTTAAGGAACACAACCTGACGCCGCTGGCCCGCATCCACCACCTGTCGCTGCTGGGCCACGACCCGGTGATCATGCTGGAAGCGCCGATCCCTGCGACCGAGCGGGCGCTGAAGAAGGCCGGCATGTCGATCGACGACATCGACCTGTTCGAAGTGAACGAGGCCTTCGCCTCGGTGCCGGTGGCCTTCATCCAGAAGCTGGGCGCCGACCCCGAGCGGGTCAACGTCAACGGCGGCGCGATCGCGCTGGGCCACCCGCTGGGCGCGTCGGGCACCAAGCTGATGACCACGCTGCTCTACGCCCTGAAGGCCCGCGGCAAGAAGTATGGCCTGCAGACCATGTGCGAAGGCGGCGGCATGGCCAACGTCACGATCGTCGAGCGCCTCTAGCGTTCCGCGCGGAATTGCGGTTCTGAGGAGCGGCCGGGGGAGACCCCGGCCGTTTCCGTTTTCAGGGGTTGGATATGGCCGGACGGGTGATCGCGATCACAGGCGCCTTCGGGGTGTTGGGTCAGGCGGCGGCGAAAGCCGCGGCCGGGCAGGGCGCCAGGCTGGCGCTGATCGACTTCGCCAAGGATGCGCCGGTGGGCTTGCCGAGCGGCCCGGACGTGCTGGTGCTCGGCGGCGTTGACCTGACCGACGCTGTGCAATCTGGCGCCGCGATGGACGCCGTGGCCGATCGGTTTGGCGGGGTCGACGCGCTGCTCAACATCGCCGGCGGGTTCACCTGGGAGACCCTGCAGGACGGCTCGATCGCAAGCTGGCCGGCGATGTACCGGCTGAACGTGCTGACCGCGGCCAACGCCTGTCGCGCCGCCGTCCCGCACCTGAAGCGCAGCGCCGCGGGGCGGATCGTCAACGTGGGCTCGGCGGCGGCGCTGAAGGCGGCGATGGGCATGGGCGCCTATGCCGCCGCCAAGGCGGGCGTCCACAGCCTGACGCAGGCCCTGGCCGAGGAACTGAAGGGCGACGGGGTCACCGTCAACGCCGTGCTGCCCTCGATCATCGACACGCCCACGAACCGCGCCGACATGCCCGCCGCCGACTTCGCCGCCTGGGTCGCCCCCGACGATCTGGCCTCTGTGATGCTGTTCCTGGCCAGCGAGGCGGCGGTGGCGGTGACCGGTGCGCTGGTGCCGGTGACGGGGCGGGTCTGAGGCGCGCTGACGTCACGCAGGGAGAGCCTGTTACGCGAAAGCCGCACCCGAGTTTCGAAATCCCGCGCGTAAGTGAACGCCGGTAGCTTGAGCCTGCGAACCCTGAAAAAGTGTCGCTCAGGGAGGCGACCCCGAAGATGGGTGCTTGGCTTATGATCGTCGCCGCGGCCGCGCCGCAGGCGGCCGAAGCTCAATCTGCGCCGGTGGCTGCGCCGCCCGAGCGAGGCGTGATCGCCTATCCGCCGGCCTTCTTCGCCGACATCCGACCGGTCACAGCCTACGACATGGTCATTCGCCTGCCTGGCTTCACCTTCGACAAGGGCTCGACGGTGCGCGGCCTGGAAGGCTCCGGTGGCAACGTGCTGATCGACGGTCGCCCGCCGTTGGCCAAGAACGACCCGCTGGAGGACATCCTGCGCCGCATTCCGGCCGACTCGGTCGCGCGCGTGGAGGTGATCCGCGGCGGCGCGCCGGGCATCGACATGGAAGGCCGCTCGGTGCTGGCCAACGTGGTGCGCAAGCAGGTGGCCGGCTTCCGGGGCTCGGTGCAGCCCTACTTCGACGCGGTCTACGATGGCCGGTTCCTGCCCGGCGTCCGCTTTGAGGGACAGTGGACCCTTCCGGGCGGGCGGACGGCGGAACTCAGCCAGACTTTCAGCACCGGCCATTTCCCGAACGACGAGAACGGCGACGGCGACCGCATCCGCTATGCGCCCGACGGTCGGACCCGGCTGATCGATTCCGAAGTCGACGCCGACCAGCACGGCCACCGCGTCCAGACCACGGGCGCCTTCACGACGCCCTTCCTGGGCGGGCTCCTCAGTCTCAACGGCGCGCTCCAGTTCAACTATGGCGCGCTCGAGCTCTACGACACCGACCGGATCTCGGGCGGCGTGGAGTACGAGAAGTCACCTAACAAGCGGGGCCAGCACGAGGCGGGCATGCGTTTCAGCCGCCGGCTGAGCGACACCGTCGGACTGGAGGCCGTCCTCTTCCAGCAGGTGTTCATCCAGGACCAGCGTTCGCACTTCGAAGCGCCGACCCTGACGCGCGACTTCGCCCTCGACCGCAAGAACTACGAGACGGTCGGGCGGGTCCAGTTCAACGTCACGCCCCGGCCGGGCATGAAGATCGAGGTCGGCAGCGAAGGCGCCTACAACCGGCTGGACAGCCAGACACGGCTCAGCATCAACGGCCGGGCGGTGGCGCTGCCCGCGGGCGACGTCTTGGTCGAGGAACTGCGCGCCAACGCGATCCTGCGGGGAACCTGGCAGGCGACGCCGCAGCTGACCCTGGAGGCCGGTGGGCGTCAGGAGGTCTCGCGTGTGACGTCCGAGGGCGACGTGACCCTGGAGAAGTCGCTGCATTTCCTGAAGCCTCGGGCGGCCGTGACCTGGAACCCGAATGCGCTGATGCAAGTGCGCATGCGCGTCGAGCGCGAGGTGGGCCAGCTCAACTTCGACGACTTCGTCGCCTCCCCGAACGTGGCTTCGACGGGCGTGGTCGTGGCTGGAAATCCCGACCTGACGCCGCAGCAGGCGTGGGTCTATGAAGCGACGCTCGAGCGGCGCTTCTGGAAGGACGGTTCGATCGTCCTGACATATCGCCGGTTCGACTTGTCGGACGTGGTGGATCGCCTGCCCATCGTGAACTCTGCCGGCGTCGTCTTGGCCGACGCGCCGGGCAACATCGACTCCGGGACGAAGAACGAGATCGCCATCGGCCTGACCGCGCCGCTGGACCGCCTGGGCATCGGGGCCGCTCAACTGAAGGGCCAGGTGACCTGGCGCGACACCAAGGTGCTGGACCCGCTGACCTCGTCGAACCGGCAGATTTCGACGCTGCACCCGGTGGACTGGGAGCTCCACTTCAGCCAGGCGCTGCCGGACTGGAAGATGACTTGGGGCCTGGATTTGCTGGGCGGGTTCCGCGAGCGGGTGTTCCGGTTGACCGAGATCGAGACGAAGAAGGTTTCGCCCTATCTGATCCTGTTCACCGAGCATCGTCTGGCGCCGGACCTGACGCTGCGCGTCGAGGCCAACGGCATCAACATGCGCGCCGCCAAGCGCATCCGCGAAGTCTACGCCGGACCTCGCAGCCTGGGCCGCCTGACCTACACCGACTATCGGGACCTGGAGTGGGGCGGCAACCTGATGGTGCGGCTGCGCAAGACGTTCGGGCGCTGAGGCGCTAAGCCTCTCGCATGGCCCGCCTGACCTTCGCCGAAGCCCTGGACGTCCTGGTGCTGCTGCGCGAGCTGTCGGCGTCGCCGGACGCCGACGAGCAGATGCGGTTCGTGCGGTTCTGCCTGGAGCGCCTGACGGGCAGCCACAGCCAGCTGCTGCAGGATCTCTGGGTCGCCTGGGAGCTTGCCGAGCAGCGCGACGGGTACTTCGTGGAGTTCGGGGCGCTGGACGGGAGGACCTCGTCCAACACGCTCTACCTCGAAGAGGCGCTGGGATGGTCCGGCATCCTGGCAGAGCCGGCGCGGGCGGCGCACCCGTATCTGGCGCGCCGGTCCGCCCATGTGGATCAGCGATGCGTCTGGGTGGAGAGCGGCCAGCGGCTGTTGTTCAACGAGTGTCGACCGGTGGATCATTCCACCATCGACAGCTACTCGGACGGCGACCTGCACGCCGACAGCCGCCGCGGCGGAACGCGTTACGAGGTCGAGACGGTGTCGCTGGACGATCTGCTGCGCCACTGGCAGGCGCCGCGCCGCATCGACTACCTGTCGGTCGATACCGAGGGCTCCGAGTTCGACATCCTGAGCGCCTTCGACTTTGCCGCGTGGGACGTGCGGCTGATCACCGTGGAGCACAACTACACCGCCCGCCGCGACGCGCTGCATGAACTGCTGACGGGCCACGGCTTCCGGCGCAAGTTCGCGGCGCTGTCGCGCGCCGACGACTGGTACGTGCGTTAGCCGCTATCGCACCGGCGCGGCCGATCCGCCGGTCTGGCGGGCGTCGTGGCCTCCGAACATCGTCGCCCCCGCCAGGGGGCTTCCGCCCAGCGACAGCACCCGATCGCGCGTCTGACCCGGCGCCTGCGTTGGCGCGCCGGTGACAATGCCTTCCGCGATTCCCCACGGCCCCTCGTCGCTCAGCCGGTGGCCACGGGCTTCCAGGAGGCGACGCGTGTCGGGCCGTCGGCGAGGCGCAGCGTCATGAAACCGCCGCCGCCGATGTTGCCGGCCTGCGGGTAGACCACCGCCAGGGCGTAGCCCACGGCGACGGCGGCGTCGACGGGGTTGCGGCCACGCCTCAGAATGTCGGCGCCGACATCCGAGGCGAGGTGCTGGGCGCTCACCACCATGCCGCCGCTGCCGGCGATGGGAGCGGCGGGGGAGGCGGCGTGCGCGACGCCGGCGAGCAGAGCGCCGATCGACGCGACCAGGGTCGCCGCCCATCGGCGGAGCGAAGACGCTTGGGGGACCAGGGATCGCATGGAGGTTCCTAGGGCGCCGGCGTCAGCTTCATCACGACACCCGCGTCACCCTCGACGGCCCCACGGCTGAAGCGCAGCGGCACGTAGGCGCCGGAAGCCCAGAGCGGGAACAGGTCGCGGTAGTGGACGCTCATCGGGTCGCCCGACTGGCCGGGGGTGTTGATGGCCATCGAGTTGTCCCAGGCTCCGACGTCCAGCACCAGCCGCACCGAGGCGCCAGATGTCTGGCGGAAATCGCTCGGGTTCCAGGTGGCCGCTCGCGGTGTCGAGGATGAGCCGGGAACCTGTTGCGGCCCCACGCTCATCTGGGCCGCCAGCTGGGGATCGGCCAGACCGGCCGCGGCGGGAACGAACCGGGCGTGGTGCAGGCGGCCCCAGGTCCACGTGGACATGTCGGGCCCGAGGCGCCCCTTCAGCTCAACGATTGCGGCCTTCAGGCTCGCCTGCAGAACGGGCGTGCGTGCATCCGGCGACTGGCCTTCCAGCCAGGTGAGCAACGGGTCGGGCGAGCTGGCGCCGATCAGCGGCCGGGCGGCCTCCTTCGCGGCGACGGCCGAGACCGCGGCGCCCAGGTGCTTCACCGCCCAGGTCTCGTAGAGGCTGGCCGCGACACTGTCGGTGGCTTCGTCGCCGTTCCAGGACTTGAGATAGGTCAGCGCCTTCGCCACGTCGGGATCGGTGGACGTCAACGACTGTAGCAGCGCCACGCCGCGGCGGGCCTGCGGACTGACGCTGTCGGTCTGCAACGCCATGGAGTCGCCCAGGCTGATCTTCGGCAGGCCGTTCAGCACCTCATGGATTCGGATCGAACGGCTGGGGTCGGCCCATTCGAAGCCCAGTTTGCGCTCGGCGCGGGGGTACTCGGGCTCGGCCGGGATGTTCATGGCGTTGGCGGTGGCGAAGAAGCCCGCGGCGGGGTTCTTCACGACGGGCAATTCGCCGTCCTTGCGGAAACCGGCCCACTCGTAGCGTCCGTCACCGGGCACGGGCGTCAGGCCATCCCAGTTGGGCCGGACCGGCGTGCGGGCCGCGACGGCCCACCCGATGTCGCCCTTCGTGTCGGCATAGACCAGGTTCAGCGGCGGGGCGCCCCACTTGTCGCGGGCGGTCTGGAAATCGTTCCAGTCCTTGGCCCGCCACATCCGCGACGAGCCGAAGTAGCCGGCCAGACCAGGCTCGTTCCAGACGGTGCGGATCGCGAAGGCGCGCGTGGCGTCCTGCCAGATCACGGGGCCATGGCGGGTGAAGCGGAGTTCGACCGTCTGAGGTGCGCCGCCCTTGACTTCGATGGTCTCGCTGACCGTCCTCATGGGCTCGAAGCCGCCCTTGTAGCGGTAGGCGTTCCCGCGGACCTCGTAGGCGTACAGGTCCTCCTGGTCGACGTAGTTGATGGTGATGCCGAACGCAGTGGTCCCGTTGTGGCCGAACGAAACGCCCGGCAGCGCGGGCTCGCCGGCGCCTATGATCGACAGGCCCGGCGCGTCCAGGTGGGCGATGTAGCGCAGAGCCGGCGCGCCCACCGGGCGGTGTGGATCGTTGGCCAGGATCGGGCGGCCGGTGGCGCTGCGCGACGCGGCGATCGTCCAGTTGTTAGAGCCCTCGGCGGCGCGCTCGTCGATGACCTGCGCCAGCGGCTTGGGCGCCTCTGTCTCGGCGCTCTTGATGAGCGGGCCGAAGCTGACGGGGTCGGTGGCCAGGACGTAGTCGTTCAGCACGTTGGCCGGGACCGAGCACGGGTCGAGGCCTTTTGGCATGACAAGCTTGCGCGCGGGCTCCAGCTTGCGGCGCAAGGCGTCGGCCTCGGGACCGCCGGCGCAGACGGTCAGGGCCCGGGCGACCTCGGAGGTGACGTTGCTGACCAGCGCGTGGCTGCGGATGCGCAGAATGTCTTCCGGGTTCCAGTCCTCGGGCTGGCTCTTGGTCAGCTTGAACTCGACGGGCAGCGGCCGCTGGCCGGCGCGGACCTCGCCCACATAAGCATTCACGCCGGCGGCGAAGGCCTCGACCGCCTCGCGGCCGATCGGATCGTACGACGCCCATTCAGCCGCCATGTCGCCGCGATACAGGAAGAGGCGCGCCGCGCGGTCCTGAGCGACGTAGGCGGGGCCCAGGCTGGCGGAAAGACGGCCCAGTCCGCGCTTGCGCCACAAGTCGATCTGCCAGAGCCGGTCGCGTGCGGCGTTCCAGCCTTGCAGGAAGAAGGCGTCGCGGGTGTTCGCCGCATAGATGTGCGGCACGCCCCAGCGGTCGACGATGATCTCGGCGGGCTGGGAGAGACCGCGGACCGGCGCGGCTTCCTGGCGGACAGCGGTGGTGACCTCGGCATGCGCCGCGCTGGCGCCCAGCAACACGGCCGCACCCGCGACCAGACCCTTCAACATCCCCAAACTCCCCTGTTCGTTGCCGCGATTGTGGACCGGGCCGGGCGCATCCGTCCAATGGGTCTCGCGTCGAAAGGCCCTGATGCTCAAGCTGGCCCTTGCGTTGCCGCGCGGGTCATCCGCTAGGGTTCCCGCCTCATCAGGAAGGAATACCCATGATCGGCTACGCCACTATCGGCACGAACGACCTGGAACGGGCGACCAAGTTCTACGACGCGGTGCTCGCCACACTGGGCGGCGCCCGCACCTTCGCCAACGGCGACCGCATGCAATTCTACGGCAGCAAGGACACGCCCGGCATGATCGCCGTGAGCAAGCCTTACGACGAGAAGCCGGCGACGGCGGGCAACGGCTCGATGTTCGGCCTGCCGGCGGCCTCGAAGGAGCAGGTTGATGCGGCCCACGCCGCCGCGCTCGCGGCCGGCGGCACGTGCGATGGCCCGCCCGGGCAGCGGCTGCCGACGTTCTACGGCGCGTACTTCCGCGACCCGGACGGAAACAAGATCTGCGTCTTCAAGATGGGCTGACGCGTGATCGGCTACACCACTCTCGGTGTCTCGGACCTCGAGCGGGCGCGGGCGTTCTACGACGCCGTGCTGGCCCCGCTCGGGGGACGCAGGACACTCACGTACGAGCGCTCCCAGTACTACGGCGGCCCGGGTCGGGGCGCGATGCTGGGGATCACCCTGCCGTTCGACGGCGCGCCGCAGAGCGTCGGCAACGGCGTGATGGTGGCGCTGTCCGCCGACACGCCTGAGCAGATCCACGCCACCCACGCCGCGGCGATGGCGGCGGGAGCGATCTGTGAAGGGCCGCCCGGCGACCGGGGCGGCGGCTTCTACGGGGCCTACTTCCGCGATCTCGACGGCAACAAGCTCTGCGTCTTCAAGATGGGGTGACATGGCCGCGCTGGAGCTGAAGCCCCCGTCGCTTGAGCTGTTGCCCGGGTTTGTGGAGGCTCTGCGGCGGGGATGGTCGCGGGACAATGTGGGCCTGGAGAAGACGATCGCCTCGGACCTGCGGCGCATCGACGAGGATGCGGCGGCGTTCGTGGCCTCGCTGGATGACGTCGAGGCCCGGGGCGCGCCCATCGAGTTGCCGGACGGGACGATGGCCAGGCGCCTGCCGGGCTACAACCGCTGGCTATGGGACGGCGAATTCTGTGGTTCGATCGGATTGCGCTGGGAACCCGGCACGTCCCTGCTGCCCGAGCACGTGTTCGGACATGTGGGCTACGCAGTCGTGCCCTGGAAGCGGGGGCGCGGTTACGCATCCGAGGCGGTGCGGCAATTGCTGCCGGAGTGCCGAGCCCAGGGCCTGACTTATGTGGAGCTGACCACCGACCCTGACAACATCCCGTCGCAGAGGGTGATCCGCAACAACGGGGGCGCGTTGGTCGAGGCCTTCGAGATGCCGAAGGCCTATGGCGAAGGCCAGAAGCTGCGCTATCGGATCGCGCTCTAGCGCGCGGCCGCCACTCGCCAGACGATCCCGCCCACGTCGTCCGCCACCAGAAGGGCGCCGCGCCCATCGACAGCCACGCCGACGGGGCGACCCTGGATCTTGTTGTCGGCGTTGAGGAAGCTGGTCAGGAAGGCCTGCGCCGGCATCTGAGGCCGGCCGCCCGCGAACGGTACGAAGACGACGCGATACCCGTTCAACGGCTGGCGGTTCCACGAACCGTGCTGACCGATGAAGGCGCCCCCGCGATAGGCCGCCGGGAATGTGTCGCCGCGATAGAATGCCAGGCCCAGAGAGGCTGTGTGCGGGCCCAGCGCATAGTCGGGCTGGATCGCACGCGCCACCATCTCGGGCCGCTGCGGCTGAACACGCTTGTCGACATTCCGGCCCCAATAGCTCCAGGGCCAGCCGTAGAAGCCGCCATCCTTCACGCTGGTGAGGTAATCGGGCGGCACGTCCGGGCCGATCTCATCGCGCTCGTTGGAGACGGTCCACATGACGCCGGTGGCCGGGTCGAAATCGAGACCGTTGGGGTTGCGGAGGCCGCTGGCGAAGACGCGGGTGGTGCGGCTTGCGATGTCATAGGCCCAGATCGCGGCGCGGCCTTCCTCGATGGCCATTCCCTTCTCGGCGATGTTGGAGTTGGAACCGACGGTGGCGAACAGCGTCGAGCCGTCGGGGCTGGCCACGACGTTCTTGGTCCAGTGGTGATTGATCCCGGCCGGCAGGGCGAAGACGGCGGTTCCCGGGCCGGCCACCGAGGTCTGGCCTGGCCGGTAGGGGAAGCTCACGACGCCGTCGGCATTGGCGACATAGAGTGTTGCGCCCACCACGGTCATCCCGAACGGACTCTTCAGGCCGGTGGCGAAAACCGACTCTGTCTCCGCGACTCCATCCCCGTCGGCGTCACGCAGCAGGGTGATGCGGTCAGCGCTGGGGACGATCGAGCCCACCTTCTTCATCAGCATCTTCTGGAAGAAGGCGCGGACACCCTTCTCTTCGGTCCCGGGCGGCTTCGGCGGCGCCGCGGCTTCGGCGGCCAGCACGTCGCCATTGGGCAGGACCAGCAGCCAGCGGGGATGATCCAGCCCTTCGGCATAGCGGGTGACCGTGAATCCGTCCGGCGCCTTGGGCGCCGCGCCCGCGGGCCAGCGCACCACGTCGGGAACGCCGATGGACGGGATCAGGCTGGTCTTTGGCGGGGGCAGCTTGGGATTCGGGCCGAATCCGACAAACGGGTCATCCGATCCGGGGGCGGTGCAGGCGGTCAGGCTCAGCGCCAGGGCCGCGGCCGGCCAGGGGTTTTGCATCGGCGTCTCCAGGAATCGGTCAGGGGCAAACGCTTACGCCACGGCGCCGTTGCCTCACGCGGCGAAAGGGTGGTGCAGTGGGCGGAAAGGGGAGTGACATGGACCTGACGCTGACGCCAGAACTGGCGGCCTTCCGCGACGAGGTGCGGGCCTTCCTGGAGGCGCACAAGGACCACCACAAGGACGGCGCGCCCAACGATCCTAAAGCCTGGCAGCGGACGCTGATCGAGGCCGGATATGCGGCCCGCACCATCCCGAAGGAATACGGCGGCTACGGCGCCGAGCCCGACATCCTGAAGGGCCGCATCATCGCCGAAGAGTTCATCGCCGCTGGCGCGCCCCGAGGCATGGCCGGGCAAGGCATATCGATGCTGGTGCCGACGCTGCTGGAGGTGGGGTCCGAGGACCAGAAGCGGCAGTGGATCGGCCCCACCCTGCGCGGAGAGGTGATCTGGTGCCAGGGCTACTCCGAACCGGGCGCCGGCTCGGACCTTGCCAACCTGCAGACCAAGGCGGTCGAGGATGGTGAGGATTTTCTCATAAGTGGCCAAAAAATATGGACAAGTACGGCTGCTCAGGCCGACATGATCTTCTGCCTGGTGCGCACGGAGCCTGACGCCGCCAAGCACGAGGGGATCAGCTACATCCTGTTCCCGATGAACACGCCGGGGATCGACGTCCGGCCGCTCAAGACCATGACCGGGCACGCCGAATTCAACGAGGTGTTCTTCACCGACGTGCGGGTGCCGCAGAAGAACGTCGTCGGCGGTCGCGGGCGAGGTTGGTTCGTCGCGAATACGACGCTCAAGCATGAGCGCGGGATGCTGGGCGATCCGAACGCTACAGAAGCTCGGCTCAAGGCCCTGATTGAACTGATGAAATCCGAGACGGTGGATGGTCATCGGATCATCGACAATCCGATCTTCCGCGACCGGCTGATGCAGCTGCAGGCGCGTGTATTCTCGATGAAGTTCAACGGCCTGCGCACGCTGACCGATGATACGGCGGGCCTGGCCCGGCTGGTTGTGAAGCTGCAGGGCTGCGAGCTGAACCACCAGGTGGCGGCGCTGGCGATCGACGCCCTGGGCGAGCTGGGGATCCTCTACCATGACGGACCCCACCTGCGTGCGAAGGGCGGCTGGCAGCGGAACTACATGTTCGACCTGGGCCTGATCATTGGCGGCGGGACGGCGCAGATCCAGAAGAACATCATTTCGGAACGTGGGCTGGGCATGCCGCGCGAACCCAAGACGGTGGGGGCGTAGATGCGGTTTGCGCTGTCGGAAGATCAGACCCTGCTGCAGGACAGCCTGACCAAGGCCCTGGCCGACCTGTCGTCCCTGGATCGCGTGCGCAGGTTCGCCGACGGCGGCGAAGCGACCGCGCCCGACATCTGGGCGGGCCTCTCCGAGCTGGGGCTGCCGGGCCTGTTGGTTCCCGAGGAGCATGGGGGGCTGGGCCTGGGGCTGCTGGAGGCCGCGCTGGCGGCCGAGGCGCTGGGTCGCGTCGTTGCGCCGACGCCCTTCCTGGGCTCGGCCGTCCTGGCGCCGCTGGCGCTGCGGCTGGGCGGGAGCGATGAGCAGAAGCGCGCCTGGTTGCCAAAGCTGGCGGACGGCGGGGCGACGGCGGGCGCCGCGATCTCCGAACCCATCGCCGGCGCTCGCGACGGCGCGGGCGTGACGGCGGAAGGCGGGAAGCTGACTGGCAAGGCGCTATTTGCCTTGGACGCGATGGCGGCCGACCTGCTGGTCGTGGCGGACCGCTCGGGCGTGCTGCACCTGGCGGCGAAGGCCGACGCGAGCGAGATCCTGCCCAGCATCGACGCCACGCGGCGGCTCACCGAACTCACGTTCAGAGGGGCGCCGGCCGAGGCGCTGTCGTCCAACCAGGCGCTGGACCGCCTGCGTGACGCGGCTTGGGTGATGATCGCCGCCGATACACTGGGCGCCTGCCAGACGATGCTCGACAGGGCCGTCGAGTACGCGAAGGAGCGCAAGCAGTTCGGCCGCACGATCGGCAGCTTCCAGGCCGTGAAGCACCTTTGCGCCGAGATGGCCGCCGAACTCGAGCCCGCCCGCGCGCTGGTCTGGTACGCCGCCTACGCCTTCGACAATGCCCCGGAGGAGGCCTCGCTGATGGCGGCCCACGCCAAGGCCCATACCTCGGAGATCGGCCGCTTCATCGCGCGCACGGCCACCGAGGTGCATGGCGGCATCGGCATGACCGACCTCTTGGGCCTGCACTACTGGTTCAAGCGCATCGGTCAGAACCGCCAGTTGCTGGGCGGCCCAGAACGCGTGCGTGAACTGGCGGCGCGGATGCAGGGGCTGGCGGCGTAGCGCGAACTACGGCTTCACGTGCTCAGGCTTACCCCTGTGCTTGGTCGAAGCCATTTCCTCGAGTTCCTTCTCGGACATCGACATCATCGACCTCGACGCGCCCTTCAGCCGGCGCTTGGGCGTGTCGCCGCGCTTGGCTGAGAGCGCGGCGCCGGCGGCCTTCTGCTGGGCGGCGGATTTGGCGGGCATCGGAGCATTCCTTGATTGTGGGGACGCCCGATGAACCCCCACACTGGCGCGCGGGTTCATGGCGCAGGCTGCGGGGAGACGAGATTGGCCGATCCGGCGGATACGGCAGGCAAGCGGGCGCAGATCGCGCGGCTGCGGGTGCGTCTGCGCGAGCTCTATCATGGCGACAGCCCGGGCGCGGTGCGGTTCCGCCTGTGGGTGATCGCCATAGACCTGCTGTTGATCGCCTTCTTCGTGGCCGCGCCGTTCCTGCGCGACTATCCGGCCTATCTGGTTGTCGACTACGCGGTGGCGCTGGTGCTGGCCACCGAGCTGGGCGCGCGTGCGTTGGCCGACACGAGCCTCAAAGCGTTCTTCCGGCGGTTCAGCGTCTGGATCGACCTGTTCGTGCTGGTGACGCTGCTGTTCCCGCTGACCCTGTTCAACCTGGCGTTCCTGCGGGTGCTGCGGCTGTGGTCGCTGTTCCACAGCGAGATCTTCTGGGCCACGATCGGACGGCGCTATGACGACACGCGCGTGGAGGATGTCTCCAAGTCGCTGGCGACCCTCATCACCTTCGTCTTCATCGCGACCGGGTTCGTCTACGCCAGCTTCGCCCGTTCGCATCCCGGCCTGGGCGGCTATGTGGACGCGCTCTACTTCACGGTCACCACACTCACGACCACGGGATTCGGCGACATCACGCTGCCCGGGACCTACGGCAAGCTACTGACGATCGTGATCATGATCAGCGGGATCACCCTCTTCGTTCGCTTCGCGCAGACCCTGATCCGTCCCTACAAGGTCAGGTTCATATGCCCTGACTGTGGATTGCTGCGGCACGACCCCGATGCCGTTCACTGCAAGGCGTGCGGGCTTCTTCTGAACATACCGAATGAAGAATGACGCTGGCATCAGAGCCGCGCGGCTACGCGCCACATGAGGCTGACTGCGGTCTGATATCCGTCCCGCGACCGCTGATGCTGGGCCGCAGGCGCTGGGGCGCCGGAGCACGGGCACATCGCCGACGACCGTGTGCTGGACGGGCTGTGTCGTGCGGGCGCGCTATGGAGCGGCGTGGATCTCTGCCTGATGCAACAAATGCTGGCGAATGTTACGCCGCAGGTGCACCTTGGGGGCACAACCTGTGGGAGTTTCTCTCATGTGTCTCGCCCGAGAGTTCAAGCCCCGGATCGGCGCCTCAGCCAGGGATGTGACCGCGTGAGGGTGACGCGCGTCGTCTGCGTCGCCTATGCCGCGACCTGCCTTGCCGTCCTGCTTTCGATCGGCGCCGGCGCCTTGGGGTGGCTGAGCCTGTCGCAAGGCTGGGCGGCCACCGTCGCGGACCTTCTGAGCATGCCTTGGAGCCTGCTGGTGGCGCAGATGTCGGACCCGGGGGCGGTCGGCGAGGTGGTGTTGGGCGCCGCGGCCATGACGCTGAACCTGGCGATCATCTTCTCGGTCGGACGCTGGTTGGCCGACCGTCGCGTCTGAGGCCCTTGCGGCGGCGGGGCTGCAATATTCGCGAACAGAACCCTTGTTATCTGTGCGTCGGGGATGGGGAGAGACGGTATGCGGCGGATCGTGGCGACGGCGTTCGCACTCGCGGTGGGCGGCATGGCCCTGGCTGGCTTTGGCGGTGGCGCGCTGCAGGCCGCCGACCCGGCGCCCCAGATCGTCGACGACTTCCAGCTCACCGATCACACGCGACTGGCGCACCGGCTCTACTACTTCGGTTATGCGCCCGCGATCGTGCTGATGACCCGTGAGAATGGCTCGACCGCCTCCAGGACCGGCGCGGTGGAACTGCAGAAGCTGGCCGACCAGCATGGCGGCAAGGGCGTCCTGTTCTACCTGCTGGACTCCAAGCTGGGCGACAGCCGCGACGCCGCCGCCGAGGAGGCCAAGGCGCAGGGGATCAGCATCCCGATCCTGATGGACGAGCAGCAGCTGGTGGGCGAACAGCTGGGTGTGAGCCGCGAGGGCGAGGTCTTCGTGATCAATCCCAAGACGTGGACCGTGGCCTATCGCGGCCCGATCTCGGGCGCCGGAGCGGCCATCGCGGCGGTGGCCGCGGGCCAGCCGGCGCCGCAGTCACGGGTGGCGATGACAACGGGCCGCACCATCGCCTTCCCAGAGCGCGAGCGCGCTGCGGCGTTCGCCAGAATTTCGTACGCCAGGGAGATCGCGCCGATCCTCCAGGACAAGTGCGTCACCTGCCACCTGAACGGCGGCATCGGCCCGTTCGCGATGGACAGCTACGACGTGGTGAAGGGCTTCGCCCCGATGATCCGCGAGACGGTGCGCACGCGCCGGATGCCGCCCTATTTCGCCGACCCCCACATCGGCGCGTTCAAGAACGACCAGGGCCTGACGGCCCAGCAGACCAAGCTGCTGGTTCATTGGATCGAGGCCGGCGCGCCGCGGGGCGAGGGGGCCGACCCCCTCGTGGTCAACAAGACCCGCGTAGCGTCCGAGTGGCCCGAGAACCTGGGCAAGCCCGACGTGATCGTCGACCTGCCGGCCTTCAAGGTGCCGGCCAGCGGCATCGTCGACTACCAGAACATGCGGGTGGCCAACCCGTTCAGCGAGAACACCTGGCTGCGCGCCATCGCGATGAAGCCCGGTGACCGCCGCGTGCTGCACCACGTCGTCTCCAACCACCGGCCTGCGCCGGGCTCGCGGCCGACGATTCCGGGCGGATCGGTGGGCTCATACACCCCGGGCGCCCAGCCCCAGATCATGGGCGACAACTCGGGCGCCCCGGTGCCGGCGGGCGGCGAGCTGAACTTCCAGATGCACTACACGACCATGGGCGCCGAGACGACCGACCGGAGCCAGGTGGGCTTCTACGTCCTGAAAGAGCAGCCCAAGTACGTGAAACGATCGGCGGTGATCGGCGACTTTGCGCTGATGATTCCGGCCGGCGCGGCGCGGCATAGAGAGACGGCGTACCTGACCTTCCCGGCCGACGCCTACCTCTACACGCTGTACCCGCACTCGCACTATCGCGGCTATCACGTCGAGCTGAAGGCCATCCTGCCGGACGGCAAGGAGACGATGCTGCTGTCGCTGCCGAAGTACGACTTCAACTGGCAGCGCGACTACGACCCGGTGAAACCGATCCTTGTGAAGGCCGGCACGAAGCTGGTGGCGACCTGGGTCTACGACAATTCGGTCCACAACACCGCCAATCCGGACCCGACGCGCAACGTCACCTGGGGCGAGCAGAGCCACGAGGAGATGATGTATTTCCGCGTGAACTATCGCTGGGCCGACGAGACGGTGACCAACCTGCGCAACGATCTGCAGCAGAAGCTGATGGGTTCGCTGATGGTGGGCGCGCTGGACGACAACGTCGACGGTCTCGTCCAGGCCAGCGAGCTGCGCGGCAGGATGGTCGCGATGCTGAAGGCCCGCTTCGCCGAGTTGGACCGTGACAAGAACGGCGGCCTCGACAACGGCGAACTGCTCGCCATGGGCGGCCGCCGGGCCATGCGCGATCAGGTCGAGGTCCCGGACCTGTAGGCTCGCTCGGCGCGGGTCGCCTCAGTAGTAGTCCCGCAGGACCAGGCTAACCGTCTCACCGGACTGCAGCGTCAGCGCCATGGTCGCGCCGGCCGCGGCGGTGCGCAGCGCCGTCATGCCGGCAACCCCCAGCTCGCTGGCCGCCTTGCCGTTCACCGCAGTGATCACCTGACCGGCCTTCAGCCCCGCCGCTTCGGCGGGGGAGCCAGGCGCGACGAGGCCCAGGGTGAAGCCGCTGCCGTTGAAGCGCGTCATCAGGCCCGAGCGGTCCTTGGGAAACGGCAGGCCGACCATATCCGCCCGGGGGGTCAGCAGCAGCCGGTGGTTGGCGTAGTCGGTGGTCAGGCGGAAGCGGCTGAGGATGGGCATGCCGATATTGCCGGCGGTGCGGGTATTGCCGAACGCAGACCCGTCGTCCTCGCCGAAGACGGCAGGGATGTCGCGGAAGGTGACGCCCGCCAGGGTCAGCGACCTCACCGTCGCCACGTCGCGGGTCTTCAGGCCGCCGACGGCGCCCGACAGGCTCTTGGACGAGGGGCGCCCCTCCAGCATGCGCCGGGCCTTCCAGTGGCCCGGGAAGACCAGCAGCGGCGAGCCGTTGCCCAGGTCGAAGTCCATCAGCACGGTCTTGCCGCCCTCGATGGCGGCCGGGATGGCGTGGATGCCGCCGACGCTGGTGACCGGCACGGGCACGGCGCCGGGCGTCGGCCTGAAACGGGCCGGATCCTGGAAAGCGATGGTCTTGCCGGCGAAGTCGAGATCGACGGTCAGGGCGTTGAACACCTCCTTTCCCAGGATCACGGGCAGCGGCTTGCCGATCATCGCGCTGATTGGCTTCAGGTCGATCAGGGCGACGGTAACGTCGCGCAGTTCCACCGCGCCCAGCCGGATGGTCACGCCGCTGGCCAGTTCAGCCACGTCTCGGCCGCCGGTGCCGACAGCCGGCACGATGGCGGTGGGCTTGATCCCGATGCTCTCGGCGTAGGCCTTGTCCAGAACCGTGGCCTCGGCCCCGCTGTCCAGCAGGACGTGCGTCTCGTGGCCGTTGAGCGTGGCCGGTATGTAGATCCGCGAGCCGAGGTACAGCTCGAAGGGGAGTGGCGCGGTGGTGGCTTTGCCGTCGGTGAAGGCGTAGATCCTGCGCGACGCCGGTCGTGCGAAGGCCTTCGCGTCGGGCCGGGGGTCGATGTCGACCGAGGTCAGCGTGATGGAGGTCTCGATCGGGTCCTGCGCGATCCGCTGCACCTCCTTGAAGGCGACCCTTACGCCCTCGACCGTGCGCCAGTCCGCATAGCGGGTGGTGGTGACGCTGCCATCCTCCTTGGTCCGGTCGGCGATCAGCGCCCCGGTCTCGCGGTCGAGCAGCAGATCCTGGCCGTTGCGCTCGTCAAAGGTGATGCGCAGCACCTGAACGGATTGGCCGTCGAAGGTCTCGTCGGGTTGCAGGCTGACCGTCGCTCCGCCCTGACCCTTCAGTGCGTCGTCGAAGGTGGTCAGGCGGCGGCGGGCGGCGGCCTTGGCAGTGACGGTGTCAGCGGTCTCGACCTGGCCGCTCAGGCTGACCGTCCAGCCCGCCTCGCCGATCAGGGCGCGGTGTGTCGCCGCCGAGCCCATGTTGAAGCGTTCCAGTGTCCGGCCGGGCTCGATGCGGCGCTCGATGGCGCCCTGGAAGCGACCGTTGTCCGTCGTTCCGCGGACGAGCAGGCCGCGCGCGTTCTCGAAGGCAGGTCCGCCGCGCCAGGCGACGTAGCGAGCGGCGGCGTCGCCGGCCGGATCGGCGCAGGCCGTGGTGGCGGAGAGTGTCAGGGCCGCGGCCGCGGAGAGAAGCAGGGTCTTCATGGCGTATCCCGGGGGAGGCTGGGGGGAGGTTCAGTCGGCGAACACGGGGCCGGTCAGGTCGTCCAGGCCCGGCGGCCGCGATCCGAACAACGTGGGGTCGAAGGGCAGGGGCTGGCCCAGTCCCTGGGCGCCCAGGACGATCTCGGCCGCCAGGCCCGAATGCTGGATGCAGGCCAGGTAGACGCTGTCGCTCCAGGCGCCGTGGCGACATCGCTCGCCGTCGCGGGAGATGAGGGCCGTCAGATGCTCGCGTGCGTCGGCGACAATCGTCACCTGCAGGCCGGGCCAGGCGGCCAGTTGCGAGGGCGCCGTCTTCTGGAGCACCGCCGCGACGGTGGTCGCCTGGGGCTCATAGATCTGGCCCACCACGCGCACGCCCTGGGTCGCGGCGCGGGCGAGGTCCGGCTCAAGCGCCGCGAAGGGTTGGGGGAACAGGTCGAACAGGATCACCTCGCGGGCCGCGGCGATCATGGCGCGGGCGCGGGCCAGCACCTGGTCGGGGGTCTTCAGCGCATAGAGCCGCGCCTCGGCCTCAGGGGCTTTGAGGGACTGCAGCGCCGACAGCGCCGTCTGGCTCCGATGCTCGAAGCGGGCCTGCAGCGCGGCGATCAGTTCGGCGGCCGGTACGGCCCGCCACACCTTGGACTCGCCCTCGTCGACCAACACGGCGCCCTTCTGGGAAAGCGCGTCGAGGGCCTGGTAGGTGTTGGCCGCCGCCTTGCCCACCGCCTTGGCCAAACGGTAGCCGGTAGACGGCCCCAGGCGCGTGAGCTCGCAGAACACAAGCGCCTCGATTTCGGTGAAGCCAAGGTCCAGAAGTGCCGCGGCAGGTGTAATAGTAGTCATGACTACTACTATGAATCGGCTTTTCGCCGCCGGCCAGTTAAGCTGTCGTAATGTGGCGGCTAGCGGTTCAGGCCGAGCGCCTTGTCCAACGCTGGGTCGGCCAGCTTGGCGGCCATGTCACGGACGGATCGGCCCTCGTTGTTCTTGAGGTCCAGATCGGCGCCGCGGCGGCGCAGGAACGCCACGGCGTCGAGCTGACGGGCCTGGACGGCCTTCATCAGCGCCGTTTCGCCGTCGTCGTCCACGCCGTCGATCGGCACGTCGCGAGCCAGCAGGATCGCAAGCTGCCGCGACTGACCGGCAGCTGCGGCGTCGCGGAGTTGCTGGGCCAGCGCGGCCGGCGAACTCGCGGACTCGATCCGGGCTCCCGTGACCACGAGTTCTTCGATCACTGACTTGCTTGCCATGTCCGACGCTTGTGTCCCGCCCCGGGCGCGGGCGGGCGCCGAGACCTGCCTAGGCTCCCGGGCTGGGGGCATCCGACGTTCCATCGCAGCGGCCAACGGGGGAGGCGGCGGCGGCGCGGGCGCCGGCAGAGCCGCGATTTCGGGCTCGCGAGCTTCAACGGGCGCGGCCACGGGTGCGGTGCTGAGCGACGGTCCGCTCGGCTTGGGCACAGGTTTCGGGGCGACGACCGCGGGCGGCCCCGATGCGAGCCTCTGCGGCGTAGGGTCGACCGCAGGCGGCGGCGACTCCCGCGGAGGCTGCTGGGCGGTTGGCGGCGCGGGCGTCGGCGTGATCGGCCGCTCGAAGACTGGAGGCGGGTTGATCTGCACGGCGACGAACACGCTCACCGCCGCCACGCTCGCGGCGACCAGCCAGCCGCCATGACGCCACCCCGTACGGGACGGAGCTGGCTCGGCCGTTGGCGTGACAGCGGTCTCGGCCACGGCGGCCAGCACCCTGGCGCGGCGCGCGGCGCGGGCGGCGTCGTCCTCAAGCACGCTCTCGGCCTGGACGTAGGCCGTGTCCATCGGGTCGGTGTCGCGCTCAGACATGGGCCGACCTCTCTCCCGCCAGGGATTCGCGAAGCTTCGATCGGGCGTAGCGCAGGCGGCTCTTCACGGTCTCGAACGTGGCGCCCGTCACCTGGGCGATCTCCTCCAGCGACAGCCCCGACTGGGCGAACAGGATGAAAACGCCGCGCTGCTCCAGGGGCAAAGCGTCGACGGCGGAGACGATCTCCTGGGCGAGCTCCCGTGACTGCACCTGTTCCAGCGGCGACTGGCCGGGATCGGGGACCATCATGGCCGCGTCCTCCTGCGCAGAAGACAGGACAGCCACCTTCTGGCGGCGGAAGTGGTCCCAGACCTTGTTGCGGGCGATCGTGTAGAGCCAGGCTGGAAATGCGGATCGGGCGGCGTCGAAGGACGCCGCATTCCGCGCCACCGCGATCCAGGTCTCCTGGTGCAGGTCCTCGGCGGCGTCAACATGGGCTGCGCCCAGCAGGCGTCGGATGAAATGGAAGCCGGCGCGATCATGTCGGTCGTAGAGGCGACCGAACGCCTGCGCATCCCCCGCGCGGTGCGCGCGGAGCAGGGCGCCGTCGTCCGGTTCGTCCAGATCCATCAAGGCCGAGCCTACCTGCCCCACCGCCTGTCGTCCTAGGACCCACGCGGCGGATCGGTCGCGCGACCGTCCGTGGGGAGCATTCGCGGTCGGCCGGGCGCGACCGGGCTTTCTCTCTTCATCATGCACGGCTCCTGGGCCTCACATGACGAACTACGCCGCCGCGCGACGAACAGGGTTGAGCGGCGCGATTTTTTTCTGCGATCAGGCGGCGGCGCGATGGCGTGGGCTGCGGCCGGTCCAGCGTTTGAAGGCGCGCGAGAAGGCGCTGGGTTCGGAGAAGCCCACCAGGTAGGCGGTCTCGTTCACGGACACCTTCTGACCGTCGAGGTAGTGGAGCGCCATGCGGTGGCGCAGGTCGTCCAGCAGACCTTCGAAGGTGACGCCTTCGGCCTTGAGCTTGCGATAGAGGGTCTGGCGCGACAGCCCCATCTTCCCGGCGATGACATCGACGCCCAGTTCGCCGGTGTGCAGCATGGGGATGGCGTGGGCCTCGACCTGGCCGCGCACCGTCCGGGCCGTCTCCAGTTCGGCCAGCAGCCGCTCGGCGTGCTCGCTGAAGATGCCGAATACATAGCGGCTGGCGCGGGCGACCTTGAAGTCCTGCCACACCTCGTCGACCAGCATGCTGTTCTCGTGCGCGTCGAAGGTCACGGGCGCCCGCAGGACGCGCTCGTAGGCGTCGACATGCGCCGGTCGCGGGTGGGTGACGCGGACCGCCTTCACGAAGGGCCGCGAGCCGTCGCCGAACTCGCGGCTGCCGCAGATCATGCGCGCGAAGGTGCTTTCAGTGAGTTCCGGGAACTCGTTGGCGTTCTTGCGGGTGTCGACCAGCCAGAGGCCCTCGGCGTCCTTGCGCATCTGGAAGCGGTTCTCGAACCCGATGCCTTCGACCTCGACGACCAATCGGCCATAGCGGTTCAGCTGGGCGAGGGCCTCGGTCATGTTGTCGGAGGCCCGTGCGATCAGGCCCACAACGGACAGCTCGGACAGATCCATCGCCTCGCCATAGTGCAGGGCCAGGGCCGGGTCGGCGGCAAGCGCTTGGCCGCTGCGCATCAGGGCCACGTAGTTGCCCATGGGGATGCGATTGTCCTGGTCTTCAAGGTCGTCGGCGCGGATGCCGGCCCGGGCCAGCAACTGCGCGCGGTTGGCGCCCTTGGCGACGGCGAGGTTGAGGAGGCCCCTGGCATAGCCGGCTCCGACGGTCGTTCGGCTGACGGCGTCGTCGTTCTTGATGTTGGTGATCAGCATGGCGGCGCCTGCAGGGTCCCTCACGACAATGGGTAAGCCACAGCTATGGTATGACGCAAGGTAGCTTGCATTAATCGTTTGTAACCTCGCTGGCGTTCTCCTCAGCGCTGGGGAAGATTGGCGACATGGCCATCTTGGAGCTCCGTCACGGCGCACTCCGCGCCACGCTCGCGCCGGGTCTGGGTGGCGCCCTGCTGAGCCTCAGGTTCGGAGACATCGACCTTCTGCGGCCGGCGCCGGCAGGCTCGTCGGACGTGCTGCAAGCGGCCTGCTTCCCCCTGGTCCCGTTCGCCAACCGCATCGCGGAGGGTCGGTTCACATGGGGCGGACGCACGGGCGACCTGCCCCTCAGCCGGGAGGACCAGCGGCACCCCCTGCACGGCGAGGGCTGGTGCGGGGCCTGGATGATCGACGCAACCGATGAGTCCTCGGCGATGCTGGCGTTCTCTCCACAGGCCAGCGCATGGCCGTGGCGATATCGCGCCGCGCAGCACGTCCATCTGAGTCCTGGTGGTCTGAGCCTGACGTTGTCGGTGACCAACCTGGACGACGCGCCGGGGCCGTTCGGTCTTGGCTTCCACCCCTACTTCCCCGATAGCGCCACAGCGCGGATGACCACGGGCGTCTCGGGACTCTGGGAAACCTCGGACGATCTGCTTCCGACGCACGAGGTCCAAGCGCCCGCCTGGACGAACCGGCCGGTGCGCTCGGGCGCGCCGCTCGACCACTGCCATACCGGCTGGAGCCGCGAGGCTGCGATTGATCTGGGGCCCGGTAAGCCCATGCTGCGCCTCTCGGCCTCGAAGTCTCTACGGTGGCTACATGTGTACGCCCCGCCGAGCGAAGCCTACTTCTGTGTGGAGCCCGTCAGCCACGCGCCTAACGCGCTGAATATGGCTGCTCCCGAGAACAACGGCGTTTGGAGCCTGGGTCCGAACCAGACCGCGGTTGCGTGGATGCGGCTGGACTTGGCGTAGGTCGTGCGGTCCGGGAGGCTCAGGTTCGCGCGGGCGGCGGCGAAGATGCCGCGCCGCAGTCGCCGAGGTCGACGCCAGACGTGGACTTGCGCCGGACCCACCACTCCACCCCCAGGACCAGCGCGCCCGTGGTGCCGATCTGGAGGGCCACCGACAGCGGGTCGAAGGGTTCCGGCTCAGAGACGGTCAACAGCACGGGCTGGGCCAGGAGCGCGATGCCCAGGTTGTTGGCCAGATGGGCCCCCGCCGTGAACTCCACGCCGCCCAGCCGCAGCACGATCCAGGCCCAGCCGGCGCCCAGGGCCAGACGGGTCACGAAGCCGCCCAAGGTCAGGTCGCCATGCGCCAGGGAGAAGGCGACGGCGTTGATCACGAGCACCGCGATCAGGCTGCGGGTCAGCGCCCGAGTCTGCTGCATCAGCCAGCCGCGGAACAGGATCTCTTCCGCCAGCGCCGCGCACCACAGGAACCCCACGGCGGCGCCAATGTAGACCAGCCTGTCCTGGAACGACGCGCCCGGGGCCGCCAGCGGCGCCGTGTCGTCGGAGGGATTGACCAGGCCGGACAGCCAGATTTCGGCCGCGACGACCGGGAGAAAGATGGCGAGGCCCACGAGTGCGTGCCGCCAGCGGAAGCGGGGCGCGGTGGTGAGGAAGGTGCGGATCGGCCGTCCGGCCCGCCGCGCGGCGACGCCGATGAAGGCGGCGGCCGCGGCGATCGAAGCCCCGCCCACCATGGCGAGTTCGTAGGCGTAGGTGCCCAGGGTTCGCGCCGGCCACTCGCCCTTGGCCAGGAGGTCGACGGCGGTGGCGTAGCCGAGGTCGCCGGAGCCCGAGGCGACCCCCGCGCCGACCAGCGTCACCAGTAAGGCGACGACGAAGGCGGCGGCCAGGCCGGCCAGCCCGCCCAGCGCCAGCGTCACGACGGCGTGAGGCAGGCCGCGCTCGACCGCGCTGGTCGTTTCCAGGAATGCAAAGCCCTTGGGCCTGGGGAGCGCGTCAGCCATGTCGCGCCACCATAGCGCAGGCTTCCTGCAAGTTTCCTTACTGACGAGGCGTCAGATCAGTTTCAGGCCCAGCGTTGCTACGATCACAGGCAGGAGCAGGGTCAACTCGACCAGCGCCACCGCGTACATCGCCGCCAGCACCGGACGGCCTTCGCGCAGGTTGAACACGACGCCCGCGGTGAGCGGGCCGGAGATCGGTCCCAACAGGAAGAAGGGCGCTAATCGTTTCCAGCGGACCAAGGCCCTGTCTCCATTCGACGCAACTGACCCAAGCGCCTGCAAGATAAGGGCCTGCGCGGGCGGTCTAGCCGGTCACCGCTCTGAGCGCGGTCAGGGCGGTCGAAGCGCGGCCGGCGACCTCCGGCGAACGGAAAGCCAGCCCGATCCGGCGCCGGGGGCCGAAGCCGGCCAAAGCGACAATGGCCACGCCGTCGTCGGCGTAGCTCTCGGCCGCCACGGTGATCCCCAGGCCGGCGCGGACCAGGGCCATCACCCGCTCGTCGTTCGTGGATCGGAAGGCGAAGCGCGGGCGCACGCCGCGCTCGGTGAAGTAGCGGCTGGTCTCGGCCAGCACTTCGCACTGCCGCCGCACCATCATCGTCTCCCCGGCCAGCATCTCGCCGCGGATCTCGGCGCGTCCGGCCAGCTCGTGCCAGGTCGGCAGCGCGACGCCATAGCCCTCCTCGAACAGCACCTCGGTGGCGAAGCGGGTCTCGCCGTCGCGCACGATCGTCAGGGCTACGTCGATACGGTCACGCTGCAGCCGGGCGACCAGATCGCGTTCGGCGCCTTCCACCAGCTCGATGGGCTCGGGCGCGTCCGAGGCGCGGATGGCCTCCACCAGCAGGCCGGCGATGCGGCCGGGCAGGGTGGACAGGACGCCGATCCGTAGCAGCGGCGCGGGCCGTGCATCGGCGAGCCGGGTCTCCAGCGCGTTGAACTCGCCCTCGATGGTGCGCGCGTGGGCCAGCAACGCGACCCCGTCGGCGGTAAGCTGGACACGCTGGTTGTTCCGGAGGAACAGTCGCGTCCCGAGGCTGGCCTCCAGCTTGGCGATGCCCACCGAAAGCGTCGGCTGGGTCACATTCACCTGGCGGGCGGCCTTGGAGAAGTTGCCGGCGTCGACCACGGCCAGGAAATAGCGGAGGTGATGTCGGTCTATCATAGGCCATGTCTATTCACTGCGTTTCGACAATACAATTTTTCCGAATGTACGGCGCAGCCTAGACTGGCTGCCCCACAAGGCAGGACGCCCATGATCCCGAACCACGGACCGACGCTGGAGTTTGGCCTCGGCGAGAGCGCGGACATGATCCGCGACACCACGGCGCGGTTCGCGTCCGACCGGATCGCTCCGCTGGCGGCCGAGATCGACGCGACCAACACCTTCCCCCGCGAGCTGTGGCCCCAGATGGGCGAGCTGGGCCTGCACGGAATCACGGTGGAGGAAGAGTTCGGCGGCCTGGGCCTGGGCTATCTCGAACACGTGGTGGCCATGGAGGAGGTCTCGCGCGCCTCGGCGGCGGTGGGCCTGAGCTACGGAGCTCACTCGAACCTCTGCGTGAACCAGTTGCGGCGCTGGGGCACCCCCGATCAGAAGCGGCGCTACCTGCCCAAGCTCATCAGCGGCGAGCATGTGGGGTCGCTGGCCATGAGCGAGGCCGGCTCGGGCTCGGACGTGGTGTCGATGCGCCTGCGGGCGGAAAAGCGTGGCGACCGCTACATCCTGAACGGCACGAAGTTCTGGATCACCAACGCGCCGCACGCCGACACCCTGGTGGTCTACGCCAAGACCGATCCCGATGGCGCCTCGCGCGGCATCACCACGTTCCTGATCGAGAAGGGCTTCAAGGGCTTCAGCGTCAGCCAGAAGCTGGACAAGATGGGCATGCGCGGCTCCGACACCGCCGAGCTGGTGTTCGAGGACTGCGAGGTTCCGGAGGAGAACGTCATGGGCCCGGTCGGCGGCGGCGCCGGCATCCTCATGAGCGGCCTGGACTATGAGCGCACGGTGCTGGCGGCGGGACCGCTGGGCATCATGCAGGCCTGCCTGGACGTGACCCTGCCGTACGTGCGCGAGCGCAAGCAGTTCGGAAAGCCGATCGGGTCGTTCCAGCTGATGCAGGGCAAGATCGCCGACATGTACGTGGCCCTGAATTCGGCCCGCGCCTACGTCTACGCGGTGGCCAGAGCCTGCGACGCGGGGATGACCACCCGGTTCGACGCGGCGGGCGCGATCCTGATGGCCAGCGAGAACGCGGTGAAGGTCAGCCTGGAGGCCATCCAGGCGCTGGGCGGCGCGGGCTACACCAAGGACTATCCGGTGGAGCGCCTGCTGCGCGACGCCAAGCTGTATGACATCGGCGCCGGCACCAACGAGATCCGGCGGTTCCTCATCGGACGGGAGCTGGTCGGCGGATGAGGAAGCTGGACTCCCGCATCGACACCAGCTCGGCGGCCTTCGCGGCCAACGCCGAGCTGAACCGCGCCCTTGTTGATGAACTTCGGGCGAAGTCGGGCCAAGCGGCCTTGGGCGGCCCCGCGCAGAGCCGTGAGCGGCACACCAGCCGCGGCAAGCTGCTGCCGCGCGACCGGGTGATGCGGCTGCTGGATCCCGGTGCGCCGTTCCTGGAAGTGGGCGGGCTGGCGGCCAACGGCCTCTACGACGACGAGGCCCCGGCCGCGGGCGTGATCACCGGCATCGGCCGCGTCTCGGGCCGGGAAGTCCTGATCATCGCCAACGACGCGACGGTGAAGGGCGGCGCCTACTTCCCGATGACGGTGAAGAAGCACCTGCGGGCGCAGGAGATCGCGCTGCAGAACCGCCTGCCGTGCGTCTACCTCGTGGACTCGGGCGGCGCGAACCTGCCCCACCAGGCCGAGGTGTTCCCCGACCGCGAGCACTTCGGGCGGATCTTCTACAATCAGGCCCGGATGAGCGCCGAGGGCATCGCCCAGATCGCCTGCGTCATGGGCTCGTGCACCGCCGGCGGCGCCTACGTGCCCGCCATGTCGGACGAGACGGTAATCGTGCGCGGGCAGGGGACGATCTTCCTGGGCGGCCCTCCGCTGGTGAAGGCCGCCACGGGCGAGATCATCTCGGCCGAGGAACTGGGCGGCGCCGACACTCATGGCCGCCGCTCGGGCGTGGTCGACCACGTGGCCGAGAATGACGAGCACGCGCTGACCATCGTGCGCCGCATCGTGGCCAACCTGAACACCACCAAGGTCCACGACCAGTACCTGGAGGCCCCCGAGCCCCCGGCCTACGACCCGCAGGAACTGTACGGCGTCGTGCCCCAGGACGTGCGCGCGCCCTACGACGTTCGCGAGGTGATCGCCCGGGTCGTGGACGGCAGCCGGTTCGACGAGTTCAAGGCGCTGTACGGCACGACCCTGGCCTGCGGCTTCGCACGCATCTGGGGATATCCGGTGGCGATCCTGGCCAACAACGGCGTGCTGTTCTCCGAGAGCGCGCTGAAGGGCGCCCACTTCATCGAGCTGGCCTGCAAGCGGAAGATCCCGCTAGTGTTCCTGCAGAACATCTCGGGCTTCATGGTCGGCGGCCGCTACGAGGCCGGCGGCATCGCCAAGGACGGCGCCAAGCTGGTGACCGCCGTGGCCTCGGCCGAGGTGCCCAAGTTCACCGTCCTGATCGGTGGCTCGTTCGGCGCCGGCAACTACGGCATGTGCGGCCGGGCCTACTCCCCGCGGTTCCTGTGGACCTGGCCCAACAGCCGCATCAGCGTGATGGGCGGGGAGCAGGCCGCCTCGGTGCTGGCCACCGTCCACCGCGACGCCGACAAGTGGACGAAGGACGAGGAAGAGGCCTTCAAGGCGCCCGTTCGCCAGCGCTACGAGGACGAGGGCAATCCCTACTTCGCCACCGCGCGGCTGTGGGACGACGGCATCATCGACCCAGCCCAGACCCGCGACGTCCTGGGCCTCTCCATCTCCGCCTCGCTGAACGCGCCGATCCCCGAGACGCGCTTCGGCGTGTTCAGGATGTGAGGCGCGATATGACCATCGCCGTGCACGCCGTAGGCGCAGCTCGATTCAACCACGAACCACACGAACGACACGAACACACCCTGCCAGCGGCCCGCCCTCTCCGAGAATTGCGGGTTCATGCGGTTCGTGTGGTTCGTGGTCAATCAATTGCGGCGCTGACGCGCCGCGGAGTCGCCTGATGTTCCGCTCTGTCCTGGTCGCCAACAGGGGCGAGATCGCCCGGCGGGTGTTCGCCACGGCGCGGCGGCTCGATATCGAGACCGTCGCCGTCTTCTCCGAAGCCGACCGCGACGCCGCCCACGTGCGCGATGCGGACAAGGCCGTGCTGATCGGGCCGGCCGCGGCGCGGGACAGCTATCTCAAGGGCGATCGCGTGATCGCCGCGGCCAAGGCCGCCGGCGCCGAGGCCATCCATCCGGGCTATGGGTTCCTGTCCGAGAACGCCGAGTTCGCCGAGGCGGTGATGGCAGCGGGGCTGATCTGGATCGGGCCGCCGCCCAGCGCCATCCGCGCCATGGGCCTGAAGGACGCCGCCAAGGATCTGATGCAGAAGGCCGGCGTGCCGGTCACGCCCGGCTATCTGGGCGAGGACCAGTCGCCCGCGCGGCTGAAGAAGGAGGCCGAGGCCATCGGCTTCCCGGTGCTGATCAAGGCCGTGGCCGGCGGCGGCGGCAAGGGCATGCGGCTGGTCGAAAGCGCGGAGGCCTTTGACGCGGCGCTCGCCTCATGCCAGCGCGAGGCCGCCGCCAGCTTTGGCGATGACCGGGTGCTGCTGGAGACCTACGTCACCCGCCCGCGCCATATCGAGGTGCAGGTGTTTGGCGACAGCCAGGGCAACGTCGTTCACCTGTTCGAGCGCGACTGCTCGCTACAGCGCCGCCACCAGAAGGTTATCGAGGAGGCTCCGGCCCCAGGGATGAGCGACGCCACCCGCGCCGCCGTCACCGACGCGGCCGTGAAGGCCGCCAAGGCCGTGGGCTATGTGGGCGCCGGCACCGTCGAGTTCATCGCCGACGCTTCGGACGGCCTGAAGGGCGACCGCATCTGGTTCATGGAGATGAACACCCGCCTGCAGGTGGAACACCCCGTCACCGAAATGGTCACCGGGCTGGATCTGGTCGAGTGGCAGTTCCGCGTCGCCGCGGGGGAGCCGCTGCCGCTGGCCCAGGACGAGATCACCCTGAACGGCCATGCCGTCGAGGCGCGGCTCTATGCCGAGAACCCGGCCACCGGCTTCCTGCCGTCCATCGGCCGGTTGGCCAGCTTCAGCCTGCCCACCAACGTCCGCGCGGACTCGGGCGTCGACGAGGGCGACCACATCACGCCCTTCTACGACCCCATGATCGCCAAGCTGATCGCGCACGCGCCCACCCGCGACCAGGCGATCGCCGACCTGGCGGAGGCTTGCGCCGACGTCGAGGTCTGGCCGGTCAAGACCAACGCCGGCTTCCTGGTCCGCTGCCTGGAGACTCCCGCCTTCATCGCGGGCTCGATCGACACCGGCCTGATCGGTCGCGACATGGAGACCCTCACGGCCCCCGCCGAGCCTTCGGCAGAGGCGCTTGCCACCGCCGGCTGGGCGTTCCGCGAGGCTGTCGAACGCCGTGCGGGCGAGGCCATACCCTGGGTGGAGCTCAAGGGCTTCCGCCTCAACGCCGACCCGGTCACGACCACACGACTGTTCCACGGCGACAAGGCCCTCGAAGTCGAGATGCCGGCCGAGCCCAGCCGCTTCATCCATGTCGAAAGCGACGAGGCGATCGTGGTGTTCGAAGGCGGCGAGGCCTTCACCTTCCGCGACCACCCGCCGGCAGCCGACGGCGAGGGCGGCACGGCCGGCGACGGGGCCATCCGCGCGCCGATGCCCGGCAAGGTCACGGGCCTGTCGGTCAAGGCCGGCGACAGGGTGAGCAAGGGCCAGCCCCTTTTGACCCTAGAGGCCATGAAGATGGAGCACGCCCTGACGGCGCCCTTTGACGGCGTTGTCGCCGACCTCGCCGCCGAGCTGGGCGCCCAGGTCAGCGAGGGCACGGTGCTGGTGAAGCTGGATGCGGCCTGACGCAGGCCCTATGTTGCAGCGCGAAGGCGTCGACTGGACTGGGTCGGCCGTGGATTTCGACAAGCCGGTTTCGTGACCAAGATCGCCCACCCGCCGCACCGCTTCAGCGTCGCGCCCATGATGGATTGGACCGACCGGCACTGCCGGGTCCTGCATCGGACGCTGTCGTCGCGCGCGCTGCTGTATACCGAGATGCTGACCACGGGCGCTGTGCTGCACGGCGATCGGGACAGGCTGCTGGCGTTCAGCCCGCAGGAGCATCCGGTGGCGCTGCAGTTGGGCGGGTCCGATCCGGCCGATCTCGCCGCAGCGGCGCGGATCGGCGAGGCCGAGGGCTATGACGAGATCAACCTGAACGTCGGTTGCCCGTCCGACCGGGTGCAGTCGGGCCGCTTCGGCGCCTGCCTGATGCGCGAGCCCGAGCTGGTGGCCGAATGCATGGCGGCCATGGGCGCGGCGGTGAGGGTTCCGGTGACGGTGAAGTGCCGGATCGGCGTCGACGACCAGGACCCTGAGGAAAGCTTGTTCCGGCTGGTCGAGCTGTGCTCGCAGGCGGGGGTGAAGCTGTTCGTGGTGCATGCTCGCAAGGCGCTGCTGAAGGGCCTGTCGCCGAAGGAGAACCGCGACGTCCCGCCGCTGAACTATCCGCTGGTCTGGCGGCTGAAGCGTGAGCGGCCCGACCTGACCATCGTCATCAACGGCGGCATCGGCTCGCTGGACGAGGCGGAAGAGCATCTCCGATACGTGGACGGCGTCATGCTGGGACGCGCGGCCTATCACACGCCGGCGATCCTGGCCGATGTCGATGCTCGGATCTTTGGTGAAGGAACACCGGTCGATCCGTATGCGGCGGTCGAGTGCTACAAGGCCTATGTGGCGGGCGAACTGGCCAAGGGCGCGCACCTGGCGGGCATGACGCGGCACATGCTGGGCCTGTTCCACGGCCGGCCGGGGGCCCGGACGTGGCGGCGGATACTGACGGTCGAGGGCGTGAAGGCCGGGGCGGGCCTCGACGTGATCGACGAGGCCCTGGCTGTGATCTCAGGGCTGGAGGCGCAGCGTCTCGCGCGTGGCCTCGAAGCGGGTGAGGCGGCCTAGGTAGCTCATCCCCAGCAGCGAGACGTCGAGGCCGTCTGCGACCACCAGGGCCTGCACGTTCTCGAGCCGGGCGCCGTTGATCGACACCGACTCCAGAGTGATCGCGGCGGCGCGCGACGAGCCGCCGGCGGTGGTGACGTTGTATCCGTACTTGAGATCGGTGGCCTTGAAGCCCAGCTTGGCCGCGTCGGCGGGCGTGAGCGCCACGGCGGTGGCGCCGGTGTCGACGAGGAAGCGCACCTTGCCGGCGCCGCCTTCCTGGCCCGCTACGTCGGCGTCGGCCCAGAAGTGGCCGTCCGCCGCCTTGGTCACGGCGCCCGTGCCCGGCGCCTTGGGGCCCGTCGCGAACCCTTCAGCCTCGAGCCGCGCGATGCGCATCGGCTCCGGGGCCATCGCCTGGACGGCGCAGGCGCTGCACAGCGCCGACACCACCGCCACGGCGGCAAGCTTGCCGAGTGAAGACACCTCAATCACCAAAGAAAGCGGCCTTCTGGCCTGTCTCGTTGCCGGCAGTCTAAGGCAGACGGGGTTCGCATCCCGTGAATCGACACGGTTTCCGGTTTTAAACCATGCGCGCTGACCGCACGCGGATATGACTCGCGCAACCTACGATGTTCTGGTTTTGTTCGGTCGAGGAGTGATCCATGACCAAGGTGACGTACACAGGCCTTATCGACCCGGCGCGCGAGTTCGAAGCCCTGCGGCCGGCCTACAATGTGACGGTGCGGATGATGATGAAGTGCAGGCCGTCCAGCGCCGACTACCTGGTGCTTCTGGCCGTGACCGACGCGATGAACGCCGCTGCGGCCCACTTCATGCCGCAACCGGCTGTCACCTCGTTCTTCGGCGCAAAGCCAACGGGTTAGCCGTGTCCTAGAACATCCCCAGCTTTTCGGGGCGGATCAGGCTCCGGCGGTCGGGGAGTTCGGCCAGGATCGCGTCCCGCTCAGCGTCGCTGAGCCTGGCCCAGCCTGCCACCTCGTTGAGGCGGCGGTAGCACCCCATGCATAGCCCGCTCTCGCCGTCGACCACACAGACCTTGATGCAAGGCGTCTTGATGGGGGGAGGGGGGCCGCTCATGCCCACAAGTTAGGTGAGGTTCGCCCGCGCCGCCAGCCGACCCAGCGGAAGGGGCGGCTACCCTGGAATGGCGTAGGTGACGCCAGCCTGGGCCGCCAGCCGGTCCGGCCCCTCGGTCCACAGGCGCACGTCCATCACCGCCAGCCGGCGACCCAGGCGCAGCATCTCGGCCTCGGCGTGCAACTCGCCGGGCTGGGCCCCGCGCAGGAAGCTCATGTTGAGCTGGGACGTGACGGTCATGAGCTGATCGCCGATATGGGCCAGGACGAGGGCGTAGGCCGCCGTGTCGGCCAGCGACATCAGGGTGGGCCCCGCGATCACGCCGCCCGGTCGCAGCATGTCGGGCCGGTAGGGCGACACCAGCCGGACCCGCCCCGGGGTCACGGACGTCACCTGCGGAAAGCCCTGTTGCGGCGACTGCGGGAAGGCGCGGCGGAGCAGGGCGTTGACGCCTTCGGCATCCAGGACGGGTTCGAGCTTGGCCATCCCGCTGTTCTGGCCTGTGTTACAGGAACATTACAAGCCGTTTATGTATCCATGTAACAGTTACGATTTCTGACCTAATATTAATCCGCAACTACTGATCATTGCGGCTTGTTCATTTGAGTTTACCGCCCTCGGCCGTCAGCATTCGTGCAGGTTTTAGGGAGACACCCCATGAAGTACGCGCTCATCGCTGTTGCCATCGCCGCTTTCGCTGCTCCGGCCGTCGCCGCCGGTAAGATGACGGACGTCGACTACCTGCGGGCGAACCGCTGCAAGGGTTTGGCCACCAGCATCGAAGGCGTGGTCGACCCCGCGGCCCTGACGAGCGTGATCAAGGCTGAGCGCCGCGCGCGGGCCACCTACATCGTCGACCGCGGCGAGGAAGAGTTCAACCGGGCCCGCAAGGAGGCCAAGAGCCAGGATCGCAAGGAACGCCTGACCGCCGAACTGACCGGCGCCTGCCAAGCCTACCTGGGTGGAGCGACCAGCGTCGCCAAGCAAGGCAAGGACGTCGCCAACCCGTAACCCAACCCAAGCCCAACTGGCTCCCCGCCAGCGCGCCGGCCCCGGTCGGCGCGCCTTTTTTTTAGAGTCGTCAGCCAATTTCAGACTCTCGCGGGAACCCGAGCTTGGCCATAGGGTTGTGGCCCCTGTGGTGAGGGCCAGCCCGATGAGCGTACTGATACCGGGCGAGACCTGCTGGCGCCGTGAGCCGGCGGATCGCTGCGCGTTCCTGATCGACAACGAGGCCTACTTCACGGCGCTGTACGAAGCGTTTCAGAAGGCGCGGCGCTCGATCCTGATCCTGGGGTGGTCGTTCGATCCCCGCACCCGGATGTTCCCCGACGGCTACGACGGCCCCGACGATCCGGACGAGGTGGGCCATGTGCTGCTGCGGCTGGCGCGCGAGCGGCCGGACCTGGATATCCGGATCCTGATCTGGAAGTCGTCGCTGCCGATCGCCGCGACCCAGGAGTTCTTCCCGCACAAGGCGCGCAAATGGTTCGAGGGCAGCCGGGTGCGGTTCCGCCTCGACGACCAGGTCCCGTTCGGCGCGAGCCACCACCAGAAGGTCGTCGTCGTCGATGATCGGCTCGCGTTCTGCGGCGGCGGCGACATCTCGGTCGACCGCTGGGACACACCCGGCCACCTGGACATCGACCTGCGCCGGATCATGCCCGACCAAGAGTACCATGACCCGCGCCACGAGGTGATGATGATGGTCGACGGCGCGGCGGCGCGCGCCCTGGGCGATCACTTCCGGGAGCGCTGGCAGGTGGGCTGCGACGGAGAGGTCATGACGCCGCCCGAGGACGCCGGCGGAGACCCCTGGCCCGATCACGTGCCGGCCCACCTGACGCAGCTGGACGTCGGCGTCGCGCGCACCCGGCCGGCGTGGCGCGGGCAGCCCGAGGCGGACGAACTGCTGCGCCTGGCGCTGGCGGCCATCGCCGGCGCGAAAGAGACGATCTATCTCGAGAACCAGTACTTCACCTCGCCGGTCATCACCGAAGCCCTGGCGCGACGGCTGCATGAGCCCGACGGTCCCGAGGTGGTGCTGATCTCGACCGGGTTCTCGCCCAGCTGGTTCGACAAGCTGGCCATGGACAACGCGCGCGGGGCGATGGTCTGGCGGCTGCGGGTGGCCGACGTGTTCCACCGCTTCCGGGCGCTCTATCCGCGGACGCCGGCCGGCTCGACGATCAT
Source organism: Phenylobacterium sp. (assembly GCF_004299445.1). Taxonomy (GTDB): domain Bacteria; phylum Pseudomonadota; class Alphaproteobacteria; order Caulobacterales; family Caulobacteraceae; genus Phenylobacterium. Next base: position 64,190 of record NZ_SCTC01000003.1, on the reverse strand, counting down.
CGTCCATTCCAAGACCAGCTTCTTCGACGACCGGCTGGCGCGGGTGGGCTCGGCCAACCTGAACAACCGCTCGTTCGGCTTCGACAGCGAGATCGAGCTGGCGGTGGAAGCCCATAGCGACGAGCACCGCATCATCCTTGGGGCCATGCGCGACCGCCTGGTCGGCCACTTCCTGGGTTATACGGGCGACGCCGTGGCGAAGGCGCGGGCCGAGCATGGCGGGAGCCTCGTGCGGGCCATCGACGCCCTCAACCGCGAGGGCCGCCTGCGCGAGATCGACCCCGCGCGGCAGACGCCGCTGTCCGAGTTCGTGGCCGCCTATCACCTGGGCGATCCCGCCAGCCCGGCGGACTCGATGCGGCCCTGGCGGCGGCGTCAGCGGCTGTTCGAGGAGGCGCGCACGCTGCACGCCCGGCCGCCTACGACGACCTAGCCTTCGGCCTCAGGCCAGCGCGAAGTCCATGACCAGCGGCAGGTGGTCGGACGCCACCCGGGTCAGGGGCGTGAACGGCGCGGTGACGTCGTGCACCTCGACGCCCGCGCTCACGAACAGATGGTCGATGCGCAGCACCGGCAGCTGCGAGGGGAAGGTCGAGGTCGGCGACTTGCGCGGCGCGAGCTGGCGGGCCGGCTGCAGCCGCTTGACCAGGGTGCGGTAGACCACCGAGCTGGCGGTGGCGTTGAAGTCGCCCAGCAGGATGGCCGGCGCGCGGCAGTCGGGGTGATCCAGCCAGGCGGACCCGGCCAGATGCGCGGCCTGCAGCTGCTGCTCGCGCGGCACCAGCCCCAGGTGGGTGTTGACGATCTGCACGGGCCGCCCGTCGATCTCGACCTCGACCCACAGCGCGCCGCGCGGCTCGAGCCCGCGGACGCGGGGCAGGCCGGGCAGGGGACCGGCCTTCACCAGCCGCTCGGGGTAAATCGTGAGGATGGCGTCGCCATAGCGCTCCTCCTCGACCTGCATGGCGGCGTGGAAATGGTGGGTCATCGACAGGCGCCGGGCGATCTCGTGGGCCTGGTCGACGTGGTTGGTGCGCCGGCGGCCGACGTCCAGCTCCTGGAGCGCGACGATGTCGGGCTGCAGTTCGGCCAGCACCGCGGCCACCCGGGCCACGTCGAGACGGCGGTCGTTTCCGACGCAGCGATGGACGTTGTAGGTGACGATGCGGGGCATGTGAGGCCGACGTTTGGCGGCTGGCCGCCGCAGTGGCAAGGTGCGCAACTCGTAACCGCCGCGTTCCGTTGCCTGCCGCCAACGCCGAGCACGCCTCGGAGGAGGGGAAGATGAGCGTCGCAATCGCCCTGGCCCTGCTGTTCCAGGCCGCGTCGCCGCCGCAGCGGCCGCCCCCATCCATGACCGACATGCCGGGCTGGTCCAAGGCGCCCCGGCCCGAGGACATGATGCGCGCCTACCCGCTGGAGCCCGGGCGCGCCAACCTGGCCGGATCGGCGACGCTGGAATGCACCGTGGGGCCGGCGGGCGAGCTCACCGCCTGCGTCGCCGCCGACGAGATCCCGGTCGGCTCGGGGTTCGGCGCGGCGTCCCTGGCCGTCGCGGGCAAGTTCCAGATGCCCACCCAGGCGCCGTCTGGGGCCTCGACGGTCGGGCGGACCGTGCGCTTCCCGATCCAGTGGATCCGGCCCGTCCAGGGCCAGCCGCAGCTCCTCGTGGTCTACGACGAGGCCGGCCGGTCTGGCTCGGTCGGCTTCAACTGCCGGGTGCGCGACGAGCGGACCTTCGACAACTGCGTGGTCGTGGATGTGAAGCCGCGCGGGACCACCCTGTTCTCCGTGGCGGGCGAGGCGGTGCAGCGCGCCCGGGCGGCGGCGTCCGCCCGGCCCGGGTCGCGCATGATGGTCGTGGTCGAGGTCAAACCGCAGGGCCGGTGACAGGGGCGCCGCGCGCCGCTCGCCTTGGCCTTTGGCGCCGGACTTGCTTTAACGGTTCGGTAACCAATGCGTTAGGGACCGAAATGCTCCAATGGATCGCGCTGGCCACGGCGGCCGTCTCGTCTGCAGCTGCGATCAACGCGGCGCCGGGTCCGGACCTCCTGGAGGTGAACTGGGTCGCCACCCCCAACGGCCAGGACATCGCCAACGTCTATCCGCCCAGCGCGGTGCAGGCGGGCAAGGGCGGCGCGGTGCTGCTGGAGTGCAAGGTGGCGCAGGCGGGTTCGCTGGAAGCCTGCCGCGTGCAGATCGAGGATCCGGTGGGCCTGGAGTTCGGGCTGGCCGCCCTGGAGCTGGCCCCGCTGTTCAAGATGGCCGACAAGGCCCCCGACGGCAGCCTGGTCGCCGGGCGCACCGTGCGCATCCCGATCATGTTCTCGATCGTGACCACGGGCGACTGAGCGGGGGCAATCTTCGCCGGCTCGCCGTGGGCGCGTGAGCGCCGAAGATTTGTCCACGAACCACACGAACCACACGAACATGGGCCGACGTCCCGGGCGGCGATGAGCGGCCCCGGTCGTTCGTGTGGTTCGTGTGGTTCGTGGACAATCGAACAGGACGCCTCGGGCCTGGAGCTGGAATGCTCGGCTACGGCGGGCCGGTGGATCGGCGGAGGGGGAGACCGGGCAGGCCTGAGGGTCGGATGACCGGCGCCGCGAGGGTGAGGGCGGCGGTTCCGCCCGAGAGGCGGGCGCGCAGGGCGTTCGCCGCCTGCGCCGGCGCCGCGGCGGGCTTCGCCGGCGCGGGTTGGGCACGCACCCGGTCGAGAAGTTCACGCAGGGTGGGAAGTTCGGCGGCCTGCGGCGTCAGCGCGTGCGCGTCGTCGGCGACCTGTTCCAGGGTGCGCAGCAGCCGCGGCAGGCTGGGGCGCTCGGTCTCCCGGTCGCGATCGCGCTCGTCATAGCGGTCGGAACCCTCGGCGTGATCCGAGGGTTCGGGCGCCTCGTCCCGCTCGACCTCGCGCTCGATCTCCCGCCCGGCCTGGGGGGCGTCGGCCCGCAGCGCCAGCCGCGCCTCCTGCCGCAGGCGCATCGCCAGCGCGATCGAAAGCCGCACCGAGGCGAAGCTGCGATGATAGGCGTCGAACAGCCGGAGCTTCCGGTCGAGATCATCCTCGGCCATCGCCGCCTGGGCGAACGCCATGCCCAGGCCGAAGGCGGCCTGGCGCATCTCGTCGAGCTGGCGGATCTCTGCATTCACGCGAACAAAAGTAGAACATTCCGCGGCGGGCGTCAACCCGCGCGCTGGCCTGTCCCGACCACGCCGCCGCGCGCGGGGTGTCGGGCTCGGCCACGCTGAAGTGCCGGATCAACGACATGGGCATGGCGACGAAATGCGTGGTCCATTCCGAGACGCCCGCCGGGCAGGACTTCGGAAAGGCGCTGATGAAGTTGCGCTCGAAGATGAGCTTCGTTCTCCCCGCGCCCACTCACTCCCCGCCGCGCCAGTCCACCCAGTCGCCGTAGGGGTGGCAGGTGGCCAGGACGGTGCTTTGGCCGTTGGGCCAGCGGGTGAAGCGGAGCTGGACTTCGCGGCGATCGGAAGTCCATTCGAAGCCGATCTCGATGAGGGGGCGGTCGGCCGTCGCGCCGGCGCCGGCGGCGGCCAGCATCGCGGCGATCTCGCGCCGGTCGCGGTCGCTCAGATACTGCAGGAACATGGTGTGGACGACGGCGCGGCAGACCCCGTCCGGCTGACGCTGGGCCAGGCGCTGGGTGAGCCACAGCTTGGCGTCGCCGCGATGCACCTGGGGCGGATGGGCCATGGCGACCTGGAGGGCCGCTTCGAGGCGCCGCGAGCGGGCGGGCTGATCGGCCCAGGTGAACGACAGCAGCCGTTCGCGGTGGGCGGGGTCCCGGGCGCTGAGCGGATTGAGATCGACGCCCTGCGCCGACAGGATCGACACGGGGACGGCGGGCGGATCGGCGCCAATCCACCGGGGCTCGATGTGGACGGATGAGGCGGGATCGCCCGCGACGACGCCGCCCAGGCGATAGTCGTACCGCGCGAGATTGAGGTTGAGGCCACAGCTGGAGCCCAGCTCCAGGATCTGGAACGGCATCGGCCGCTCGGCGGCGACGGTCATCAGGGCCGACATGATCGCCGCCCCGCGGGCGACCTCGTTGGTCTGGGTCGGATCGCGGATCCAGTCCGCGATGAACTGGTCCTCCCGCAGCAGGGCCTCGGCGACGGCGCCGTCGAAGTCGTCGTGCTCGCCGCGGTAGAGATCCGCGAGGTACTGCGGGCTGCCGCGCCGGGCGAGGGCGTGGAGCGCCCCGTTGACGCGCAGGGCGACGGCGGCGGCGGCCGGGTCGCCCGTCCAGTCCTGGACCATGCGGCTGCTAAGGGGGGCGAGGGAGAGCTGGCGATCGACAGCCTCGAGCACGGCCGCAACGAAGGCCGAACCCGACGAGCGGCAGCTTTCGGCCTGACGCACAAACGAGTGCCGGGCGCCGGTCGTCGCGAGCATGGTCATAAAATGCAATCCAAACGAGTTACGCGTCCCACATACTCGGGACAACTGATGGACGCCGATGCGCGCCGGTATGGCCCGCAAGTCGCCCCGTGGTTTAGTCTAGAGCAGGCGTTTTCGCCTTTTAGTTTTGTCTCGCTCCCGGCAGAGGGCAGTGAGCAACGGCGCCCCTTAAAGGGCTCTGAATCCGCCACCGGTCTTGGCGGAGACTTTATGTCGCAGGCCCAAAGCGACGCGGCCAAATCGTCATTAACGGGCGGGCAATCCCTGTCGACCTAGGTGTTCCCGCAACTTCCGGGGGCGGTCTCAGGTCGCCGTTGGGTATGTGTGCCGTTACGGCAAGTTGTTTCCGGTGCGCTGTGGAGACGGCGACTCTGTAAGTATTGGATTGATGAAGATCGAAATGAGCATCCCCAAGAAACTCAGCTTGTCGTTCGTATTCATCTGCGTTTCCGCAGCCGTCATGATGGTTGTCTTCCTGGCGACCATCCTGATGATCCGGGCGTCGACGGAGAGCAGCAATCGCAGCCAGGCGATCCACGCCGATGCGCTGGCCCTCGAGACGGCCATTCTTCGGCAGAACAGCCAGCTTCGCGGCTATCTTGTCACGGGCGACAAGAGCTACCTCAAGTCGTACTACGAGGGCCGCGACGAGTACGATCAGGTCTCGCAGAAGCTCACGTCCACCCTCACCGAGCCGGCCATGCTGAAGGCGGTCGAGCAGTCCCGCGCGGCGACGCTGGCCTGGCGGAAGAACTGGGGCGACCGGCTGATCGAGGTGGTGAAGGCCGGCCGACGCGACGAGGCGCAGCAGGAAGTCCGCGATGCGGGCAGCAAGGTGCTGGTGAGCGCCGCGGTGCTGCCGCTGCGCGACGTGCGCAGCGCCGAGGCCAAGAACATCGAGGAGAACGGCAAGCGTCAGCAGATGGCTATCGTGACGGCGATCACCGCCCTGGTCATCGGCGGCATCGCCCTGATCGCGATCGCCATGACCCTGTCGCGCATGCTGAGCCGCACGATCGCGCGCCCCATCACGGTGCTGACCGAGGCGATGACCCAGCTGGCCGAGGGCGACAACAACATCGCGGTCGACGCCGAGCGCGCCGACGAACTGGGCGATATGGCCCGCGCCGTCCTGGTGTTCCGTGACGCCGCGCTGGCGAAGGCCGAAGCCGACAAGGCCAAGGCGGCGGCCGAGCGGGCGAAGGAAGAGGCCGATCGCGCCAAGATCGGCGCCGAGGCGGCCCAGCGCCGGGTCGTGGAGACGCTGGACACGGCCCTGGCGGCCCTGGCGTCGGGCGACCTGACCCATGTGATCACCAGCCCGTTCGAACCGGAATACGAGCGCCTGCGCCAGTCGTTCAACAGCGCCGTGGAAGGGCTCGAACAGAGCATTTCGGGCGTCGTGCGCTCGGCGCAGAGCGTGCATTCGGGCGCGGCCGAGATCTATGCCGCCTCCGAGGATCTTTCGCGGCGGACCGAGCAGCAGGCCGCGAGCCTGGAGGAGACCACGGCCGCGACCCAGCAGGTCACCGTCATGGTCGGCGAAACCGCGCAACGCGCCGCCGAGGCCAGGACCGCGATCGAGGTCGCGAACGGCAACGCGGCGGACGGCGGCGCCATCGTGAACGAGGCGATCTCGGCGATGGACGCGATCAAGACCAGCTCGGAAGAGATCAGCCAGATCATCAACCTGATCGACAGCATCACGTTCCAGACCAACCTGCTGGCGCTGAACGCCGGGGTCGAGGCGGCGCGAGCCGGCGACGCGGGCAAGGGCTTCGCGGTCGTGGCCTCGGAAGTCCGGGCTCTGGCTCAGCGCTCGGCCGACGCGGCGCGGGACATCAAGGCCCTGATCCACACGTCGTCGGAACAGGTGGCCAGCGGCGTGGGCCGCGTCGGACACACCGGCGAGATGCTGACGCTCATCGGCGCCAAGATCGGCGACACCAACGACCTCATCAACGAGATCGCGCTGAACACCGAGACCCAGGCCGAGAACCTGAAGCAGGTGAGCAGCGCCGTCACCAGCATGGACCGGATGACGCAGCAGAACGCGGCGATGGTCAACGAGGCGACGGCGGCGGCCCGGAACCTGGCCACCCAGGCCGACGAGCTCTCGAAGCTGGTCGCCCGGTTCCGCCTTCGCTCGCTGTCGGCGGCGGATCGGCGCCAGGACGAATACGTGACGTACGACGCGCCTCTGCGGGTGGCCGCAAGGTAGCTCCGGCCGGCGACGCGCGCGCGCCGGCGGAGCGATCCGGGCGCGCCAGCCGATGGGCATCTTCGGGCGCCGCCGACGGCGTCGGTCGCCACCCTTCTGCACCCTTGGAAATGCGATCCGCGAACGGGTCGAGCGCCACCGATACCTTGAAGTATTGGTTGGTTTCCGAAGCTCCGTGATCTGACGTGATCCGCATAAACGTCGCGTGATAAAGTACAAAATGTCGCAGGCTTTAGTCGCGCCAAGGACTCAGGAATTTACGCACAAGTTAGACTTTGAGCGGCACTACGCTACGCGAAAGACAACGACTCTAGACCTGGAAGTGGGAAATCATCCGATGAAGTATCTGTACGTGTCCGCGGCGATCGCGCCCTTGCTGATGATCGCGCCTGCGGTCGCGCAGGCGGCGGATGCGGTCAAGCCGGCAAACCGCGAAGCGGTCTTCTCGACCGGCGTGGCCAAGGGTCGCGACCGCCTCGACAGCGCCACCTCGACCAGCGCCCTGCGGGAGTCGGAGATCAAGGTGCTGGGCGCCCGCTCGCTGGGCGAGGTGCTGCGCAACATCCCGGGCATTCGCGCCGAGTACGGCATCGGCGAGGGCAACGCCAACTACTCGATCCGCGGCCTGCCGCTGTCGGGCACCGGCTCGAAGTACGTGCAGCTGCAGGAGGACGGCCTGCCCGTCCTGGAGTTCGGCGACCTGTCGCAGTTCACCTCCGACATGTTCATGCGCTCGGACCTGAACCTCTCGGCGATCGAGACGATCCGGGGCGGCTCGGCGTCGACCTTCGCCTCGAACTCGCCGGGCGGCGTGATCAACCTGATCTCGAAGACGGGGGACGCCGAAGGCGGCGCGGTCGAAGCGACCTACGGCCTGAACTACGGCGAGAAGCGCGTCGACGGCGACTACGGCTACAAGATCAGCGACACCGTGCGCATGCACATCGGCGGCTTCTATCGCGAGGGCGAAGGCCCGCGTGACGTGGGCTTCACGGCCTACAAGGGCGGCCAGATCAAGGCCAACATCACCAAGACGCTCGAGAACGGCTACGTGCGCGTCTACGGCAAGTACCTGGACGACCGCACGCCGGCCTACCAGTTCGTTCCGATCCGGGTGACGGGCACGAACGCCGACCCGACGTTCGCGGGCCCGACCAATTTCAACCTGAAGACCGACTCTCTGATGTCGCCCCACAACGGCAACATCCTGACGCTCGACGGGGACAACAACATCCTGCGTGACGACGTCCGCGGCGGGCAGCACGCCGTGAGCAAGTCGATCGGCCTCGACTCGCAGCTCGACATCGGCGGCTGGACGATCACCGAGAAGTTCCGCGTCGCCGACATCTCCGGCAGCAACATGAGCTTCCGGCCGATCGCGGTGGCCCCGGCGGCGGCGCTGGCGTTCGTCTACGGCGGCCCCGGCGGCGCGCTCAGCTTCGCCACCGGCCCGCAGACCGGTCAGGCGATCCCCAATCCCACGGCGCTCAACGGCAACGGCCTGCTGACCTCGTCGCTGCTGCTCTACACCAAGGTCAACAGCCTGGATAACGTGACCAACGACATCCGCGCCAGCCGCGTCTGGAAGGTGGGCGGCGGCAACCTGACGACGACGGTCGGCTTCTACAAGTCGTCGCAGGACTACGGCACGGACCTGTCGTTCCTCAACGTGCTGAGCGATGTCCGTGGCGACGGCGACGCCTCGCTGATCGACGTCCGGACGGCCGCCGGCGTGCCGACGACCCAGAACGGCTACATCGCCTACGGCATCGGCGGCGCGCTGTACCACCGCACCTACGACATGAACTACGGCGTCGATGCGCCCTACGCCTCGATCAACTACCACGTGGGCAAGATCGCCGTCGGCGGCAGCCTGCGCTACGACATGGGCGACGTGAAGGGCACGCTGTACGGCGCCGAACTCGGCGGCGGACGGCTCGGCGTGACGTCGGTCGACATGAACGGCGACGGGCGGATCTCGCTGGCCGAGACCAAGGTCGCCACCCTGCCGCTCGGCCAGCCTGGGCGCGTGGACTACAACTACGACTACCTCAGCTATTCGGCGGGCGTGAACTACCGCATCGCCGAGCAGCTGGCGGTCTTCGGCCGCTACAGCCGCGGCGGCCGCGCCTCGGCCGACAAGATCCTGTTCACGCCGGCCGTCAACTACAACACCGGCAAGCTGGTCGACAGCGAGAGCGCCTACGACACGGTCAAGCAGGCCGAACTGGGTCTGAAGTACCGGATCGCCGACCTGACGTTCAACGTCACCGCCTTCTCGGCGCGGACCGGCGAGCGCAACGTGCAGGTGAACAGCAACGCCGCCGGCGATATCCAGGTCGAGAACATCGTCCGCGGCTACAAGGCCAAGGGCGTGGAGCTGGAGGCGGCGGTTCGCCGCGGGCCGTTCAGCGTGACCGCCGGCGCCACCTACACCGACGCGAAGATCTCCAAGGACGTGCTCCACCCCGAGTTCATCGGGAACAAGCCGCGCCATCAGGCCGACCTGATCTACTCGGTGACCCCACAGGTCGAGCTGAAGTACGCGACCGTCGGCGTGAACGTGATCGGCACCACGAGCAGCTATGCGCAGGACACCAACCAGCTGAAGCTCCCGAGCTACACCCTGGTCAACGCCTTCGTTCAGGTTCGCCCGACCGAGCAGGTGCAGCTGATGCTGAACGTCAACAACCTGTTCAACGAGCTGGCTCTGTCCGACGTCGAGCAGGCCGCGATCCCGGCCAGCGGCGTGGTGCTCGGCCGCGCCTACAACGGCCGGACCGCCTCGGCGACGCTGCGCTATACGTTCTGATCGGAGGCGGCCGGGACACCCCCCTCCCAGTTCCCGGCCCCCCCCCACCGCGAGAGGTCGCCCTGCGCAAGCCAGGGCGACCTCGGACGGAGCTGCCCCCCAGCGGCAACTGCCCCCGTCAGCCGACAGGCTGGCGGGGCTTTGTCGTCTCATGGCTTCACACCACAGGCCTGCCAGCCGGCCGGCGACCCTTGATGGCTTACGTTGACGTTAGCGTCATCTTTTCTTCCCTTCGCGTCCGTGCGTATAGGGTTCGCGAAACCCATACGGCGTAAGCCCACGCGCGCTTCCGGAGGACGGCCATGAACCTCGACTTCACCCCCGAAGAAAATGCGTTCCGCGACGAGGTCCGGGCGTTCATCGCGGAGAACTATCCGGCCGAGCTGCGCAAGGCGCAGGACGAGGGCCGGGCGCTGACCAAGGAGGAGTACCTCCTGTGGCACAAGGTGCTGGCGAAGAAGGGCTGGGTGGCGCCGGGCTGGCCGAAGGAGCTGGGCGGCACGGGCTGGACGCCCACCCAGAAGTACATCTGGTCGGAAGAGACCGCGCGCGCCGACTGCCTTGGCCTGCTGCCCTTCGGCCTGTCGATGCTGGCGCCGGTGCTCTACACGTTCGGCACCGACGAGCAGAAGAAGAAGTTCCTGCCCGGCATCTACAACGGCGACGTCTGGTGGTGCCAGGGCTACTCCGAGCCGGGCGCCGGGTCGGACCTTGCCAGCCTGAAGACCAAGGCCGAGCGGATCACCGCCGACGACGGCAAGGAATACTACATCGTCAACGGCCAGAAGACGTGGACGACGCTGGGTCAGCACGCCGACTGGGGCTTCTTCCTGGTGCGCACAGACCCCGACGCCAAGCCGCAGTCTGGCATCTCGTTCCTGCTGATCGACATGAAGACGCCGGGCATCGAGGTCCGCCGGATCACGACGCTGGAAGGCGGCCACGAGGTCAACGACGTGTTCCTCGACAACGTGAAGGTGCCGGTCGAGAACCGCATCTTCCACGAGAACCAGGGCTGGACCTGCGCCAAGGCGCTGCTGGCGCACGAGCGCTCGGGCATCGCCGGCGTGGCGCGCTCGAAGCGCAACCTGGAAAAGCTGCGCACCATCTCGTCGACCGAGCGTTCGGACACGGGCTCGAGCCTGCTGTCGGACGCCTTCTTCCGCCGCAAGGTGGCCGAGCTGGAGATCGACCTGACGGCGCTGGAGTTCACCGAGCTGCGCACCCTGGCCGGCGAGTCGAGCGGGAAGGGCCCTGGCCCGGAAAGCTCGATCCTCAAGATCAAGGGCACCGAAATCCAGCAGCGCCTCCAGGAGCTGGCGCTGGAGGCGGTGGGCCACTACGGCGCCCCGTTCCTGCGCGACCTGGGCGGCAACGCCGCGGGCGTTGGTCCCGACTATGCCGAGGGCCTGGCGGGCGAGATGTTCAACGGCCGCAAGACCTCGATCTACGGCGGCTCGAACGAGATCCAGCGCAACATCATCGCCAAGATGGTCCTGGGCCTCTAGGTTCACGATAAGGATGAGAACTCCCCTCCCCCCTGCGGGGAGGGGTCGGGGGTGGGGGTGCCTGAACGAACGCCTGGGGCGATCCACAAGTCAGACCGCGCAGCTGCCGCAGCGCGTCGGATGCGGCGTACGCCCACCGACGCCGAGCGGCGCCTCTGGAAGGCGCTGCGTGACCTGGGTCTTCACTTCCGGCGTCAGGCCCCTCTCGGCCCCTACATCGTGGATTTCGTCTGCCACCGTCGCCGACTGATCGTCGAGCTGGACGGCGGAATCCACGGGTTGCCTTCCGTAGCGGCGCGCGATGCAGAGCGTGACGCTTGGCTGACAGGCCGTGGTTACAGAGTTATGCGGTTCGCCAACGGTCAGGCGATCGCGGATTTCGATGGGGTGCTTCAGATGATCCTCGCCAGGATCAGCGCGGACACCCCCACCCCCGGCCCCTCCCCGCAAGGGGGAGGGGAGACGTATTGGAGCTCTTAGGCGATGGATTTCAGCTTCACCGAAGAACAGTCGATGCTGCGCGACACGGTCGCGGCGTACCTGGCGGACCACTACGACTTCGACAAGCGTCGGGCCGCGGTCTCCAAGGAGCCGGGCTGGCGGCCTGATGTCTGGAAGGCCTTCGCCGAGGAGCTGGGCATCCTGGGCGCGCCGTTCTCGGAAGAGCTGGGCGGCCTGGGCGGCGGCGCCATCGAGAACATGGTCGTGATGGAGGAGTTCGGGAAGGCGCTGGTCGTCGAGCCCTACCTCGGCACGGTGGTCATCGGCGGCGGGTTCCTGAAGCACTCGGGCCATGCCGGCGCGGCCGACATGATCGGCGGCATCATCGAGGGCAAGACCATCTTCGCCTTCGCCTACGCCGAGCCCAAGGGCCGCTACAATCTCGCGGCGCTGGAGACCACGGCCAAGAAGGACGGCGCGGGCTGGACCCTGAACGGCCACAAGGCCGTGGTGCTGGGCGCGCCGTTCGCCACCCACCTGATCGTCACCGCCCGCACCTCGGGCGGCGTGCGCGACGCCGGCGGCGTGTCGGTGTTCATCGTGGAGAAGGGCGCCAAGGGCGTCACCACCCGCGACTACCCCACGGTCGACGGCAACCGCGCCTCGGAAGTCTACTTCGAGAACGTCAGCCTGGGCGCCGACGCCCTGGTGGGCCCGGCCGACGGCGGCCTGCCGCTGGTGGAGAAGGTGGTTGACGAGGCCATCGCCGCCACCTGCGCCGAAGCCTGCGGCGTGCTGCGCAAGCTGCATGAGGGCACGCTGGAGTACACCAAGCAGCGCAAGCAGTTCGGCGTGCCGATCAGCTCGTTCCAGGTGCTGCAGCACCGCATGGTCGACATGTTCATCAACGTCGAGCAGGCGGTGTCGATGACCTACATGGCCAACATCAAGGTGGGCGACGACGCTGAACGCGCCAAGGCCGCCTCGGCCGCCAAGGTGCAGATCGGCAAGGCCTGCAAGTTCGTCGGCCAGAACGCCATCCAGCTGCACGGCGGCATGGGCATGACCGACGAAATGGCCATCGGCCACTACTTCAAGCGCGCGACGATGATCGAGAGCGCCTTCGGCTCGGTGGATCACCACCTGGCGCGGTACGAGCTCCTGAGCCTGGGCAAGGCCGCCTAGGGCGGCATTCTAGTCTAGTGTGAGACTTCGAGACGGCCGTCCTCCAGGGCGGCCGTTTTCGTTTCCCTCCCTTAATGGGGAGGGCCAGGCGGCGGAGCCGCCAGGGTGGGGAAGTGTCGATCCTTCCCCCACCTCCGAGTTCTGGCCCACACTTCCCCACCCTGACCGCTGCGCGGTCTGTCCCTCCCCATTAAGGGAGGGAACGGAGCGCTTCGGGTTGTCCGAACGACCTTCGTGGGCGACACCTTCGCCATGGGCAAGGACGCACATGTGGCGGCGCGGTTCGCCGAAGGGGCCGACGAGGGCCGCCTGCAGTACGAGGCGCCGAAGCTGCTGTTCCGCGGCGCCCAGCGCAGGGTCTGGGACGCCGCGGCGCTGAAGGGCGTGCGGTCCGAGGGCGGGGACCTGGTGCTGGCCGACGGCAGCAGGTTCGCGCTTGGCGAGGTCCAGGCGCCGCGCTGGGCCGAGGCGATCAACAATCCCAAGGGCCGCCTCGACAAGCTGGGCGTGAAGGCGGGCATGCGCGTGGCGGTCCTGGGCGTCGCCGACGACGCCATCGCCGGCGAACTCGCCGGCCGCGGCGCGACGCTGGTCAACGACCTAGAGGCCCTCGACATCCTGTTCTACGCCGCCGACAGCGCCGCCGAGCTGGCGCGGATCGGCGACCTCGTCCCCACCCTGGCCGACAAGGGCGCGCTGTGGGTGGTCTCGCGCAAGGGCAAGTCCGCCAAGGTGAAGGACGTGGAGGTGATGGCGGCGGCCAAGTCCTTCGGCCTGGTGGACAACAAGGTAGTCGGGTTCTCCGACACCCTGACGGCGCTGCGGTTCACGCGGCGCAAGACCTGATCTTCCTCTCCCACTTCGCGGGAAAGGAAGGATGTCGCGCTGCTCCCTTTACCCGGCGCGTAATCGACCGGCCGGTGGGTCTGCGGTCATCTCCTCCCAGCAAGGGAGCCACCTGATGAACCGTCGCGACATTCTCACCTCGGGCCTGGCCGCCGGGTCGGTGGCTGCGTTGGCCCAGGCCGGGCCCGCCGCCGCACGGCCGAAGGGGGCCACCGTCATTCAGGCCAAGGATGGGGTGCGGCTGTTCCACCGCGACTGGGGCGAGGGCCAACCGGTGGTGTTCGTCTCCAGCTGGGCCCTGTCGAGCGAGATGTGGGCCTACCAAGTGGCCGACCTGTCCGAGCGCGGTTTCCGCTGCATCGCCTTCGACCGGCGCGGCCACGGCCGCTCGGACGTTCCGGGCAAGGGCTATGAGATGGACACCCTGGCCGACGACCTGGCCGCGGTGATCGACACCCTAGACCTGAAGGACGCCATCCTCGTCGGCCACTCGATGGGCGGCGCCGAGGTGGCGCGCTACATCGGCCGGCACGGGACGGCGAAGGTGAAGAAGGCGGCCTTGGTCGCGACAGTCGCGCCCTACATCGTCCAGACGCCCGACAATCCGTACGGGGCGCCGATGGCCTTTCACCAGAACACGCTCGGGCAGTACGCCAGCGACTTCCCCAAGTGGGTCATGGACAATCAGGCGCCCTTCTTCACGCCCGAAACCTCGCCTGCGATGAAGGCCTGGCTGACCGAGCAACTGCTGGAGACGCCGGTTCCGGTGGCGATCGCCGCGTTCAAGGCGTTGATCGGCAAGGATCTGCGGCCCGACCTGCCGAAGATCGACCGCCCGACCCTGATCGTTCACGGCGACAAGGACGCTTCGGCCCCGCTCGCGATCACCGGACAGAGGCTGGCGGCGGGAATTCGGGGCTCGGAGCTGAAAGTCTATCCCGGCGCCCCCCACGGCCTGTTCGTGACCCACATGCGACAGCTGAACCGCGACCTGGAGACCTTCTTCAAAGCGTGACGAAGCAAGGATTGGGTCAGAGGGCGCGTCGGGCGCCGAAAGCGGCTTCCACTTTTGCCTGACGCGTCCTAGGTCGGGCGAATGGCCGTCCGCGACTTTGCCCTGCTCATGGCCATGTGCCTGATCTGGGCGGTGAACAACATCATCTCGAAGTATGTGGTGAGCATCCTGGACGTGCCGCCGCTGTTCTACGCGGCCGGGCGGTTCCTGATCGTGGCGGCGTGTCTGTTCCCGTTCCTGCTTCCGGCGCCCAAGCCGTTGTGGAAGCTGATCGTCACCGCCTTCCTGATGGGGGCGGGCAGCTTTGGCCTGATGTTCGTGGGCCTGCGGGACGCCACGCCGTCGTCGGCGGCGGTGGTGCTGCAGATGGGCATGCCGGCGACGCTGATCCTGTCGATGCTGTTCCTGGGCGAGCGGGTGCGCTGGCGCCGCGGCCTGGGGATCGCGCTGACGTTCGCGGGCGTGCTGACGGTGATGTGGAACCCGCACGGGCTGACCCTGTCGAACGGGTTGCTGCTGATCGCCGCCTCGACGGTGCTGTCGGCCGCCGGCACCGTCATGACCAAGCAGATCGAGGGCATCCGCCCGATCGCCTTCCAGGCCTGGGTGGGCGTCTCGTCGCTGTTCCCCATGGCCGCCCTGTCGCTGTGGCTGGAGCCGCATGCGCTGGACACGGCGGTGGCGGCGGGCTGGCGCTTCTGGGCCGCGCTGGCCTTCTCGGCGCTGATCGTGTCGCTGGTGGCGCACACGGTCTACGTGACCATGCTGCAGAAGTACGAGGCCAACCTGATCTCGGCGTTGATCCTGGTGACGCCGCTGGCCACAATCGTCCTGGGCGTGGTGGTGCTGGGCGACCCGCTCGGGCCGCGCCTCATCATCGGCAGCGCGCTGGCGCTGGCTGGCGTCCTGATCATCGCGCTGCGGGGAAGTCAGGTGATGTCCATGTTGCTGGCCATGCGGAACCGCGCCGAATGAATGTGATCGAGGCCCCGTCGCCCAATTTCGACCCGCGCACGGTCCCGCCCAGCATTCTGGTGCTGCACTACACCGGCATGCAGACCGGGCAGGAGGCGATCGATCGCCTGCGCGACCCGGCGGCCAAGGTCAGCGCGCACTATGTGGTCGAGGAGGACGGTCGCATCTTCCGCCTGGTGCCCGAGGAGCGGCGGGCGTGGCACGCGGGCGTCTCGTTCTGGCGGGGCCGGCGCAACGTCAACGGCGACTCCATCGGCATCGAGATCGTCAATCCGGGCCACGAGTGGGGCTATCGCCCGTTCCCCGAGGCGCAGATCGTGGCGGTGACGGATCTGATCACGGACATCCGCACGCGCTGGGCCATCGAGGATCGCGACATCGTGGGGCACTCCGATGTGGCTCCTGCGAGAAAGGACGACCCCGGCGAGCTGTTCCCCTGGAAGCGGCTGTCGGAAGCGGGCCACGGCCTGTGGGCCGAATGGCCGGCGGCCCCCGGAGATCCGATCGGCGAGGGCGAGGAGGGGGCGGCGGTGTTCGCGCTGCAGGCCGGCTTCACGCGCCTGGGCTACGACCTGCCGCCGTCAGGCAAATTCGACGCCGACACGACCGCCGTGGTGCGCGCCTTCCAGCGGCACTGGCGGCCCGACAAGGTAGACGGCGTCGCCGACGGCGAGACCCGGGCGCGGCTGATCGCGCTGTTGCGGGTTTCGCTCCCTTGATGGGGAGGGAAGTGGTATGGCGCTCGCGGATCAGACGGCCGGGCGGTCGCGGGCGCAAGCTCGAGGAAAGTCCGGGCTCCACGACGACATGGCGGTGGGTAACGCCCACCGG
Organism: Phenylobacterium sp.; assembly: GCF_004299445.1. Lineage (GTDB taxonomy): Bacteria > Pseudomonadota > Alphaproteobacteria > Caulobacterales > Caulobacteraceae > Phenylobacterium. The sequence goes on along the minus strand of NZ_SCTC01000003.1, from coordinate 47,930 downwards.
GGGTGACCCCAGGGATAGCGCCACAGAGAGCAGACCGCCTTCTCCTTGGAGAAGGTAAGGGTGAAAGGGTGCGGTAAGAGCGCACCGGGTCCCTGGTGACAGGGATCGCATGGCAAGCCCCGCCAGGAGCAAGACCGAATAGGGATCCCGCGCCAGCTTGCTGGTAGGGCCGTCGCCGGCCTGAGGGCTCCGGGTAGGTCGCGAGAACCGGTCGGCAACGATCGGTCCAGAGGAATGGCCGCCGCGTCCTGCGCGAGCAGGGCGGCACAGAACCCGGCTTACAGGCCGTCTGATCTTTTCTTTCCCAGTGTTCTTCCTTTCCCACGCAGTGGGAGAGGGGGACCAATCGCCGAGCGCAGCGAAGAGCGATTGGTGGAGAGGGCGTGCGGCCGGCGGTGCGGATCGTTCGCCCGAATGGCTCAGCAGATCAGAACCAAGCGCAACGCTTGAGGCTCGCCCTCTCCACCACCCGCTCTACGGCCGGCATGCGCCGACCTCGGCGTGCGGTCCCCCTCTCCCACTGCGTGGGAAAGGAAGACGTCTCTGCGTTAACTAACAGTTCTGAGTATGTTCTGTGGATAACTGACGGCGATTAACCATAGAGGCAGTTTGTCCCACTGAATTGGCTGAAATAGTCAGTGAGTGTCATTGAAACCCACTGGGTCCCATGTTAACCCAAATGTAATTCGGCAGTCGAACAGCGGGTCGGGCGCGGGTTCAGGGGCTGGCGAAGGGAGGGGGCTTGGGGCCGAGGATGTTCCTCTCGACCTTTGAGAAGCAGCTGGACGCGAAGCGGCGCATCGTTGTGCCGCAGGAGTACCGCGCCGCGCTCTCGGGTCCCTCAGGCGCGATGATGGCCGACGGCGTCTTCGTCTTTCCCTCGATCCGTTCCGATTGCATCGAAGGCGGCGGCCAGCAGCTGTTCGACCGCTATGGCGCGATGGCCGACGAGCTGGAGTTCGGCGACGAGCTGCGGGACTCGATCGAGCGCAACGTCTTCGGCGAGATGCAGAAGCTGAGCTTCGACACGGCCGGCCGCATCACCCTGCCGGAAACGCTGTGCGAACAGTACGGCATCACCGACTGGGTGGCCGTGGTCGGCCTGCGCGACCGCTTCGAGATCTGGGAGCGCGACGCGTATCGGGCCCAGCGGGCGGCCGACCGCGAGAAGGCCCGGGCGGGCCTGGCCGAGATGCGGGTGCAGCAACGCGCCGCACGTCTGGGCGGGGGCGCAAAGTGAGCGAATCCCCGCACGTTTCCGTTCTGCTCGACGAGGTGATCGAGAACCTGGCTCCAAAGCCCGGCGACACCATCGTCGACGGCACCTTCGGCGCGGGGGGCTATTCCCGCGCCATCCTGGCGACAGGCGCGAAGGTCGTGGCGTTTGACCGCGACCCTACGGTCCGTCGCTTTGCCGCGGGATTTCCGGAAGACCGCTTCCAGCTGGTGGAAGCGCGATTCTCGGAAATGGACGCGGTGCTGGGCGAGGGCTGCGTCGATGGCGTAGCCCTCGACCTCGGCGTGTCATCCATGCAGATCGACGAGGCCGAGCGCGGCTTCTCGTTCATGCAGGACGGGCCGCTCGACATGCGGATGGGTGGTGACGGCCCGACCGCAGCCGACCTGGTGAACACCGCCGAGGCGGCCGAGCTGGCCCGGATCATCTTCGTCTATGGTGAGGAGCGGGAGAGCCGCCGCATCGCGCGCGCCATCGTGCGCCGGCGCGAGGAGCAGCCCTTCACCCGGACGTTGGAGCTGGCCGAGTTCGTCGAGAAGTCGCTGGGCGGTCGGCGGGGCGCCAAGATCCACCCGGCAACGCGGACCTTTCAGGGCCTTCGCATCGCGGTGAACGAGGAGCTTTCGGAGCTGGAGGCGGGCCTCGTGGCCGCCGAGCGGGCGTTGAAGGTGGGCGGGCGGCTGTGCGTCGTAACGTTCCATTCGCTCGAGGACAGAATCGTGAAGAGTTTCCTCAGCGTGCGGGCGGGCCGGACGCCGGCGGGATCGCGTCATGCGCCTCCGCTGGCGAAGGGGGCCGATCCCAGCTTCCGACTTCTCTTCAACGGCGCCCAGGGTCCGTCGGAGGCGGAAACGAAGGCCAATCCCCGCGCCCGCTCGGCGAAGCTGAGGGCGGCCGTGCGCACCGATGCGCCGGTCTGGAGGGATGCGGCATGATGGGCCTGTTCACGCGGAAGGTTCGCGGGTTCCGCCTGGTCGACCTGATCGGCCTGGGCCTGCTGGTGGCCGTGATTCTGGGGGTCTACCTGGCCAAGACCATCGCCGGCCGCGAGCGGGCCGAAATCGCGACAATCGAGCGCCAGATCAAGGCCGAGAAAGCCCGTATCCGCCTTCTGCAGGCCGAGGTGGCCCACCTGGAACAGCCGGGCCGGATCGAGCGCCTGGCGGTGACCTACCTCAAGATGGAGACGGTCGGCGCGCACCGCGAAGCCACCGTGGACCAGATCGTCGACGTGGCGCGCGCCGGGCCGCCAAAGAAAGCCAAGGCCCCGTCGGCCGTGGCCGCGATGGTCAATGGCGCAGACGCCATTCCGGGCGTGCCGCCGCCGCCGCCGCCCGAGGCCTATCCGGTCATGCGCGTGGCCGAGGCTCAGCCGGCTCCGGTCGCGCCCGAGGTTCGCCGATGAGCCTGGGCCAGCAAGCCTTCGGCCGCACCGGCCTGCCGCGCTGGCTGACCGAGCGCCTGTGGGGCCTGGAGCACGCCTTCGAGCGCGCCCGCGCCTCGGGCCGGGTCGAGGACGACACCCGTCTGCGCATCTTCTTTGTGATGGTGCTGTTCTCGCTGGGCTTCATGACCCTGGCGATCGGCGCCACGCGCGCGGCGCTGTTCTCGGACGCGCGGGCCACCGGCGCGGGCGCCTACATCGGCGCATCGCGGGCCGACCTGGTCGACCGCAACGGCATGCTGCTGGCGGCCGACCTGCTGCACTATGGCCTCTACATCGACCCGCGCGAGATCTGGGACCAGGCCGAGACCCGCCGCAGCCTGCTGGCCGCGCTGCCGAACCTGGAGCCCGAGCGGCTGGAGCGCGCGCTGCGCGGCAATCGCCGGATCTTCGTGCTGGGCGCCATGACCCCGCAGGAGCGCAACCGCGTCCACGACCTGGGCCTGCCCGGCGTGACGTTCGAGCCCGAGCAGCGGCGCGTCTATCCGCTGGGCCCCTCGGCGGCGCACATCATCGGATTCTCGGACGCCGGCGGCGAGGGCCTGTCGGGCGCCGAGGCTGCGTTCAACGAGGACATCCGCAGTCTGGCCCGCAGCGGCCAGTCGGTGCCGCTGTCGATCGACCTGCGCGTCCAGGGGGCGCTGGAGGACGAGCTCTGGAAGGCCGTCAGCGAGTTCAAGCCCAAGGGCGCCGTGGCGCTGGTGACCGACGTGCACACCGGCGAGATCCTGGGGCTGTCCAGCTGGCCGGTATTCGATCCGAACAAGCCGGGCAAGGCGGGCGTCTACGCCCAGACCAACCGCGCCGCGGCCACCGTCTACGAGATGGGGTCGACCTTCAAAGGCTTCACGGTCGCCATCGGCCTCGACACCGGCGTCGCCAACCCCGAGACCACCTTCGACGCCACCCAGCCGTTCAAGTTGGGCTACCGGACCATCCACGACTACCACGCGGCCCGGAAGGTGCTGACGCTGGTCGAGGTGTTCCAGCATTCGTCGAACATCGGCACCGCCAAGCTGGCCGTCGGTATCGGTCCCGAGCGGATGGGCAAGTACTTCGACGGCCTGGGCCTGACCCGTTCGGCCAAGGTGGAGCTGATCGAGAACGCCCGGCCGCTGACGCCCAAGGTGTGGAACGAGGACGCGGTGGCCTCCACCTCGTTCGGGCACGGCATCAACGTGACCCCGCTGGCCCTGGCGCGGGCTTATGGCGCGGTGCTGAATGGCGGCAAGTTGATCCCGCTGACCATCCGCAAGCTGGAACCCGGCGCCAAGGTCGAGGGTACTCGGGTCATGTCCGAGAAGACCTCGCTGCAGATGCTGTCGATCATGCGCGCCAACGTGACGGGCGGCAGCGGCACCTCGGCCAACATCACGGGCCTGTCTGTGGGCGGCAAGACCGGCACCGGCGAGAAGTACGACCCGGCGATCCGCAACTACAACCACGACAAGCAGGTCTCATCGTTCGCCGCGGTGTTCCCGACCACGGGCGACGTGAACGCCAAGCGCTACTTCGTGCTGGTTCTGCTGGACGAGCCTCACGCCTCGGCGAACAGCGCCGGCTACTCCACGGGCGGCTGGGTGGCCGCGCCGGCCGCGGGCCGGGTGATCGAGCGTATCGCCCCGTTCCTGGGCGTGCAGCGCCGCAACGACGTCGGCCAGGCGATCCCGGTCGAGCCGCCGAAACCGGAAGACGTGGGCGACGGCCGATGAGCGTTCGTCTGACCAAACTGGTGAAGCGCGACCTGGGCAGCGATCCCGAGATCACGGGCGTGACCGCCGACAGCCGCAAGGTCCAGCCGGGCTTCCTGTTCGCCGCCCTGCCGGGCGCGAAGGTGGACGGCGCGACGTTTGCTCAGAAGGCGATCGAGGCCGGCGCCGCGGCGATCATCGCCGACCAGGACCTGGGGCTTTCGGTTCCGACGATCGTCTGTCGCGACCCGCGGCGGGGCTACGCGCTGGCTTCGGCCAACTTCTGGGGCAGGCAGCCGCAGACCTGCGTGGCGGTCACCGGCACCAACGGCAAGACCTCGGTCGCCAACTTCTGCCGACAGGTGTTCAGCAACGCCGGCCACATGTCGGCCAGCATGGGCACCCTGGGCGTGACCATCTCGAAGCCGAAGGGCGAGGATGTCCAGGTGACGCCGCCGGGCCTGACGACGCCCGACGCCGGCGACGTGGCCCAGCTGCTGGCCCAGGTGGCCGAGCAGGGCGTGACGCACTTCGCCATGGAAGCCTCGAGCCACGGGATCGACCAACGCCGGCTGGACGGCGTGCGGCTGGCGGCGTCGGGGTTCCTGAACCTGACCCAGGACCACCTCGACTATCACATCACCATGGACGCCTACCTGAAGGCCAAGCTGCGCCTGTTCGAACAGCTGATGCCGCGGGGCGCGACCGCCGTGCTGAACGCCGATTCCGACGCCTTCCCGTTCTTCGCGGCGGCCTCTGTGGTCTCGGGCCAGCGGGTGATGAGCGTGGGCGAGGGCGGCCAGGCGCTGAAGATGGTGGAGCGCACGCTGCTGCCGGACGGCCAACGCCTCAAGGTGCGCGCCGACGGCTACCTATTCGACGTGCGCCTGCCGCTGGCGGGCGGGTTCCAGGCCTCGAACGCCCTGGTGGCGGCGGGGCTCTGCCGGGCGGCGGGACTGTCGTGGGAGCAGACCTTCGGCGGCCTCGAAAAGCTGATCGGCGCGCCCGGCCGGCTCCAACGCGTGGGCGCGGGCCCGCGGGGCGGCGAGGCCTATGTCGACTACGCTCACACGCCCGACGGACTTGAGACCGTGCTGCGCGCGCTGCGCCCGCACGTGCGCGGCCGGCTGATCGTGGTGTTCGGCGCCGGCGGCGACCGCGACAAGACCAAGCGCCCCCTGATGGGCCAGGTGGCCGCGGCCCTGGCCGACGTCGCCATCGTCACCGACGACAATCCGCGATCGGAGGTCCCGGCGACCATCCGCGCCGAGGTGCTGGCCGGCGCGAAAGGTGCGAAGGAGATCGGCGACCGGCGCGAGGCGATCCGCGCGGCGGCGGCGATGCTGCAGGACGGCGATGTCCTGGTGGTGGCCGGCAAGGGCCACGAGCAGGGCCAGACCATCGCCGGGGTGACCCACCCCTTCGACGACGTGGTCGAGACCTCCCAGGCGCTGGAGCTGGTCCATGGCTGACCCGCTCTGGACCTCGGATGACATCGCGAGGGCGACGGGCGGGACTGCGAGCGGCGGCGGGTTTGCCGCCACCGGCGTGTCCATCGACAGCCGCTCGATAGAGCCCGGCGACCTGTTCGTGGCCCTGGCCGGCGTGCGCGATGGCCATGAGTTCGTGGCCCAGGCGCTGGCGAGCGGGGCCGCGGGCGCGCTGGTGAACCAGGATGTGGACGGGCCTTCGGTGAAAGTCGCCGGGGACACGCTGGCGGCGCTGGAGAAGCTGGGCGTCGCCGCGCGCGAGCGGGCCCGGCAGGCGAAGCGCGGCGCGGTGACCGGATCGGTCGGCAAGACCTCGGTGACCCAGGCGATCATGGCCGGGCTGATGCGCGCCGGGCGCGCGCACTCGTCGGTGAAGAGCTACAATAATCACATCGGCGTGCCGCTGACCCTGGCGCGCATGCCGCGCGACACCGAGCGCGCCGTCTTCGAGATCGGCATGAACCATGCCGACGAGATCCGCCCCTTGACCCGCTTCGTGCGTCCGCATGTGGCGCTGATCACGACGGTCGGCCCGGTGCACACCGAGAACTTCGCCGACGGCGAGGCCGGCGTCGCGCGCGCCAAGGCCGAGATTCTCGAAGGCCTCGAGCCCGGCGGCGTTGCGCTGCTGAACGCCGACAATCACTGGTTCGATTTTCTGAAGGCCGAGGCGCTGAAAGCGGGCGCCGTCATCAGGACGTTCGGGACCGGCGAGGGCTGTGACGCCCGCCTGATCGACTTCCAGGTGTCCGGCGGTCGCGCCGTGATCCAGGCGCGACTGCATGGCCGGGCGCTGGACTTCCCGATCCTGCAGACCGGCTTCCACTGGGGCCTGAACAGCATGGCCGTGCTGCTGATGCTGGAAGCCCTGGACGTCAGCCTGGAGCCTGGCCTGGCGGCGCTGGAGAGCTTCGAGCCGCTGGCCGGCCGAGGGGCCGAGAGCACGGTCGCGCACGCCGGCGGCGCCTTCACGCTGATCGACGAGAGCTACAACGCCAACCCGGTCTCGATGGCCTCGGCGATCAAGACCCTGGGCGCGCGGGCCACCTCGGGCCGCCGCATCGTCGCGCTCACCGACATGCTGGAACTGGGCCCCGAGGCCCAGGCGTTCCACGCCGGTCTGGCCGGTCCGCTGGAGGCTGCGTCAATCGACCTCGTCTTCTGCGCCGGCCCTCTGATGAAATCACTCTGGGACGCCCTTCCTCCGACTCGTCGCGGCGGGTACGCCGAAACGGCTGCTGGCCTCGCGCCGCAGCTCGCACAGGCCGTAGAGGCCGGCGACGTGGTGATGGTGAAGGGGTCCAACGGATCGAAGGCCGGGCAGATCGCCCAGGCTCTTCTCGCGCTCGGCGCGACCGGTTCGGGCTCCGGGGAGATCGGCTGATGTTCTACTGGCTCTATCTGACGTTCGCGTCGACGGAGTACGTGCCGGTCCTGAACCTGCTCAAGTACCAGACCACGCGCACCGGCCTCGCCATCGTGACGGCGCAGTTCGTCGTCGTGGCGCTGGGCTCGCGGTTCATCCGCTGGATGAAGGCCAAACAGGGCAAGGGCCAGCCGATCCGCACCGACGGCATCGAGCGGCATGTGCTGGAAAAGTCGGGCACGCCCACCATGGGCGGCGTGATGATCCTGGCCGGCCTGTTCTCGGGCGTCCTGCTCTGGGCCGACCTCACCAACGTCTACGTCTGGGCCGTCCTGCTGGTGACCGCGGGCTACGGGATCCTCGGATTCATGGACGACTACGCCAAGGTCACGAAGCAATCGACGGCCGGGATTTCCGGCCGGGTGCGGCTGGTGCTGGAAGCCGCGATCGCCATGGCCGCGATCGCCCTGATCATCCTGTTCGCCGCCAAGCCGCCCGAGAGCCCCGAACTGCTGACCTCGGTCACGTTCCCGATCTTCAAGCAGTACTTCGTCGACCTGTCGTGGGGCTACCTGCTGTTCGGCGCCTTTGTGATCGTGGGCGCGGCCAACGCCGTGAACTTCACTGACGGCCTGGACGGGCTGGCGACCGTGCCGGTGATGATCGCCGCGGCGGCCTACGGCCTGATCGCCTACCTGGTCGGCAACTACGTCTTCTCCACCTACCTGCAGCTCCACTTCGTTCCGGGCGTGGGCGAGCTGGCGGTGTTCTGCGGGGCGCTGCTGGGCGCCGGTCTGGGCTTCCTCTGGTACAACGCGCCGCCGGCCAAGATCTTCATGGGCGACACGGGCTCGCTGGCCCTGGGCGGCGCGGTCGGGACGATCGCGGTGGCGACCCGCCACGAGATCGTGCTGGCCATCATCGGCGGCCTGTTCGTGGCCGAGCTGCTCAGCGTTGTGATCCAGGTGGCGTGGTTCAAGCGGACCGGCCGGCGGATCTTCCTGATGGCGCCGATCCACCACCACTTCGAGAAGCTGGGCTGGTCGGAGTCGACCGTGGTCATCCGCTTCTGGATCGTCTCGATCATGCTGGCCCTGCTGGGCCTCGCCACCCTCAAGCTGCGCTAGGGAGGCCGTCCCGCCGTCATGATCCCGGTCCGTGGCTTCGAAGGGAAGACGGTCGCCGTGTTCGGCCTGGCCCGCACGGGCCTGGCGGCGGCGCGCGCCCTGGTGGCCGGCGGCGCCAAGGTGGCGCTCTGGGATGACAACTCCAAGACCCGCGAGGCCGCCGAGGCCGAGGGCTTCACCCTCACGGACCTGACGGTCGCCGACTGGTCGCCGTTCGCCGCCCTGATGCTGTCGCCGGGCGTGCCGCTGACACATCCCAAGCCACACTGGACGGTCGACAAGGCCAAGGCCGAGGGCGTCGAGATCCTGGGCGACGTCGAGCTCTTCGCCCGCACCGTGAACGCCGCGCCCGAGCACAAGCGGCCGAAGGTGGTGGCGATCACGGGCACGAACGGGAAGTCCACGACCACGGCGCTGATCGGCCACATCTTCGCCGAGGCGGGCCGCGACGTGCGCGTGGGCGGCAACATCGGCACCGGCGTGCTGGCGCTGGACGACATGCACGGCGGCGCGGTCTACGTGCTGGAACTGTCGTCCTACCAGCTGGACCTGACCTCGAGCCTCAAGGCCGACGTCAGCATCATCCTCAACATCTCGCCCGATCATCTGGAACGGCACGGCGACATGGAGAACTATGTCGCGGCAAAGCGCAGGATCCTGCGGAACCAGGGCAAGGGCGACACCGCGGTGATCGGGGTCGACGACGCGTGGGGCCAGCGGATCTGCACCGAGATCACGGCCGCCAACCGCCGCACCATCGTGCCGATCTCGGCCAGCAAGGCGATGAGCCGGGGCGTCTATGCGCTGGACGGCCTCCTCTACGACGCCTCGGGCGAGCGCGCCGTGGAGGCCGCCGACCTGAAGCGAGCCCGCTCGCTGCCCGGCCGGCACAACTGGCAGAATGCGGCGGCGGCCTATGCGGCGGCCCGCGGCCTGGGCGTCTCGTCCGAACAGGCGGCGCGCGCGCTGATGACCTTCCCGGGCCTCGCGCACCGGATGGAGACGGTGGGCGTGATCGGCAAGGTGCGCTTCATCAACGACAGCAAGGCCACCAACGCCGACGCCGCGCGCCAGGCGCTGTCGAGCTATCCCAAAGTCTACTGGATCGCCGGCGGTCGCGCCAAGACCGACGGCATCGCGGATCTCGCCGACCTGTTTCCGCGGGTGATCCGGGCCTACCTCGTGGGCGAGGCGACCGAGGCCTTCGCCGAGACCCTGCAAGGCAAGGCCGACGCCGTGGCCTGCGGGACGATCCCCGCCGCGGCCGCCGCAGCCTTCAAGGACGCCGCCGCCAGCGGCCAGGATGCGATCGTCCTGCTGTCGCCGGCCTGCGCCTCGTTCGACCAGTTCGCCGACTTCGAGCAGCGGGGCGAGGCCTTCCGCGCTGCCGTCCACGCTCTGGCGCGGGAAGGGGTGTCCTGATGATCCCGCACGGCCGACGCCTCGACAGGAGCGCGCCATGACCACCGTTCCGAACCCGCACTCCAACGCCCACGCCTTCGCCCGCTCCGACCGCACGCCGCTGGGCGTCTGGTGGTGGACGGTCGACCGCTGGATGCTGGGCGTCGTCACGATCCTGATCGCCATCGGCGTGGTCATCGCCTTCGCCGCCAGTCCGGCGGCCGCGGCGCGGATGAACATCGGCGATCCCTTCCATTTCGCGGTGCGCCAGTGCGTGTTCGCGGTCGCGGCGATGGCGGTGCTGGTCAGCATCTCGATGCTGGACGTGAAGGGGGTCAGGCGGGCCGCCTTCGTCATCTGGCTGGCGGCCATCGCGGTGATGATCGCCCTGCCGTTCATCGGCCACAACGCCAAGGGGGCGACCCGCTGGATCGAGTTCGGCGGCTTCACCTTCCAGCCGTCGGAGTACATGAAGCCGGCCCTGGTGATCCTGGTCGCCTGGATGTTCGCCGAGGGCCAGAAGGGGCAGGGGGTGCCCGGGGTCTCCATAGCGTTCGGCCTGTTCGCGGTCTCGGTGGCCCTGCTGCTGATCCAGCCCGACGTGGGCCAGACTGTGCTGATCACGGTGGCGTTCGGCGCCGCCTTCTGGATGGCCGGCGTGCCGATGAGCTGGGTGATGCTGCTGGGCGCTACGGCCGTCGCGGGGCTCAGTTCGACCTACTTCCTGTTCCCGCATGTGCAGAGCCGCGTGGACCGCTTCTTCTCGCCGGAGAAGGCCGACACCCATCAGGTCGACGCCGCGGCCATCGCCCAGGCGGCCGGGGGCGTGTTCGGCCGGGGTCCTGGCGAGGGCGTGATGAAGCGCAAGGTGCCCGACCTGCACACCGACTTCGCCTATTCGGTGGGGGCCGAGGAATTCGGGCTGGTGTTCCAGCTGCTGCTGGTTTCGCTGTTCGCCTTCGTGGTGGTCCGCGGCCTGATGCGGGCGATGAAGCTGTCCGATCCCTTCGAACAGATCGCCGCGGCGGGGCTGTTCGTGCTGGTGGGCCAGCAGGCGATCATCAACGTGGCCGTCAACCTCAACATGATGCCGACAAAGGGCATGACGCTGCCGTTCATCAGCTATGGCGGCTCGTCGATGCTGGCCATGGGGCTGACCATGGGCCTGGCCCTGGCGCTCACCCGTCGCCGCCCCGGCGCCTACGCGCCGAACGAAGGCCTCGCCAAGGCCGGAGCGTACAGTTGAGCGGCGCCGCCGTGTATAGGGGCCGCCATGCGTAGGATTGCGGTCGTCGCCGCCGGGGGCACCGGCGGCCATCTGTTTCCGGCTCAGGCGCTGGCCGAGGCGCTGATCGCGCGCGGCTGGGGCGTGGTGCTGGCGTCGGACGAGCGCGTGGCGGGGCTGGCGCAGGACTTCCCGGCCGAGCGGCGCATCGGCCTGTCGGCCGCCACCTTCAGACGCGGCGACCCGATCGGCATGATGCGCGCGGGCTTCGCGATCACCCGCGGCGTCCTGCAGGCGCGCGCCGCGTTCCGCGACATCGCGCCCAAGGTGGTGGTGGGCTTCGGCGGCTATCCGTCGGCGCCGTCGCTGGTGGCTGCGGTGCTGGGCGGCCTGCCGACCGTGATCCACGAGCAGAACGCGGTGATGGGCCGGGCCAACCGGATGCTGGCCAGCCATGTGAAGACCGTGGCCTGCGCCTTTCCCACCCTGCAGAAGGCCCCGCCGAAGGTGGCCGCCCGCGCCATCGTGGTGGGCAACCCGGTGCGCCCCCCAATCCGGGCGCTGGCCGAGGTCGCCTACATCCCGCCGGAACCGAACGGCCCGCTGCGCCTGCTGGTAACCGGCGGCAGCCAGGGCGCGCGCCTGCTGTCCGAACTGGTGCCCGAGGCCGTGAAAGCCCTGCCTGAAGACCTGCGCCGGCGTCTGACCGTCCAGCAGCAGACCCGCGCCGAGAGCATGAACACTGCGCGCCGCGCCTATCAGGACGCCCTGGTCGACGCCGAGATCGCGCCCTTCTTCCGCGACATGGCCAGCCGGCTGCGCGATGCCCACCTGGTGATCGGCCGCTCGGGCTCTGGGTCGGTCTGCGAGTTCGCGGTCGCGGGCAAGCCGGCGATCCTGGTCCCGCTGGCCATCGCCATCGACGACGACCAGGGCCAGAACGCCAAGCTGCTGGCCGACGTCGGCGGCGCCGAGATCGCCCGCGAGAGCCAGCTCACCGTCGAGAGCCTGGCCAAGGCGCTGACCGTCCTGCTCAGCAATCCCGATCGCCTGGCCCGCATGGCGGCGGCGTCCCGCTCTGTGGCGATCCCCGATGCGGCGGAGCGGCTGGCCGACGTGGTGGAGAAGACGGCGTCTCAGTAGGACGTTCAGACAGGAGGGCTACTTTCCCATCGCCGGGAAGCGTCCTAGGACTGCGACATGACCCGACGCCCCGTCCCCTTCGAAATCGGTCCCGTGCACTTCATCGGCATCGGGGGCATCGGCATGAGCGGCATCGCCGAGATCATGATGCGCACCGGCTATACGGTGCAGGGCTCGGACGCCAAGGCCAGCGCCAACACCGAGCGGCTGGAGAAGCTGGGCGCGAAGATCTTCATCGGCCAGGACCCGGCGAACGTCGAGGGCGCCTATGCGGTCGTCTATTCGACCGCGGTGAAGGCCGACAATCCCGAGATGGTGGCCGCGCGCGAGAAGCGGCTGCCCCTCGTTCGGCGCGCCGAGATGCTGGCCGAGCTGATGCGGCTGCAGTTCTCGGTGGCTGTGGGCGGCACCCACGGCAAGACCACCACCACGTCGATGATCGCCTCGCTGCTGGACGCCGGCGGACTGGATCCGACGGTGGTGAACGGCGGGATCATCAACACCTATGGCACCAACGCCAAGGTGGGGACCGGCGAATGGATCGTGGTCGAGGCTGACGAGAGCGACGGCACGTTCCTGAAGCTGAAGTCGACGGCCGCCGTGGTCACCAACATCGACCCCGAGCACCTGGACCACTACGGCGATTTCGAAGCGGTCAAGAAGGCCTTCCGCGACTTCGTGGAGAACATCCCGTTCTACGGCTTCGCCGCCGTCTGCACCGACCACGCCGAGGTCCAGGCGATGGCGGCTCGGGTCGAGAACCGGCGCCTCGTCACCTACGGCGTCAATCCGCAGGCCGAGGTGCGGGCCGAGAACATCACCATGGGCCCCGACGGCGCCCGCTATGACGCGGTGATCCGGCCCCTGGTCGGCGAGCCGATCCGGTATGCGGACCTGCACCTGCCGATGGCCGGGCACCACAACGTGTTGAACTCGCTGGCCGCCGTGGCGGTGGCGCGCGAGCTGGGCCTGGGCGAGGCGGCGATCCGCAAAGGGCTGGCCGACTTCGGCGGCGTGCGGCGGCGCTTCACGACCACCGGCGTGGCGAACGGCGTGCGGGTGGTCGACGACTATGGCCACCACCCGGTGGAGATTTCCTCGGTGCTGAAGGCCGCGCGCGCGGTCAGCCAGGGCAAGGTGATCGCCGTGGTGCAGCCGCACCGCTACAGCCGCCTGCGCGATCTGTTCGACGACTTCTGCGCCTGCTTCGCCGACGCCGACACGGTGATCGTGGCCGATGTCTACGCGGCCGGCGAACAGCCGATCGAGGGGGCCAGCAAGGACGGGCTGGTGGCAGGCCTTCGCCGCTACGGCCACCGCCGCGTGCTGCCGCTGGGCAGTCCCGCCGAGCTGGCCGCGCTGGTCAAGGAAGAGACCGCGCCGGGCGACCTCGTGGTGCTGCTGGGCGCCGGCGACATCACCAGCTGGGCCTACGCGCTGCCCGGCGAACTGGAAGCGCTGGCGAAGTGAGCGAGCTCGACCCGGAATTCTATGATCGGGCGGATGCTCACATCCATCTGTCCAACGAGCAGGCGAACAAGATTGATCCTGGCAAAGTCAGCGCGTCGATGATGTTCGCCGCAGCCCGCTTCAATGCTTGGCTGAGCGCCAAGGGCTTCGAGAGCGGCGACCAGATGCAGGAGGCGCGCGAGGATCTGGTCTCCTACTTTTGCGACCAGTATCGCGCGATGCTCGAGCACCATCTCGATGAGTACGCGGACAACTTCGACAGCTTCATGGGCGCCAAATGAGCGACTGGCGCGACGCCCTGCCGACCGTCCGCGGCAAGCTGCTGCGGGACGAACCGCTGGGGCCGTTCACCTGGTTCCGGGTGGGCGGGGCGGCCGAGGTGCTGTTCCTGCCGGCCGACCATGAGGATCTGCGGGATTTCCTGAAGGCGCTGCCAGCCGACGTGCCGGTGACGGTCCTAGGCGTGGGCTCGAACGTGATCATCCGCGATGGCGGCGTGCCGGGCGTGGTGATCCGGCTGGCGGGGCGTTCGTTCGCCGGCGTCTCGGCCGAGGGGACGCGGATCACGGCGGGATCGGCGGCGCTGGACGCGGCGGTGGCGCGGGCGGCGGCCAAGGCGGGGATCGCGGGGCTGGAGTTCTACGCCGGCATCCCCGGCACGATCGGCGGCGCGCTGACCATGAACGCCGGTTGCTACGGATCCGAAACCAAGGACGTGCTTCAGTCGGCGTGGGGCTACGATCGCTCCGGGACCCGGCGGGAGCTGCAGTTGGCCGACTTCGGCTACACCTACCGGCACTCGCAGGCGCCGGCCGACATCACCTGGGTCGAGGCGACCTACGAAGGCCGGCCTGACGACCCTGCGGCGGTCCAGGCGCGGATCGACGAGATCACCGCGCGGCGCGAGACCACCCAGCCGATCCGCGAGAAGACCGGGGGCTCCACGTTCAAGAACCCGCCGGGGCATTCCTCGTGGAAGCTCGTCGATGAGGCGGGCTGGCGCGGAAAGCTGTACGGTGGGGCCATGTTCTCGGAGCTGCACTCCAACTTCATGATCAACACCGGGACGGCGACCGCCGCCGATCTGGAGGGGCTGGGCGAGGCCGTGCGCGCCGACGTGAAGGCCAAGACCGGCATCGATCTCCACTGGGAGATCAAGCGGATCGGGACGGCGTAAGGTGACGGGCGCGTCCCTCATCCTGGTGCGGCACGGCCGCCCGGCGATCGACCCGGACACGCCGCCCACCACCTGGCCGCTGTGCCCCGAGGGGCGCGCCGCCGTCGAAGCGTTGGCCGGGAAGATCGCGGGCTACCGGCCGGTGGCTGTCGCCACCAGCCCCGAGCCAAAGGCCCGCGAGACCGCCGAGATCATCGCCGGCCGCCTCGGCCTGACGATCGACATCGATCCCGGCCTGCACGAGCACAAGCGCCAGCACCTGTCGTTCGGGACGGAGGCGGCGTTCCGCGAGAGGATCGCCAGCATCTTCGCCTCGCCCGGGGAGGCGGTGGGCGGCATCGAGACGGCGGACGAGGCCGGCGAGCGGCTGGCCCGGGCGCTGGCCCAGCACAAGGGCCGGCCGCTGGTGGCGGTGACCCACGGCACGGTGATGAGCCTCTATGTCGCCAAGCTGCTGGGCCTCGACGCCCACGACCTCTGGCGCAACCTGCATACGCCCGACGCCTTCGTACTGGACGCGCAGGGCGGGCTGGTGGAGCGGATTTCCCTCCCTTAATGGGGAGGGAAAGGGCGCTCCTACGCCGCCACCGACTTGCTCGATGGCACCAGGCGGGCGGTCGCCGTCGCCTTGGCCACCACAGTGCCGGACAGGTCCATAAGCCGGCCCTCCAGGAAGGCGATGGTCTTGCCCGCCTGGACCACCAGGCCCTCGCCGTACAGCGGGCCGGGGCGGGCGGGCGCGAGGTAGCTGACGTGCAACTGGATGGTGGGGGTGAACATCCGGCCCTCGGCGTAGATGAACATCGCCGGGCCCATGGTGTCGTCCAGCATGGCCGCCAGGAACCCGCCCTGGATGTGGCCCGCCGGATTCACGAACTCGGGGCGCGCCTCGAAGCGGATGCGGATCCAGCCGTCGGCGGGGCGCGCCTCCACCACCTCCCAGCCCAGCAGCTCGGCGCAGGGCGGGCGGGGCAGGCCGTCCAAGGCGGTCGGAACGGGCATGGGATCTCCTTTTATCGGCGCACTCTGCCGCCAGGATGCTGACAACGTGGTGGCTGCAGCGGCATGCGGACGTGGTCTGCCGGTGATGCGGTGAGTGGCTCTTGACGAGAATCCCGCGCGATGGGACCGGCGCACATGCGCATCCTCCCTCTGATCGTCGCCGGCCTGCTGGCCGCCACCTCCGCCTCGGCCCAGGACCTGACCGCCGGCGCTATCGCCGTCCGCGACAAGGCCCTGACCGACACCCTGGCCTGGGACATCACCGAGAGCCTGACCAGCGAGGTCGGCGCCCGGATGACCGGCTCGCCCGCCATGGAACGCGCCCGTGACTGGGCGGTGGCCAAGTTCAAGGAACTGGGCTTCGAGAACATCAAGGTCGAGGCCTTTACGACCCCGACGTGGTCGCGCGGCGCCGAGTCCGCCGAAGTGGTGGGGCCGTGGCCGCACAAGCTGGCGATCCTGGGCCTGGGCGGCTCGTCGTCGACGCCGGCGGGCGGCATCACCGCGCCCATCGTGGTGTTCAAGACCTACCAGGCCATGCTGGACCAGCCGGTGGGGTCGCTGAGCGGCAAGATCGCCGTGGTGACCCAGTCCATGGGCCGCACGCAGGATGGTTCGAGCTACGGCGCGGTCGGCGTCCAGCGCCGGGCCGGCGCGCCGGAAGCGGCCAAGCGCGGGGCCGTGGGCTATCTGATCCGCTCGCTGTCGACCGACGACACGCGCCTGCCGCACACCGGCGGCGGCGCCCCGGGCGGCATACCCGCGGCGGCTCTTTCTCCGCCCGACGCCGAACTGCTGGAGCGGCTGGCCGCGCGCGGCGAGCCGGTGATGGTGAAGCTGGACATGACCTCGTCGTCCAACCCGGCGTCACCCGCCTGGAACATCTCGGGCGAGATCCGCGGCAAGGACAAGCCCGACGAGGTGATCGTCCTGGGCGGCCACCTCGACAGCTGGGATCCGGGCACGGGCGCTGTCGACGACGCGGCGGGCATCGGCATCACCACCGCCGCCGCCAAGCTGGTGGCCCAGGCGGGCAAGCCGAAGCGGACGATCCGTGTGGTCATGTGGGGCTCGGAAGAGCAGGGCGGTTCGTCCGGCGCCTATCTCGCGGCCCACAAGGCCGAGGTGGGCCAGATGATCGTGGCGGGCGAGAGCGACAGCGGCGCCGGGCGCATCTGGAGCGTCAGCACCCCGCCGGCCGCCGCCGGCCATCCGGCCATGACCGCCTTCCGCGCGGCGCTGCCGAAGATGAACGTGATGGTGAGCCGTGCGCCGCCCGTCAGCGGCGGGGCGGACATCTCGGGCCTGATCTCGGCCGGCGTGCCCTTCGTCGACTTCAACCAGGACATGAGCCGCTACTTCGACCTGCACCACGCGGCTGACGACACGCTGGACAAGATCGACCCGAAGGAGCTGGCGCAGAACACCGCGGTCTGGGCGGCCTTCCTCTACACGGTGGCCAACTCGGACGTGGACTTCCGGGCCAAGCCGGTCGCGGGGGCCGCGAAGTAGGCGTTCGAGCTGTTGGCTGCGGTGGCGCGTCAGCGCCGCTCAGTTTGACCACGAACCACACGAACCACACGAACGGAGTGGGCCACTCGCAGGCTTCGGAAGATTGGTCGCGTTCGTGTGGTTCGTGTGGTTCGTGGTTCCATAAAACCGCGCCTGCGGCGCGCGGAGCTCGACAGCAAGACGGCCCTGCCGCCGGTCTTCACGGAACCGGCGCCGGCTCTTGGCTTGACCCGTGGCCGCCCGTCCGTCACGGGCAGACGACTGCTTCCAGCCGCTACGAGTCGCCCATGTCGCTGCCCCTTTCAGGCCACCACGTCGCCGTCCTCATGGGCGGGCTGTCCTCCGAGCGCGAGGTCAGCCTGGTCTCCGGCCGAGAGTGCGCCGACGCGCTGGAGCGCCTGGGGGCGAGGGTGAGCCGCGTGGACGCTGGGCGGGACCTCGCCCAGGTGCTGACCAACCTGAGGCCCGACGTCTGCTTCAACGCTCTGCACGGCGAGTGGGGCGAGGACGGCTGCGTCCAGGGGGTGCTCGAAACGCTGGGGTTGCCCTACACCCACTGCGGCGTGCTGGCTTCGGCGCTGGCGATGGACAAGGCCAAGGCCAAGGCCGTGCTGGCGGCGGCGGGGGTCGTGGTGCCGGGCGGCGGGCTCTTCAACCGCTTCGACGTCGCCCGCGACCACGTCATGCCGCCGCCCTACGTTGTGAAGCCGAACGCCGAGGGCTCGTCGGTGGGGGTCTTCCTGGTTTTCGACGGTGCGAATCGCCCGCCGCAGGAGGTCGTGGCTCCGTCTTGGACCTTCGGCGAGGAGGTGATGGTCGAGCCCTACATCGCCGGCATGGAGCTGGCCGTGGGCGTCATGGACGGCAAGGCCATGACCGTTACCGAGATCGTGCCGAAAACCGGCTTCTATGACTACGAGGCGAAGTACGGCGACGGTGGTTCGGAGCACATCGTGCCCGCCAGAATGCCGTCGCATGCAATTGAAAAGGCGAAGAAACTATCCGAGATGGCGCATGCCGCCCTGGGTTGCCGAGGGGTTACCAGGTCGGACCTTCGTTATGACGACGTTAACGATGTTTTGGTCCTCTTGGAGGTGAACACCCAGCCGGGAATGACGCCCACCTCCCTCGTTCCGGAGCAGGCGGCCGCGGGCGGGGTGGACTTCGACCGGCTGGTGCTTTGGATCACGGAGGATGCGTATGCCCGCGGCGGTGCGGGGGGAGTCGCGAGTCGCAGCGAAGCCCCGAGTAAAGACGCCCGCTAGCACGGCCAAACGCGCCCCTGCGAAGGCCGAGCCCGCCACTGCGCCGCGCCTGGCGCCCCGGCACATCCTGATGATCGCCGCCGGCGTGCTGACCGCCGCGCTGGGCGTCACTCTGGCCACCGGCGGGCGGGGCCAGCACATCGCCGACGCCGTGGGCCGCGGGATCGACGGCAGGTTCGGCGACGCCGGCTTCCGCCTTGCCGCCGTGCACGTGCAGGGCGCCTCGGCGATGGCCACCCCCGACATCATCGCCGCCGCCGGCGTCCACAAGGACGACCCGCTGATGGGCATGGATCTGGAAGCGCTGCGCCAGCGCGTGCAGGCCGTGGGCTGGGTGAAGGAAGCCCGCGTGGTCCGCCTTCTGCCCGACACCCTGGTCATCGCCGTGGAAGAGCGCCGCCAGCTGGCCGTGTGGCAGCACAACGGCAAGAGCGTCGTGATCGACGACCACGGCCAGGTGATCCGCGAAGCCGATCCCGCCCGGTTCGCCACGCTGCCGCTGGTGGTGGGCGCGGGCGGCGCCCAGCATGCCGGCGAAATCCTGCCCACCCTGGTCCAGCGCCCGAAGCTGATGGCGCGCCTCGAGGCCCTGGTGCGGGTCGACGACCGCCGCTGGGACCTGCGCCTGAAGGATGGCGCGCTGATCCAGCTTCCCGCCGTCGAGGAGGAACAGGCGCTGATGCAGCTGGAGCAGCTGGACCTGCGCTCGCGAATCCTCGAACTCGGCTTCGAGCGCATCGACCTGCGCAATCCCGATGTCGTGGCCGTCCGGCCGCGCGCGCCCGCACCGCCCACCGTCGCCACCGCGCCTGCTCCGCCCCCGGCGGAGGGCGCGTAACGAGACCGAACGCATGTCGATGACCGCCGAACGCCCGCCGAAAGACAAGCCCGCCGCCAAGTTGGCGAAGAAGGACAACCGGGACGGCCTGAAGGCCGCGCTGGCGCCGCCCAAGGTGGTGGCTGCGGTCGACCTGGGCGCGTCCAAGGTGGCCTGCTTCATCATGAAGCCCGACGGCGTTCGCCGCGGGGACCGCACGTTGACCACCTGCGGCGTCGGCTACGTCCAGTCGCGCGGCGTGCGCGGCGGCGCGATCGTCAATCTCGACGAGGCCTCGGACGCGATCGCCCAGGCCGTGGAGCGGGCCGAGAACGTGGCCGGCGTGAACGTCCAGGGCGTGACGATTTCCACGGCCGGCGGGCTGCTCAGCTCGTCGCGGGTCCACGGCCGGGTGTCCATCGGCGCCCGCCCTATCAGCGACAACGACCTCGTGCGCGCGATCCAGAACGCGCTGGCCCAGATCAAGCTGCCGGGCCGCCGCGCCATCCACATCCTGCCCATCGCCTGGGCCGTGGACGGGCAGGGCGGGGTGCGTGACCCGCGCGCCATGTTCGGCAAGACCCTGGGCGTCGAGTTGCTGGTCGTCTCGGTCGCCGAGACCGTCTTCAACACCCTGGGCGCCTGCGTCGAGCGTGCCCACCTGCAGCTGGAGGGCGTGGTCGCCGCGCCGTTCGTCTCGGCCCTGGCCGCGCTGGAGGAGGACGAGCTCGACCTGGGCAGCGTCTGCATCGACATGGGCGGCGGCTCGACCTCGGCTTCGGTGTTCCGCGGCGGCTCACTGGTTCACGTCGAGACGGTGCCGGTGGGCGGCCAGCATGTGACCCAGGACATCGCCCGCGGCCTGTCCACCTCCATCGCCGGCGCCGAGCGCATCAAGACCCTGCACGGCAGCGCCATCGCCTCGGCCAACGAGGACCGCGAGATGATCGAGGCCCCGCCGCGCGGCGACGACCCTGGCGCGGGCCCGGTCGTGGCGCCCCGCAGCCTGCTGAAGGGCATCATCGCCCCGCGTGTCGAAGAGACCCTGGAACTGCTCCGCGACCGCCTGAAGTCGGCCGGCGCGCCGATCGAGCCGGGCGCGGGCCTGGTGCTGACGGGCGGAGCCAGCCAGCTGGCCGGCGTGCGTGAAGTGGCTGTGCGCGTGTTCGACCGTCCGGTCCGTCTGGGCCGCCCGCGCCGCGTGCCGCACCTGGCCGACGCCGCTTCGGGCCCGGCCTTCACGGCCGCCGCCGGCATCCTCCACCGCTCGGCGTTCGGCCCGCGCGAGGCGGTCTCGACCAAGCAGCTCTCGTCCTCGAAGCTGCGCCGCGAGCCTCTCGACCCCACGGCCAACCCCTTCGCCAAGGCCGCGGTCTGGCTGCGGGATAACCTGTAGGAGGCTCTTCCTTTCCCACGCGGTGGGAGAGGCAGCCGCGCCTCACTCCACGTCGATAAAGACGGGGTTGGCGTAGAACCAGAGATCAGACCACGGGTCTTCGCCCAGCGGATCGGGCTGGGGCTCCAGCTCGTCGGCGCGGTTCGTGCCGCGCAGGCGCAGGTACGTGGGCTCGGTGACGTTCCGGATCGTCCAGGCGATGGAGATCCGTTCACCGTCGCGGGACCAGTCGCGGGACGTGAAGCGTTTCTCGACCCGGGCGCGGGGGTTGCTGTCGGTCGTGCGGTCGGCGACGCGAGGGCCGATCTCGCTGCGGATCAGGTCGACGCGCGCCACCTCGGGGGTCTGGCCGCCGAAGTTGACGCCCGCGGGATCACGCAGGCGGATCACGACGGTGACGTCCGAGCCCTTCGCCACCTTGAGCCGTTCGCCGATGCCGGCGCGGCGCCGGCCGTCCGAAGTCTGGACGATTACGTCGAGTTCCGAGACCAGGTCCCCCAGCGTTGTGAACACGCGGCCGTTGCGCAGGCCGTCCAGCACGTCGTCGTAGGTCCGAGCCGCCTTCACGTAGGTCTTGGAGTATTCGCCCGGCCAGAAGTCGTGGCCGCCGTCGCTATAGTGGCGGTGCGAGTCAGAGGTGGAGGTCACCCACCAGCGCCGGCCCTCGCCCAGCATGGAATCCCAGAAGCCTCCGAGGCGGGCGGTCATCTGGTCGAAGCCGCCCATCGTCGGGAAGCCGTTGTCATAGCCGCCGCGCGCGCCGTCGGCCTTTCGCGAGCCGTCGCGCTGCAGGGCCTCGGCCTGGTGCCCCGGCGCGCCTTCCATGCCGACGGCCACCTGCGGCGCGGCGTCGTTCCAGTTGCGCAGCTCATGCGGCGAGAGGAGGCCGTACTGGCCTTCGCCTTTGGCGGTTCGCGCCGGATGGTTGGCGATGACCACCGGGGGATCAGCCAGGCCGTCCATGTGCTTCAGCGCCGCGATCATGTGGGGTTCGGTGTTGCGCGTGGGATCCGACGGCCACGGCTCGGCGCGGTCGTAGCCCTTCTCGATCCCGAACAGCGCGTCGCGCTCGGCCGGGGTGTGCGGGATGATGATGCTGGAGTGTTCGGCGGCGGGCGTGTTCAGCTCCATGCCGTAGAACACCAGGACCTTCGGGTTCTCCCGCCGCGCCTGCAGCACCTCGGGATAGGCCTGCTCGCGGTTGAACTGCGAATGGTTCGGACCGCCGTGGTCGGTGGAGACCATCCACGAAAGGCCAAAGCCCGCGGCCTTGCGGACATTGGTCGTGATCGGGTTGCTGGCGTCGCCCGCCTTCACAGGCGTCGGCGCCGACTTGCCATCGGCCGCCGGCTTCCAGCTGGCGCTGTACCAGCTGTGGACGTGGTGATCGCCCGCCAGCCAGCGGCGCGATGCCGGATCCGCCTTGGCCGCCTTCGCCGAGGCCGGGGCCACCGGCTCGACGTGAGGGCCCGGATGGGCGAGGGCCGGGGCGGAACCGCCGCCCGTCAGGGCGGCGGCGGCGAGAAGCGGAAGGCCCAGGCGGCGCGACATGTTCGGGTTTCTCAGAAGGTGAAGTTCACGCCCGCGATGAACCGGCGACCGAACCGTTCCCACTCGATGGGATAGGCCGCGCTGTCGCCGTACCGCCGACCGGGATCGTTGGTCAGGTTGGCCGCGTCGAAGGTCAACTCGAAATTGTCGTTGATCCGGTAGCGGATCGACAGGTCGAGCTCTTCGTCGTCGTTCCAGTAGATGTCGCCGTTGGTCACCGGCACGGTCTTGCCATTGAGGACCTGGTAGTCGCCCACCGACTGGCCCCACTCCGTCCGGAACTGGTAGGCCAGCCGCGCCGAAAGGCCATAGCGCTCGTAGTAGAGCGAGATGTTGTAGGCCACGTCCGAGGCGCCGATCACCGGGATCTTGCGCTTCGGCACGCCGCCCACGCTGGGGACGTTGAACTCGCTGTCGTTGAGGGTGAGGTTGGCTTGAATGCCGAAGCCCTTCACCCAGTCGGGCGCGCTGGTGTCTTCCAGGAACGGCTCGATCGACTGTGCGATCGCGGCCTCGGCGCCCAGGATATGGCCGGTGCCGCCGTTGCGCAGGGTGTTGAGCGTATAGCCCGAACGGTCCACGCCGCCGAAGTTCAGGATGTCCCGGCCGAAGACGCCCGACTGGCTGAACAGCGCGTCCTTGATGTTCTTGTAATAGACGCCAGCCGACAGATACCCGCCCGAGGCCATATACCACTCATAGTAGGCATCGACGCCGTAGGCGCGCTCGGGCTTGGCGTCGGGGTTGCCGCCGGAGATGCTTTGGGTGGAGTCATTGGCCACCAGGTTCGGGCGCAGCTCATCGAAATCGGGCCGCGCGGCGCCTGACGTGAAGCCGATGCGGACCTTCATCTCGTCGTTGAGGTCCCAGTTGATGTGGGCGCTGGGGAACACCAGCACTTGGTCGTTGCTCGCCGATACCAACACGGTCGTCGCGCCCACGCCGCCGAAGGCGCTGCCGGTGTTCTTGACCCGCTCGATGCGGGCGCCGGCGACGATGTTGCCCCAGTCCTGGGTCCAGGTCCCCATGGCGTAGCCGGCGAGAACCTCTTCCTGGACGCGGAAGTAGTTGGCGTTGGTGTTCTGGCGGACGAGCACGCCGGCCTTGAGCAGGTCGCTGGCGCGCTTGTCGACGGCGTCCTTCGAGAAATAGTTGAAATCGTAGCCCAGCTTCAGTTCGGCCTGATAGGGCTTGAAATTGCGGATCTGATCGAAATTGAAGGTCTGCCCGGCGGCGGTGATCTGGGAGATGGTCGCGGCGTAGACCTTCTCTTCGTGCTTCTTGGTGCGCGAACCGTAGAGGCCGCCGAACTTCAGCTTGAAGGGCGAGCCGAACATTTCGAACTCGCGCTCGACGTCGAACTTGGCCGTGTAGGCGAAGGTCGGATCGCCGCCGTCCGTGGTCGAGATGGTGTTCGCGGTCCCTGTCACCGGCGGCAGCAGGAAGCCGTCGATGGACCGCACCGCCGCACCCTTCGACCGAACCGCCGTGGCGCCGGTCCCGGTCACCACCGTGCGGAACAGGCTGACGGTATTGTTGTCGCGATCGGTGAAGTCATAGTCGACCGTGGGGCGATCGGTGATCGCGGTGGGGCTGGCGAAGTTGGTCCGCGCCGGGGCGTCCAGGCCGTCCTCGGCCTGGGTGTAGTTGAGCTTCCACTTCACGTCCCAGTCGTTCCACCGGTGCTCGCCGCCCACGGTGTTGGTCCAGGTGTACTCTTCGGATTCCAGCGAGTTGAAGTTGGCGGTGATCTGGGCGCCGTAAACGGTGCCTTTCTGCGGCGTGTTGCCGTTGCAGATGTCGGCGAAGCCGCTGGTGGTTTGCGGCGCCACGACCGCCGGGCAGGCGACGGCGGGCGTGGTGGTCGCGCCGTTGTCCATGCGGAAGATGTAGTTCGAGCGCAATTCCTCATCGATGTAGGACGTGTAGATCGAGCTGAACTCGACCTTGTTGTTGTCGTCGAACTCGTACTCGACCTTGAAGACGCCGCCGATGTTCTCGCGGGTCAGGCGATAGGCCTTGTTCTCGAACTCCCGCGCCCAGCGGCGATCCTGGTTGCCGGGGCGCGCGTCGCGTCCGTTGCCGGCGGTCTGGTAGGGGTCGGTCTCCCAGTTATCGGTGACCATGTTGCGGTGGTAGAACGAACCCAGCGCCAGCACGCCCAGCCGGTCGTCCAGAAAGCGGTCGGAGACGACGAGCGATACGTCCGACTCCTCGCCGCCGCCCAGTTCCACATAGCCCAGCGCGGCCTTGCCGGCGATGAACAGGCCCGAACGGTCAAAGGCGCTGCGGGTGCGGATGTCGACGTTGCCGGCGATGGTCTCGCCCGGCATGTCAGGCGTGACGGCCTTGGTGACCACGATCTGGCTGGCCAGCGCCGAGGGGATGTTGTCGAAGCGCGACTGACGGCCCTCGGGGCTGACGATGGTCAGGCCATCGAACGACACGGTCGTCCAGTTGGGCTTGGCGCCACGCAGGTTGACGTAGCGGGCCTGGCCCTGGTCGCGCTCGACGGCGACGCCGGGCAGGCGGCCGATGGCGAAGGCGATGTTCTGGTCGGGCAGGCGGCCCACCGCATCGGCGGCGATGACGCTGACCAGCGAGGGCGACTCCTTCTGGATCTGCAGCGCGGCGGCCTGGGACTCGGCGATCGGCCGCCCGGTGACCACGACTTCCTCGACCGACGGCGCCGCGGCGTCGTCAGCAGCGAACGCCGAGCCGGCGCTGAGCACGGCGACCAGCGCGACACCGGTCATGAGAGACGTGCGGGTGATGTTCTTGATCTGTTGCATGTCGTGGCCCCCTTAGCCGGGCTCGGGCTTTAGTCAGGGACCACGACGGCGCGGCGACAGTATTAGGACAGACTCACGACACTCTGACTGACTGTTGCCGAGCGAACACAGTTGTTCCGCCGCACCCGCTCGCCTGAAGATTACAGGTTGCCTGGACGTCTCCGTACGCGGTGGGGCCGGGGACCCGGGGCGCCCAATAACTACTCTTTGTTGCAGGCTTCGATTGTGGGGATCGGGCGTGAATTCCTCGCTCGACTTGCGCGACGCCTCCCGGGTTTGGCGCACACTCCGCGCGGGCCTACGGCCTCGGTCCCGCCAGATCCGGTCGCCGCCGCTGTCATCGCCACGTCATCAAACTGTCGCCGGCGCCGGTGCATAGGGCGCGCGACGCTCCGGCACGTGGGCGATCGGGTCGGGGTTGATGTCTTTCATGCGTATGACGGTGCTGGTTTCGGCGCTCGGCCTGATGCTGAGCGCGTGCGCGACTCTGGGTCCGGAGAACGTCTCCGACTCCGGCGGCATGACCGTGGGCGCGGGCAAGCCCGTGCTGGCCTCGGCCGAGACTCCGCCGGTGGGCACGGCCGCACGCGACGCCGCTGACGACCCGGCCATCTGGGTCGACCCCGCGGACCGCACGCGCGGCGTGATCATCGGCACCGACAAGCAGGCCGGTCTCTATGTCTACGACCTGGCCGGCAAGCAGCTGCAGTTCCTGCCCGGCGGCAAGCCGAACAACGTCGACGTGCGCGAGGGCTTCCCCACCGCCTCGGGGCCGAAGGTGCTGGTGGCGACGTCCGACCGCGGGCGGCGCGGCGCCGGGGCGGCGCTGTTCTTCCTGGACCCCGCGACGCTGAAGCTCAGCTTCTGGGCCGCTGTCCCGATCGATCTGACCGAGCCCTATGGTCTGTGCCTGGCCCGGCGGGGCGATGCGTTCCTGATGATCGTCAACGGCACGGACGGCCAGGTTCGCCAGCTGCGCGTCGCCGCCGGCCCCGACGGCAAGCCGCAGCTTACCGAAGAGCGCCGCTTCGCTGTGGCCACCCAGCCCGAAGGCTGCGTCGCCGATGACGCCCGGGGCCGCCTCTACCTGGGCGAAGAAGGCCGCGGCGTGTGGCGCTACGACCTGGGCGTCACGGCCACGCCCGGCGTGCTGATCGCCGAGGCGCCGTCGCAGATGCTGATGCCCGATGTCGAGGGCCTGGCGCTGCTGGAAGACGGCGCGGCCACCTGGCTGATCGCCTCCAGCCAGGGCGACTCGGCCTTCGCCGTCTGGAAGGTCACCGATGCCGACGAGGCGCTGTACTATGGCCGCTTCAGCGTCGTGGAGGGCAACGGCGTCGATGCGGTGACCGGCACCGACGGCGTGGCCGCGGCCGGCCGGCTGGTGGGCGGCTTCCCGAACGGTCTGATCGTCGTGCAGGACGACGTCGACACGGGTCCTGCCGGCGCGCGCCAGAACTTCAAGCTGGTCGACTGGGACCGCGTGAAGGCCGCGCTGGGGCTCTGACCCTCGACCTTGCGAGCGGTTCCAGCGCGGGCAGGTTGACGCCAGCGATTACGTACGTGAACGTACGCCGAAGATGGCGGGCTTGGACAGTGCGGATCAGCGGCGCGGAGAGTCTGGTGATGGAGGCCCTGTGGCGGCGCGAGCCGCTCACGGCCGAGGAGATCTTCGCCGAGGTGGGCGAGGCCCAGGGCTGGGCCGAGGCGACGCTCAAGACCCTGCTGAACCGCCTGCTCAACAAGAACGCGGTGTCGGCCCAGAAGGACGGCCGCCGCTATCTCTACCGTCCGCTGGTCGCCCGCGACGAATATGTGGAGTCCGAGAGCCAGGGGTTGCTGGACCGCCTGTTCGACGGTCGCCTCGCCCCGCTGGTCAGCCACTTCTCAGAACGCCAGAAGCTCACCGCACAGGACATCGCCGACCTGAAGCGCCTCATCGCGGAGCTCGATGACGAGAGGTGAGGGCGGCGATCGCGTGCGCGCCCATCCGCGAGACCAGGGGACCCTGGCACACGCCCATGGAGGCCGACGCCAGGTCGCTTTCGGGGCGCCCGATCCGATGTCGAAACCTGACGTTGCGGCGGCCTTGACCCGGCCGGCCGACTCCCTGAGTCACGGTGTCACGGCGTTACTGTCGATTCGGGTCGGGTTTCCTTGGGGACAGTGCTGAAAAACCTGTTCGGCAAAGCTCGACCAAGTTCCGACTCACAGTATGCGGTTAACACTCGATTAAGGGTGTCGGCGCGTACTTAACGCATCGTTACCAGGGTGCGTCGGACGCGGCGGTGTCAGGCGCGCAGACCGCAAAATTCGGAAGGACGACGTCCCAATGGCCATCTCGCTTTCCGCGCCGCGCGCGACAGAACTCAAGCCCCGGATCGTCGTGTTCGGGATCGGCGGGGCGGGCGGCAACGCGGTCAACAACATGATCGAAGCCGGCCTCGAAGGCGTGGAGTTCGTCGTCGGCAACACCGACGCCCAGCAGCTCCAGTTCGCCAAGACCGAGCGCCGCATCCAGCTGGGCGTGCAGGTGACGCAAGGGCTCGGCGCCGGCGCCCACCCCGAGGTGGGCATGAGCGCCGCCGAGGAGAGCATTCCCGAGATCGGCGAGCACCTGGACGGCGCCCACATGGTGTTCATCACCGCCGGCATGGGCGGCGGCACCGGCACCGGCGCGGCGCCCATCATCGCCAAGTGCGCTCGCGAGCGGGGCATCCTGACGGTGGGCGTGGTCACCAAGCCCTTCCACTTCGAAGGCCGCCACCGGATGCGCCTGGCCGACGCCGGGATCACCGAGCTGCAGCGCTATGTCGACACGCTGATCGTCATCCCGAACCAGAACCTGTTCCGCGTCGCCAACGAGCGGACCACGTTCGCCGAAGCCTTCGGCATGGCCGACCAGGTCCTGCACTCGGGCGTGCGCTCGATCACCGACCTGATGGTCCTGCCCGGACTGATTAACCTCGACTTCGCCGACGTCCGCACGGTCATGACCGAGATGGGCAAGGCCATGATGGGCACGGGCGAGGCCACGGGCGAGGATCGCGCCCTGATGGCCGCCCAGAACGCCATCCAGAATCCGCTGCTGGACGAAGTCTCGCTGAAGGGCGCAAAGGCCGTGCTGGTGAACGTCACCGGCGGCCTGGACATGACGCTGCTGGAAGTCGACGAGGCGGCCAACGCCATCTCGGAACAGGTCGACCCCGAGGCCAACATCATCTTCGGCGCCGCGTTCGATCCGTCGCTGGAGGGGATGATCCGGGTTTCGGTGGTGGCCACCGGCATGGACGGCGCGTCCATCGCCGCGATCGAGCCCAAGATCGAGCGCCGCTCGCTCATGGCCGAGCCCCTGCGGGCCACCGTGACGCCACGGCCCGAGCCGGCCCCGGTCGAGGCCGAGCCGGTCGCCGCCTCGGTTGCGGCCGAGGAGCCCAGCTTCGCGGCGGCCGAGGAAGAGCAGCCCGACATCTTCGCCCAGCCTGCCGCCGACGACATCGGCGCGCAGATCGCCGCGGCCGCGGCGTCGTACGAGGCGCCCGCTCCGGCGCCGGTCACCCGGATCGTCGATCCGGAAGCGGCCGAGCCGGGCGATGAGCCCCTGTTCGCCGACAGCGCCTTCGAGCCCCGCAAGCCGCGCGGCGGGTTCCTGTCGATCTTCGGCGGTCGCCCGCGCTTCGAAGCGCCCCAGCCGGCGCCCGCGCCGGCCCCGGCGGCTCGCGCGACACAACCGGCCCCGGTCCGCGGCGGCGCCCAGCCGCTGGAGGCTGCCGCGCCTGAGGAAGCCGACCAGAACGAGGATCTCGAGATCCCCTCGTTCCTGCGCCGACTGGCCAACTAGAAAACTCCACGAAATCGTCACACCGCGCCCTGGCGCGCGTTGCTAGAAGTCCTCCCGGAGCCCATCCGGGAGGACTTTTCATGAGCGGTCACCGCGTGATCCTGGTCTCGCCCCTGGCCAACGGCTGGGCCGTGCTGTGCGCCGGTCTCGAGCCCCTCGTGTTCCAGTCGGGCGGGCGCGCCGAGGCCCAGGCCAGACGGCTCGCCGCGTGCCTGGCTCAACTGGGCCGCGCGGTGCAGGTGCGCATCCTGGACCGGTCGCGAAACCTTGTCGGAGCCCAGCTCTATCCGGCGACGTGAGCCGCCGGTGCGATGGCCGCTGCGAGCGCAAAATATTCCATGATATCAGTCGCTTGATGAAGATCGCCCTTAACGGACGGTAAAGAGAAACATTGCGAAACACCAAGTGTTTTGCTGCGGTGCATCAATCGCCTTAGCCGGACGTTGGGGGACTTGGAGTCGTCGCTGTCGCGCCGCGTATCGCAGGAAGGTCCACTTTGGCGTCGTCCATGTTCCAGCACACTGTCCGGGCCCCGGCGCTGTTCGCCGGCGTCGGCGTCCACACGGGCGCCTACACCCGCGTGAACGTGCGCCCTGCTGCGGTCGGCGCCGGCATCGTCTTCGTCCGCACTGACGTGCGCGACCGTGACAACCTTATCCCCGCCACCGGCGAAGCGGTCTGCAAGACCCAGCTGGGCACCGTCATCGGCAACGCCGCCGGGGTCACCGTCTCGACCATCGAGCACCTGATGGCCGCCTTCGCCATGCTGGGCGTCGACAACGCCATCGTCGAGGTGGACGGGCCTGAGATGCCGATCATGGACGGCTCGTCGCTGCCCTTCGTCCGCATCCTGGACCGCGCCGGCCTGCGCCCGCAGGAAGCGGCCCGCAACTACATCGAGATCCTCGACACCGTCGAAGTGATCGACGGCGACAAGCGCGCGACGCTGAAGCCCGCCGATGGCTTTGAGGTGGCCTTTACGATCGAGTTCCCCACCGCCGCCATTGGCCGACAGGCCATCGACATGGCGATGGACGAACAAGCGTTCCGGGACGAACTCGCCGACTGCCGCACGTTCGGCTTCCTCAGCGACGTCGAGGCTCTGCGCGCCATGGGACTGGCCCGCGGCGGTTCGATGGAAAACTGCGTCGTGATCGATGACGACCGGGTGCTGAATCCGGAGGGCCTGCGTCGGCCCGACGAGTTCGTGCGCCACAAGGCGCTGGACGCCATCGGCGACCTTTACGTGCTGGGCGGCCCGGTGATCGGCCGCTTCGAAGGCGTTCTGGCCGGTCACGGTCTGAATAACGCCCTGGTGCGCGCGCTGCTGGCCCGCCCTGACGCCTGGCGCGTCTGCACCCTTGCCGAGGAACTGCGCGAGGCCGTCTAGGAGATGTTGCGAATTGTTCGCAACTGAGGCCTAATGCTCCGGCAGGAGGCCCCCATGCCCGACGACGCCAGCGCCAAGCTCGACGCCCTCTACGCCCCGCCCCACAAGCTGACCGTGGCCAAGGACATCGGCGTCGTCGATAAGCACGGCCGCCGCTTCATCGAGCTCTCGCCTTTCGTCGCGTTGGCGACCGTGGGGCCCAACGGGACGGTCGACGTGTCGCCCCGCGGCGGCGGGCCCGGCTTCATCAGAGTGTCCGAGGATGGGAAGACCCTGCTGATGCCGGATCGGCCGGGCAACAACCGCCTGGATTCGCTGCGCAACGTCGCCGAGGGCTCGGGTGAAGTCGGCCTCATGTTCATGATCCCCGGCGTGGACGACATCTACCGCGTCAACGGCCCGGCGAGCCTCGTCGTCGACGACGACCTGGCCAGGACCTTCGAGGAGTTCGGCAAGGTTCCGAAGACCCTGCTGAAGATCGAGGTGCGCGAGGCCTACCTGCACTGCCCCAAGGCGCTGATGCGCGCCGATCTCTGGGGCGACAGCCACAGGATCGACCGGGCGACCCTGCCGTCGCTGTCGGACATGATCACCGACCAGCTGGGGGTGGACCGCCCGAAGACCACCCACGCCGAACAGGTCGCGAGCCTGAAGCAGACGCTCTGATCTGCCGAGGCCCGTCCCGGGAAAGGACGGCAGCGGCCCCACCGCCGTTTGCTCGCCACAAGTGGTAGTGTAGAAGCGACTCCCGCGTGGGGGCGCGCGTCTGTCTTGAGGTGAAGGTGTCTTCGGTCCGAACGTCCGCCAAGGTGGTTCTTGTCACCGCCGCCTGCGCACTCGCCCTCTCCGCCTGCGCCGGAAACAGCAAGAAGAAGCCGCGTCTGGCCTATGAGGAGCGCCCGGTGGAGCTGCTGTATTCCACGGGCGCCGACCGGCTGGACCGGCGGCAGTGGAATCAGGCGGTCAACTACTTCCAGGAAGTGGAACGCCAGCATCCGTATTCGGAATGGTCGCGTCGTTCGATCCTGATGCAGGCCTACGCCCACTATCAGGGCAACGACTACGCCGAGGCTGTGGCCGACGCCGACCGCTTCATCCAGCTGTATCCGGGCAACCCGACCGCGGCCTATGCCCACTACATCAAGGCCATCTGCTACTTCGAGCAGATCGTCGACGTGAACCGCGACCAGGCGGCCACGGGCCAGGCGCTGGCGGCGCTGCGCGATGTGGTTCAGCGCTATCCGCGCACCGAGTACGCTTCTGACGCTCGCCTGAAGATCGACATGGTCAACGACCAGCTGGCCGGCAAGGAAATGACCATCGGCCGCTGGTACCTGCGCCAGGGCGACACGCTGGCCGCCACGAACCGCTTCCGCACCGTGGTCGACCGCTACCAGACCACCAGCCACACGCCCGAGGCGCTGTACCGGCTGGTCGAGAGCTATCTGACCCTGGGCCTGCTGGACGAGGCCAAGCGCAACGGCGCGGTGCTGGGCTACAATTATCCGGGCGATCCCTGGTACAACGACGCCTACAAGCTGCTGACGTCGAAGGGCCTGCGCCCGGCGGTCGAGCCCAAGTCGGGCGGCGGCGGCATGTTCCGGCTGCCGTTCACGCGCGACAAGGGCAAGACGGTGGCTCCGCCCGAGGCCAAGGAGACGAACGTCGCGGTCCAGGCCAGCAAGCAGGCCGATAAGAAGACCATCTTCCGGCTGCCGTTCGGCAAGAAGGAAGACAAACCGCTCCCGGCCCCTGCGCCCGAGACCCCTCCGTCCTGAACCTGGCGTCGGAATAGCGTCGCGCCCCTTCTAACCCATCTGATTCCAAGCGATCCTCCGCGGCGATGCTGATCGGTCTGCAGATCCGCGATGTGGTGTTGATCGAGGCCCTGGACCTGTCCATCGGGCCCGGCCTCACTGCGCTTACCGGCGAGACCGGCGCGGGCAAGTCGATCATCCTGGACGCCCTGGGCCTGGCCACCGGCGCGCGCGGCGACGCCGGCCTCGTGCGTCGGGGCGCCGCCCAGGCAGTGGCGACCGCCGTCTTCGCACCGGCGCCCACGCATCCGGTCTGGGACATTCTGGAAGACAAGGGCCTGGCCTACGCCAAGGACGAGGACCTGGTCCTGCGCCGCTCGCTCAGCGCCGACGGGCGAAGCCGGGCCTTCGTCAACGATCAGGCCACGGGCGTCGGCGTGCTCAAGGAACTGGGCGAAGCCCTGCTGGAAGTCCACGGGCAGCACGAGACCGTGGGCCTGCTCGACGCGCGCACGCATCGCCCGCTGCTGGACGCCTACGGCGACCTCGACCGCCGTCGCCAGGCCGTCGCCGGCGCCTGGGCCGGTTGGCGCGAGGCGCGCGAGCGGGTCGAGACCCTGCGCGCCGACGCCGCCCGTTCGGCGGCCGAGATCGAGGACCTGACCTTCCGCCTGTCCGAGCTGGACCGGCTGGATCCGCGCGACGGCGAGGAGACCGCCCTGGCCGAGGAGCGCGCCTTGCTGGGCGCCGCCGAGAAGGCGCTGGCCGATATCGCGGTGGCGCGGGAGACCTTCGACGGGCTGAGCGGCAAGGTCGCCCAGGCCATCCGCGCCCTGGAGCGCGCGCGGGAGCGCGCGCTGACCGCCGGCGCCGCCGCCGAGGGGCCAGCCACCAGCCGCCTGGCCGCCGCCGCCGAGGCTTTGGACCGGGTGCTGGTCGAGGCGGCCGAGGCCGAAGCTGCGATCGACAACGCCGCCGCGGCCTTCGACTTCGAGCCCGACCGCCTGGAGAAGACCGAGGAGCGGCTGTTCGACCTGCGGGGCCTCGCTCGCAAGCTGAACGTCGCCGTCGAGCAGCTCCCGAGCCTGCGCCTGCAGTTCGCCGAGCGCCTGCGGGCCGTGGAGAGCGCCGACGAGACCCTGAAGGCCGCCGAGGCCCAGGCCGCCGCCGCCCGCGCCGCCTACCTCGACGCCGCCAAGGCC
This sequence comes from Phenylobacterium sp., assembly GCF_004299445.1. GTDB lineage: Bacteria > Pseudomonadota > Alphaproteobacteria > Caulobacterales > Caulobacteraceae > Phenylobacterium. The sequence continues at coordinate 14,634 of NZ_SCTC01000003.1, read as the reverse complement.
CTTTCGGCTGACCGCCGCGTCGCCGGTGACGCCCTGACGTCCGCCGTCATGGCCGAACTCGCGCCGCTCAAGCTGGAGAAGGCCCGCTTCCGGGTCGCGGTTGAAATCCTGGCCGAGGACCGCGCCGGCCCCACGGGTCTCGATCGCGTGGCCTTCGAGATCGCCACCAACCCTGGGGCGCCGTTCGGCGACCTGGGCGCCATCGCCTCGGGCGGCGAGCTGGCCCGCTTCGCCCTGGCGCTGAAGGCGGCCCTGGCCGGCCGGGGGACCGGTCCCCAGCCGCTGATGATCTTCGACGAGGTGGACCAGGGCGTGGGCGGCGCCGTCGCCGATGCGGTGGGCCTGCGCCTCAAGCGCCTCGCATCTGCCGCCCAGGTTCTGGTCGTCACCCACAGCCCGCAGGTCGCCGCCCGCGCCGAGGCCCACTGGCGCATCGCCAAGGCCGGCGGCGCCGACCACGTCCGCACGGCCGTGGAGGTGCTCTCGCCCGCCGACCGCGAGGAGGAGATCGCCAGAATGCTCGCGGGCGCCCAGATCACCGACGCCGCGCGAGCCGCCGCCCGGGCGCTGATGGACGCTTAAGGCGCCTTCCTTTCCCACGAAGTGGGAGAGGGGGACCGCCCGCTCTTCGGCGAGCGGTCCCCCTCTCGCGCGTTCCGTGGGAAAGGAAGTATAGTTGCTTGTTTGTTCTGTTTTGCGCAAGGTGCGTGGAGCGCGCTAGACCTTCGCCCATGATCCCCGTCGCAGACCTCACCGAAGCCGAAGCCGTCCAGGAGCTCACGCGGCTCGCTGACGAGATCTCGCGGCACGACATCGCCTACCACCAGCACGACGAACCCGAGATCTCAGACGCCGACTACGATGCGCTCAAGCGGCGCAACACCGAGATCGAGGCGCGTTTTCCCCATCTGGTCCGCGAGAATTCGCCGTCGCTGAAGGTGGGCGCGGCCCGGTCCGAGAAGTTCGGCGCCGTCGAGCATGGCGTGCCGATGCTCAGCCTCGACAACGCCTTCGCCGACGACGAGGCGGCCGAGTTCGACGCCCGCATCCGCCGCTTCCTGCGGCTCTCGCCGACCGAGACCGTCGGCTACACGGCCGAGCCGAAGATCGATGGGCTGTCGTGCTCGATCCGCTATGTGAAAGGCGAACTCGTCCAGGCGGCCACCCGCGGCGACGGGCGGGTCGGCGAGGATGTCACCGCCAACGTCCGCACCATCCGCGAGATCCCGCACAAGCTGGCGGGCTCGGGTTGGCCCGACGAGATCGAGGTGCGGGGCGAAATCTATCTGGGCCACGAGGAGTTCGCGGCGCTCAACGCCGCCGCCGCCGAGGCCGGGCAGAAGACCTATGCCAACCCGCGCAACGCCGCAGCGGGCTCCCTTCGCCAGATCGACTCTGCCATTACGGCGGCCCGTCCGCTGCGCTTCTTCGCCTATGCGTGGGGCGCCCACTCGCAGCCGTTCGCCCAAACCCAGTGGGAGGCGCTGCAGAAGCTCAAAGACTGGGGGTTCCAGACCACCCCGCAAAGCGTTCGCGTTGAGAACGCGGCTGGCCTGCTGGCCGCTTACGCCACGATGGAGCAGGTGCGCCCGCACCTGGCCTATGACATCGACGGCGTCGTCTACAAGGTGGACCGGCTCGACTGGCAGCAGCGTCTGGGTTTCGTCAGCCGCGCGCCCCGGTGGGGCATCGCGCGGAAGTTCCCGGCCCAGCAGGCCCGCACGATCCTCGAGGCCATCGACATCCAGGTGGGACGCACGGGCGCGATCACCCCGGTCGCGCGGCTGCACCCCGTGACGGTGGGCGGCGTCGTGGTCGTCAACGCCACGCTGCACAATGCCGACGAAATCGCCCGCAAGGGTCTGCGCGTCGGTGACACGGTGATCCTGCAGCGGGCCGGCGACGTGATCCCCCAGATCGTCAGCGTCGTCGAGGACGAGCCACGCGGGCCCGAGCCGTTCGAGTTCCCCACCCATTGTCCGTGCCCGCTTCACACCGAGCTGGTGCGTGAGACCACCGCGGCGGGCGCCGAGACGGTGGTGCGGCGCTGTTCCGGTGAGTTCGCCTGCCCGTTCCAGAAGCTGGCCCACCTGCGACACTTCGTGAGCCGGCGCGCCTTCGACATCGAGGGCCTTGGCGAGAAGCAACTGACCACCTTCTCGGAAAAGGGCTGGCTGAACTCGCCCGCCGACATCTTCCGGCTGAAAGACCGCCGCGACGAGATCCTCACGCTCGATCGTTTCGGCGAGACCAGCGTCGGCAACCTTCTGGCCAGCATCGAGGAGCGCCGGAACATCGAGCTGGACCGGTTCATCTACGGCCTGGGCATCCGCCACGTCGGCGAGACCACCTCGACGGCGCTGGCGCGTCACTTCGAGACCGTGGCGCGGTTCGTCGAGACCTCGAAGCTGGCGGCCGAGCAGATGGCAGGCCCGCTCTATGCCGAGCTGTCGGATCTCGACGGCCTGGGCCCGACGGCCGTGTCGGCGGTGCTGGAGTTCGCGCGCTCGGGGCAGGGGCTGCTGGTCCCGCCCGACCTCTCGCTGGAAGCCCGCCTGCGGCTGGCGATCCCCAAGCTGAACACCAAGGCGCGCGCGGCGCTGGAGGCTCGCTTCGGCGACTGGGCCAGTTTCGAGGCCGGCGCCCGGCAGGCGGCGTCCGAGATCCCCGGTGACGCCTTCCTCGAAGTGGCCTCGGTGGACGCGGTCGGCGTCGTGGCGGCCCGCATGATCGCCGAGTTCTTCGCCGAGGATCACAATCGCGCTCTGGTGGAAGATCTGCTGGCCGAGCTCGAGGTCAAGGACGCCGAGCGTCCCAAGACCGACACGGCCGTCGCCGGAAAGACCGTGGTCTTCACCGGCAGCCTGGAGCGCATGACCCGCGACGAGGCCAAGGCGCAGGCCGAAAGGTTGGGCGCCAAGGTCTCGGGCTCGGTCTCGAAGAAGACCGACCTGGTGGTCGCCGGCCCCGGCGCCGGATCGAAGCTGAAGGACGCCGAAAAGCACGGCGTGCAGGTGCTGACCGAGGACGAGTGGATCGCCCTGGTGGGCGCCTAGTGGCCGCCACCGAAGAGATGCTGCTGATCGGCTTCGACCGACTGCGCTGCAACCTGCTGAACCTGGCCGAGTTGATTTTCGTCGAGGTCCTGGCTGGCGAGCCCGACAACCCCGCGGCGCTACGGCTGCTCGGGGTCGTTCGCTGCAAGCTGGGTCGCGGCGGTGAAGGTGTGAGACTTCTGCGCGAAGCCGCCGAACGCGCGCCGAGCCTGGAGGTTGTCTGGAACGACCTGGCCGTGGCGCTGCGGGATGCGGGCGAGCCGGGCGCCGAAGCCGCCCGGGCTCGGGCCGTGGCGCTGCGCGATCCCGCAGCCGCGCCTCTTGCTCCGCTGACGGGCCTGGTGTTTGCGACCGAGCGTGCGGTTCACGCCTTCGAGCTGGCCGACTATCGCTACACCGCCACGTTGCGGCACGGCGCGGGCCGGACGTCGCACCCTGAGCTCTCGGCGATTCTGGAACGCGGCCGCGACCGCTACGCCGCCTTCATCGGTGAGATGGGCGCGCTGCAGGCCGACTTCGCGCAGGTTGCGTTGGGCGGCAGCTACGAGTCCACGGACCCGTTCTGGTTCAACGTCTGGTTCCCCGCGCTGGACGGCATGGCGCTGACGACCATGCTGAAGCGGCGCAATCCGAAGCGCTTCCTGGAGATCGGCTCAGGCGTATCCACCAAGTTCGCGCGTCGCGCCGTGAGCCGCCTTGGCCTGCAAACGCGGCTGACCTCGATCGATCCCGAGCCGCGCAACGCCGTGGACCAGCTTTGCGACGAGGTCATCCGTCGGCCGTTGGAACAGTGCGACCCGGCGATGTTCCAAGCGTTGGACCCCGGCGACATCCTGTTCCTCGACAGTTCGCACCGCGCCTTTCAGGGCTCGGACGTCACGGTCTTCTTCACCGAGATCCTGCCGCGGCTGAAGCCCGGCGTGATCGTCCAGGTCCACGACATCTACCTGCCCGACGACTACATCTCCGGCCACCTGCGCCAGCTGTGGAACGAGCAGTACCTGCTGGCCGTGGCGCTGCTGTTCGGGCCCGACCGGTTCGAGATCCTATTCCCATGCTGGTGGGTCGGCCGCGATCCCGCGCTGAGACGCCAAGCGCGAGAGGCGGTCTGCCATGGGCCGCTGGAGAGCGTGGACCTCTACGGCGCGTCGTTCTGGATGCAGGTAAAGGGCTGATCCGCCCTCCGAGGGCTTCCCTTCCGCTTCGTGAAGGTGGTGGTCTGCGCGAACCACTGGCGTCCCGCCCGGAGGAGACAACATGAGCAACGCGTTCGAGACGGCCTGGAGCTGCTTCTCCGTCACCCTGGAGGGCCGGGTCGCCCACATCCGGCTCAACCGCCCGGACGCGTACAACGCCATGAACCGGGCGTTCTGGAACGAGCTGCCCGCCATCGTGCGTGACATCGACGACAATGCGCGCGCCCGCGCCATCGTCATTTCCTCGACCGGCAAGCACTTCTCCGCTGGGATGGATCTGCAGAATTTCGCCGGGGTGGGCGAGGCTGGCGCGCGGCCGGGAGACCGTTGGGTGCAGGCTGAAGCTTCGCGCCATCACTTGCGGTCGCTGCAGGACACCTTCTCGTGCCTGGACGAGGCGCGCGTCCCCGTCATCGCCGCCATCCAGGGCGGTTGCATCGGCGGCGGCGTCGACCTGACCAGCGCCTGCGACATCCGTTACGCCAGCGCTGATGCGTTTTTCTGCGTCCAGGAAATCAACATCGGCATGACCGCCGACGCGGGCACGTTCCCGAGGCTTTGCAAGCTGATCCCACAGGGCTGGGTGCGGGAGCTGGCCTATACCGGGCGGCGGATGCCGGCCGCGCAGGCGCTGCAGATCGGCCTCGTCAATGCCGTGCTGCCCGACCACGAGGCCGTCGTGGCCCATGCGCTCGCCGCGGCGGCCGAGATCGCCACGAAGGCGCCGCTGGCGGTGGCCGGGTCCAAGGTCATGATCAACCATGCCCGCGAGCACGGGACTGCCGCGTCGCTGGACTACCTGGGCGCCTGGCAGGCCGGCATGTTCGCAGGCCCTCACATGGCCGAGGCGTTCAAGGCCAAGCAAGAGGGCCGCGAGCCCGACTTCCCCGATCTTGTGCCGATCCATCGCGGCATGTGACCGAGGGATCTCAGCCCGGATTGTTGGCGGTCACGATCCAGGTCGCCGAGTCGAGCTTCACGCCGTCTGGGCCGTCGTGGGCTGACAGCGTCGCGCGGACAGCGGCGATCACCGCGTCGCGTTGATCGGGGTTCTCCCTGAGGAGGGCTCCCAGCGGGCCCACTTTCAACGAGACCGTCAGGGCCGTCTCAAGATCGCCGCTGCCGATCTTCTCCTGGTGCGGTCTGACCGCCACGCCGCTGAAGCCGGCAGCGTCCAGAATGCCTCGCAGTCGGTCCGCGTCGGCGAACGCGAAGGGTCCTGGAGCGGTGGGATCGGCCGCCGGTGGGGGTGCGGGCACGTGCGCCAGCGCCGCCTGCATGGGCAGGGTCATGATCGGGTTCGCGGCCGGCGCCTGCCAGCAAACGAACGCCATCCGTCCGCCCGGCTTCAGGGCGCGACGAAGATTGGCGAAGGCCGCCGTCGGTTCGGAGAAGAACATCACGCCGAAGCGAGAGAAGAGCGCGTCGTAGCCGGCCACGGGAAACGGGTGGGACTGGCCGTCCGCCTCTAGGAACTCGACGTTCGCCAGCCGCTCGGCCCGTCGGCGCGCCGTCTCCAGCAGTGGCCGCGAGATATCGACGCCGGTGGCGCGTCCGGTGGGGCCGACCTGTTCAGCCAATTGCAGCGTCGTGGCGCCGGCGCCGCAGCCCACGTCCAGAACGGATTCACCAGGCCGAAGGGCCAGCGCCCGCATCGCCGCGCGGCCGAGGGGCGCCAGTTGCCGGTCCAGCGGATCGACCATGTCGACCCAGGTGGGACCGGCCTGCTCGTTCCAGTAGGCGGCCTGTTGGGCGTTGGGGGGCTGGCTCATCAGATCGCCGCCGTGACGTCGAGGAGCCAGCTTCGGACCTCCGGTTCCACCAGGGGTCCGATCACGTCTCGCACCTTGGCGTGATAGGCGTCGAGTTGGGCCCGCTCGTCGGCGCTCAGCAGGTCGCGGTCGATCAGGCGGCGGTCGATCGGCGCGAGGGTCAGGGTTTCGAAGCCCAGCATCGGCCGCTCGCCGCCCGGAATCTGCGCTGCCTCGGTGACGACCTGCAGATTCTCGATGCGGATGCCGTAGCCGCCTTCCTTGTAGTAGCCCGGCTCGTTCGAGAGGATCATTCCGGGGCGCAGCGCTACCGCGTTGGGCGCCTTGGCGATACGCTGTGGGCCCTCGTGGACGCCGAGATAGCTGCCGACGCCGTGGCCGGTGCCATGGTCGTAGTCCAGGCCATGCATCCACAGCGCGTGACGCGCCAGGATGTCGAGGGCCGAACCGGTGGTCCCGGCCGGGAAGCGAATACCCGCCAGCGCCAGGTGACCCTTCAGCACCAGGGTGAAGCGCTGGCGCATCTCGGCGGCCGGCTCGCCGATGGCGACCGTGCGAGTGACGTCGGTGGTGCCGTCCAGGTACTGGGCGCCGGAGTCGATCAACAGCAGCGAGCCGGTCTCAGCCCGCTTGTTCAGGCGCTCGGTCGGACGGTAGTGGACGATCGCCCCGTTGGAGGCGGCGCCGGCGATGGTGTCGAACGACAGGTCCTTCAGCGCGCCGGTGGCCTCACGGAAGCTCTCGAGTTTGGTGACGGCGGTGATCTCGTCGGGCGGGTTCACCTGCCCCTCGGTCGCGACCCAGTGCAGGAAGCGGGTCAGGGCGGCGCCGTCGCGAATGTGGGCGTTGCGCGAGCCCTGGATCTCCACGGCGTTCTTGCATGCGCGAGGCAGGGCGCAGGGGTCTTCGGCGCGGATCACCGTCGCGCCGGCTTCGGCCAGGGTGTCAAAGTACCAGGCCGAGGACTGAGCCGGGTCCACCACCACGCTCTGGCCCTTCAACTCGGCCAGCGCGGCGGGCAGGTCATCGGGCGTCTCCAGCCGCACCTGATTGCCCAGCCACGCGCGCAGGTCCGGCGTCACCTTGGCCGGATCCAGGAACAGGCGCGCCGCGCCGTCCTTGTTCAGGATGGCCTGGCCGAGGGGCAGGGGCGAGCGGATGACGTCGCCGCCGCGCACGTTGAACAACCAGGCGATGGTCGAGGGCGCCGTCAGCACGGCCGCGTCGCCGCCGCGCGCGGCCACCGCCTTGCCGACCCGGGCGCGCTTGGCATTGGAGTCCTCGCCCGAGAACTCGGCCGGATGGGGGACGACAGGGGCGGTCGGCTGGGCCGGACGAGCCTGGCCCCACGCGCGGTCCAGAGGGTTGTCATTGACCGCGACGAGGGCGGCCCCGGTCTTGGCGGCGGCTTCCTTCAGGCGGGCCAGGGCGTCGGGGCTGTGCAGGCGCGGGTCGTAGCCGATCCTCTGGCCGCGCGCGGTCGCGGTTTCCAGATAGGCGGGCACGCCGCCTTCGACCAGGTCGCGGATCTCGAACAACTGGGCGTCCACCTGGTCGCGAACCTGCAGCGTATAGCGGCCGTCCACGAAGACTGCAGCCTTGTCCCTCAGGATCACGGCGGCGCCGGCCGAGCCGGTGAAGCCGGTGGCCCAGGCCAGGCGGTCGTTGGCGGCCGGGAGGTATTCGTTCTGATGCTCGTCCTCATGCGGGACGAGGAACCCGTCCAGGCCCTGCTGCGCCATGGCTTCCCGGATCAGCGGCACATGGCGGGGCCCAAACGAGCGGTCGGTGGTCTCATCGAAGGTCTGACGCATGGACAGGGATGTAAGCCCTTCCCGCGGGCTCGGCAAAGGGCCGGCGACGTGCTTATTGTGTCCGGGTAAAATTGACTTTCCGTCTATAGCCTATATGGAGCCCGTCCGACTGCGGAGCGACGCCATGAATCCCGAGCTTGTGTTCAGCGTGACCAACATCGCCGCCCTGGCGGCCTGGGTCGTGCTTGTCTGTTACCCGTTACGCCGCGAGCCGATCGTGCTCGCGGCCCGTGGGTTCGCGGCGGCCCTGTCTGTGGTCTACGTGGTGCTGCTGGCGCGCGGCCTGTCCGAGGGCGGCGCGCCCGACTTCACGACGCTCGCCGGGGTCAGCGCGCTCTTCGCGCAGCCGGAGCACGCTGTGTTGGGTTGGACCCACTATCTGGCCTTCGATCTCTGGGTGGGGACGTGGGCGGTCGAGGAGGCGGCGCGACGGCGGCTGCCCTACCTGCTGGTGCTGCCCTGCCTGGCGCTGACGTTCCTCGTCGGACCAGTGGGCCTCGTGGGCTTCCTCGGCCTGTGCGCAGGTTGGCGCCTGCGCAGTGCGGAGCGCGCCTGATGGACAAGCAATCCCGCCGTGAGGCCGTCCGAGACTGGAAGGAACGGAAGGTGGCGGTCGGCGTCTATGCGATCCGTTGCGCGCCGACCGGTGAGGTCTGGGTCGCGGGATCGCGCAATCTCGACGCCCAGCAGAACTCCCTGTGGTTCAGCCTGCGCACCGGCGGCCATGGCAACCGCGACCTGCAGACGGCCTGGAACGCCCATGGCGCGGAGGCCTTCAGCTTCGAGCCGCTGGAGCGCATCGACGATGAGGACCTGACGCCGTTGGGCCGCGCCGACCTGATCAAGACCCGCGAGCGTCACTGGCTGGCGACGCTCGGAGCGAAGAAGGCGGTGGGCTAGCGGGGCGGCTCGACGCTGACAGCGTCCTCGGCCGTGTCGGCGGCCACCGCGGCGGCCTGTTCCGTGCGATCGGCCGCAGCCTTGGCGGCGCTCTCTGTGGCCGAGGCGGCGCCCGTCGCCGCGTCCTGAGCGGCCTGGGCGGCGTTGGCGGCGGCGAGCTGTGCGCTGGCCGCGGCGTTGGCGAGATTGGCCTCGGCGACACCCTGGTCACGCGCGGCCTGCAGGTCGTCGGCGCTGGGGCCTGTGGCGCTGACCATGAAGAACACCGCCACCAGCGCCACGATGGCGACGAGGGCCGCGATCCACCAGCCGGTGGCGTTGCCCCCGCGGCGGATCACGACCCGCTCGGGTTCGGTCGTCGTGGTGGTGACCCGTTCGTAGTCCGGCATCGTCATCGTCCTTCGCTTCACGGCCCCGCTTGGACGGGCAGGAAGAACGTGGCGGGGCGACGTCGGTTCCTAGGGGCGTTGCAGGACCAGCGTAGCCCAGGCGTCCCGGTGGAGCCGGCGCACGAGCCGGAAGCCCTTGGAGGTGTAGGCCGCCGTCACCCGACGCTCCTGGGTGCGCAGTAGGCCCGACAGGATCGTCAGGCCGCCCGGCTTCAGCGCCCGCTTGATGTCCTGCGACAGCGCCACCAGCGGCGGGGCCAGGATGTTGGCGAACACCAGGTCGTAGGGGCCATCCTTGCGCACGAGGGCGTCGTTCAGGCCGAAGGCGTGGACGAAGCGGGCGGTCGACTGGTTCAGCCGGGCGTTCTCATTGGCGATCCGCACCGACGGGGCGTCGATGTCGGTGCCGACGGCGATCGGCGTGCCGGTGCGCGCCGCGGCGATGGCGAGCACGCCGGTGCCGCAGCCCACGTCGAGAACGCGCTTGAATCGCTTGGCCTTCAGCAGGTCGTGGAACGCCTGGAGGCAGCCCATCGTCGTGCCGTGGTGGCCGGTGCCGAAGGCGGCGCCCGCCTCGATGCGCAGGTTCACCGTGCTGGCCGGAGCGAGGCCCTTGTCGTGGGCGCCGTAGACGAAGAAGCGGCCTGCGCGCACGGGCGGCAGGCCGGACAGCGCCATGGCCAGCCAGTCCGCGTCGGCCAGCTTCTCGACCAGGACGCGCAGGCCGGGGTAGCCCTTCAGAACCTCGACGATCGCGGCCTGTTCGTCGGCCTCGGTGGGGAAGGCGTCGATGCGCCAGACGTCATGGTCCTCGTCCTCCTCCAGGATGGAGAAGGTGAGGGCCTCGGTCGCGGGGTCCGCCTCAAGGGCGGCCGCTGCGGCTTCGGCGACCGCGCGGGGGCCGCGGGCGATGATCTGGATGGCCTCGTCGCTCATGGGCGGGAGGCTCTATAGGCAGAGGTGACGAAAGGCGAGGGGCGATACGCTCAGCTCTCTCGTCTCAGGCGGGGTCGAAAAGCTCGACCGGCGGCTCGGGCGGCTGCGGAAGGTCGGATGGGTTGTAGGCGTTGCCGCTCTGCGAGGGGTAGAGCGGCGCCTCTCGGGGCTCGTCCTCCCAGCGGGTCGGCGCGGTGGCCTCGGCGGTCTGGGCGTGCTCGGCGATGTCGTAGGCGGCGGGTTCGGCGCGCTCTTCGTAGGCCAGGACCCGGTCGGCCACGGGCGGCGCCTGGGTGTAGTTCGTCCCGGTGACGTAGTCGGGGACCTGGGCGGCGTAGGCGCTCAGTCCGCGCTCAGCGCCCGCGGCGTAGTTGCGGGCGCCGCCGCCGGCCCACGTCTGCTGCGGCGCGAGGATGCCGTCGCTCAGCGGGGGCTGGACGGCGCCCCCCAGCATCAGGCCGGCCAGGACGGCGAGGCTCGCGCCGGTGAAGATTCGCTTGAGATCGTCGCTGCGGATGAATTTCCCCATGCCGCACATACGCGCGGGCCGCGAGTTGGTTGCAGCTTCACAGCCACTTGGCGCGGCGGAACGCGAGATAGAGGCCGACGCAGATGACGACCACGACCGCGACCACGACCAGATAGCCGTATTGCCAGCGCAGTTCGGGCATCACGTCGAAGTTCATGCCGTAGAGGCCGAAGATCATGGTGGGCACCGCGAGGATCGCGGCGCCGGCGGTCAGGCGGCGACTGACGTCGTTCTGGCGCTGCTGTTCGAACAGGTTGGCCACCTCGAACACCGACGACAGCACCTCGCGCAGACCTTCGATAGCCGAGGATACGCGGCGCACGTGGTCGCCCACGTCGCGGAAGTAGGGGCGGATCGCGGCGTTCATGAAGGGCAGATGGAGGTGCTCCAGCTTGGCGCAGACCTCCTCCATCGGGCCCAGCATGCGCCGGAAGCGCGTCAGCTCCTGGCGCAGGTTGAACAGGTGGGTGACGTCGTCGCGGCTGAGGAAGGCGTCGAGGCAGCGGCGCTCGATGGCGAGAACCTCCTCCTCGATCTCGTCGACGATGGGCTGGTAGGTGTCGACGATGAAGTCGAGCAGCGCGTAGAGCACATAGGCCACGCCGTGGCTGAGCAGGGAGGGCGCATCCTCCAGGTGGCGGCGCACCTCGGTGTAGGCATGCGCGCCGCCCCGCCGGATCGTGATGATCGTGTTCTTGCAGAGGAAGGCGCAGGTCTCGCCATAGACGATGGTCTCGCCCTCGAGCCGGGCCGTGCGGGCGGCCACGAAGATCTGGTCGCCGTAGACGCTGACCTTGGGCAGCGGGTGCTCGCAGAGCGCGTCCTCGACCGCCAGCGGGTGCAGGCCGAACTTGGCCTGGAGCGGGCCGAGTTCTGCGGGTTCGGGATCCACCAGCCCGATCCAGGCGAACTGGTGCGCCTGCACCGGCCGGTCGTCCGCGTCATGCACCCGCAGGTGCCGCAGACGATGTCCCTCCGAATAGACCCTGGCGGCCGCTATTGGCATGCGATGTCCCGATCCCCGGGGGGATGAGAGAGCAAAGGGGTAGGGATGGCAACGCCTTGGCGCGGCGCCAGCGCCCCCTCCACCACTTCGTGGTCCCCCTCCCCCGCAAGCGGGTGAGGAACTGGGGGCAATCGAACCACTTCAGTTCCTCCCCCATGCCAATGGGGGAGGGGGACCGCGAAGCGGTGGAGGGGGCGCTGCATCTATCCCTGCTTCTCCACGAAGCTGTCGATGACCTTCTTTTCGCCGGCCTTGTCGAAGGCGACGGTGAGCTTGTTGCCTTCGACGCCCTTCACCGAGCCGTAGCCGAACTTGATGTGGAAGACGCGGTCGCCGCGCTTGAAGTCCGAGGCGGCCGAGCTGGCGGAGGTGGCGACGAGGCGGCCGTCGCCTTCGATGACAGCCTGCCGGCCCGGGTGGCTGCCGCGGTACTGGTTGGCCTGGGCGCGGCGCCAGCCCGGTGAATCGTAGCCGTTGCCGAACTTGGGGTCCTCGTCCCAGCGGCTGCCGTGCTGCTGCATGCCGGGGCCGCCGCCGTAGTAGCCAGTCTCGGAGCTGGCCTCGACGTTGGCCAGCGGCAGTTCGTCGACGAAGCGGCTGGGCAGCTGGCTGGTCCAGCGGCCGTAGACCTGGCGGTTGGCGGCGAAGCTGATGCGGGCCTCTTCGCGGGCGCGGGTGATGCCGACGTAGGCCAGTCGGCGCTCCTCCTCGAGGCCCTTTTCGCCGCTCTCGTCCATCGAGCGCTGGGACGGGAAGACGCCTTCCTCCCAGCCGGGCAGGAAGACCAGCGGCCACTCCAGCCCCTTGGCCTGGTGCAGGGTCATGACCTGGACGCTGTCGGCCTGGGGCCCGCGCTCGAGCTCCATCACCAGCGAGACATGCTCGAGATAGGCCTCCAGCGTCTCGTAGCTGCCCATCGACTGGACCAGTTCCTTCAGGTTCTCGAGCCGGCCCTGGGCCTGGGGCGATTTGTCGAGCTTGAGCGCGTCGGTGTAGCCGCTCTCCTCCAGCACCGCCTCCATCAGGCGCGCGTGGTGGACCTGGCCGGCCTGGCTGCGCCAGCGGTCGAGATCGCGCAGGAAGTTGGCCAGCGACGTGCGGGTGCGGGCGGCCAGTTCGTCGGTGCGGACGATCTCCTCGGCGGCCTGGGTCAGGGTGCGGAAGCGGGTCGCGCCCGAGATCTCGGCCTCGTTCACCACCTCGCCGGTGCGGCCGTCGAACAGCGGAGCGTCGTCATGCAGCCGGGTGGGGCGCATGCCGGCCAGGGCGTGCAGGCGCTGGACGGTGGTGTCGCCGATGCCCCGCTTGGGAACGTTGACGATCCGCTCGAAGGCCAGGTCGTCGGCCGGCGACTGGATCAGCCGCAGGTAGGCAATGGCGTCGCGGATCTCGGCGCGCTCGAAGAAGCGCGGGCCGCCGATGACCACATAGGGGATCTGGAGCAGGACGAACCGCTCTTCGAAGGCCCGCATCTGGAACGAGGCGCGGACCAGGATCGAGATGTCGGAGTACTTGCGGCCCTTGCGCTTGGCCCGCTCGATCTCCTCGGCGATCAGCCGGCTCTCGGCCTCGCCGTCCCAGATGCCGCGCACCACGACCTTTTCGCCGTCGTTGGCCTCGGTCCACAGGGTCTTGCCCAGGCGGCTCTTGTTGGTGGCGATCAGGCCCGAGGCGGCGGCCAGGATGTGGCTGGTCGAGCGGTAGTTGCGCTCCAGCCGGACCACCTTCGCGCCCGGGAAGTCGCGCTCGAAGCGCAGGATGTTGTCCACCTCGGCGCCGCGCCAGCCGTAGATCGACTGATCGTCGTCGCCCACGCAGCAGAGGTTCTGGCTCTTCTGGGCCAGGAGGCGCAGCCACAGGTACTGGGCGACGTTGGTGTCCTGGTACTCGTCGACCAAGAGGTAGCGGAAGCGGTTGTGATACTCGGCCAGCACGTCCGGCTGGCTGGTGAAGATGGTCAGGTTGTGCAGCAGGAGGTCGCCGAAGTCGCAGGCGTTCAGGATGCGCAGCCGCTCCTGGTAGAGGCGGTACATCGCCTGGCCCTTGCCGTTGGCGAAGGCCTGGGCCTCGGAGGGCGGCAGCTGGTCGGGACGCCAGCCGCGGTTCTTCCACTGGTCGATCAGGCCCGCCAGCATCTTGGGCGACCAGCGCTTGGCGTCGATGTTCTCGGCCTCGAGGATCTGCTTGATCAGGCGTTCCTGATCGTCGGTGTCGAGGATCGTGTAGTTCGACTTCAGGCCGACCAGCTCGGCGTGACGGCGCAGGATCTGGGCGGCCACCGAGTGGAAGGTGCCCAGCCAGCGCAGGCCCTCGGCCGACGGGCCGATGATATGGGCGATCCGCTCGCGCATCTCGCGCGCGGCCTTGTTGGTGAAGGTGACGGCCAGCAGTTCCCACGGTCGGGCCCGGCCGGTGGCGAGGATGTGGGCCAGTCGGGTGGTCAGCACCTTGGTCTTGCCCGTCCCTGCGCCCGCGAGCACCAGCACCGGGCCGTCCACGGTCTCGACGGCCTCACGCTGTTCGGGATTGAGGCCCGCAAGATAGTCGTCCGGCCGCGCGTCGACGCGGGCCAGGTCGGAGATGCGGGGGGTGGGAGTCGAGTCGAACAGGGACATTTGGAACATATGTAGCACAAAGGGCCGCCGGCTTAAGGGGCGGAACGTCCTGTGGTTTGAACTCCCGAAATTGCGGAAGGCGCGGAAAGGGCTGGGCCTCGGACGCTGTGCGCGCCGCAGGCGCTGTTTGGATTCAACCACGAACCACACGAACCACACGAACATGCGGTCGCGCGCTCCGAGCGGTGGCCTGGGAGCGTTCGTGTGGTTCGTGTGGTTCGTGGTTCGAAATAGAGGGCGCTTCGCGCGGGTGGGGCGTCAGCCGGAGGGGCGCCAGGGCGGTTTCGAGGGACGCGCCGGGGTGTGATGCGGTGCCGTCGCGTGCAGGCCGGCGGTGAAGGCGCGGGCGGCGGCGTTGGCGGCGGCGACGTCTTCGGGTGTGGCGGGTTCGGGGTCGGGGAAGAAGGTGGGCGCCGGCAGG